>JACKJW010000014.1 GCA_020637755.1 Brucellaceae bacterium | reverse complement strand
CCTGGCCAGCAGCGAGCCCGCGGGCGGCGTGCCGGAGGCGCCAAGCTGCCAGCGGCCGGGCAGGGTGTGGCGGGAGCGATGCTCGCGGTGATGCGGCTCAAGGCGCGGCGTACCCTCCGCGTCGAAGCGGATGAAGCCCGAGGCGCAGTTGATGCCTGCGGGCGGGGCGTCGAAGAAGCCAGGCATGGCGCACAGTGCGGCGCATTCGTTGAGCACGGAATTGACGCGGGTCTTGGTCAGCTTGACGTTCGAGGGCTCGCCCGCGGGGGTCTCGAACCCGGCGCCGTCATAGGCGTGCACCGGCAGGCGCAGTTCGTGGTCGGGGATCGCCTCCCAATGGGTTCCGCCATAGCGCCAGAACTCGCCATCGGCATGGACGATGCGGCCATGGCGTTCGGTCAGATCCTCCCGGACCCGTTTCGCGATTTCCACGTCCGAGCCGATATAGAGCCGCTTACGACCGGTGTCGGCCTCCTCGACGCGGAACTGTTCTGCGGCGGCGATGCGGTTGCGCACGGCCGCCTCGCCTTCGCGGACCAAGACATCGTTGAAGTCCTGCTCCTCGGGCGGGGTGGCGATCAGAACGGTCATGCCGCGATGCGCGAGCTGGCTCGCGGCGCGGGCCATCTGGCCCTCGGCCTTACTGCCGGGCAGGTCGCCGTCGCGGGCGACGATCACCGTGGCGTTCTCAGGCACTGGGGCGCGGCCGATGTTCGAGATGCCGAGGCAGGCCCAGACCTCCTGTCCGGTCGCCTGCCAGATCGAGAGCGCGGTCTCGACCCCCTCGCAGAGGATCAGCGGTTCCCGGCCGGGGAGACGCACCGCGGCCTTCGCGGCCCAGCCATCGACGGCCTTGTTGGTGCGCTTGACCACCTTGACCGGGGCCTTCCGCCCCTCGGCCGTCAGATAGACCTGCTGCAGTGCAAGCACCTCGCCCGCCTCGTCGGTCGCGAGAGCGACCATGGCCCCGAACTGGCGGTAGGCGTACTGGCGATAGCGGATGCAGTCGGGCGGCGTGTCGGTGATGCCGCGATGGCGCAGGTAGGCGAGCACCGGCGTCGAGACGAGGGTTTCGGTGCGGCGCACGATCTCGGCCACCTTCTCGGCGCGTTCCTCTGGCGTCGGTTCCCTGGGCGTGGCCGAGCCCGAGGCGGAACGCGCGGGCGACGCGGGCGGCGTCGCCGTCCAGGACGGACCGGCGTCGGGTTCGCCCAGCCACGACCGCGCCCATCTCCACGCGGCCTTGTCGTCCAGCCCGAGGCAATGGCCGATCAGTTCCAGCGCCGCTCCCCCGGCGCCGTGCTCATGGTCATACCAGCGGCCCTTGTCCGCGCCGTCGATCTCCACGGCGACGCTGCCCTTGGTGCCGAAACGCAGCTGCTGTGCGCTGGAAAGCTCCCGGTTGGGCTCGCCCAGCAACTCGCGGGCCAGGTCCGCGATGCGGTCGTTCATCATGTCGGCCAGCTGGGCGACGGACATGCGCGTGGCGGCACGGGCGCGCGGTGCGGGCGGCCTGCCGTTGAAGTCGAGGTTCTGGTTCTGCACTGTCATTGGCGCGGCGCCTTCAAGGTGCAGAGCAGGATCGGCATTTCGGGGCAGACCGCCTGCACGCGGTTGGTCCAGGCGATCTCCTGCTCGGGCCGGGTCTCGATGATCAGCCCGTTGCGCTGTGCCATGGCCATCAGGGCGATGCTCGAATAGGCCTCGGGTGGCGGGGCGCAGGAGATGATCGCGACGCCGTCGGCCATGCCAATCAGCCGGTCGAACGCCTTTCCGTCATACTGATCGGGGCCAAGCGCGCAGTCGGTGTCGTCGCCGACCATGACGATGAAGGGCCGCTGCAGCAGCTTGATGCCGCGATGGAGTCCGGTGGCGCGCTGCGGAATCACCAGGAAGCCGACACCGTGATCGCGGATCGCGTGGACGATGGGCAGCAGGTGCGGCGCATTCGCAGCGACCTTGGTTTCGAACCGCTCGAGGATCGAGCCGGTGAACTGGATGGGGGTGTCAGGCATTGGCGAAGCCCTCCTGCAGGGCGATCCAGTCCATCAGCGTAGAGCGGCGCGTGGCGATGCGGCTGCCCAGCCGGAAATGCGGCAGCGGGCGCTTCGAGCGGGTGCAGAGGTAGTAGACGCGGCGCTGGAACCGGAACTCGTCGGAGTCGAAGAGGAAGCGGGCGATCTCGGCGGCGCCCACCATCATGTCGGGCGCGAGCGTGGCGGGCGCGGTCATCGGCCCCTCCCGGCGCGCGGGGCGCTCGGCTTGCGGGAGGCCTCCTGTTCGCGAGCGAGCAGCCAGTCACGCACCGCCTCGATGCGGTAATAGACGCGGCGGCCGATCACGACGAAGGGCGGGGACTGGCGCAGTTGGCGGTCGCGCTGACAGGTGCGCAGCGACACCCTGCGGCGGGCCGCGTATTCCTCCTCCGAGATGAAGCCGTCGAGGAAATCGGTGGGTGGGGCGACGGAGGCGGCCCTCTCGGCGCCTCCGGATGCAATGGGCTGGGTCATCGGCGTCTCCTTCGTGCCAGGCGACGCAACGCGCCGCCGATGCCCGAGAGATGCCGACGTTCCCGATGGTCCGTTATTGGTGAGGGGGGAGCGTTATCTAGTGAGCCGCTTCGGCTCAGTAGTCAGACACTGGGGATCGGCGCCTTGTATTCCAGCGCGGCCGCAAGGAGATCGCCCGTAAGGGGCTGCGGCGTGCTCATCGCCTCGGGCCATGGCCGGTACTGCGGCAGGATCCACGTTTCCTTCGGATCCAGCAGGGTCTGCCCTTTGGTGCGGGGCGGCTGATAGGACAAACCGAACTCGAGGTAGGCTTCCGCCTGCGACAGGAACATCATGAAACTCTCGTTCAGCTCCTCTTCCATCGCGCGCCCGACCTCCTCGGGCGTGTCGTTGTGCAGCATGGCGATGGTGAACCAGTCGAACAGCACGGCGCAGAAATGGGCGACGGGCTTGTAGGTCTTCCAAGCCTTGCGCAGGTCGTGGCTGTTGCGCGGCACGTTGGGCAGCTTCACCCGTTCGAGGATGAACACGGCCTTGTTGACGCTGGCCCCGCCCGGCAGATCGGAGTGGTGAGCCGCCATCCGCCGCACGAGTGCGAGGATGAGACCGGCTGCGAACCACGCGCCGACCCGCTTTTCAATGTCCGTCTCGAAGAACCGGAAACCGGGCGCCATGCTGACGGTCGCATGGCCTCCGGCCTCATCGAACCACGCCTCCACCTCGTCTTGCGATGCCATCCACGCCTCATGCTGTTCGATGGCCAGGATCGTTTCCTCCCATCCCTCGGCCGCCAGCGGATCGGGAAGCGCGTCGCGCTTCGCCTTCAGGTCGGCGAGGTGCATCGACATGACGGTGGCGACGTATTCGCGGCGCGCCTGCTCGTCCTCTGGATCCGGCCACGCCATGACGGTGCGAACGGCGATCTGCGCGCGGTAGAGGCCGCCGGGCGCCAGCAGGTGTCCATAGTCAAGAACGGGCATCGTCGGCCTCCGCGTTTTCGTTGTTTATGATTTGTTCCGCGGGAGTCTGCAACACGAAGGCGCCCACCGTCTCGGCGGCCTTGCGCAGCGGATCGTCGAACAGATGGGCGTATCGCTGGGTGGTCTGGACCTGCGTATGGCCAAGCATCTGGCCGATCAAGGGGAGCGACGCGCCCGCGGACACGAGGATGCTGGCGAAGGAATGGCGGATGTCATGGAGCCGGACATTCGGCTTGAACTCGGTCTTCGGCTCGCCCTTGCGGTCGAGGACCGGCTTGCCCTTCGTGTCCAGCACCGGCACCTCCGCGCCGAGCCCGGCTCTGCGGCAGACGGAGACCCACGTCCGCTTGATCTCGGTGAGCGGTTTCCCGGTCGGGCCGGGGAAGACGTAGGGGCTGGGCGGCGCGCCTTCGGCCTCGGCCTTCGCCTTGGCGGCGGCCTTCATCTCGACCAGCAGCTGTACGGCCGGGCCCGAGAGCGGGACGCGGTGCAGCTTGCGCTGCTTGGTGTGCGCCGAGGGCTTGGTCCAGACGCCGTTCTCGAGGTCGAACATCTCCCATGTCGCGCCCAGCACCTCGCCGCGCCGCGCGCCCGTCAGCATCAGCAGCTTGATCGCGTTCGCGGACATGGGCTCGGAATGCTCGTTCAGCGCCTGCGCCAGTGCGGCGATCTCGGTGCGGTTCAGGTAGCGGTTCCGCTTTTCCTCCTGATTCCGGCGCACGCCCGAGGCGGGATTGTCGTCGCGCCATTTCCAGCGGATCGCGAGATTGAACGCCTTACGCAGCACCTCGACGGTGCGGTTGGCGCGAACCGGCGTGCCGCGGATTTCGGTGATGTCGCGGTGGAGCGCATCGACATCGTCATGGGTGATTTGCGCGACCTTCATCTTGCCGAAGCGGGGCAAGATGATCTTCTCCCACATGATGCGCTCGTCGGCCTGACTGCGCTCGGCCTTCTTGGGCAGGTGCTCGCGGGCATAGCGTTCCCACATCTCCTGCACCGTCGGCGCCTCGCGCTGCGCCTGCCGCTCGCCCATCGGATCGTGACCGAGATCGACCTCGCGCTTCATGTCCTTCGCGGTCTGGCGCGCGGCGGCCACGGTCCAGTCGGGCCAGGCGCCGATGGTGATCCGGCGCTGCCGCCCCTCCGCGCGGTAATCCAGGACGAAGGACTTGGCCCCGCCTGGCGTCACCCGCAGGGCGAACCCCTTCACCTCCGCGTCCCACATCATGCTCTGCCCGCGCACCGGCGGCAGGGCCTTCCGGGCGGCGGCTTCGGTCAGTTTCTCCGGCATCTCGGCGCTCCTCATGTCAACACTGTGTCAACACATCATATGGCTGTTTTTGTCGTTGGCTGGCGGCGAGTGACAGGCGGTCGCGCCGGATAGCTTCGAAAAAACAGTGCTCTAGGAGACTACGCCGGAAAACGCGTCAACAATCAAGGCTCTAGATATTGTGGGAAATCTGGCTCATAACCTGAAGGTCGCAGGTTCAAATCCTGCCCCCGCAACCAACAAAACGCCGCCCGCAAGGGCGGCTTTTTTGTTGGTAACGGGTCCAGAACGAGAGCCTCATCAGCGGCCCTCAAGCCGGTGAAATCCGGCGAAGCGGGATCAAGTGAATTGACCTGAGCCCCTGAAGCTCCTCCAGATTTGTGTAGAGTCCGTCCGACCAGGAGACGGACAACATGAAGCGATCACGGTTCACGGAAGAACAGATCATCGGCATTCTGCGCGAGCAGGAAGCCGGGATGAAGACGGCGGATGTCTGCCGCAAGCACGGCATCTCGGAAGCAACCTTCTACAAGTACAAGGCCAAGTTTGGCGGCATGGACGTTTCGGATGCCCGCAAGCTGAAGGCCCTGGAAGATGAGAATGCCAAGCTGAAGAAGCTGTTGGCGGAAGCCATGCTCGACAACGCCATGCTGAAGGATGTCGCATCAAAAAAATGGTGACGCCCGGCGCAAAGCGGGAGGCAGCGGCTCACCTGTGCACGGCGCACGGCGTGAGCCAACGTCGGGCGTGCGAGGTTCTGAAGATCGACCGGTCAAGCGTTCGATACCGGAGCATCCGGCCGGATGACGTGGATCTGCGTGACGCGATGAAGAAGATCGCCGGTGAACGCCGGCGTTTTGGCTATCGGCGCATCCATCTGATGCTGGAACGGCAGGGCATTAACATGAACCAAAAGAAGCTGAGACGCCTTTACCGCGAGGAGAAGCTGCAGGTTCGCAAGCGTGGCGGCCGGAAGCGGGCTCTCGGCACCAGAAGACCGATGGTGCTCCCTGGCAGGACAAACGAGAGGTGGAGCCTGGACTTCGTGGCGGACGCCTTCACCAACGGACGCCGCTTCAGGGTTCTGGCCGTGGTCGATGACTACAGCCGGGAATGCCTGGCGCTGGTGGCAGACACATCGCTGTCCGGCCTGCGGGTTACCCGTGAGCTTGATGCCCTGATCCGGCTGCGCGGCAAGCCGGTCACAGTCGTTTCCGACAATGGCTCGGAACTGACAAGCATGGCCGTTCTCAAATGGTGCCAGGAGACCGGTATCGACTGGCATTACATCGCGCCCGGCAAACCAATGCAGAACGGCATCGTGGAAAGCTTCAATGGCAGCTTCAGGGACGAATGCCTGAACGAGACGTTGTTCTCGTCACTCTCCGAAGCCCGATCCCAAATCACAGCATGGAAGGAGGACTACAACCGAAACAGACCGCATTCATCACTCGGCAATCTCACGCCCAGCGAATTCGCCATGAAAATGGCATTGCAACAGCAGGCCGCATGAGGCCAGAAATGAAACAGCGGACTCCGCGCAAAAGCGGGTGAGTCTTGGGTCTCAGGTCAAAATGCCAATCCTGCCCCCGCGACCTGGACCAAATCAGCGCCCCCAAAACAGCGGCTTTTTTGTTGGCTTGCGTCCCGTCAAACCCTTCTGGCATGGTCGGCCCATGACAGACCATGCTTCGTCTCCATCGCGCCTCAGGCTACGCATCCTCTTCGGGGAAGACGCCATGCTGGGGCCGGGCAAGGCCGATCTGCTCGAAAGCATCCGCGAGACCGGATCGATCGCGGCGGCCGGGCGCGCCATGTCGATGAGCTACAAGCGGGCCTGGTCGCTGGTGGAGGAGATGAACGCAGCATTCCGTGATCCGCTGGTTGACAGCACGCGCGGCGGCCCGGCAGGTGGCGGTGCGCGTCTGACCGAGGCCGGCGAGACGGTGCTCGCCCATTACCGCAAGCTTGAGGAAATTACCGCCGAAGCTGGCGCCCACCGCATCCGCGCCATCAGCGCCATGCTGAAGGATATGTCCGGCGGAAAATAACGGTTGCCGGGCAGCGTGGCGCCCAATATGTTCTGTCAGACATAACGAAATTCTGAGACGAGACCCGCCTGATGCGGCATTCGCAAGCACTTCTTGTGGCCACCGTCCTGTGCCTGTGCAGTCCTCCTGTGGCCCAGGCCGCGGAGGTCGTGGTGTTTGCCGCCGCATCGCTGAAGACCGGGCTGGATGATTTCGCAGCGCTTTGGCAGGCAGAAACCGGCCATACGGTCACCATTTCCTATGCCGGGTCCGGCCAACTCGCCAAGCAGGTCATGGCGGGCGCGCCCGCAGACATTTTTATCTCGGCAAGTCCGGACTGGATGGATGCGGTCGAAAGGGAAGGGCTTGTGGCGGAGGGGCGCAGACGCGACCTTCTCGGTAACCGGCTGGTTCTTGTTGCCCATGGCCGGGATGCCGCACCGGTTGGTCTCGGCAGCGGCCTTGACCTGAAGACCCTGCTTTCCGGCGGCAGGCTTGCCATGGCGATGGTCGATTCGGTGCCGGCCGGCATTTACGGCAAGGCGGCGCTGACAGCCCTCGGCCAGTGGGATGCGGTTGCCCCTGATGTGGCCCAGGCTGACAATGTGCGCGCCGCGCTCGCCCTCGTGGCCAGCGGCGAAGCGCCTTACGGGATTGTCTATGCGACCGATGCCGCCTCCTCGCAAGCCGTGACCGTGGTTGCCACCTTTCCGGCCACAAGCCATCCGCCGGTCACCTATCCCGCTGCGCTTCTGACCAGCGCGTCCGATTCGGCCGACAAGGAATTTTACGAGGCACTGGGGAGCACGCAGGCGCATGATGCTTTCAGGAAACAGGGGTTCACGATCCTTGACTGAGGCCGCATGACAGATTGGCTGACACCGGACGAATGGCGCGCGGTCGCCCTGTCCCTGCGTGTTGCGCTGGTCGCCACGCTGGCCAGCCTGCCACCTGGCATCCTGGTGGCTCATGTGCTCGCCCGCCGGACCTTTCCCGGCAAGGCGCTGCTCAATGGCATCGTGCACCTGCCGCTCATCCTGCCGCCGGTGGTGACCGGCTACCTGCTGTTGCTGTCCTTCGGGCGCAAGGGCTGGATCGGGCATTGGCTGGATGAATGGTTCGGCATTGTTTTCGCCTTCCGCTGGACCGGCGCGGTGCTGGCAGCCGCCATCATGGCCTTCCCGCTCATGGTCCGCGCGATCCGCCTGTCGATCGAGGCCGTTGACCGGAGCCTCGAGGATGCCGCCGCGACACTTGGCGCGTCACCGGTCTGGGTCTTCTTCACCGTGACCCTGCCAATGATCCTGCCCGGCATCATCGCCGGGGCGATCCTCGCCTTCGCCAAGGCCATGGGCGAATTCGGCGCGACCATCACCTTCGTCTCCAACATTCCCGGGCAGACCCAGACACTGCCATCGGCCATCTATGCCTTCCTCCAGATTCCGGGCGGCGAAAGCGCGGCAGCGCGCCTCGTCGCCGTTTCCATCCTCGTCGCCATGGGCGCGCTGCTTGTCTCCGAAGTGCTGGCCCGCCGCGTGGCTCGCAGGATTGGGGGGGCGTGATGCTGTCGGTCCGCCTCGCACATCAGCTCGGTACCTTTTCGCTGGATGCCGCCTTCGAGGCACCGGCAGGCGTGACAGTGCTTTTCGGGCGCTCGGGCTCCGGAAAATCCACCATCATACGTGCTGTTGCAGGGTTGATGACGCCTCCCAGCGGCCGCATCACCGTTGACGGGCGCACGCTGCTCGATACCGCCGCGCGAATCAATCTGCCGCCCCATCGCCGCAGCCTCGGCACGGTCTTCCAGGAAGGCCGCCTGTTTCCCCACCTGACGGTCCGCCAGAACCTGAAATACGGGCAATGGTTTGCCGCACGCGCCGGAAACAGGGGGCCACACGCCGATTTCGGCCATGTGGTCGAGATGCTCGGCATCGGCCATCTGATGGAGCGGCGGCCGGCCCTGTTGTCGGGTGGGGAGAAGCAGCGCGTCACCATTGGCCGGGCGCTGCTGTCGGCCCCGCAACTCATTCTGGCCGACGAGCCGCTATCGGCGCTCGACGACCAGCGCAAGGCGGAAATCCTGCCCTATTTCGAGCGGCTGCGCGACGAAGCAGCCGTGCCGTTGCTTTATGTCAGCCATTCGGCGTCAGAAGTGGCGCGGCTGGCGACCACGGTTGTCGTGCTGGAAAACGGCCGTGTGACCCGCCAGGGCAGCGCGGCCGAGGTGCTGGGCGACCCGTCCGTGCTGCCCGCCGGCGCGCGCGAGGCGGGTGCGGTGCTGGAAGCAGCGGTTGCCGTCCACCACGCCGATGGCCTGACGGAACTGGCGGCGGGTGGCGAGAAACTCTTCCTGCCGAGTCTCGCGCACCCGCTGGGAACGCCGGTGCGGGTGCGCATCGCCGCCCATGACGTGATGCTGGCGACGGTCCGGCCCACCAGCCTGTCGGCGCTCAACATTCTTGGCGGCACCGTATCCGGCATCCGGCAGGGTGAGGGGCCGGGAGCCATGGTTGCGGTGGAAACCGCCGCCGGGCGCGTGCTTGCGCGGGTCACCCGGCGCTCTGTCGATGCGCTCGGCCTGGTGCCGGGCAAGCCGGTCTTCGCTGTCATCAAGAGCGTGTCTGTCGCCCCCGGCGATATCGGCATCTCGGCTGCCTGAGCGCCGCCGAAACCGCGCCAATCCTCACATTTGGATGATCGTGCCAAATGATCCGGCCAGCGCCTTGCAAGCGCCGGAGTCGGGCTTACAATTGCATGCATGGCACCTACATAGGGTGAGTCACAGGACTTTGTTGGCGGCGAAAGCCGCGGGATACAGGATGACGGCAGTGCAGTGCACAGACTTGCGGATGCAAGCGGACGGCGGAAAGGGGAAGGGCGGTGAGCGCGGCACTTCGGTGATCACGCGGACGCGCCCGGTCACCAAGAAGCCTTCGCTCTACCGGGTGCTGCTGCTCAACGACGATTACACGCCGATGGAATTCGTCATCCATGTGCTGGAGCGTTTTTTCCAGAAAGATCGTGACAGCGCCACCCGCATCATGTTGCATGTGCACAATCATGGTGTCGGCGAGTGCGGCATCTTCACCTACGAGGTGGCTGAAACCAAGGTTTCGCAGGTGATGGATTTCGCCCGGCAACATCAGCATCCATTGCAATGTGTGATGGAGAAGAAGTGAGGACCGAATGCCTGCATTCTCTCAAAGCCTGGAAAGGGCGCTGCATCAGGCGCTGACCTTCGCCAACGAGCGCCATCACGAATATGCAACGCTGGAGCACCTGCTTCTGGCGCTGATCGATGACGAGGATGCCAAGGCCGTCATGTCGGCCTGCAATGTCGACATCGAGGAATTGCGCAAGACGGTCACCCACTATCTGGATACCGAGCTGGACAATCTCGTGACCGGCTATGACGAGGATTCCAAGCCCACCACGGGCTTTCAGCGCGTCATCCAGCGCGCGGTGATCCATGTGCAGTCGTCCGGCCGCGAGGACGTGTCGGGCGCCAATGTGCTGGTCGCGATCTTTGCCGAGCGCGAGAGCCACGCCGCCTATTTCCTGCAGGAGCAGGACATGACCCGCTACGATGCGGTCAACTACATCTCGCACGGCATTTCCAAGCGCCCGGGCGCCACGCAGGCGCGCACGCCGCGCGGTGCCGAGGATGACCATGCCGCCGAGAACAAGGCCGAGAACGAGGAAAGCGGTTCCAAGAAGAAGGCGCAGGATGCGCTGACCGCCTATTGCGTGAACCTCAACGACAAGGCCCGCAAGGGCAAGATCGATCCGCTGATCGGCCGCGCCAGCGAGATCAACCGGACGATCCAGGTGCTCTGCCGCCGCTCCAAGAACAACCCGCTCTATGTGGGCGATCCGGGCGTCGGCAAGACGGCGATTGCCGAGGGCCTGGCCAAACGCATCATCGACGGCGACGTGCCGGAAGTGCTGGAGGATGCCACCATCTTCTCGCTCGACATGGGCACGCTTCTGGCCGGCACGCGCTACCGCGGCGACTTCGAGGAACGCCTGAAGCAGGTCGTCAAGGAGCTGGAAGATTATCCTGGTGCGGTGCTGTTCATCGACGAGATCCACACGGTGATCGGGGCCGGCGCCACGTCGGGCGGGGCGATGGATGCCTCCAACCTGCTCAAGCCCGCTTTGTCGTCGGGTGCCATCCGCTGCATCGGCTCGACCACCTACAAGGAATACCGCCAGTTCTTCGAGAAGGACCGCGCTCTGGTGCGCCGGTTCCAGAAGATCGACGTCAACGAGCCTTCCATCGAGGACGCCATCGAGATCATGCGCGGGCTGAAGCCCTATTTCGAGGACTTCCACAAGGTGAAATACACCAACGACGCCATCAAGGCGGCGGTGGAACTCTCTGCGCGCTACATCAACGACCGCAAGCTGCCTGACAAGGCCATCGACGTGATCGACGAGACGGGCGCCTCGCAGATGCTGCTGCCTGCAGGCAAGCGCCGCAAGCAGATCGGTGTCAAGGAGATCGAGGAAACCGTCGCCACCATGGCCCGCATCCCGCCGAAATCGGTCTCCGCCGATGACGAGAAGGTGCTGGCCGGTCTCGAAAATGAGCTGAAGACCACGGTCTACGGCCAGGATCTGGCCATCGAGGCCTTGGCGTCTTCCATCAAGTTGGCGCGCGCGGGCCTGCGGGAACCCGACAAGCCGATCGGCTGCTACCTCTTCTCCGGCCCCACCGGCGTCGGCAAGACAGAAGTCGCCAAGCAGCTGGCATCGTCGCTCGGCGTGGAACTGCTGCGCTTCGACATGTCGGAATACATGGAGAGCCACACGGTCTCGCGTCTCATCGGCGCACCGCCCGGCTATGTCGGCTTCGACCAGGGCGGTTTGCTGACCGACGGCATCGACCAGCACCCCCACTGCGTGTTGCTGCTCGACGAGATCGAGAAGGCCCATCCGGACCTCTACAACATCCTGTTGCAGGTCATGGACCACGGCAAGCTGACCGACCACAACGGCAAGAAGATCGACTTCCGCAACGTGATCCTCATCATGACCACGAATGCGGGCGCGACCGACCTGCAGAAGGCGGCCATCGGTTTCGGCTCCACCAAACGCGAGGGCGACGACCTCGAGGCGATCAACCGCATGTTCACGCCGGAGTTCCGCAACCGTCTTGACGCCATCATCCCCTTCGGCTCGCTGCCGAAGCCGGTGGTCCACAAGGTGGTGCAGAAATTCGTCATGCAGCTGGAGGCTCAACTGTCGGAGCGCGGCGTCACCTTCGACCTGACGCCCGAAGCCATCGAGTGGCTGGCCACCAAGGGCTATGACGAGCGCATGGGCGCCCGCCCGCTCGGCCGTGTGATCCAGGAGCACATCAAGAAGCCGCTGGCCGAGGAAGTGCTGTTCGGCAAGCTGAAGAAGGGCGGCACGGTGCGCGTCTCCGTCATTACCAAGGATGACGGCTCCACCGGTCTCAAGCTCGATTCGCTGGCAGAGGATGCGCCGGTGAAGCCGAAGAAGGAAGAGCCGGAGGCACTGCCCGCACCGCTCAAGAAGGCCAAGCCGGCCAAGGCCGCCAAACCGGCGGCCAAGGGCAAGCCCGCGCCGAAGGGTTCCGGTGACGAGGCACCCGCACCCGGGCCGGATGACAAGGGGCCGCAGCGAAAGCGGCCGGGCATTCCGCAGGTGCCGCGCAAGGGCTGAGCTGTTGCCGGATTGAAAATCATCGAAGCCGCCTCCGGGCGGCTTCTTCTTTGAAGCGACGGCCAAACATTTCCCGGTCGTCAGGCCTCTTGCCGGGTGATATGCGCGGAGCATGATCTCGCCCGAACCGCGCCAAGACCCGGACCCTGCCGAAGCGCCTGCCTGGCGCTGGTTTTTGCGCGGGTCGCGCCACGCGATTTCCGTTCCGGCCTTCCTGCTTTTCGGCGCTTTCATCGGCTTCGGGGCCATCACGCGCGAGGCAGGCCTGTCGCTCACGCAGACGCTCTTCATGAACACGATGATCTGGGCGCTTCCGGCCGAAATCGTGCTGATCGGGGCCATGTATGCCGGCGTGTCCCTGCCTGCCGCAGCGCTCGCGGTTGCCCTGTCGTCCGTCCGCCTGATGCCGATGGTCGTCGTTCTGGTGCCCGAGATGCGCGCGCCTCGGACACGCAAACGGGTGCTCTATGTCCTGTCGCACTTCATCGCGGTGACATCCTGGGTGATTTCGCTTGACCGTTTCCGCCATGTGCCGCGGGAACGGCGCACGGCCTGGTATTTCGGCCTCGGCACCGCGCTCATGTTCGGGGCCAATTCCGTCCTGGCCATCACCTTCCTGCTGGCGCCGAGCCTCCCGCGCTCTGCCGCTGCCGGGCTGTTCTTCCTGACGCCCATGTATTTTCTGATATCGCTCTGGGGTTCAGCGCGTGAACGGGCAAGCCATGTGGCCATGGGCGCGGGATTGGTTCTGGGGCCGCTGTTTCATGTTCTGCTGCCAGGCTTTGACCTGCTGGCCGCAGGCCTGGCGGCGGGCGGCGGGGCCTTCCTTCTGCACATGATTGGCCAGAGCGGGAAAGGTGCCGCCTGATGCTGACATTCCAATCCCTTGATGTCTGGTGGTGGCCCTATCTCTTCATCGCGCTGGCCGGTTTCCTGCCGACCGACATCTGGCGCTGGGCCGGTGTCGCGCTCGGGGCGCGCCTCGACGAAAGGGCACCCGCGATGGTGCTGGTGCGCTGTGTGGCCACCGGGCTTGTCGCTGCGGTCATCGGCAATCTCGTCATCTTCCCGCAAGGCGCGCTGGCCCATGTGCCCGTTCTGCTGCGCATTGCCGCCATGGCAGCGGGGTTCGCTGCCTACCACCTGTCCGGCCGCCGCATCATCGCCGGCATCCTGACGGCAGAAGCCATTCTCTTCGCCGGCATGGTGGTCACGGCCTGATTCAGCGCTGTTTAACCCGCATCGCCTAGTCTTCCCGACAACGGAAGCGGGGACAATCACGTGCTGAGATTTTATCCGGCGGAAAAGACAATCCTGATGACGGTTGCTGCCATCGGCCTTTCGGCCGTGGTTCTGGCGCAGACCAAGGGGATCGCAGTCGATTATACGCTGTTCATCAAACCGGCGCTTGCGGCGTTGGTGTTCGTTGCGCTCGGGCAGATGCTCAGACGGACAGGGCAATATGAGCGGCCCGCGCTGCTGACGACGCTGATCGGCATCTTTGCTTTCGATGCCCTGGTCTTTTCGACTTACAATGTGATGCTGTTGCCGCGCCACATGGCACCTGTTGACGAAATGCTGGTCCGCATCGATGCCTATCTCGGCTATTCCTGGCCGGAATTCGCCACCTGGGTTTCCCGCCATCCCTGGCTCGCGGATGCATTACGTGCGGTCTACAACAAGACGCTGGTTTTCCTGCTTCTGGGCTATTGCGTTCTTGCAGTGGCTGGACGACGCGAAAGGCTGCATATGGCAGCCTACACCAGCCTGTTCGCCTCGCTCATCACCATCGGCCTTTGGTCCGCCTTCCCTTCAGCGGGTGCGTCCGGTTTCTGGACACTCGACCCCGCCGTGGACGCCATCGTCCGCGCGCCGGTGAACAGCGAGTATGGCGCACGCCTGAATGCGCTCATCGTCCACGGGGTGCACGACATGAAGGAACTCAATGTCGGCGGCCTGATCGGATTTCCGTCCTATCACACGGTCATGATCGCCGTTGCTGCCATCGCCGTCTGGCCTTTCGCCTGGCTGCGCTGGATCGGTGCCGCCTTGCTCGCCGTGACGATCCCGTCCATCCTGCTGCATGGCGGCCACAACCTGGTCGACGTGCTGGCCGGCGCGCTGATCACGGCAACGTCCTGGGCGATCGCCACGAAGGTCCATGCCGTGCAGGAACTGAGGCCACTTGTCTGGAGACAGGCCAGTCAGGTCGAGACAGCGGCTGTTGTACCGGCCGAATGACCGTCAGGAGAGCGCGGCGCGTATCTTGTCCGCATGGGCAGCCAGGACGCCGAAATCCGCCATCTCGCCCGTATGCGGCTTCAGCCGGACACCGTCGAAACGCGGGATGATGTGGACGTGCAGGTGGAAGACCACCTGGCCGCCGGCCGGTTCGTTGAACTGCTGGACAGTGACGCCATCGGCATCAAAGGCCTTGACCACGGCGCGGGCGAGCTTGCGCACCGTGCGCCCGACGGCCGCGTAGCTCTCCTCGTCGATGTCGAGAATGTTGCGGGCAGGGCGCTTCGGAATCACCAGGCAGTGGCCGTCGCCGCGCGGCATGATGTCCATGAAGGCAAAGGTGTCGTCATCCTCATAGAGCTTCTGGCTCGGGATTTCCCCGCGCAGGATTTTGGCGAACACGTTGGTGTCATCGTAGGGGGCGGTCACGGCAAACAGGCTCCGGCAGGGTTTCAGTCAGGTCTCGGTCTATAGACCGCATCGCCGGGACATGGTCAATGCGGCGCGGCATGCCTGACCTCAGTCCTTGCGGAAGGGTGTGTGCGCGGCGAGAAACGCCCGCGCCTGTTCCACCTCGCGGCGCTCATGGGAAAGGTAGTTTTCCACCGCATCGCGAAGTCCCGGATGGGCGATCCAGTGGGCCGAGTGGGTGGTGACCGGCTCATAGCCGCGCGCCAGCTTGTGTTCGCCCTGCGCGCCGGCTTCGACGGTGGCAAGACCGCGCGCAATCGCAAAGTCGATGGCCTGATGGTAGCAGACCTCGAAATGCAGGAAGGGATGATCCTCGATGCAGCCCCAGTGCCGCCCGTAAAGCGTGCCGGAACCGATGAAGTTGATCGCCCCGGCGATGTGCCTTCCGTTCCGCTTCGCCATGACCAGCAGGATATCGTCCGCCATGCGCTCGCCGGCCAGCGAGAAGAAGCGCCGGTTGAGATAGGGCCGCCCCCATTTGCGCGAGCCCGTGTCCATGTAGAAGGCATGAAACGCATCCCAGACCGATTCGGTCAGGCCGCTGCCGGTCAGCCATTCGATGGAGATGCCGTTTTCGAGTGCGGTGCGCCGTTCCTTTTTCAACGCCTTGCGCTTGCGGGAGGCCAGGGTGTCGAGGAAATCCTCATAGTCGCGATAGCCGCGGTTGCGGAAGTGGAACTGCTGGTCGGTGCGGTGTAGGAAGCCGGCCCCGGCGAAAGCCGTCAGATCGGCCTCCTCCAGAAAGGTCGCGTGCACCGAGGATAGCCCGGCTTGCGTGGCAAAGCCCTTCAGCCCCTCCGCAAGGGCGCGTCTGACCGCGTCCCCGTCAAATTGGGGTGAGACCAGCAGGCGTGGCCCTGCGGCAGGCGTGAAGGGCACCGAGACCTGCAGCTTGGGATAATAGCGCCCGCCGGCCCGCTCAAAGGCATCGGCCCAGCCGTGGTCGAAGACATATTCGCCTTGGCTGTGGGATTTGACATAGGCAGGCACCGCGCCCGCGAGACGGCCGTCCGGCGCGGTCAAACGCAAGGGGCGCGGCAGCCAGCCGGACGCCTGGCCGACGCAGCCTGAATCTTCAAGTGATGTCAAATATGCATGGGAAAGAAAAGGGTTGTATCCGGTTGCGGCATCATTGCGTGAGGTGCCGGCCAGACCGGACCAGTCCTCAGCGATGTCGCTGACGCTGCTGACGATCTCAAGCGTGAACGGGTTGTCGTCGGCCATGGTCAGATCGGGTTTGTCCGCGGGAGTGGATGCAGGGAGTTTAGGCGGATGAACGGCTCCGGCAAGCGCCCGCTCGCCGCTTCACGTGATCTGCGGCAGGAATCCCTCAAAAGTCATCTGGTCGGCATGGGCCTTTGTCAGCGCCACCTGTTCCGGTGTGCGCACAGTCCAGGTGATGACCGGCCGGTTCAGGCTCTCGCGCATGAAACGCACGAACGGATTGGGCAGGGCATCCACATGGAAGGAGGCAAAGGCGACGTCATGCGCCAGCATCGAAAAATGGGCCTCCATGTCGCGTTGCGTCACGCCCATGGCGGTCAGCCCGCCGGGAATGCCCGGCGCGTCTGCCCGGAACCGGCGCACCAGCCAATGATCGAAGGACATGATGGCGGCCGGTCCCTCATAGGCGCCGAGCAGCGCCCCGGTCGCGGCAACCAATCCGCCGTCCTTGCCCTCAATGCCCTTGAGTTCGATGACGAGCGGTACCCGCCCGCCCACCTGCGCCAGCACCTGATGCAGCGTCGGCACCCGGTCGCGCGTCCCGCCAATGGACAGCGCACACAGGGCGTCGGCCGTGATGTCATGCACGAAACCCTTCGCGCCCGTCAGGCGCTCAAGCTCATCGTCATGAAACACCACCGGCACGCCATCGCGCGTCAGGTGCACATCGCATTCGATCGCATATCCGGCCTGCGCCGCGGCCTCGAAGGCGGACGGCGAGTTTTCCCAGACGGCCCGGTTGCCGTCATGCAGGCCACGATGGGCAATGGGGCGGGATGCCAGCCAGGAAGCGAGGTTTCCGGCCATGGCAATTTCACGCAATCTCGATCACGGCTTCGATTTCCACCGGCGCGTTGAGCGGCAGGCTGGCCATGCCGACAGCACTGCGCGCATGGCGGCCCCTGTCGCCCAGCACATCAACCAGGAAATCCGATGCGCCGTTGGCCACCAGATGCTGTTCGGTGAAATCCGGTGTCGAGGCAACGAAAGCGGAGATCTTGACGACGCGCGCGATCCGGTCGAGATCGCCGAGCGCCGCCTTGGCCTGCGCCAGGATGTTCACCGCGCACCATTTGGCCGCCTCGCGCCCGGCAGTGACATCAAGCTCGCGCCCCAGAAGGCCGGTCGCCGAGAGCTTGCCGCCGGTCAGCGGCAACTGGCCGGATGTGAAGAGCAGGTTCCCCGTGACGGCATAAGGAATGTAATTGGCAGCTGGGGCCGCGGCTTCCGGCAGGGTGATGCCAAGCTCGGCAAGGCGGCTCTCTGCGGACATGGACGGATTTCCTTTTGCCGGAATCGATTCATACTGTTCGTGGAAAGGCGTTACGCTGCCTTGAAAAGGACGCGCGACGGCTCCACAAACGTCATGACACGGGGTGCTGCCCCGGCGCAAGATGCAGGGACGGACATGGCAGGACCGGTGGCAAAGGCCTTTAAATCAGCATTCGCAGGAACGGCAATTGCCGGCCTTGCCATCCTTCAGCCCGTCGCGGCCTTCGCGCAGGTCCTGGCGCCGCACCGCGCCATCTATGACCTGACGCTCATCGATTCCTCCACCCGCTCAGGCATCACAGGCGTGAAGGGCCGGATGGTCTACGAGTTCAACGGCTCGAAGTGCGATGGTTACACCGTCAATTTCCGTTCCGTCACCCAGTTCCAGACCGGCGAGACCGGCTCGCGTCTTGTGGACCAGCAGGTGGCGACTTTCGAGGACCCGTCCGCCGACCTTTTCACCTTCGTCACGAAATCCTTCATCGACGACAAGCTCGACAAGGAGGTGAAGGGCACCGCGCACCACGGTGATGGCGAAAAGGTGAAGGTGGAACTGGAAAAGCCCGATCCGGCGGAAGTGGCGCTGACGCCCGCCCATTTCCCGGCTGCCCACATGATCGACCTGCTGGAGCGGGCCAGGAAGGGCGAGACATTCTACGAAACCTCGATTTATGACGGCACGGACAGCGCCGACAAGGTGCTGACGACCACCGTGGTCATCGGTGCCAGGAAGAAGGCTGAGCCGGCTGAAGGCGACACCAGGGCCGCCGGTGAACTGGGCACGCAGGATTTCTGGCCGGTTTCCATCGCCTACTTCGATGACCCGGAGCCCGACACCGACGCCGCGCCGATCTATCGCATCGGCTTCAAGCTCTATGACAACGGCGTCGCCCGCGATTTCGAGACTGACTACGGCGAATTCCGCATTCGCGGCCAGCTCGTCACGCTTGACCTGCTCGACACGCCCGCCTGCAACTGACGCCGAATGCGCCCGGGGGCCGCTGTGCCGGCCGGGGCAGGGGTTGCCAAACCTGCGCATATCCCTTATTGCGGCGCACATTCCACACACGGACTTCGGGTCTTGACGGGAGAAATCCGTCCTGATCCTCCGGTGGCGGTCTCCGTCAATGGTCCGTGGAGGGTATAACCGGAAAGGATTCAGAGAATGGCTCTGCCTGATTTCAGCATGCGCCAGCTTCTTGAGGCTGGCATTCACTTCGGTCACCAGACCCACCGCTGGAACCCGAAGATGGGCAACTACATCTTCGGCGCCCGCAACAACATCCACATCATCGACCTTTCGCAGACCGTGCCGCTGCTGCACCAGGCGCTCAAGGTCGTGTCCGACACGGTTGCCGGCGGCGGCCGCGTGCTCTTCGTGGGCACCAAGCGCCAGGCTTCCGACATCGTTGCCGACGCAGCCAAGCGTTCGGCCCAATACTATGTGAACTCCCGCTGGCTCGGCGGCATGCTCACCAACTGGAAGACGATCTCCAATTCGATCCAGCGCCTGCGCAAGCTCGATGAGCTGCTGGCCGGCGAAGCCCAGGGCTTCACCAAGAAGGAGCGCCTGAACCTTGAGCGCGAGCGCGAGAAGCTCGACCGCGCGCTGGGCGGCATCAAGGACATGGGCTCCACGCCCGACCTGATGTTCGTGATCGACACCAACAAGGAAGCGATTGCCATCCAGGAAGCCAAGCGTCTCGGCATCCCGGTCGTCGCCATCCTCGATTCCAACTGCGATCCGGACCAGGTCGACTACCCGATCCCGGGCAATGATGACGCCGCGCGCGCCATCTCGCTTTATTGCGACCTGATTGCCCGCGCCGCCATTGATGGCATTGCCCGCCAGCAGGGCGCCATGGGTGTGGATATCGGCGCTGCCGCCGATGCGCCCGCCGAACCGGCGCTCGATGCCGCCGAGGGCGAAGGCGAACAGGCCTGATCGATGCCCGGCGCCCCGCGCCGCTGACGCTCAAACGTCCGGCGGCGCGTATTCGGGGCGCATGAACCAGCCGGGCGCGGACCCTCCGCGCCCATCCCCTGCGGCGCACATGAAATGCATCATGCCTTTCGGTGCGCGCTTGCTTTTTTGGATGAAGACGAGGCGAACATGGCAATTACTGCTGCAATGGTGAAGGAACTGCGCGACAAGACCGGCGCAGGCATGATGGACTGCAAGGCAGCCCTGAACGAGAACAACGGCGACATGGAAGCCGCCATCGACTGGCTGCGTGCCAAGGGCATCGCCAAGGCCGACAAGAAGGCCGGCCGCACGGCCGCCGAAGGTCTGGTGGGCGTTGCCTCCGACGGCACCTCCGCCGTGCTGGTCGAGGTCAACTCCGAGACCGACTTCGTGGCCCGCAACGAGGCCTTCCAGGAGCTGGTGCGCGGCATCGCTGCTGCCGCCCTGGGTACTGACGGCACGCTGGAAGCCGCGTCCAACGCCATCTACGCCGCTTCGGGCAAGACCGTTGCCGAGCAGGTGAAGGACGCCGTCGGCACGATCGGCGAAAACATGTCGCTGCGCCGTGTCGCCAAACTCTCGGCACCCGGTGGCGCCGTGGCCTCCTACGTGCACAACCAGGTTGTCGAAGGCCTCGGCAAGCTCGGCGTGCTCGTTGCCATCGAGACCACCGGTGACAAGGACAAGGCGTCCGCCTTCGCCCGCCAGGTAGCCATGCATGTTGCCGCCACCAATCCGCTGGCGCTGAACGAGGATGGTGTGGATGCCGATGTGGCCGCCCGCGAAAAGGCGATCTTCATCGAGCAGGCCCGCGAATCGGGCAAGCCGGAGGCCATCATCGAGAAGATGGTGGAAGGCCGCATGCGCAAGTTCTACGAGGAAGTCGTGCTGATGAAGCAGGCTTTCGTGATGAACCCGGACCTGACGGTGGAAAAGGCCCTTGCCGAAGCTGCCAAGGAGATCGGTGCCCCTGCCACGATCACCGGCTTTGCGCGCCTCGCCGTCGGCGAAGGCATCGAAAAGGAAGAAGAGGATTTTGCCGCCGAAGTGGCTGCCGCCGCCAAGGGCTGATCCTCTCCGCGCCGTGACGGCGCAGGATTTGCAAGGATTTTCCTCAAGGGCGCCGCGTGACAACGCGGCGCCCTTCGTGTATCGCGGCGCTTGGGTTTTCATCACCGTCCAGCATCACGGGTTTTCTCCATGTCCGGCAAGCCGCTCTACCGCCGCGTTCTTCTCAAAGCCTCCGGCGAGGCGCTGATGGGCGGGCAGGGCTTCGGCATTGACGTGTCCGTTGCCGACCGCATTGCCGCCGATATCGCCGAAGCGCGCGCCATGGGCGTCGAGGTCGGCGTCGTGATCGGCGGTGGCAACATTTTCCGCGGCGTGGCCGTTGCTTCCAAGGGTGGCGACCGGGTGACCGGCGACCACATGGGCATGCTCGCCACCGTCATCAATTCGCTGGCGCTGCGCACCTCGCTGGTCAAGCTGGGGCTGGATGCCGTGGTGCTCTCGGCCATTGCCATGCCGGAAATCTGCGAGAGCTTCTCGCAGCGCCAGGCAACCGCCTACATGAACGCGGGCAAGGTCGTCATCTTCGCCGGCGGAACCGGCAACCCGTTCTTCACGACCGATTCCGCCGCTGCGCTGCGCGCCGCCGAGATCGGCGCGGACGCCCTCTTCAAGGGCACGCAGGTCGATGGCATTTATTCCGCCGATCCCAAGAAGGTGCCCGACGCGACCCGCTTCGACCGCATCACCCATGATGAGGTCATCGCGCGCGGGCTCAACGTCATGGATACCGCCGCGATTGCCCTTGCACGCGAAAACAACATTCCGATAATCGTCTACTCCATTCACGAGAAGGGCGGATTCGGGGAAATCCTGACTGGAAACGGCCGCTGTACTGTGGTTTCCGACAGCTGATCGGACCAGCGAAACGGCCCATTGGAGGTTTTGAGATGAGCGAAGGTGTTGACCTGAAGGATCTGGAGCGCCGCATGGAAGGCGCCGTCAACGCATTCAAGACGGACATGGGCTCGATCCGCACCGGCCGCGCATCGTCCAGCCTGCTGGATGCTATCACCGTCGAGGCCTACGGTTCGGCCATGCCGATCAACCAGGTGGCGACGGTCTCGGTTCCCGAACCGCGCATGATCTCGGTCTCGGTCTGGGACAAGTCGATGGTGGGTGCCGTGGACCGCGCAATCCGCGAGAGCAACCTCGGCTTCAATCCGATCATGGACGGCGTCAACCTGCGCATCCCTGTGCCTGAGCTCAATGAGGAACGCCGCAAGGACCTCGTCAAGATTTCGCACCAATATGCCGAACAGGCCCGCATCGCGGTGCGCCATGTGCGCCGTGACGGCATGGACGCCGCCAAGAAGGCGGAAAAGGACGGTTCGGTCAGCGAAGACGAGGCGCGCAAGCTCTCCGACCGTATCCAGAAATTGACCGACGATACCATCTCTCGCATCGACAAGCTCGGCCAGGAAAAGGAAGCCGAGATCATGCATGTCTGAGGAATTGCCGGCGCCTATCCTGTCGCGCCGGGCCTCTTGAAGGAGCCTTCATGGCCAAGCCGGCCGCACAGCCTCGCCACGTGGCGATCATCATGGACGGCAATGGGCGCTGGGCCAAGAAGCGCCTGCTGCCGCGCGGGGCAGGGCATCGGGCGGGTGTCGAGGCGCTGCGACGCACCGTGCGTGCCGCCGGTGATATGGGCCTCGACTATCTGACGGTCTATGCGTTTTCGTCTGAAAACTGGTCCCGCCCGCAGACCGAGATCACCGATCTGCTGGGGCTCCTGAAGCTTTTCATCCGCAAGGACCTGGCCGAACTCCACGCCAACGGCGTGCGCGTGCGCATGATCGGCGACCGCGAAAGCCTGTCGTCCGACATCCTCTCGCTGATCGAGGAAGCCGAGAACCTGACGCGCGCCAACGGCGCGCTGACGCTGGTCATCGCCTTCAACTATGGTTCGCGTGACGAGATCACCCGCGCCATGCGCGCCATTGCCCGCAAGGTGCGCGACGGCGCGATGGCGCCCGATGCCATCACGCCAGACACGGTATCGGCCCATCTCGACACGGCGGGCATTCCCGATCCCGACCTTGTCATCCGCACCAGCGGTGAGCTGCGGCTGTCCAATTTCCTGCTCTGGCAGGCGGCCTATGCGGAATTTGTCTTCCCCGACTGCTACTGGCCGGATTTTGATGCGCGCATGCTGCGCGAGGCGCTGGAGGACTTTGGCAAACGCGACCGCCGCTATGGCGGCGTGGGCGAGAAGGATGCCGTGCTGTGAGCAACCTGACGCTGCGCATCCTCTCCGCCATTGTGCTTCTCGCAGCCGTCCTGCCACTCACCTGGTTCGGTGGGCAGGGCTTTCGCATCCTTGCCGCCGTGATCGGCCTGGCATGCCTTTATGAATGGCTGGAAATGCACAGGGGCAAGATCCCGCGCGTGCTGGAGTTGGGCAGCTGGGCGGTCTTGCTGGCGGCCGCTGCCGCCATCGTCATGGATGTTCCGGCGGTCAGCACCGGCGTGTTCCTTGTTGTCGCGGCCATCGCCTTCGGCGTGGCGGGCTCCGTGATGGCCAGGACCTTTGCGCCGGGCATCGGACTGGCCTATGCGGGGATACCGGCGCTGGCCATCGCAAAGCTGCGTGGCGCCGACGGCGAGGGCCTCGCCGCCGTGCTGTTTCTCTTTGCAGCGGTCTGGGCGACCGACATCCTGGCCTATTTCACAGGCCGCGCCATCGGCGGGCCGAAGCTGGCTCCGTCGATTTCGCCTGGCAAGACATGGTCCGGCGCCATTGGGGGCGCCGTCTCGGGCGTGATCGCGGCCTGGGGCGTGGCAGCCGCCTTCGGCAGGGGCGGCGACTGGCGCCTGCCGCTTGTGGCTCTGGCCGTCTCGGTGATCTCCCAGATGGGTGACCTTTACGAATCATCGGTCAAGCGGCGGGCAGGGGTGAAGGACAGCTCCCACCTCATTCCCGGCCATGGCGGCGTGCTGGACCGGGTGGACGGCCTTGTTGCCGGGGCCGTGCTGCTGTACCTGTTCGGGGCCCTGGCTGGCGGACCCGACTCACCGGCCCATGGCATTTTCGGAGCGCTCGGCCCGCAATGACCGCCGGTGCGGTCCTGGCGCCTTGCAGGCGGACCGGCAAGGCCGTAGCAAGACCAACCAGCAAGCCAACAAGGAAGAGTGACCGCACGTGAGCGCAATCTTCAGTACCGACGGTCTCCTGATCGGCACCATCCTGCCGTTCCTCTTCGTCCTGACGGTGGTCGTGTTCATCCATGAGATGGGCCACTATCTTGTCGGGCGCTGGTGCGGCATTGGTGTGAAGGCCTTTTCGGTAGGTTTCGGCCCCGAGATCGCTGGCTTCACCGACCGCCACGGCACGCGCTGGAAACTCAGCGCCGTTCCGCTGGGCGGCTATGTCAAATTTCTTGGCGATATGACCGCGACCAGCGCCAAGGCCGATGATGCGGAAATGGCACGGCTGACGCCGGACGAATTGCGTCAGGCCTTTCACACCCAACCGGTCTGGAAGCGGTTCCTGACCGTGCTCGCCGGTCCCGTTGCCAATATCATCCTCACCATCACGGTCTTCGCGGTGATGTTTGCCGCCTATGGCCGCTTCGTCGCCGATCCTCTGGTCGGCGAAGTGACACCGGGAAGTCCGGCCGCCGCGGCCGGCTTTGCACCGGGCGACCGCTTCATCTCCATGGACGGCACCGCCATCGCCGATTTCTCCGACATCCAGCGCCATGTGAGCGCGCGCGGCGGCGATCCGATCACCTTCGTCGTGGATCGTGCGGGCAAGCAGGTGGAACTGGTCGTCATCCCGCAAATGCAGGAATCAACCGATCCGCTCGGCAACAAGATCAAGCGCGCCATGATCGGCATTGCCGCAGATGTGTCGCCCGAAAACGCACGCCGGGTGGAAATGGGGCTTGGCGATTCCCTCGTCACGGCGGTAACGGAAACCGGTTTCATCATCGGCCAGACCGGTCACTTCTTCAAACGGCTTGTCATGGGCCGTGAAGACAAGTGCCAGCTTGGCGGCCCGGTGAAAATTGCCGACATGGCCGGGAAAGCGGCAAAGAAGGGCTTCGACTGGCTGGTGCAACTTGTTGCACTTTTGTCAGTGGGCATCGGCATTTTGAACCTTCTGCCCGTGCCCCCCCTTGATGGCGGACACCTGATGTTTTACGCCATTGAAGCGATTCAGGGGCGGCCCGTTTCGGAGCGTGCCATGGAGCTTGTTTACCGTGCAGGGTTCCTGCTGGTGCTGGCTTTCATGGGCTTTGTGTTCTGGAACGATCTATTTGGATGCTAATGAAAAAGGGGATCCACAGCTGGGTGGCTTAGGGCCGCGTTTACCATGTTCCAAACGAGGCGTGACCGGAATGTCACGCTGGAACGTTTAGTAAATGCAAATTAACCCGAAGCCTTGCTTGTAGGGAAAATAAGGGTAATACGGTAGCGGCTTATGCCGTGTTGCCCGGTTTTCTCGCCTGGGGACTCCGAGAAATAAAGGTAAGTGGACCTGATGAAGGCTTCATCCAGACTCAAGAGCGCCGTTTCGGCTGCAGCGCTGTCGGCCGGCTTTGTGCTTCCGTCGGCAACCATTCTTCAACTCGCCACGACCCTCGAGGTTCAGGCTGCGGTTGTCCGCTCGGTGGAAGTGACCGGCAATACCCGTGTCGAAGCATCCACGATCCGCTCCTATATCGGTATCCAGCCCGGCAAGTCGTTCAGCCCCGCTGACATTGATGAGGCCGTGAAGCACCTGTTCAGCACCGGCCTGTTCTCCGACGTGTCGATCAACCAGCGCGGTTCGGTGCTGGTGGTTCAGGTCGCCGAGTACCAGGTCGTCAACAACGTGCTCTTTCAGGGCAACAAGAAGATCAAGGACGACGTTCTGGCGGCGCGCGTGCAGACCCGTGCGCGCAATCCCTACATGCCGTCCATGCTGGAAGCCGACGTGCAGACCGTGCGCGAATCCTATCGCCAGATCGGCCGTTCCGATGCCATCGTCACCACCGAGATCATGCAGGTTGGCGAGAATCGCGTGAACGTCGTCTTCAACATCCAGGAAGGCGGCCGTACCAAGATCGCCTCGGTGGATTTTGTCGGCAACAACGCCTTTTCCGATCGCCGCCTGGCAGAGGTGATCGCCACCAAGAAGTCGACGCTTCTGTCGTTCCTGATGCGCGACGACGTCTATGACGAAAACCGCTTGCGCGCCGACGAGGAAGCGCTGCGCCGCTTCTATTACAACCGCGGCTATGCCGATTTCCGCGTGATCTCGTCCAACGCCGTTCTCGATGAGAACGAGAACAAGTACTCCGTGACCTTCACGGTGGATGAGGGCGAGCGCTACACCTTTGGCGACGTTGCCGTGGAAAGCTCCATTCCCGGCGTCAATGCCGATGATCTTGCGCGCAAGATCAAGACCCGTCAGGGCAAGACCTATTCCGCCAACGATGTGGAAAAATCCATCGTCGGCATCACCGAGGAAGTGGCCGGCAATGGCTATGCCTTCGCGCAGGTAACGCCGCGCGGCGACCGCGATTTCGCCAACCGCACCATTTCGGTGGTCTATACGGTGGATCAGGGCCCGCGCACCTATGTCGAACGCATCGAGATCCGCGGCAACAGCCGCACGCGTGATCATGTGATCCGCCGCGAATTCGATGTGGCTGAAGGCGATGCCTTCAATCAGGTTCTCATCCAGCGCGCCAAGCGCCGCCTGGAAGACCTTGATTTCTTTGAATCAGTCAACATTTCCACGCAGCAGGGTTCTGATGGCGACCAGGTCGTCGTGATCGTTGATGTGAAGGAAAAGGCAACCGGTGAATTCTCCATCGGCGCGGGTTACACGACCGGTGGCGATAGCCCCGGTCCGCAGCTCAGTGCCTCGATCACCGAGCGCAACTTCCTCGGCCGTGGCCAGTACATCAAGCTGTCGATCGGCGGCGGTCAGAACAGCCGCGACTATTCGCTGTCCTTCACAGAGCCCTATTTCCTGGGCCGCCGCATCGCCGCCGGTTTCGATCTGTCCCGCAGCACGCGTGAATCAACGACCTACGGTTCGGACATTACCTCTGGAACCGTGCGCTTCGGCCTGCCGATCACCGAAAACCTGTCCACGACGCTGGCTTACAACCTCACCAGCGAGAACTATTACAAGCTCAAGAAGGTGGCCAACATCCCGCTGGCCACGCAGGATGCCATCAAGAACAGCCCTTGGGTGAAGTCGTCGATCAGTGCCACGCTGACCTACAACACGATCGACAACATGAAGGATCCGCGCAACGGCATCTACGCGACCTCCACGGCGGAATTCGCCGGTCTGGGCGGCGATGCGAAGTACATGAAGTTCACCGCGCGTGGCCAGTACTACCAGACCCTGCAGGAAGAGCTCGGCCTCGTCGGCCTCGTGACCGCCGGTGCCGGCCATGTCTCGACCTATGGCAACAGCCCGCTGCGCCAGTTTGACCTGTTCCAGTCGTCCGACCGAATCATCCGCGGCTTTGCCGCCAATGGTATCGGCCCATGGCAGTACCGTTCTGCTGCGCTGAACCGCTATTCGCATATCGGTGGCGATAGCTACCTCAATGCCAGCACGGAACTGCAGTTCCCGCTGCCGCTGCTGCCTGACTCCTTCGGCATGCGCGGTGCCGTCTTTGCTGATGCCGGCACGGTCTTCGGCCTGCCGTACCGCAATGGCAATTTCAAGGGCTCGCGTGGCGTCAACCTGGATTGGCGCGCCTCGGTCGGCGCATCGATCATCTGGCAGTCGCCCTTCGGTCCGCTGCGCGTCGATTACGCGGTGCCGGTCTTGAAGCAGAAGCGTGACATCGTCGAAAACTTCAACTTCGGCATTTCGGGCCGCTTCTAAGGCGGCCCGGATGGTGCCGGTCGGAAGCGTCCGGCACCTGCAGGATATTCCATGACGGATCCGGTCTTCTTTCCTCCCCAGCGAACCTTCTCGCTGGGTGATATTGTCGCTGCGACCGGTTCCACTCTCCATCTGAACGGTGCCAGCGAAGGCTTGGTCATCCGCGATGTCGCGCAAGCAGCCGAAGCCGGGGCAGGGCATCTGGCCTTCGTGGAGGGCCGCAAGAACCGCCACCTCCTCCAGGGCCTCAGGGCATCGGCAGTGCTTGTCACGAGCGACATTGCCGGCAATGTGCCTGCCGGTATCGCTGTCCTCTGCCACGACCGTCCCTATCCGGCCTTTGCCAAGATCGCGCGCATGTTGCATCCGGCAGCCGTGCGTGGTGCACCGGTCACCGGAGAAAACGGCGTCTCGGGCCGCGCCTTCGTGCACGCATCGGCGCGATTGGAACACGGCGTCATTGTCGAGGCCGGCGCCGTCATCGGGCCATCCGCCGAGATTGGCGAGGGCACCGTGATCGGTCCCAACGCCGTCATCGGCGCCGAGTGTCGCATCGGCCGCGATTGCCGCGTCGGAGCCAATGCCACGGTGCAGGCCGCGCTGATCGGCAACCGCGTCATCCTCCATTCCGGCTGCCAGATCGGCCAGGACGGCTTCGGCTATGTGCCGGGTGCGGCCGGGCTGGAGAAAGTGCCGCAGATCGGCCGCGTCGTCATCCAGGACGATGTGGAGATCGGTTCCAACAGCACGGTCGATCGTGGAGCGTTGGAAGACACGGTCATCGGAGCGGGCACCAAGATCGACAATCTCGTGCAGATCGCCCACAACGTGAAAATCGGCAATTGCTGTGCCATCGCGGCCCATGTCGGTCTGTCGGGGTCGGTCCGGCTTGGAAATTTCGTCATGCTGGGCGGGCGCGTCGGCATTGCCGACCACCTGACAGTCGGCGACGGCGCCCAGATTGCCGCGGCCGCCGGTGTGATGCACGATGTGCCGGCGGGCGAGAAATGGGCCGGTGCCCCGGCCATGCCGATCAAGCGCTTCTTCCGCCAGACCGCCGCCTTGCGCACCTTGGCCGAAGCGCCCCGAAAGAAGGATGAGAACGATGGCTGACACGCTCGAAACCATGGACATCATGCGCATCATGGCGCTGCTGCCCCACCGCTATCCCTTCCTTCTGGTGGACCGGATCATCGGGATCGACGGCGACCGCTCGGCCATCGGCATCAAGAACGTGACGGTCAACGAGCCGCATTTCCAGGGGCACTTTCCCGCCGCGCCCGTCATGCCCGGCGTCCTCATCATCGAGGCCATGGCCCAGACCGCGGGTGCCATCTGCATCAACTCGACCTCGGGCAGCGAAGCCGCGCCGAGCCTCGTCTATTTCATGACCATCGACAATGCGAAGTTCCGCCGTCCTGTCGTGCCGGGCGACCGGCTGGAAATCCACGTGACCAAGCAGAAGCAGCGCGGCAACATCTGGAAATTTTCCTGCGAAGCCAAGGTGGACGGCGCCAAGGTGGCCGAGGCCGACATTTCGGCGATGATGTCTCCCAAGACGGACGCCTGAGGACGGTATGGCCGCTGAAATCCATCCAACTGCCGTGATCGAACCCGGTGCCGTGATCGGTGACGGCGCACGCATCGGTCCCTTCTGCATGGTGGGGCCGCAGGTCGTGCTCGGCGCCAACGTGCACCTGATCGGCCACGTGACCGTCCTCGGCCAGACGACGATTGGCGAAGGCACAAAGGTCTATCCGCAGGCCGTTCTCGGCTGCGATCCGCAGAACCACGGGCACAAGGGTGGCCCGTCGACGCTGGAGATCGGCCGCAACAACACAATCCGCGAAGGCGTGACGATGCATACGGGCACTGACACGGCCCGCGCGCGCACCACTGTCGGCGACAATTGCCATTTTCTGGGCTATTCGCATGTCGCCCATGATTGCGCTGTCGGCAACAATGTCACCATGACGCAGGGCGCAGTGCTGGGCGGCCATTGCGAGGTCGGTGATTTCGCCATTCTCGGCGGCCTTTCCGCTGTCCACCAGTTCGTGCGCATTGGCCATCATGCCTTTGTCGGTGGCATGTCGGGGCTGGAACGGGATCTCATTCCCTATGGCATGGTGACCGGCAACCGCGGACGCCTGCGCGGGCTGAACGTCGTCGGCATGCGCCGCTCGGGCGTGTCGCGTGACGACATGAAGGCCCTTCGCGCCGCCTACAAGATGATGTTCAATCCCGCGCGTCCGGTTCTGGAGAACATTCCTCTGGTGCAGCAGTCCTTCGCCGGCATTGCCATTGTGGACGACTTGCTGGCTTTCATGACGGAACGCGGCCGGCGGCAGTTCGTCATGCCCGCCGTGGGTGGCCGCGCTTCGGGGGATGACGGGGTCGATGGCGAGGCCTGAGGCCACCGGAACCCGGGCCTTCCTGCCGCCGGATGGCGGACGGATTGCAATCATTGCCGGCTCCGGCCGGCTGCCTGCGGCCCTTCACGAACAGGTGTCCGCGGAGGCACCCATGGCTCCGCTTCTGGTCGCCATTGCCGGCGAGGCCGACGCCGGGCTGGCCGCCAAGGCAGACCGGACGCTTGCCATTGAGGAAATCGGCAAGCTTGGGCCCTATCTGCGCCACGAGGGCGTCACTCACGCCACCTTTGCAGGCGGTGTGTCGCGCCGCCCGGTCTGGTACCGCGTCTTTCCCGCGCCCGGCCTTCTGAAGCTGCTTCCGCGCGGCATCAGGGCGCTCGGCAGTGGCGATGACGCGCTGCTGCGCATCGTCACCGCCTATGCCGGGCAATATGGCATCACGGTTCTCGGCGCCCATCAGCTGATGCCGCAGTTGCTGGCACCGGAAGGGACCATGGGTTCCGTCATGCCCGGCAAGGACGACTGGACCGCCATTCGCGCGGCCTGGGCGGCGGCGCGGGCCATCGGCGCGCTCGACATCGGCCAGGCGGCGATAGCCTTTGGCAGCCGGGCCGTGGCGCTGGAAGGCATCGAGGGAACCGAAGGCCTGCTGGAACGCACCGCCGCCATGCGCGACCACGGGCGCCTTCGCTCCACACGCCGTGGCGTGCTGGTCAAATGCTGCAAGCCCGGCCAGGATACCCGCATGGACCTGCCCAGCATCGGCCCACAGACCGTGATCAGTGCCCACAAGGCCGGACTGGCAGGCATTGCAGTAGAGGCTGGCCTGTCGCTTATCCTTGATTTTGATGACGTTCGCCGCGAGGCCGACCGGCTCGGCCTGTTTGTCATGGGCGTCAGCGAGGCCATGCTGTGAACGCGCCGCTGAAAATAGCCGTCGTCACCGGCGAGGAATCGGGAGACCTTCTGGCCGCCGATCTCATCGCCGCCATTCACCGCAAATCCGGCAGGCCGGTGCAATTGACCGGCGTCGGCGGCGCCCATCTGGCCGCGCTCGGGCTGAAAACCCTGTTTGATCCCGCGTCCATCGCGCTGATGGGCATCTCGGCTGTGGTGAAGGACCTTCCAGCGCTGGTCCGCAAAATTCGGCAGGCCGCCGATGCCATCGTTGCGTCCGCGCCGGACATCCTGCTGATCGTGGACAGCCCTGATTTCACCCATCGCGTCGCCCGCCGCGTGCGCGCGAAGCTGCCGCATCTTCCTGTCGTCGATTATGTCTGCCCGTCCGTCTGGGCCTGGAGGCCGCATCGCGCAAAGGCCATGCGCGCCTATGTCGATCACGTCCTGTGCCTGCTACCCTTCGAGGTGGAAGCCTTGAAACGTCTGGATGGCCCGGCCGGAACCTATGTCGGGCATCGCCTGACATCCGATGAAAGCCTGAACAGTGCCTGGGAGGCTCAGAGCCGCCACAGGCTGGGATCGGGCGAACGGACGCTGCTCGTGCTGCCGGGATCGCGGCGCGGCGAGGTGAGGGGGCTGCTGCCCTTCTTCGGCGAGACCGTGGCATTTCTCGGGGCAGACGGCGTCCAACCGCGCCTGATCCTGCCGACCGTCGCCCATGTGGAACCGCTTGTCCGTGAGATCACGGCCACTTGGTCCAACAAGCCGGAAATCGTGACCGGCGCCGCGGCACGCCACGAGGCCTTTGCAATCGCCGATGCAGCGATCGCCGCATCGGGCACGGTGACGCTGGAATTGGCACTTGCCGGCGTGCCGCTGATCTCGTGTTACCGCACCGACCTGCTGGCGCGCTTCCTGCGCCATCTCATCACATCCTGGTCGGCGTCGCTGCCGAACCTGATCGCGGACCGGCCGGTCGTCCCCGAACTCTACGATTTCATGCTGAGGCCGGGCTATGCCGGCCGCCATCTGCTGGCACTGATGGAAGAAGGACCGATGCGTGCGGCCCAGCGCGCGGGATTCTCCACGATCCGCGAGCGCATGGCGACCGACAGCCCCGCTGGAGACATCGGCGCCGAAGCTGTTCTTGCTCTCCTTGCCTGACAAGGTTGTCTTTCGCACCTTCCGTGATGAGCCGCGTGGACAACAAAAAAGGCGGCCTCGCAGCCGCCTTTTCCATGATGGTCAGGAGGGAAACGCTCAGCGCTTCTCGACCGGGATGTAATCGCGCTGTTTTGCGCCGGTGTAGAGCTGGCGCGGACGGCCGATCTTCTGCTTCGGATCCTCGATCATTTCCTTCCACTGGGCGATCCAGCCGACGGTACGCGCCAGGGCGAACAGCACGGTGAACATGGTGGTCGGGAAGCCCATCGCCTTCAGCGTGATGCCCGAGTAGAAGTCGATGTTCGGGTAAAGCTTCTTCTCGACGAAGTAGGGATCGGTCAGCGCGATGCGCTCCAGCTCCATGGCAACTTCGAGCAGCGGATCGTCCTTGATGCCGAGAACGCCGAGAACCTCGTGGCAGGTCTTCTGCATGATCTTGGCGCGCGGGTCGTAATTTTTGTAGACGCGGTGACCGAAGCCCATCAGGCGGAACGGATCGTCCTTGTCCTTGGCGCGGGCGATGAATTCGGGAATGCGGTCCACCGAACCGATTTCCTGCAGCATGTTGAGCGCTGCTTCGTTCGCGCCGCCATGGGCCGGACCCCACAGGCAGGCGATGCCGGCGGCGATACAGGCAAACGGGTTGGCACCTGACGAACCGGCAAGACGCACGGTCGAGGTCGAGGCGTTCTGTTCGTGGTCGGCGTGCAGGATGAAGATGCGGTCCATCGCGCGCGACAGGATCGGATCGACCTTGTACTCCTCGCACGGCACCGAGAAGCACATGTGGAGGAAGTTGGACGCATAGTCGAGGTTGTTGCGCGGGTAAACGAAGGGCTGGCCGACATGGTACTTGTAGGCCATGGCCGCGATGGTCGGCATCTTGGCGATCATGCGCAGCGAAGCAACCATGCGCTGATGCGGATCCGAGATGTCCGTGGAGTCGTGATAGAAGGCCGACATGGCACCAACCATGCCGCACATGATGGCCATCGGGTGGGCATCGCGGCGGAAGCCGGTGAAGAAACGGCTCATCTGCTCATGCACCATGGTGTGGCGCGTGATGCGGAAGTGGAAATCGTCATTCTGCTCCTTGGTCGGCAGCTCGCCGTAGAGCAGCAGGTAGCAGGTCTCGACGAAGTCGCCGTGCTCGGCGAGCTGGTCGATCGGATAACCGCGGTGCAGCAGGATGCCTTCATCGCCGTCGATGTAGGTGATCTCGGATTCGCAGCTCGCCGTCGAGGTGAAGCCGGGATCATAGGTGAACATGCCCGACTGGCCGTAAAGCTTTGCAATATCGATCACATCCGGACCGATGGAGCCTGCGCGAACCGGGAGATCGATGGCCTGCCCGTTCACCTCGAGTTTGGCTGTATTATCGCTCATCCAATGCTCCTTTCGCGATCTCGGCTCGCGGTCTGTTGCGCCGCAAAATAACCTGCGTTTTAGCTAGCCTATTTGTCTGCTGATGCCAAGCGGCGTTGCCGCTGAAACCGCCGTTCCGCGCTTAAGTCTTTTGTCGATAAATGGCGGAAGTCCGCTGTTTTGCGTGCAAATGCGCACAAATTCAGCCGGCTTGATCGGCAATGCGGGCAAGGCTTTCATCGCGGCCCAGCACCGACAGAACGTCAAAGACGCCTGGCGACGTTGCGCGGCCGGTCAGCGCGGCGCGGAGCGGCTGCGCCACCTTGCCAAGCTTCAGCTCCTTGCGCTCGGCATAATCGCGCACCGCGCCCTCGGCTGCCTCCGCCGACCAGCCGGAGATTGCCGTCAGGTCGGGCAGGATGTCGGCCAGAAGAGCGCGCGATTCCGCATCCAGAATGCCGGCCGCCTTTTCATCCAGTGCCAGCGGGCGTTGATCGAAAAGGAAGGCCGCGCCATCCACCAACTCGTTGAGCGTCTTCGCACGCTCCTTCAGGCCCGGCATGGCCGCCAGAAGCTGTGCCTTGCGGGTCCCATCCAGTTTTTCCAGCATGGCCGGCCCGGCCGGCAGGTGCGGCAGCGTCTCCATCAGGATCGCAAACAGCGCCTCGGGCGTGGCGCTGCGCATGTGAATGCCGTTCAGCGCCTCCAGCTTCTTGAAATCGAAGCGTGCGGCACCCTTGTTGATGTCCCCGATCTCGAACCAGGAAATCATGTCCTCGATGCTCATCACCTCGTCGTCGCCATGGCTCCAGCCGAGCCGGACGAGATAGTTGAGCAGGGCGGCAGGCAGGTAGCCCATTTCGCGATAGGCCTCGACACCGAGCGCCCCGTGGCGCTTGGAAAGCTTGGCGCCGTCCTGCCCGTGGATGAGCGGGATGTGGGCCATGACCGGCACATCCCAGCCCATGGCCTGGTAGATGATCGTCTGGCGGGCCGCATTGGTCAGGTGGTCATCGCCGCGGATGATATGCGTCACGCCCATGTCATGATCGTCGACGACCACGGCATGCATGTAGGTGGGCGTGCCGTCGGAACGCAGGATGATGAAGTCATCAAGGTCCTTGTTGGGAAAGCGCACATCGCCCTGCACCTTGTCGGCCACCAGCGTTTCGCCGTCCATCGGAGCCTTGATGCGCACGACGGGTTTTACGCCGGCGGGCGCGTCTGACAGGTCACGGTCGCGCCAGCGCCCGTCATACCGCGGCGGGCGGCCCTCCGCCTTGGCGGTCTCGCGCATGTCGGTCAACTCTTCGGGCGTGCAGTAGCAATAATAGGCCTTGCCCTGCTTCACCAGTTCCAGCGCCACCTCCGCATGACGGTCCGCGCGGCCGAACTGCGACACCGGCTCGCCGTCCCATGTCAGGCCAAGCCAGCTCAGGCCTTCGAGAATGGCCGCCGTGGCCGCATCGGTCGAGCGTTCGCGGTCGGTATCCTCGATGCGCAGCAGCATCGTGCCGCCGGTATGGCGCGCATAGAGCCAGTTGAAGAGCGCCGTGCGGGCGCCGCCAATGTGCAGATAGCCGGTGGGCGAGGGCGCAAAACGGGTGATGACCTTGTCAGACATGGTGAAATCCGGATCGAGAAATCGGGCGGCACTGGCGGCACAAAGCCCGGTGGAAAAGCGTTGCGCTTCATGTAGCATAGGTTCCGTGGGGTGCAAGTGCTGGCTCGGAAGACCGGGCCTTGGTTGCGGGCGTAAAGCGTAAGGGTGCAAGCGGCAGGGGCGTGACACCTGCCGATGCGTGATCTGGCGAGGGCGACGAGCGGGCGCATTTTGCGCCCCCTGCTCCAATCGTTCGTGATCAGCCGGAAGAGACCGTTGAAGCCTGGCCGGGAGTGCCGGTGCCCGCCGGTTTCGCGCCGCCGGACGTGCGGGCAACGGGCGCGATCGCGCGCTGGCTCCAGGTGCTGCCCGCGTTTTCGCCCCACATGGTCTTGCATGAAGCCGCGCGCCTTTGGCGCGAGGAACTGGACCGTGGACTGGCCTGGCTGGCCATGCCCGTGCTGTTCGGAGCCGGGGTGTCGGCCTATTTCGCTGCCCCGTTTGAGCCGGATCTCCCGGCACTGGTTTCTGCGTTGGTGCTGGCTGCCGCCGTGCTCGTTTTGGCGCGCAAACACCACGCCCGCGTCCTCGTCCTGTCCGCCCTCATCACCGTGCTGGGCGGCGCCACCCTTGCAAAGACAGTCTCCGGTCTGCGGCCAGCCACGGTGCTTGGAGCTGCGGTCACGACGACGGTAACGGGCAGGGTGATCGAAAACGAGGCCATATCCGCCAAGCGCGACCGCGTGCTGCTCGACGTGCAGGAAACCGCGAAGCCGAAACTTCGCTTGACGCCACCCCGGCGCGTCCGTTTCAGCCTGCCGCGCCCGGAGCCGCCGCTCGCCCCCGGTGAGACCGTGACCATTCGCGTCAGCCTGTCGCCACCCGGCGGCCCGGCACGTCCGGGCGGCTATGATTTCTCCTTTCAGGCCTGGTTTTCCGGCCTGGATGCCACCGGCTATGCGCGCAAGGGACCCGACAAGCGCATCGCTGCACCGGCACTGTCGCTGTCCGCCACGCTGGAACGCGGGCGCGACTGGCTGACCGGCCGGATCCGTGAGCGTGTGGGCGGCAGGGAAGGCGCCATCGCGGCGGCCCTCGTGACGGGCCGCAAGGCCTTGATTGACGGCGAGGCGGCAGAAGCGCTGCGCACGGCGGGACTGGCGCATATCCTGTCCATTTCCGGCCTGCACATGGCGCTTGTTGCCGGCACGATCGCCGGTGTCCTGCGCGCCATCCTCGCCCTGTTTCCGGAGTTTGCAAGCCGCCACGGAGTGCGCAAATGGTGTGCCGCCGCGGCACTTCTGGCTTCCGCCGGCTATCTCTTTGTCTCGGGCGCGGCCGTCGCCACGCAGCGCAGCTTCATCATGCTCGCCATCATGCTGCTGGCGCTGCTGTTCGACCGGGCGGCGCTGACCATGCGCAACCTTGCCACCGCAGCCATGGTGGTGATCATGCTGGCGCCGTCGGAAGTGGCCGGTGCCGGTTTCCAGATGTCCTTTGCGGCCACGGCCGCGCTGATCGCCGCATACGCACAGGTCCAGGACTGGCAAGTGCGCCGCCGCCACAGCCGGTCGTCAGGCTTGGCCGCAAGACTGTCGCGGGCCGTGCTGGCGCTGGCCTTTACCGCGCTGATCGCCGGGACGGCCACGGGCATCTTCGCTGCCTACCATTTTCAGCGCATCGCGCCGCTCGGCATGGCGGGAAATCTCGCTGCAATGCCGGTGGTCACGCTGGTCATCATGCCGAGCGCAGTCGCGGCCCATCTCATGATACCGCTCGATCTTGACGGCCCGTTCTTCTGGATCATGGGCAAGGGCATTGCCCTGGTGGTGTGGCTTGCCGAGCGGGTGCAGGAGGCGGGCGGGCGGGACATGACCGGTCCCGTTCCCCGTCAGGCCATGTTGCTGGCCGCGCTAGCGCTGATCCTGATGACCGGCCTGACCTCGCGCCTGCGGATTCTGGCCCTGCCCGTGCTTGCGGCAGCGGGATTCGCCTTCCTGTCGCGCGACCTGCCGGACGCTCTGGTGAGCGAGGATGCCGGGCTTGTGGCGCTGCGCACCGCGCCTGGAACCGTCGCCGTGACGGCACGGCAAAAGCGGGGCTTTGTGCTGGAAAACTGGTCGCGGCTGTGGCCGGGTGCCGAACTGATGACGGCGAAAACAGCCAGCGACGCAGAAATCGTGGCACTGCTTGCCGCAAAGCCGGCGCCGGATGTGGCGCCAACACGGGCCCGAAAGGATGAGGACAGGGACCGCTTCCTCTGTTCAAAGGATCGCTGCGTGGTGCGCACGCACACCAATGACGTCGTCGTTCTGGCCAAAACGGCAGAAGCTGCAAAGCAGTCATGCAAGGACGTCTCCATTCTCATCATAACCGACGCATCGGTGAAGGCACCATGCCGTGATGGCGATGGAAAATCGCCGGCAGGACACGGCCCGCGCATTCTGGGCGCTCAGGATCTGGCCCTGCGTGGAAGTGCCGAACTACGATTCGCATCTTCCGTTCGCTCCGATGGTGAGACCGTCGAGATCCGCCATGCCCTGTCAGAAACCTTGCGGCCCTGGCATGTTCACCGGACACGGTCGCGTGCGGCGAGGGGCCTTGCGCCCTGGAAGCCGAAACCCAGGCCCGGATAGACTGCGACGTTGGCATGCAGTTTGGAAACGTTACAAATCAGGCAGTTTCGGCTTGAGAAAATTGCCGCGATCAAATTCATATCCCCCTCGGCAACCCATCCCAAGGAACTTGAACCATGACGATGACATCTGCCGCATTGGAATCCGGGCTCATCCTTTTCCGCGAAGGTCTTGAAGCCCTGCTGGTGATTTCCGCCCTTGCGGCTTTCTTGAACCGTGCCGGTCTCGGCACCCGAGTCCGCCACCTTTACGTTGGCGTAGCACTGGCGGTCCTTGCCAGCATTGCAGCGGCGGTCGCTTTCGAGGTCTTTCTCGGCGGCGCCCATGACGACCGCATGGAGGCGATCGTGATGGTCGTGGCAGCGCTGCTCATGTTCTACATGTCGGGTTGGCTTTTCCTGAAACAGGACCCGCGGGCGTGGCAGGCCACCTTGCGCGCGCTGGCTGATCATGCCGTCAGTGCCGGGACGACGCTTTCCCTCGTCCTGATCGCATTCCTCGCCGTCTTCCGTGAAGGCGCCGAAACGGTGCTGTTTCTCCATGCCGGCGCGACGGCGGCAGACGGCTGGTCTTACGGTTTCTGGGCAGGGCTTGCCGGGGCAACGGCCTGCCTGGCCCTGATCTGGATTGCGATCGATGCCTTTGCCGCCCGGCTGCCGCTGCGCGCAATCTTTCTCGCCACATCGGCCTTCCTGTTCTGGATGGGATTGAAGTTCATCGGCGGCGCCGTGAAGGAACTGCAGGAGATGCAGTTGCTCGCCTATGACGAGATGGATTTGCCGGCCATGATCGCCAACAGCGGCATCAATCCGACCTGGGAAGCCATCATCCCGCAATTGTTCATCGTCGGGATAGCCTTTGGCGCCGTCATCTACGCTTTCGTCAGAAGGCGCGATGCAAGCCCTGCCAAAATCAACTGATCAGGACCGGCCGGTCAGCAAAACCGGCAGGCGGGAAAGCAAACGCCGCCTGCCGTTTGTCTCAGTAGCGGCGGATCAGGCCGACAAGACGCCCCTGCACCTTCACGCGGTCCGGCGGGAAAATCCGCGTCTCATAGGCCGGGTTGGCGGCCTCCAGCGCGATGGATGCTCCCTTGCGGCGGAACCGCTTCAGCGTGGCTTCCTCCTCGTCCACCAGCGCCACCACAATGTCACCCGGATTGGCCGTGCGCCCGTCGCGGATGATCACGGTGTCGCCGTCGAAAATGCCGGCCTCGATCATCGAATCACCGCGCACTTCCAGCGCATAGTGTTCGCCCGCACCCAACATGTCCGGCGGCACCACGATGGAATGGGTCTGGTGCTGGATTGCATCAATCGGCACACCGGCGGCAATCCGGCCCATCACCGGGATGGACACCGCGGAAGACGAATCGTCATTGGAAGCGGAAGGCACGCGTGACGGAGCCTTCTCCATGCCGCGGCCACCCTCGATGACATCGGGTGAAAACCGGCGCGGCGGGGAAGCCAGGCCGGGCACCATGGACTCCGGCAGGCGCAACACCTCCAGCGCGCGCGCCCGGTTTGGCAGGCGACGGATGAAGCCGCGCTCCTCCAGCGCCGTGATCAGCCGGTGGATGCCCGATTTGGACGCAAGGTCGAGCGCATCCTTCATCTCGTCAAAGGAGGGCGGGATGCCCGTTTCCTTCAGCCGTTCATTGATGAAGAGCAAAAGTTCGTGTTGTTTTCTGGTCAGCATGGCTGCCCCTTCGCGTGCCGCAAAATACAAAACCAGAACAAACCTACATGTTCCGCTTGTGTTCCGCAAGGGCAAAACCGCTCCGCGCCGGCAACTCGACCGGGTCAGAATGCTCGAAGTGTCAGGATTTCAACGGTGTCGCCCGGTTTTGCAGCGGGCGCATGCGGCGGGCGGATGATCAGGCAATCCGCTTCGGCCAGCGTGGAAAGCATCGAGGAGTCCTGCCGGGCAAAAGGCCGGACGATTCGCCCGCCGCCGTCCGGCCGTTCGCTCAGCGCGCGCACATAGTCTTGACGCTGGTCATTGGCGGGCATGCCTTCACCAAGCGTGGCCATGGCCGTGCGTACCGCCTGCGCCCGCCCGCCGAGTTTTGCCACGAGGGGGACAAGGAAAAGATGCGAGCACACAAGGCTGGACACGGGATTGCCCGGCAGCCCGATGACGTGGGTGCCGTCAAGCTTGCCCACCATCAGCGGCTTGCCCGGCCGCATGGCGATCTTCCAGAAATCCAGTTCCATGCCGAGGCCGGAAAGAACGCCCTGAACAAGATCATGGTCGCCGACCGAGGCTCCGCCGAGCGTCACGATCACATCGGCCCGCGCGTCTTGCGCCTTGCCGACGGCACCGGCAATGGCCGCGTCGCTGTCCGGTACGATGCCGAGATCGAGGACGCGGCCACCGGCCTGGGTTACAAGCGCGGCGACACCATACATGTTGGAGGCGATGATCTGTCCGGGGCCCGTCGCCGAGCCGGGCGGAAGCAACTCGTCGCCCGTCGCGAGGATGGCCACGAGCGGCTTGCGGACGACCTCGAGCGTCGCATGGTTGGCAGCTGCCGCCAGCGACAGCGCGGCAGGGTCCAGTACGCGCCCCGCGGGCAAGACCGGCTGGCCGGTCGTGAAATCGAGCCCTGCGCGGCGGATATGGCGGCCTTCCGGTTCCGGCTGTTCCGTGGCAACCATGCCGCCGACAAGCACCGTCACATTCTCTTGCAGGATGACCGTGTCGGCACCCGCCGGCACAGGCGCGCCGGTGAAGATGCGCACGCATTGCCCGGGGCCGACCATGCCGGAAAAGCCATGACCCGCCGCCGATTCGCCAATCAGCATCAAACGGGCGGGTGGCGTGGCAATGTCGGCGGCGCGCACGGCATAGCCGTCCATGGCTGACGCATCGAAAGGGGGCTGGGTGCGCAGGGCCGACAGGGGCGCCGCGAGCACGCGAAAGGCGGCATCTGCAATCGCCACCGTCTCGCTGCCGCAAACCGAAGCTCCGGAAAGCAGGCGGGCGAGCGCATCGGCCACAGGCAGCAGTGCCACGCTCAGCCCTCCGCGCGCCAGGTGCCGGATTTGCCGCCGGTCTTTTCGAGCAGGCGGATGCCGGTGATCACCATGCCCTTGTCCACCGCCTTGGCCATGTCATAGATCGTCAGGCAGGTAACGGAGGCGGCCGTCAGCGCTTCCATTTCCACGCCGGTCTGGCCGTTGACGCGGGCGAGCGCGGTGACTTTCAGGCCGGGCAGGGAATCATCCGGCTCAATGTCCACCGTCACCTTGGTCAGCAGAAGCGGATGGCACAGCGGCACCAGCTCATGGGTCTTCTTGGCCGCCATGATGCCCGCGATCCGCGCGGTCGCCAGCACGTCGCCCTTCTTCGCATTGCCGGAAAGGATGGTGGCCAGCGTTTCGGGCTTCATGATCACCGTGCCCTCGGCAATCGCCGTGCGGCTGGTGGCGCGCTTGTCGCCCACATCCACCATGTGCGCCTCGCCGGAAGCGCCGATATGGGTGAGGGCGGGTTTGTCGCGCATCGGGCTCATGCCGCGCTCGCGGCCGCACCGGTCAGCAGGCTGCGGGTCGCCGCCGTCACATCGGCCTGCCGCATCAGGCTTTCACCCACCAGGAAGGTGGTGATGCCGCTCTCAGCCAGCCGCTCGCAATCGCCATGGGTGAATATGCCGCTTTCGCCGACCAGCAGCCGGTCCTCCGGCACCATGCGCGCCAGCCGTTCCGATGTCGCCAGATCCACCTCGAAGGTGCGAAGATTGCGGTTGTTGACGCCGACAAGCCGCGAGGAGAGCGTCAGCGCACGCTCCATTTCGGCTTCGTCATGCACTTCGATCAGCGCATCCATGCCCATCTCGAAGGCCGCCTCTTCCAGCGCGCGCGCCTCACCATCCGACAGGCTCGCCATGATGATGAGGATCGCATCCGCGCCCCAGCTGCGGGCTTCCCACACCTGGTAGGGCTCGAACATGAAGTCCTTGCGCAGCGCGGGCAGGGCGCATGCCGCGCGCGCCGCGGTCAGGAACTCCGGTGCGCCCTGAAAGCTCGGCGTGTCGGTGAGCACGGAAAGGCAGGCCGCACCGCCCGCTTCATAGGCCGTGGCGAGAACCGGCGGGTCGAAATCAGGGCGGATCAGGCCCTTCGAGGGGCTGGCTTTCTTGATCTCGGCGATCAATCCGTAGTGGCCGGCCGCCTTGCGGGCCTCCAGTGCTGCAAGGAAACCGCGCGGGGTGTCACCGTCGAGCGCCCGCGCCTTCATCTCCGCCGGCGCAAGGGCGGCTTTGGCTGCCGCGATCTCCAGGCGCTTGTAATTCTCGATCTTTTTCAGGATGTCGGCCATGTCAGCCAGCCTTGCCGGCATTGGAGACCGCAACGAGGCGCTCCAGCGCGGCCAGCGCCGCGCCATTGTCGACGGATTGCGCAGCCTGTTCCACGCCTTCGCGCACATCACCGGCCTTGCCTGCGACGACAAGCGACGCGCCTGCATTCAACAGCGCGATGTCGCGGTAGGCCGAGGGCTTGCCTTCCAGCACGGCGCGCAGCGCCGCCGCATTGTGGGCGCCGTCGCCGCCCTTGAGATCGGCCATGGCGGCGCGCGGCAGACCGGCTGCCTCGGGCGTGACCTCGAAGGAGGTGATCGCGCCGTCCTTCAGCGAAACCACCGAGGTCGCGCCGGTCGTTGTCATCTCGTCCAGCCCGTCGCCATGGACAACCCAGAGACTTTGCGAGCCGAGATCGCGCAGCACCTCGGCAATGGCAGTCAGCCAGCGCGGCGAAAAGACGCCAATGAGCTGCTTCTTCACACCAGCCGGATTCGACAGCGGCCCGAGGATATTGAAGATGGTGCGGGTGCCGAGCTCCACGCGGCTCGGACCGACGAAGCGCATGGCCGAATGGTGCGCCGGTGCAAACATGAAGCCGACGCCGGCCTCGCGGATGCAGCGCGAGATCACATCCGGGCCAACCTCGATGTTGACGCCGAGCGCCATCAGCACGTCGGCAGCCCCCGACTTGGAGGAAAGCGCCCGGTTGCCGTGCTTGGCGACCGGAACGCCGCAGCCGGCCGTGATGAAGGCCGCGCAAGTGGAGACGTTGTAGGAGCCTGACGCGTCACCACCCGTGCCGACGATGTCGATGGCATCTGCAGGCGCATCCACCGGCAGCATCTTGGCGCGCATGGTGGCAACGGCGCCGGAAATCTCGTCCACGGTCTCGCCGCGCACGCGCAACGCCATCAGGAATCCGCCGATCTGGCTCGGCGTGGCTTCGCCGGACATCATGATGTCAAACGCAGCGCGCGATTCCTCCGCGCTCAGCGATGCACCGTCCGCCACCTTGGCGATTGCCTGTTTCAGGTCGCTCATCATGTCCTCCGGCGCCGGGCCGTCCCGGCCATGGGATCAGAATGTCAGGGCGCGGGCCAGTGCACCTTGGTCGATGGTCACCTTGTAGTCACCGCGCAGACGCGAGACCAACTGGTCGAGAAGATCGTCGGCGAAGGCACCGGTGAGGCGCTTGCGCTCGGCTTCCGGGATCGATTGCGCGCTGGCCCCGGCCGGCTCAAAGGCTTCCGTCACCTTGAACAGGATCTGCGAGGCGGCAGAAGGGCCGGGGACAAGGCCGGTCTGCCCCTGGGCGACCGAGAAGGCCGCGGTCACGCCGGCCTCACCGATGTCCGGATCGTCGGAACCACGCTTCACGCCGCGCTTGGTCTGCTTCTCCAGGCCCAGTTCGCCAGCCAGCACATCGAGAGCTTCACCGCCCTTCAGGCGCTTTTCAAGCTCGGCGGCTTTTTCGCCCAGCCGCTTTGCGGCTTCGGCTTCCTTCCAGTCAGCAATGACCTTGTCCTTCACCTCGTCGAGCGTCCGCTCGCGGGCAGGGGTCACGCCTTCCACCTCATACCAGACGAAACCGGCCTTGCCCTGATTGAGCGGCGGGTTCTCCGAATTGGCTTCCGCCTCGAAGGCCGATTTGAGCAGCACCGCCGATTCGGGAAGGTCCTTCAGTACCGTTCCGTCCGGAGTCTGGCCGGTGCGGTCCACCGCATCTACGGTTTTCAGGTCAAGTTTCAGCCTGGACGCGGCCTCGGCCATGGTGGAGCCGCCGGCGCGGGCATCCTCGTAGCTGTCATGCACATCCAACAGCACACGGTTGGCTTCCACCAGCGCCAGTTCCTTGCGGATTTCGGCTGCAGCTTCTTCAACGGGTTTGACACTTTCCGGCGTAATGGCGCTGACACGCAGGATCACCGGGCCGAACTTGCCGTCAACGACACCCGACACCTCGTTTTCCTTGAGGCCAAAGGCAGCTTCGGCAATGACGGCATCAGCGATCTTGTCGCGCGATACGGTGCCGAGATCGGTGTCTTCGGGCTTCTTGCCTTCTGCCGCGGCCACCTGATCAAAGGTCGCACCGGCCAGGATGCGCTTGACGGCGGCTTCGGCGGCTTCCTTGTCCTTGAAGACAATCTGCTCGACCTTGCGGGTCTCATGGGTGGTGTACTGCGCCTTGTGCGCTTCGTAGTCCCTGGTCACCTGCTCGTCGGTGATCGCCGACGGGTCGGCAATCGCCTCCGGATCGAGGACGACATAGGAGATCTTGCGATATTCCGGAGCGCCGTATTCAGCTTTCTTGCTCTCGAAAAAGGCCGTCAGTGTATCGGCGGAGGGTTCCTCCACAGGCTGGACCTTTGCAATCGGCACGGCGACAAATTCCACGGTGCGGTCTTCGCCCTGATAGAGCGCGGCAGCCTTCAGGAAGGTGTCGGGGATGGTGATTCCGTCCGAAATCGCCTCCACGATCTGCTGGCGTGTCGCCACCTGTTCGCGGTTCTTGAGGTAATCTTCCGGACGCATGCCGACCGAGCGGAGCACCTGGTCGAAGGCGCGGCGGTCAAAGCGGCCGTCGGGGCCCTTGAAGGCCGGGTCATCGGCTGTCAGCTTGGCGAGCCGGTCCTTCGACAGGCCGAGATTCATCTCGCGTGCCTGCTCATCCAGCACGGCGCCGGCCACCAATTGCGCCACGACCTGCTGATCCACGCCGAAGGCACGCGCCTGCTCACGCGTGATCTTCTGGCCGAATCGCTGCGAGAGGACACGCATCTGCCGGTCATAGGCCAGCCGGAACTCATTGACCGAAACCCCGGTCTTGCCGGCCGTCACCACCGTGTTGGAATTAAAGCCCTGGGTCAGCTGTCCGGAAATACCCCACACGCCGAAGCTGAGCACAAGCAGGAGTAGCAGGGTCTTGGCGACCCAGGTTCCGGCGGCGTTGCGGAGGGTGTCGAGCATGATGGTGCGGTTCCGGTTTGTCTGGTCTGGTTCTTTTAGGGGAGGCAGATAGCCCTGATCAAGGGCGCTGTCGATTGCTTTATCCGGCAATTGGGTTCATGTAGCCGCCGAAACGTGATCGCACATCGCACGGGGAGAGCAAGCCCATGACACCGGGTATCAAGCCGCTGGTTGCCGGCAACTGGAAAATGAACGGAACTGGCGCGAGCCTCAAGGAACTGACTGCCATGGCGAGCGGCTTCAACGGAGGCCTGGACGCCGAGTGCGACGCGCTGCTTTGCGTTCCTGCCACGCTGATCTCGCGGGCTGCCGACCACCTGTCTTCCAGTTCCATCCGCGTGGGCGGTGAGGATTGTCATCCGGCCGTCTCCGGCGCCCATACTGGCGATATTTCCGCGGAGATGGTCAAGGATGCCGGCGCAAGCTTCGTCATCGTCGGCCACTCGGAGCGCCGCACGGACCACGGCGAAGGCGACGCGCTGGTTGCTGCCAAGGCCGAGGCCGCCTGGCGCGCCGGCCTGGTCGCCATCATCTGCATCGGTGAGACCGAGACCGAACGCACCTCCGGCCAGACGCTGGACGTGCTTAGCCGCCAGATTGAAGGCTCCGTGCCTTCGGCGGCCACACCGGCCAACACCATCATCGCCTACGAACCGGTCTGGGCCATCGGAACGGGCCTGACGCCCACGGTGGACGATGTGGAGGATGCCCACGCCCATATCCGCGAGCGCCTGATCGACCTTCTGGACGACGGTGCGCGCAAGATGCGCATTCTCTACGGCGGTTCGGTCAAGCCTTCCAACGCGCGCGAACTGATGGCCATTGCCAATGTGGATGGCGCGCTGGTGGGCGGCGCAAGCCTCAAGGCCTCCGATTTCCTCGGCATCGCAGACGCCTACCTGTCGATGTGATGAAGGCGATAACGGTCCGGCCCTTGCAGGGTCCGGGCTGGCCATCCCATATGGGGCAGGGTGCCTTTGTGCCCGCGCCCCTTTCAAACTGCGCAAAACCCGTGTATGGAGCCGCGCAATCCTCCTTTTGACCGATAGTGAGACCCGCACCTTGCGGGACCGGAAGCAAGCATGGAAACCGTACTGATCGTCATCCACCTCATCGTCGTGCTCGCGCTCGTGGGCGTGGTGCTGTTGCAGCGTTCCGAAGGCGGCGGCCTCGGCATCGGCGGCGGTTCGGGCTTCATGACGGCGCGCGGCGCGGCCAATGCGCTGACACGCACCACAGCCATCCTGGCGACCGCGTTTTTTGTGACTTCGCTGGCACTCTCCATACTGGCGCGTTATGGCGAGCGCCCGGCCGACATTCTCGACCGCGTACCCGCGCAGGGCGAGCAGCAGAAGAACGGCTCGATCCTTGACCAGCTGGGCGGCCAGGTCTCCAAGCCCGCCGCCGAAACGCCCGCTGCCCCGGCAGCGCAGGCCCCGGCCGAACCGGCAGCCCAGGCACCGGCAGTGCCGGCGGAGACCGCACCGGCAGTGCCGACGGAAACCGCGCCTGCCGCGCAAACGCCAGCCACGCCTGCGGTTCCAGTCACGCCGGAAGCTCCTGCGGCACCGGCTGCGCCTGCGGTCCCGACCGGCCAGTAAGCGCGGTCCATCCGGCACGTTTGAGACAAGGCGGGAGCGATGCTTTCGCCATTTTCATTTGATGACCAGTCGCGCAAAGGTCATTGGCACGTGAGGTGGCAGCGCGCTAAGCAGGCGTAACAGCGGAGACGATAGCAAGATGGATTATGGTTTCCTCAGTGCATTGGGCGCGGGCGCGCTGTCTTTCCTGTCGCCTTGCGTCCTGCCGCTGGTGCCGCCCTATCTGTGCTACATGGCCGGTGTCTCGGTGGAGGATTTCCGCGGTGATGCCGGTCAGGCCGGTGCCGCAGGCCCGTCCCGCCGTGCGCTCTTCATGGCCTCGCTTGCCTTCGTGGCCGGGTTCACCACCGTGTTCGTGGCGCTCGGCGCCAGCGCGACAGCCATTGGCCGGTTCCTGCGCCTGTGGCAGGAACCGCTCGCCATCGCAGCCGGTCTCTTCATCATTGTGATGGGCCTGAATTTCCTCGGCATCCTGCGCATTCCCTTCCTGTCACGCGAGGTCCGCTTCCAGGGACAACAGCGCCCGGCGGGCATGGGCGCGGCCTACTTGATGGGCCTCGCCTTCGCCTTCGGCTGGACGCCCTGCATCGGCCCGGTTCTGGGGTCCATCCTGACACTGGCCGGCGGGCGCGAGACGGCGGCCGAAGGCGCGGCCATGCTGGCGGTCTATTCGGCGGGCCTCGGCATACCCTTCCTGCTGGCCGCCTTCTTTTCCGGCGCCTTCATGCGCTTCCTGGCCCGATTCCGCGTCCATCTCGGCAAGGTGGAAAAGGTGATGGGCGGCCTGCTGGTGATCGCGGGCATCCTGTTCATGACCGGCGGCATGCAGAGCTTTTCGTTCTGGCTGCTGGAAACCTTCCCGGTGTTCCAGTCGATCGGCTAAGGTTCGTCCCTGCCGCGCGCCAGCTTGCGCCGCGCCCATGAGGCCGGGAACGTCGCGAGCACAATGCCCGCCATGACCAGCGCAATGCCCGCCGCGTGAAAGGGGCGGAATTCCTCGCCCAGCCACAGCACGGCGAGCGACACGCCATAGGCGGGCAACAGATACATGAAAATGCCTGCAAGCGAGGCGCCGAGCCTGCGCACCCCGAACTGGAACCCGGCAAAGGCGAGCAGCGAGGCGAAGAACACGATGCCGGCAATGTTGCCCCACGCCTGCGGCGTGGCAGGCAGGGGATCGCCGGCCGTCACTTCCCACACGGCCACAGGCAGGAGGCAAAGCGTGCCTGAAAGCGCGGTGAGTCCGAGCGCGGAAAAATTCCCCAGGCGGGTCATCACCGGCTTGCGCCCGAGGATGGAATAGACGGCCCAGGCGATTGCTGCGGCGACGAACAGCAGGTCGCCGGGATTGAAGCGGAGCGAGGCCAGCGCCTGCCAGTCGCCTTTCAGGACGATCACGGCGACTCCTGCGAAGGCCAGCGCGCTGCCGACAGCTTCGCGCCAGCCGATCCTGCGCCCGGAAAAAGCGGCTTCCAGAAGGATGATGATGACCGGCGATGTCGTGTAGATCAGCGTTCCGTTGGTCGCCGTCGTCATGGTGAGGCCGAGATAGACCAACCCGCCACAGATGAACATGCCGAGGAAGCCGAGCAGCAGCAGGAAGCGCCAGTGGCCGGCCACGGTTTGCTGGACCGTTGTCCGGTCCCGCCACAGAAAGGGCGAAAGTGACAGCGCCACAAGCGCCCAGCGGATGGCGGCGAGCAGGAAGGGGGCGACATCGCCCACGACGTCACGCCCGAAAATGAGGTTGGACGAGAAGAATAGCGGCGTCACCGCCATCACGGCAAAGGCGCCGGCTTTGCCTGCTTCAGCACTGTTCTCAAGGGCCTGGGTCATGACAGGGCGGCGTCACCGGGGATGATTCGCAATTGCTTCACCCCTGCCGATTATCATTTTCGCGTCCGTATGCGATACGGAAGACCGAGAATCATGTCCGCACGACCGGGAATTCACGACCATGAGCGAACGCAGCTGCCTGTCCGTCATCCTTGCCGCAGGTGAGGGCACCCGCATGAAGAGCAGCCGCTCCAAGGTGCTGCACGAAATCGCCAACCTGCCGATGGTCGCCCATGTGGTGCGCGCCGCTGCGGCCTCCGGCTCCGGCTCCATCGCGCTGGTGGTCGGCCGCGATGCCGAAAAGGTGAGCACGGCCGCCGAACCCTTTGCGCCGCAAGTCGCAACCTACCTCCAGACCGAACGTCTCGGCACTGCCCATGCCGTGCTGGCGGCCCGCGAGGCCGTCGCCAAGGGTCATGACGATGTGTTGGTGATGTTCGGCGACACCCCGCTGATCGATGCGGGCGAACTGGTCTCCGCGCGCGAAAAACTCGCTCAAGGCGCCGCCATCGTGGTGATGGGCTTCCGGACGGACAATCCCTCCGGTTACGGACGCCTTGTCGAGCGCGACGGCAAGCTCATTGCCATCCGCGAGGAAAAGGATGCGAGCGCCGCCGAGCGGGCCATCACCTTCTGCAATGGCGGGCTGATGGCGATTGCCGGTTCGCACGCGCTCGCCCTTCTTGACGCGGTGAATAACGACAACGCCAAGGGCGAATATTACCTGACCGACATTGTCGAGATCGCCGTGGCGCGCGGCCTGCCGGTCGCCGCACTGGAAGTCGCCTATGAATCCGTTCTTGGCATCAACAACCGCGTCGAACTGTCGGAGGCCGAAGCCATATGGCAGCGCCGCACACGCCGCGCCATGATGATCGCGGGCGTGACCCTTCAGGCCCCTGATACCGTCCATTTCTCGTGGGATACGGCCGTTGCCGCCGAGACCGTGGTGGAACCGAACGTGGTGTTCGGGCCGGGCGTGCGCGTCGAGGGTGCGGCGACCATCCACGCCTTTTGTCATCTGGAAGGCGCGACCATAGCAGCCGGAAGCCAGATCGGGCCGTTTGCGCGCCTGCGCCCCGGCGCGGACCTGCGCGACGATGCAAAGGTCGGCAATTTCTGTGAGGTCAAGAAGGCGGTGGTCGGGAAGGGCGCCAAGGTCAACCACCTCACCTATATCGGCGACGCGGAGATCGGGGATGAGGCCAATATCGGCGCCGGAACGATCACCTGCAATTACGACGGATACAACAAGCACCTGACGCGCATCGGGCAGGGTGCCTTCATCGGGTCGAATTCCGCGCTGGTCGCGCCGGTTGCCATCGGCGACAACGCCTATGTCGCGTCAGGCAGTGTCATCACCGCCGATGTACCCGCCGATGCCGTGGCCTTCGGGCGCGCGCGGCAGGAAACCAAGCCCGGCATGGCCACAAGGGTGCGCGAGCGCTTTGCAGCCCAGAAAGCCGCCAAGAAGCGGTGAGTGCTGCACGCGCTAACAGGCTTTAAAGGCTTTTGTGCTTGGATTGCACAGACTGCGTGCTTGTTACAGCAGGTGACACGCAATGTGATTACCGCAATGCACCGCACGGCTGCTAGAGGAAGCCGTCTGCCGGGACATTGCCAGAAGGGAATCGGACGAGATGTGCGGAATCGTGGGAATTGTGGGCCGCAAGCCGGTGGCACCGTTGCTGGTGGATGCACTGAAACGCCTCGAATATCGCGGTTATGACTCCGCCGGTGTCGCCACGCTGGAGGCCGGCCACCTGACCCGCTGCCGGGCCGAGGGCAAGCTCGTCAATCTGGAGAACCGGCTGAAGGATGAACCGCTCGGCGGCCTCATCGGCATCGGCCATACGCGCTGGGCAACCCATGGCGCGCCGACCGAGCGCAATGCACATCCCCATGCCACCCGCCGCCTGGCCGTGGTACACAACGGCATCATCGAGAACTTCTGGGAGCTGCGCAACGAGCTGGAGGCCGATGGCTACAAGTTCGAGACCGACACCGACACCGAAGCCGTGGCGCAGATCGTCACGCGCGAGCTGGACCGCGGCGCCTCGCCGGTCGATGCGGTGAAGAACTCGCTCGGCCGCCTGCGCGGTGCCTTTGCGCTTGCCATCCTGTTTGATGGCGAGACCGACCTGCTGATCGCCGCGCGCCGTGGATCGCCACTGGCCGTGGGCTTCGGCGAGGGCGAAATGTTCATTGGGTCCGACGCCATTGCGCTCGCCCCCTTCACCGATGTCATCACCTATCTTGAGGATGGGGATTGGGCCATCGTCACCTCCAAATCCATTGCCATCTTCGACGAGAGCGGCAAACCGGTGGAGCGCGCGCGCCAAAAATCCGTCGGCACCGCCTTCCTGGTCGACAAGGGCAATCACCGGCACTTCATGGAGAAGGAAATCCATGAACAGCCTGAAGTGATCGCCCACACGCTGGCCAATTACATCGATTTCTCAACCGGTTCCGCCAAGGCCATGAATTCGCGGATTGATTTTGAGAAAGTCAACCGTCTCGCGATTTCGGCATGCGGCACGGCCTACTATGCCGGGCTGATCTCGAAATACTGGTTCGAGCGCTATGCGCGCCTGCCGGTCGATATCGATATCGCCTCGGAATTCCGCTACCGCGAAATGCCGCTCTCCAAGGGCGATGCGGCGCTCTTCGTCTCCCAATCCGGTGAAACCGCCGATACGCTGGCCTCGCTGCGCTACTGCAAGGAGCAGGGCCTCGACATCGGCGCCGTGGTCAATGTGCGTGAGTCGACCATTGCGCGCGAATCCGACGCCATCTTCCAGACCTTTGCCGGTCCCGAAATTGGCGTCGCCTCCACCAAGGCCTTCACATGCCAGCTGTCCGTGCTGGCAAGCCTTGCGCTGCGTGCGGCCTCCAAGCGCGGCACCATCACGCCGGATGAAGAGCGCGCGCTGGTGCTGCAACTGGCCGAAGCCCCGCGCATCGCCTCACAGGTGCTCCATCTGGAAAAGCAGATCGAGGGCGTGGCGCGTGAACTCGCCTCCTACAAGCACGTGCTCTATCTCGGCCGCGACACCAATTTCCCGCTCGCCATGGAAGGCGCACTGAAGCTCAAGGAAATCTCCTATATCCATGCCGAGGGATATGCGGCGGGCGAGTTGAAGCACGGACCTATCGCGCTAATCGACGAGGACATGCCCGTTATCGTCATCGCCCCGCATGACCGCATTTTTGAGAAGACCGTGTCGAACATGCAGGAAGTGGCGGCGCGGGGCGGCAAGATCATCCTCATCACCGACCGCAAGGGCGCCGAAGCGGCAACCATCGAAACGATGGAAACCATCGTGCTGCCCGATGTGCCGGAATTCATCGCACCGATCATCTATGCGCTGCCGATCCAGCTTCTGGCCTACCACACGGCAGTCTTCATGGGCACCGATGTGGACCAGCCGCGCAACCTCGCCAAATCGGTCACGGTCGAATAGGCCTGCCCGCCCGGGCAGGCAAGCGCGCGGCTCACTTTGTATCAGCCCCTGTTAATGCCGCGTGCGCTGCATTATATCTCGTTGCGTTGACGACAATCCGGGGCAGGCCGCATCCATGAGCGAAATCCAGACCAAGCGTTCCGGCATGGCTCGCCTGCGTACATACTTTTTCACTGGCTTCGTCGTGCTGGCGCCGCTGGCGATCACCGCCTACCTGGCATGGTCGTTCATCGGCTGGGTGGATGGCTGGGTAAAGCCCTACATCCCGGCGCGCTACAATCCCGACAGCTATCTGCCGTTTCCGGTCCCGGGCTTCGGGCTGATCGTCGCGCTTTTCGGCATTACGATGATCGGCTTCCTGACGGCCAATTTCATGGGCCGCGCCATCGTCAATTATGGCGAATACCTGCTCGACCAGATGCCGCTGGTGCGCAACATCTACAAGGGCCTGAAGCAGATCCTCGAAACGGTGCTGTCGGACAAGTCCAACACGTTCAAGCAGGTCGCGCTGGTCGAATATCCGCGCAAGGGGCTGTGGGCGCTCGTTTTCATCGCTGCGCCAGCACGCGGCGAGGTCGACGACCTGCTGAGCGGGGAGACCGGCGACACCGTCGCCGTGTTCCTGCCGACCACGCCCAACCCGACCTCCGGCTTCCTGCTTTTCGTGCCGAAAAAGGATGTGCACATCCTCGCCATGTCAGTGGAGGAGGCGGCCAAACTCGTCATTTCGGCAGGCCTGGTCACACCGGAATACAAGGCGAAAACCGCCGAACTTGCCGCCCGCAAGGGACTTTTGCCGCCGAAGGATGCGGACAAGAAGGCGGACACGGCAGCCTGACCGGATCAGCCGGCGCGCAGCAGGCGCACCGCCTCATCCCTTCCGAAGAGATAGAGCAGATTGCGGACCGCCTGTCCGCGCGGGCCTTCCAGTTCAGGGTCCTGCGCCAGAAGCAGGCGCGCATCATCCCGCGCGATAGCCAGCAGGTCACCATGTGCCTCGATGCTGGCAACGCGAAATCCCGGCGTTCCGGATTGCCGTGTGCCAAGCAGCTCGCCCTCGCCACGCAGTTTCAGGTCTTCCTCGGCGATGACGAAGCCGTCATCGGTCTCGCGCATCACTTCGAGGCGCCGGTGTGCCGTCTCGCCGAGCGGCCCCTTGTAAAGCAGGACGCAGCTTGACGCCTCGTTTCCGCGGCCCACACGCCCGCGCAGCTGGTGCAATTGCGCCAGGCCGAAGCGTTCGGCATGTTCGATCACCATCACGGAAGCATCGGGCACATCAACGCCAACCTCGATCACGGTGGTTGCCACCAGCAGGCGGGTCCGGCCGGCCTTGAAGGCCTCCATCGCGGCGTCCTTTTCCGCGCCGCCCATACGCCCATGCACCAGCCCGAGCCGGTCACCGAAGACTGGTAGCAGGCTCTCGAAGCGTTGTTCGGCGGACATCAGGTCGAGCTCTTCGGAATCCTCCACCAGCGGGCAGATCCAGTAGATTTTCTTGCCCTCGTCCACGGCAGCCTGCATGCGCGAAACGATCTCACCCAGGCGCGTGTCCGGAACGGTCACGGTTCGGATCGGCTGCCGCCCGGCGGGTTTTTCCGTCAGCCGGGAGACATCCATGTCGCCAAAGGCCGCCAGCACCAGCGTGCGCGGGATTGGCGTGGCGGTCATCACCAGCATGTCCGGTGCATTGCCCTTGGCCGTCATGGCGAGGCGCTGGTGCACGCCGAAGCGGTGTTGCTCGTCGATGACAGCAAGGCCGAGATCATGAAAGGTCACGCCCTCCTGAAACAACGCATGGGTGCCGATGGCCAGGTGGATCGAACCGTCCGCCAGCCCTTCCAGGATGGCTGCCCGCTCGCGCCCTTTCTCGCGGCCGGTCAGGATGGCGGCGCGCAGGCCCGCTCGTTCGGCAAGAGGTGCAATGGTGGCAAAGTGTTGCCGGGCGAGGATTTCAGTCGGCGCAAGGATGACCGATTGCGCGCCTGATTCCGCGGCCTGCGCCATCGCCATCAGTGCCACCACCGTCTTGCCGGAGCCGACATCGCCCTGCAGCAGCCGGAGCATGCGGTTTTCGCTGGCGAGATCGGCCGAAATTTCGCCGATGGCCTCTTCCTGCGAAGCCGTGAGCGCGAAGGGCAGGGCCGCCCGAAGTTTTTGGCGCAGGTTCCCGGCACCCGGCAGCGGGCGTCCCGACAGCCGGTGGGTTTTTGCCCGAACCAGCGCCAGCGCCACCTGACCGGCGAGAAATTCGTCATAGGCGAGCCTTCGCCGCGCCACGCTTTCCGGCGCAACGTCCAGCCCGTCGCGCGGATCATGCAGCCGGTCCAGCGCATCACGGAAGGTGGGAAAGGTGTTGCGGCGCATTACCTCCGGCACCTGCCATTCGGGCAGGTCCGGAAGGCGGGCAAGCGCGGCGGCGACCGCCTTGCGCACCACGCGGCCGGACAGGCCAGCCGTCAGCGGATAGACCGGTTCGACATCGGGAAGCGTCTCGCCGGGCCGGGCAATGTGATCGGGGTGCACCATGGCCGGCCGCCCGTTGAACCACTCCACCTTGCCGGAGACCGTGACCGTTTCGCCTTCCGGCAGCAGCTTTTCCAGCCATGGCGCCTTGGCATGGAAGAAGGTCAGCGCGATTTCGCCTGTTTCGTCATGGGCAAAGACCCGGTAGGGCACGTTGTGGCGGCCGCGCGGGGGAGGCTGGTGCCGGTCGATCCGCACTTCGAGCGTGACGATCGCCCCCTCTGGGGAAAACGCAATGCCTGGCCGGTTGCGCCGGTCGATCACCGAATGGGGCAGGGTGAAGAGGAGATCGCCGATGCGCGCCTCGCGGCCCGTGACATCGACCGGCACGATACGGGCGAGAAGCGCCGCCACCTTCGGGCCGACACCTTCGAGCGTCGTGACGGATGCAAACAGCGGATCAAGCAGGGACGGGCGCATGGCGCGAACTTATGCGCTCCGGCCATGCCTGCAAAGGCTGACAGGAGGGCTTTTCCCCTCTATATGCTTGGCCGTGACATCAAGGGTGACAAGAGCATGACCGGAAGCACCGAAACCTCCGCCGATCTGGATACGCGCCGCCGGAAAATCCTGTTCCGCGCGTGGCACCGCGGCATGCGCGAGATGGACCTGATCCTCGGCTCGTTTGCCGACGACGTGTTGCGCGCCATGCCCGACAGCGATCTGGACGCACTCGAGACGCTGATGGCGGAAGACGACCGTGATCTGTTCAAATGGATCATGGGTGAGGTGCCGGTTCCGGCCGGCAAGGACACCCCCATGTACCGCCGCGTGCTGGCCCACCGCGATTCCATGACGTTCTGACGGCTGACCGTTCCCGAAAGCGCAAGACCCGACCGCATGACACTCGTTCCGCCCACCGGGCTGAAGCCCGGCCTGCATCGCATTGTCACCATGGACGGCGTGGCCGACGGCTACGAACCCTTCGCGCTGGCCCGCATCCTGGAAGACGCGGGCGAGGGTGGCCCGGTGCTCTTTGTGGCGCGCGACGGCGCCCGCGTTCCCGGACTGGTTCAGGCACTGGCCTTTGCGGCCCCCGGCCTGCCCGTGCTCGAACTGCCGGCCTGGGACTGCCTGCCCTATGATCGCGTGTCGCCCGGCGCGGACGCGGCCGCGCGGCGCATCGATGCGCTGGCCGGCCTGATCGCACTTGCCCGCAAGCCGCATCCGGCGTTCATCATCACCAGCGCCAACGGCCTGCTCCAGCGCGTGCCACCGCGCGAGATGATCGAGGCGCAGACGCTGGTGCTGAAGCCCGGCAACCGCGCTGACATGACCGATCTGGCGCGCCGGCTGGAACTGAACGGCTTCGAGCGTACCGGCACGGTGCGCGACGTCGGCGAATTTGCCGTGCGCGGCGGCATTCTCGATCTCTTCGTGCCCGGTGCCGAGGAGCCGCTACGCCTCGACTTTTTCGGCGACACGCTGGAGTCGATCCGCGCCTTTGACCCGGCAAGCCAGCGCACCACCGGTCAGGTGAAGGAAATGCGCCTGCAGGCAATGAGCGAGGTAGCGCTGACGCCCGAGACCATCAGCCGCTTCCGCCGCGCCTATATCGAGGCCTTCGGCGCGCCACAACGCGATGATGCACTCTATCAGGCCGTCTCGGAAGGCCGCCGGTTTGCCGGGATGGAGCACTGGCTGCCACTGTTCTACGAGCGCATGGAGACGGTGTTCGATTATCTGCCCGGCGCGCCGGTCATTTTCGACCACCTGGCCCATGACGCCATCGCCGGACGTGAGGCGCAGATCCGCGAGCATTACGAGGCGCGTGTCAGCCACGGCGGGGCAGGGGAAATCCCCTACAAGCCGGTCGAACCGCAGCGCCTGTACCTGACCCGTGACCAGGCGGAAAAGCTGGCCCGCGAGCGCCTCGAAATTTCGCTGACGCCCTTTGGACAGCCGGCAGGCGGGGCGGGGACTGTGCTGCATGCGGGGGCTGTTGCAGGCCGCAATTTTGCCGCCGAACGCGCCGACCCGGACGCCAATGTCTTCGACCACGCGGTCCGTCATGTGGCCGCGCTGCGAACAGCAGGCAAGCGCGTCATTGTGGCCGGATGGACGGAAGGCTCGCTCGACCGTCTGGCGCAAATCCTTGACGAGCACGGCCTCGGCAACATGCATCCCGCGGCCACGCTGCGCGACGCGGAGAAGCTCGGAGGTCAGGCGGTTGCCTTGGCGGTCCTGCCCGTCGAGCACGGATTCGAGACCGCGACCCTCGCCGTACTGGCCGAACAGGACCTGCTGGGCGACAGGCTGGTGCGCAAGGCACGGCGCAACCGCAAGGCCTCCGACTTCATTTCGGAAGTCTCCTCGCTTGCCCATGGCGATATCGTCGTTCATGCCGAGCATGGCATTGGCCGTTTCATGGGCCTGCGCACCATCGAGGCCGCCGGCGCACCCCATGATTGCCTGGAACTGCACTATGCGGGCGACGGCAAGCTGTTCCTGCCGGTCGAAAACATCGAACTCCTGTCGCGCTATGGCGCAGAAGGGTCCGATGCGGTGCTCGACCGTCTCGGCGGTGTCGCATGGCAGGCGCGCAAGGCCAAGCTGAAGAAGCGCCTGCTCGAAATGGCCGGCCAGCTCATCCGCATTGCCGCTGAACGCGAGATGCGCGGCGCACCGAAGCTGTTTCCGCCGGAAGGACTTTATGGCGAGTTTGCTGCCCGTTTCCCCTATGAGGAGACGGATGACCAGCAGGGCGCCATCGACGCGGTGATTGACGATCTTGGCAAGGGCCGTCCGATGGACCGCCTGATCTGCGGGGACGTCGGCTTTGGCAAGACGGAAGTGGCGCTGCGCGCGGCCTTTGTGGCCGCCATGGAGGGCTTGCAGGTGGCTGTCGTGGTGCCCACGACATTGCTCGCCCGCCAGCACTTCAAGACGTTCTCGCAGCGCTTTGCGGGCTTGCCGGTGAAGGTGCGGCACGCCTCGCGCTTTGTCGGGGCAAGGGAACTGGCAGAGACGAAGAAGGGGCTCTCCGACGGGACGGTGGACATCGTCGTCGGCACCCATGCGCTGCTCGGTTCCTCGGTCACCTTCGAGCGCCTCGGTCTGCTCATCATCGATGAGGAGCAGCATTTCGGCGTCAAGCACAAGGAGCGGCTGAAGGAACTGAAGAGCGATGTCCACGTGCTGACGCTTTCGGCCACACCGATCCCGCGCACGCTGCAACTGTCGCTCTCGGGCGTGCGCGAATTGTCGCTGATCACCACACCACCGGTCGACCGCATGGCGGTGCGCACCTTCATCTCGCCCTTCGATCCGGTGGTGATCCGCGAGACATTGCTGCGCGAACGCTATCGCGGCGGCCAGAGTTTTTATGTGGTGCCGCGCATCTCCGACCTCGGCGAAATCAGGGATTTCCTGTCACAGACGGTACCGGAACTGAAGGTCGCCGTCGCCCACGGGCAGATCGCGCCCGGCGAACTCGACGATATCATGAACGCCTTCTACGACGGCCAGTATGATGTGCTGCTGTCGACGACCATCGTGGAATCCGGCCTCGACATCCCGACCGCCAATACGATGATCGTCCATCGCGCCGACATGTTCGGTCTCGCCCAGCTTTACCAGCTGCGTGGCCGGGTGGGGCGCTCGAAACTGCGCGCCTATGCGCTGTTCACGCTTCCCGCCCGCAAGCAATTGACCCAGACGGCCGACCGCCGCCTGAAGGTGCTGCAATCGCTCGATACGTTGGGCGCCGGGTTCCAGCTCGCCAGCCACGACCTCGATATCCGTGGCGCTGGCAATCTTCTGGGTGAGGAACAGTCCGGCCACATCCGGGAAGTGGGCTACGAACTTTACCAGCAGATGCTGGAGGAGGCGGTGCAGGAAATCCGGGGTGAGGAATTGACGAGCGACACCGGCTGGTCGCCGCAGATATCCGTCGGCACTTCGGTCATGATCCCGGAACACTACGTGCCGGATCTGCAACTGCGCATGGGCCTCTACCGCCGCCTGGCCGACCTCTCGACGCCACAGGAGATCGACGGGTTCGGGGCGGAACTCATCGACCGGTTCGGCCCGCTGCCCGACGAGGTGCAGCACCTGCTGAAGATCGTCTATATCAAGGCGCTGTGCCGCAAGGCCAACGTGGAAAAGCTCGATGCCGGACCCAAGGGGGTCGTCGTGCAGTTCCGCAACAAGGAATTCCCGAACCCCGGCGCGCTGGTGCAATACATTGCGTGGCAGGGGTCATTCGCCAAGATCAGGCCGGACCAGAGCGTGTTCCTGATGCGCGACCTGCCGAGCCAGGAAAAGCGGCTCGCCGGGGCCGCGGTCGTCATGGCACAACTGGCAAAGATCGCGGAGGCTGCGGCGGCTTGACAGGCGGGCCACCGGCAATAGCCTTGCAGGGACAGGAAAGGATCCGGCCGTGATGCCGGACCAGGGAGAGACAATGGGCATAAACGAGGCCATTGCGGCCAGGGCAGGCGAGATTGCGCAATGGCGCCGCGACCTGCACCGCAATCCCGAACTGCTCTACGACGTGCATCGCACGGCCGGTTTCGTCGCCGGCAAGCTGCGTGCCTTCGGGGTCGACGAGGTCGTCACCGGTATCGGGCAGACGGGCGTCGTCGGCATCATCCGCGGCGCACGCGGTGGCGGGCCGGTGACCGGTTTGCGCGCCGACATGGACGCACTTCCGATCACCGAGGCGACGGGTGCCGCCTGGGCTTCGCAGGTTCCCGGCAAGATGCATGCCTGCGGTCATGACGGGCACACCGCGATGCTGCTCGGTGCGGCGCGGCATCTGGCCGAAACCCGCGATTTCGCGGGCACTGTCGCCGTCATCTTCCAGCCCGCCGAGGAGGGCGGAGCAGGGGGCAAGGCCATGGTGGATGATGGCATGATGGAACGCTTCGCCATCGCCCGTGTCTTCGGTATGCACAACATGCCGGGCATTCCCGTCGGACAATTTGCCATCCGCCCGGGCCCGATCATGGCTGCAGCCGATCACTTCTCGATCACGATCGAAGGCGTCGGCGGCCACGCCGCCATGCCGCACAAATGCGTCGATCCGGCGCTGGTCGCCGCCCATCTCATCACCAGCCTTCAGGCCATTGTTGCGCGCAGCGTCGATCCGGTGGAGAGTGCGGTCCTGTCGGTCACGTCCATGCAGTCAAGCTCGGACGCCTACAATGTCATCCCGCAGCGCGTCGAGTTGAAGGGCACGGTGCGCACCCTGTCCGAACAGGTGCGCGCTGACGTGCGCATGCGGATGGACCGTGTGCTGGAAAGCCTTCCGGCAGCCTTTGGCGCACGGGCCACCATGCAGTTCCGGCCGGGCTACCCGGTGACGCGCAACCATGGCCATGAAACGGATTTCGCGGCGGCTGTGGCCGGTGAGGTGGCCGGTGATGAAAACGTCGATGCCTCCTGCGCGCCGCTGATGGGCGCAGAGGATTTCTCCTTCATGCTGAATGCGAGGCCCGGCGCCTTCATTTTTACCGGAAACGGTGACAGCGCCGGGCTTCACCACCCGGCCTATGATTTCAATGACAGCGCCATCGCGCACGGGGCTTCCTATTGGGTGCGGCTGGCCGAGCGCGCCGGCAGCCTGTCAGTGTGACGGCCGCGCAAAGAATGCCGACAACCCGACCAGCAGCCAGGACAGGATGAGGCTTGTGCCGCCAATGGGCGCAGCCATCGGGAAGAGCCGCGTCCCGGCCAGCTCGCGCAACACCAGATCGCCGCAGAACAGCACGAGGCCGAGCACCATGATGGCCGTGGCCAGCCTTCGCATCGCAGACGGGACCAGCGCGGCAAGGCCCAGCAGGGCCGGTGCATGGAAGAGCAGCATCTGCGAGGCGGTGCGCAGATTGTCTCCACCGGCATGGGCTGCGTAGGCGGCAAGCGCGACACCAGATGCTCCGGCAAGACCGGCCAGGGAAAGCGGAATCCGGTTCACAGCACGGCCTCCTTCAGCGTTCATACAAATGTTGCATAAGATGGATTATGGAACTTAACTACAGACAAAATGGTCGGGCTTCGAAATAATATCTGTAATTTTATCAATCGCTTGTCTCACATTTTCAGATCCGTCACCACAGCCTTCGCAGCAGCCAGAAGCGCTTCAGGCGCAGCCTCGAAAACGGCATCATGCGCGCCTGCGGCCGCCCAGACAGTCTCGAAGCGAGACAGCGTCTCATCGGCAAAACATGCAATGTCGATTCTGTGGCCGATTGGTGAAACGCCGCCAATGGCGAAACCGGTCTCGTCGCGGATCAATCGCGGATCGGCCCGGCCAAGCGCTTCGCCGGTCAGCGCTGCTGCCTTGGCCAGATCAAGAGAATTGTCTCCGGCCACCAGAAACAGGTACAGCTTGCCACTGTCCACGCCCTGAAAGATCAGTGACTTGACGATTTGCGCCACCGCACAGCCACACTGGTCGGCGGCTTCCTGCGCGGTGCGCGTGGATTGGCCCATGCGCTGCACCGTGATCGCGAGACCGGCATCCCGTGCCGCCGCTTCAACCCGCGCAATGCTCTTGCTCATGAATAAATCTCGTCAATTCAGGGATTTCAAAGTGGATATTCGAGCACCATGCCGTCATGGGCCGGTTCCACATGGGCAGGCGTTTCGGCCATGACCGTGTTGTAATCGAGCGGCGTGTGCATGTGCGTCAGAACACCATGGACCGGTTTGAGCCGCTCGATCATTTCCAGCGCCTCGCCGAGCGAGAAATGGCTCGGATGCGGCTTGTATTGCAACGAATCGATGACCAGCAGGTCAAGCCCTTCCAGACGCTTCATCGTGGCATCCGGGAAGGATGACACGTCCGAGCAATAGGCAACAGGGCCGATGCGGAAGGCCAGCGAGTGAATGTCGCCATGCACCTGCGTCAGCGGCTCGAAGGTGAGCGGTCCGCCTTCCCCGTCGATGGTGAAACACGCGCCATGGGTGATTTCGTGTTCGCGCAGGATCGGCGGATAGGACGAGCCGGGTGGCGTGCGGAAGCAATAGCCGAAGCCTTCAAGCAGACGGTCGAGCGTCGGGCGGTCCGCCCAGATGTTCATCATGCGGCGCTGGGTGATGACAAAGCCGCGCAGGTCATCGATGCCATGGATGTGATCGGCATGGGGATGGGTGTAGACGGCCGCATCCAGCGCCGAAACACCGGCCGAAATCATCTGCTGGCGGAAATCAGGCCCGGTGTCGATCACGACTCGCGTGACGCCCGCATCCGATATCCGCTCAACCAGCACAGAGGCCCTGAGCCTGCGGTTCCTGGGGTTTGACGGGTCGCAATTTCCCCAGTCGCCGGAGATTCGCGGCACGCCTGGCGAGGAACCGCAGCCGAGGATCGTCAGGCGCAGCCGATCCGCCATCTCATGCGCTTTCCGTCAGCGGCGGCATCTTGCTGAAGAGCCGAAGGCAGTTTGCTGTGGTCCGCCTCGCGATTTCTTCCTCGCTGACGCCCATCGTCCCGGCCAGCACGCGCGCGGTGTTGACCACGAAGGACGGCTCGTTGCGCTTGCCCCGGTGCGGCGGCGGCGCCAGATACGGCGCGTCGGTTTCCACCAGCAGACGGTCGAGCGGCAGGTCGCGCGCAATGTCGCGGATCGCCTCGCTGTTCTTGAAGGTGAGAATGCCTGAGAAGGAAACATACCCGCCCAGCGCGATGCCTGTCTCGGCAAGCGCCCGGCCAGACGAAAAGCAATGCAGGATGAAGGGGAAGGCCCCCTTCCCTGTCTCTTCCGTCAGGATCGCCGCCATGTCCTCGTCGGCGTCACGTGCATGGATCACCAGCGGCAACTGCGTTTCGCGCGCGGCGGCGATGTGCGCGCGGAAGCTCTTTGCCTGCTCGTCGCGCGGGCTCTTGTCATAGAAATAGTCGAGCCCGGCCTCGCCGATCGCCACGCATTTCGGATGCCCGGCGAGCGCAACCAGTTGCTCCGCCGTGACGTCCTGCTCCTCAAGGGCATTGTGCGGATGAGTGCCCACCGAGCAAAAGACCGGCCCATGCGCCTCGGCGATGGCGCGGATGGCGTCAAACCTCTTCACGCGCGTCGAGATCGTCACCATGCGCTTCACGCCGGCATCCAGTGCGCGGCTCACGATGGCGTCACGCTCCTCGGCGAAGTCAGGGAAATCCAGATGGCAATGGCTGTCGATCAGGACCGGCATCGGCTCAGGCGTCTTCCTTGTCCACGTAGCGCGGGAACACGCCCTGCGGCGCGGGAAGTTCCGTGCCCGGCACCAGCATGTCGCCGATGGCATCGAAGCCGCGCCGGCCGTCAGGCGCTGCCACCAGATCGAGCAGCTTTGAGGCCGAACCCGGCATGAAGGGTGTCAGCAGGATGGCGATACGGCGCACCGTCTCGGCGACGGTGTAGAGCACCGTTCCCATGCGCGCCGGATCGGTCTTGCGCAGCACCCAGGGAGCCTGCGTGTCGATATACTTGTCCGCAGCCGTCACCATGTCAAAGACGGCTTCCAGCGCCTTGTGGATCGCCTGGCGCTCCATCGCCTCGCGCGCCGCCGCCAGTGCCGTTTCAGCCTGGCTGAACAGCGCCTTGTCATCTGCTGTCAGCGCATCATTGGCAGGCACCTTGCCCTCGCAATTCTTGGCGATCATGGAGAGCGAGCGCTGTGCCAGGTTGCCGATGCCATTGGCAAGGTCGGCATTGGTCCGTTGGACGATCGCCTCGTGGCTGTAGGAGCCGTCCTGCCCGAAGGGCACCTCGCGCATGAAGAAATAGCGCACCTGGTCCAGCCCGTAGGCCTCCACCAGCGCGAAGGGATCGACCACATTGCCGACCGACTTCGACATCTTCTCGCCCTTGTTGAACAGGAAGCCGTGGGCGTAGACGCGCTTGGGCAGTTCGACGCCCGCGCTCATCAGGAAGGCCGGCCAATAGACCGCGTGGAAGCGCACGATGTCCTTGCCGATGATGTGCATGGCCGGCCAGTAGCGCCAGCGCGGATTTTCAGTGTCCGGATAGCCCGCCGCCGTGATGTAGTTGGTCAGCGCATCGACCCAGACATACATGACGTGGCCGTCATGGCCGGGTACGGGGATGCCCCAGTCGAAGGTGGTGCGGGAGATGGACAGGTCCTTGAGGCCGCCCCTGACGAAGCTTGCCACCTCGTTGCGCCGCTCGGCTGGCAGCACGAAATCCGGGTTGGATTCGTAGAGCGCCAGCAGCTTGTCGCCATAGGCGGAAAGCCGGAAGTAGTAGCTCTCCTCTTCCACCCATTCCACGGGCGAACCGAGCGGCTCGCGGCGCACGCCGTCCTCGCCGACCACCGTCTCGCCCTCGTCGAAGTAGGCTTCCTGACGCACGGAATACCAGCCGCCATACTTGCCGAGATAGATGTCGCCATTGGCTTCCATGCGCTTCCACAATTCCTGCACGGAAATGCGGTGACGTTCCTCGGTGGTGCGGATGAAATCATCGTTGGAGCAGCCGAGCGTGGCGGCAAGTTTCTGGAATACCGCCGAGTTGCGGTCGGCGAGCTGGATTGGCGTAATGCCTTCCTTCTCGGCCGTCTGCTGCATCTTCTGGCCGTGCTCATCGGTCCCGGTCAGGAAGAACACGTCCTTGCCGTCGGCGCGCGCGAAGCGGGCCAGAACATCGGTGGCAATCGCCGTGTAGGCATGCCCGATATGGGGCACACCATTGGGATAGAAGATGGGCGTGGTGATGTAGAAGCTGTCACGGGTCATGGCGTTCGGGCCGGTCTTTGCAAGTGTTTGGCAGGGTATTCAGGGGGATATCGCATATGGCGCGTCAATGCCATAGCGCATGCGCGGCCGATGCAGTCAGCGCGCCAATTCCGCGTTCAGCCGGTTGAGCAGTCCCATCACATGCTGCCGCTTGTCGAGATTGTAGGTCACGGCTTGGAGGATGGTTTCGCCGGTCTCGCGCCAGAGCGTTTCAAGGCGCCGTGCGCGGCCCGGATCACCGCCTGACGCAGCCGAGGCCGCATCCCGGGCCAGCCGGTCCGTCAGGTGCCGGTTGAACAGGTCAAAGGGAATGTCGGCGCCGCGCGCAGCCACGGCATTGGCAATCTTTCCCGCCGCACCGACATCGAAGCCACGGGCATCCAGCACGCTGTCGCAGGCCTGCGCGATGTCGAGACCGCCATATTGGGTCATCAGCAATGCATTGCGTGCGCTGCCTTCCGACAGCTCCAGCAAGCGCTGCCTGCCCGCATCATCCATAGGCATGTCAGCGCCGATGGAGGCGAGCACCTGTTCCAGCACATCGGAACCCAACGGTGAAAAGCGGTGCACCTGGCAACGTGAGCGGATGGTCGGCAGCAGGCGGCCGGGCGAATGGGAAATGAGGATGAAGAGCGTCGCGCGCGGCGGCTCCTCGAGGCTTTTCAGCAGCGCATTGGCTGCATTGGTGTTCATGTCATCGGCCGAATCGATGATGACGATGCGATAGCCGCCATCATGGGCCGTACGCGACAGGAAGCGCCCGACGCGGCGGATCTCGTCGACGGTGATCACCTGCCGGAATTTCTTGGCCTTGTCGTCATAGGGCCGGGCGAGATGCAGGACGCCGGGATGCGACCCGGCGGCCATCTGCCGCCACACAGCGCTGCCCGGTTCAGGCGCGGCCAGATGCGCCGCGGCCGTGGCGGGATCGCGCTCCTTCAGCAGGTGCCAGGCCAGATGAAAGGCGAGCGTTGCCTTGCCGATGCCGGAGGGACCGGTGAACAGCAGGGCGTGGTGCATCCGGCCCGACCGGAACGCCTCGGCCAGCTGGTCAGCCTGCTCGCCATGCCCGAAGAGGTTCGGGTTTTCCGCCGGATCGGGAATGCCGGGAAGGCTGTCAGCCTGTTCCGGGGAGAGCTTTTCCATCATGCCGGCTCCCGGCGGCTTTCGGGCGTCGCGGGCATCCCCGGCAGTGCGTCCACGGCGGCAAGGATCGCGGCGGCAACAGCGTCCGGATCGCGCGCCGCATCGATCACGCGGCAACGTTCCGGCTCGCGCGCGGCAATGTCGAGGAAGGCCTGGCGGCGGCGCTCATGAGTCGCAAGTCCTTCCTTTTCAAAGCGGTCAGCGGCTTCCGCCGAAGCGCGCCGCGCATGGGCCCGTTCCAGCCCGGTCTCAGCCGGAAGATCGAGGATCAGCGTCAGGTCCGGCACCATGCCGTTGATCGCGACGGCTTCCAGCTTGGCCATGAAGGACGGATCGAGATCGCCGGTCACCCCCTGATAGACGCGCGAGGAATCCATGAAACGGTCGCAGAGCACGATGCGGCCTGCGCGCACCGCCGGGCGGATCACCTGTTCGACATGGTCAGAACGGGCGGCGGCAAACAGGATGGCCTCCATGGCAGCGCCGAGCGGTTCGGCCGCGCCGGAGAGAAGGACGTGGCGCACTGCCTCCGCGCCCGGCGAGCCGCCCGGCTCCCGCGACACCAGCACATCATGCCCGCGCGCGCGCAAAGTTGCCGCCAACCGCGCAATCTGCGTGGATTTCCCGGCCCCCTCGCCGCCCTCGAACGTGATGAACAGGCCCCGGCTCACAGGCGCTCCCGATCCCTTGAGATAATGGTTCCGGTCCTTCCTTTAGGCACCACAAGCCGCCGCGTCCAGCCGGTCCGCCCATCCGCATGCGGCACAACGGGGCGGATCAGCCGCGCAGCCAGCCCAGCAGGAGTTCTTCCACCGCATCCATCGCCCGCTGCTTCAGCGATCCGCGTTCGACCGTCTCCGCCGCATAGAGCGGCGTTTCCTGGCTCAGCGTGTCGCCGATCCATATTTTCAGCGATCCGACCGGCGTCCCGGCCTCGACAGGCACATCGACCGGTCCCTGGTAGACAATACGCGCGATCATCTTGTCGCGGTTGGTGATCGGCACGAGGATCGACACGGCCCCTTCAGCGCGCAACGGCACCGCTGACTTTTCACCTCCATAGGTGTCGGCCTCGCCGATCACCTCGTCCTTCTTGAACAGTTCCACGGTTTCAAACGCGCGGATGCCCCAGTCGAGCATCTTGCGCGATTCCTCGGCGCGGGCGCGCTCGCTTTCGAGCCCGCTCATCGCAACGAAGATGCGCCGCCCGTCACGGTTGACGGAACCGACGATGGCATAGCCGCTCTCCTCGGTGAATCCGGTCTTCAGACCATCCGCGCCGATATCCATTTTCAGCAGCGGATTGCGGTTGCGCTGGAGGATCTTGTTCCAGGTGAATTCGCCCTGGCTGTAATAGTGGTAAAATTCCGGATAAGTCTTGAAGAGGTGCATGGCGAGCTTCGCCAGCTCCTTCATCGTGACGACCTGGCCCTCCGCTGGCAGTCCCGTCGCCGTCTTAAAAACGGACTTTTCCAGCCCGATCTTGCGCGCGCGCTCGGTCATCAGGCGGGCAAAATTCTCCTCCGATCCGGCCATGCCTTCCGCGATGATGATGCAGGCATCATTGGCAGACTGGACGATCACGCCCTGGATCAGGTCTTCCAGCCGGATCGAGGATTTCAGTTCGGCAAACATGGTGGAGCCGCCAGACACGGCACCGCCCTTGCGCCAGGCATTTTCCGAGACAATGAACGTGTCGTCCATCGTCAGACGCCCCGACTTGATGGCGTTGAAGACGACTTCCATCGTCATCAGCTTTGCCAGCGAGGCCGGCGGAATGAGCGTGTCTTCATCCTTGGCGAACAGGATGGACCCGGTTGCCGCATCGATCATGTAGGCTTGCTTGGCGGAGGTCTCGAACAGCTGCGCATGGGCGGGCAGCAGCGAACACATCAGAACGATCCATCCGGCAAGGACGGAACCCGGCAAGGCTTTGATGGCATGCATGGCTGAAAGATTTCCCCGATGGAGCCCCGGGCAAACCCTAGCAAAGTTGATGCGCGTCCGGCAACCGCAACAGCTGCGTCAGGAAATCAGCGATGGCCGGCGGCAAGCCCGGCCTATTCCCGCACCGTGAAGGCGTCGGCAAATCCCTTGGCCCAGAGCGCCTGAAGAAGCGCGTCCTCGGACTTGCCCGGCAGCGGATGTACATTGACCGTCCAGGCACCTGCGGCAGCCACGATCTCGGCACGGCCGAGCCGCGAAAGCGTGGCAAGCGCCTTGCGGGCTTCGGCTTCCACCGTGAAGGTCCCGGCAGCCACATAGGCGGGGTTTTCGATCCGCCCATCACGAACATAGGCGGCCCGCAGCGAGGCAGCGTCCAACACCCCATCATTGCGGCGGATCAGCCGGTCGATGGCCTCGGCACCGGCGGTCATGCGCTCGGGCGCATAGCCAAGAAGCGGCGCGCGCAGCTGGCCGGCGGCAATGGCATCAGGCCGGAACTCCGGCGCCGGAACGGTGTCGGGAAGAACCAGGGGCGCTGCCGCATCGGCCTCTGCCGGCGCGACGGAACCGACCGGCAGCGGCGAGGTATTGGCCGGGGCATAGGAATTGGCGCGGATCACACCGGGAAGCGCGCCGTCCGGCCTGCGGACGGAAACGACGGAAACCTGGGGCGACGGCTGCGGGGCATTCATCGCAAGCATCACGCCGGACGGCTGGCCAACCGAAGCCGGGTCCATCTTGACGCCGTTGGGTTGGTAGGAAGCAACCAGATAGGCTTCATCCTGTCCGTCGAGGCGGGCCGGACCGACATAATCGACCTTCACCGTCGCAACGCCCTTGTGCTTGTAGTCCAGCATCTCGGCGGCCTTGCGCGACAGGTCGATCACCCGGCCATGGGCATAGGGACCGCGGTCGTTGACGCGCACGATGACTGATGCACCGTTGTCGAGATTGGTGACGCGCGCATAGGAGGGCAACGGCATCGTCGGATGCGCCGCCGTCAGGTGCGTCATGTCATAGATTTCGCCATTGGCCGTCAGGCGGCCGTGGAAGGCATCGCCATACCAGGAGGCCAGACCGGTCTTGGAGTAGCCCGGTTCTTCCTTCGGATAGTACCACTTGCCACGCACCTGATAGGGCTTGCCAACCTGGTAGCGGCCGCCGCCACGGGTCAGGCGCGAACGCTTGGTGGAAACGCGCGGGCTGGCTTTGACGCCATATTCCTTCTCGGCGAAATATTCCTTGGTGGGCTTGGGCGCGATGGCGGAGTGCGTGACCGTGGACGTGCTCGCACAGGCAGCCAGCAAGGCACATGCTGCTCCGGCCATGGCAAGACCAAGGCTTCGCTTCACGATATGCACCATTCCCCAAGCCCTCTCCTGGCTTACAGTCCCCTGCCCGCTCACATCCATCGCGTCTGGCGACAGATATGCCAAGCCGTTTCCTGCACAGTTTTGGCAGAAAACATTTAGTAGCCGATTAATCCATTGTGACGGCATCTGGGCAATTTGATGGCGGCGCATTGCGCAGGCGTTCCAGCGGTTACGGTGGCCCGGACGACCTTGCTCGGCAGAGCCCTGAGACCGGACCCTCAGCCGGAAATATACGGCTGGCCGGCCAGCAGCGCCTCACGGCCGCCCAGAACGGCTGAACAATCGGCGCTCAGGTCTGAATTGCCGGTCATGGTGACCGTGTTCGCGACAATGCGCATGCATTGCGAATAGCTGGTCGAATTGCCCTGATAGGTGACGTCGGCTGCCGGGAAATAGACAAAGCCGTCCAGCGAGATCGTGCCGCTGCCGGTAAAGCTCTGGCTGTTGGTGTTCGTCCGTCCGCCAAAGAAGGAAATTCCGGCATAGTCACCGGTGGTCGGCGGCGTGATGACCAGATTGGCCGCACCGTTGATTTTCACCGATCCGTTGGCAAGGTAGAAGGTGACACCGGTGCCCGTAATGTCGCCGTGAACGGTCAGGTCGCCGTCGATGTAATACAGGCCCGGCGCCAGCGTTTTGGTGCCGTCGAGGTCGAGATCGTTGTAGCGGCCTGCGGCAACCGTTGTGTCTTTCTTGGCGGGGTTGGCCAACAGGACGCCTGGCAACGGCTCAGGAACAGTCGCCAGCGGGTCCGGCGACTGGATGTAGTGCTCGCGATTGGCCGAGCAATCCGTTGTCAGTCCCGTCCCGGCATCGATGCCGCCGGAGGAAACGACACAATCGGCGTCCAGCGTTCCCGCGCCACCGACATAAATGGAATCGTCCGCCGTGGAGTTGGACCCCACGACGCAGCCATCAATGTCCACGGTGGTCGAACCTGCAACATTGATCGAACGGCTGGCAGTTCCGCTCAATGCGAAAATGCAGGCCGGGTCGCCCGGCGGCAGGGTGGCCTTTGCCGAAACGGAAATCGTGCGAGAACCGGCGGTGTTGCTGCCCGGTGCAACATTGATCATGCGCTGATAAGCCAGCGAGGCCGAAACCGTGACGACCGGATTGCCGTCGGCATCATGGGTGACACCGCCATAGGAATAGACCGGGCGCGCGGACTGCGTGCCGTAGTTGTCCTCGGCAATATTGCTGTCGAACACTTTGCCCGCATAGGCTCCGACATCCGGACGGCCAAGGTTCAGCGCCGCGGTCATCACGGCAGCATCGGCCGCATTCTGCATTCCGCTTTTCAACCGGCTCATATTGGCCGAATCGATACCCATGGCACCCGCGATGGCCAGCGGAACCCCAAGCAATCCGGCCGTCACCGCCAGATTGCCCCGGCGGTCGTTACGGAAATTGCGGATCAGCCGGAAAAGCATGGGAACGCCCTACTGGATGAAGCGGATATTGCCGGCGAGTGTCATGTCCAGCGAACCGAACACGGCACTGCAATCGGCCTTCAGGCCGGTATTGCCCGTCATGTTCACTGTGCTGGCCGCGATTCGGATGCAGGCATTGCCGCCAGCCGTCGAATTGCCCGCGAACTCGACATGGCCGTCTGGCGCATAGATGTAGCCAGCGAGCGTCGTGAGCGCGCCGCCGCCAAAGTCGAGGGTCGCGGTATTGCCGCGGTCTGAGAAGAACAGGATGCCCGCATAGGTGCCCGATGTCGGGGCCGAAAGCGTGACGATGGCATTGGCACCGAAGGATACCGAAGCGTCGTTCTTCAGGAAGATCGTGACGCCGGCACCGGTGAAGGTATCATTGTTGCCGATATCGATCTCGCCGCCGTCAAGGATATAGGTACCAGGCTGCAGGATGTAGTTGCCAGAAATGTTCTTGTTGCAATAGGTGCCCGGCTGGAGGGTCTTGACCGTGTTGGCGTTGCCGGTCGGCAGGCTCTTGCAGGCGCCATTGGCCGGAGCGCTCATGCCTGCCAGAGGATCGACAACCGCCATGGCACCTTCGATCGAGGCGCTGCATTCCAGGTCGACACGGGAACTTGAATCAATGCCGCTGGTGCCGCCCACTGTCGAGACGCATTCCGCCTTGAGCTTGGCATTGCCGCCCCGCTTGATGGCCTCATCCGCGCTCGAATTGGCGGCCATGGCGCAGCCGTCCAGTTCCACTTCCGTGCTACCCCACAGGCGGATCGCCGGCGAAGCACTGGCCGAAAGCGAGACCACACAAGCCGGATCGCCCGGCATGATCGTCACCTTGCTGACGAGCGTCGTGCTCGCACCGCGCGACAGGTTGAACAGCGAATTGGCCCGGAACGGAGCCATGACCGTGACATAGGTCGAGCCATCGAATTCCGGCAATCCGGAATCGTCATGCGTCACGCCCGGAAATTCAAAGGTGGCGTCGAGATTCGCGTCATGCTTCAGGTTGGCCTCGAAGACTTTCAGGCCGATGGCCTCCAGCTCTTCCTCGCTCTTGCCCTTGTTGGTGTTGATGGCAATGGCGATGGCCGCAGAATCAAGCGCTGCCTGCGCATTGGTCTTCTGCGTGGTGCTCATGGAAAGGTCCGTCACGCCCATGACCGCTGCCATGAGCGGCACCACGGTGACCGCCGTTGCGATGGTATAATTCCCCGACTCGCATGCCAGGAACTTCTTGATCTTCAATTTCACGCCCTCCGCAGCATTCGCTCTGCGCCATCATAATCCCACGCGGAAACGACCATGCTGTTAAGCGGATCGATAAAATTGTCTGCGGTTTCACGAACTTGCTACGTTATTTCATGGGCTTGGAAGGAAGATCACCACCTTTGATGATGCCAAGGAAGGCCGTTCCCCGAAAGGTAGCAGGACCGCCTCTTCTCGCATTTGCCCGGTTTCAATTTCGGGAGCCGCCGATCGGCCCGGAGCAACCATGCCCTGTGCGCACCTGATTATGATGCATTGCACAATCGCTTCGGCTGGGCAAAGATTGGCCCATGACTCCTGCCCGGTCCACCATCGCCGTGATCGATACCCACCCTGCCCGCGCTTCCATCATCGAGGAAGGCCTGCGCAAGGAGGGCTATCATGATGTCCATGTGCTGACCGGGATGCACGGGCTGGCGGCACGGCTGTCACAGATCACGCCCGATGTCATCATCATGGATCTGGGCCACCCCAACCGCGACATGCTGGAAGACATGCTTCAGGTCGCACGCGCGGTCAAACGGCCGATCGCCATGTTTGTCGACAAATCCGACCATGCTTCCATGGAAGCGGCCATTGAGGCGGGCGTCTCGGCCTATGTGGTGGACGGATTCCGGCAGGATCGCGTGCGCTCCATCATGGAAATGGCGGTCAGCCGCTTCAATGCCTATTCCCGGCTGGAACGGGAACTGGAAGATGCCCGCTCGGCGCTTGCCGGCCGCGATGCCGTCGACAAGGCCAAGCGCCTCCTCATGAAGACGCGCGGCGTGGACGAGAATGCGGCCTACACGCTGCTCAGGACCACCGCGATGAATCAGAACCGCAAGATTGCGGAGGTCGCCGAAAGCCTGCTGATGTCGGCCAGCCTGCTGGGCGGAAAGGACGGAGAATGACCCATTCCGTGCGTGCAGCCTTCATCCCCCTTCTCGACGCCTCGCTTCTGATCGCGGCGCGTGAATGCGGGTTTGCCGAGGAGGAAGGGATTGATCTCCACCTTCTCCGCGAGACATCCTGGGCCAATGTGCGCGACCGGATGGCCGTCGGGCACGTGGATGTCGCCCACATGCTGGCCCCCATGCCGATTGCGGCCAATCTCGGCCTGACGCCCTTTTCCACGCCGATGATTGCGCCGATGGCGCTGGGCCTCGGCGGCAATGCCATCACCGTCTCGGCCGAATTGCATCACGAAATCGGCGTCGCAGGCGTTGATGATGCGTCCGCTGCAGGTGCTGGCCTGCGCCAGGCCATTGCGCGGCGCGCGAAATCCGGCCGCCCTGTCCTGCGGCTGGGCGTGGTCCACGCCCACTCGTCGCACAATCTGGAACTGCGCTACTGGCTGGCCGCCAGTGGCATCTCTCCGGAGCGCGACGTGGACATCGTCATACTGCCGCCTTCCTTCATGCCGGACGCATTGGCGCAGGGCGATCTCGACGGCTTCTGCGTCGGCGAACCCTGGAACACGATGGCCGTTGCGCGCGGTGCCGGCCGCATTCTCACCGTGAAGCACGCCATCTGGGCCAACAGCCCGGAAAAGGTGCTGTCCATGACCAGGCGCTGGGCGGACGAAAACACCGGAACCGTCAATGCGCTCATGGCCGCCCTGTACCGGGCCGCCCGATGGTGCGGCGATCCGGCCAATGGCGAGGCCCTGGCCGGCATCCTGTCCGGTCCCGCCGCACTCAATGTCAAGGCCGGCGTCCTGACAGAAGCCCTGTCCGGCCCAGCCCGCTTTGTGGCTTTTGAACGCGCGGCCACCTTTCCGTGGGAGAGCCATGCCCTCTGGTTCTATTCGCAAATGGTGCGCTGGGGCATGGTGACGCACACGTCGGACAATGCCCTCACGGCCCGCCAGACCTACCGGCCCGACATCTACCGGACATCCATCGGTGCGGCGGGCGGCCTTGTCCCAAATGCCAATGCCAAGGTGGAAGGGGCGCTGATGCGCGCCGAGACGGCAGGCGCCTCCGGCGGCATGCTGATGCTTGGCCCGGACGGCTTCTTCGACGGGCGCATCTTCGATCCTGATGCCCTCGACGCCTACATTCGTCAGCAGACGCTGTAGCCGAACCACTGAAAAGCCCATGATTTGTGCATGGATTGTGCGTCGCACAATATTTGTGCAGCAACGCACCATTTTTCGGGCATGCTCCAAGGTGCAATCGATCCGCCATCCAGGCGGGCAACATAAACATTACAATAATTTCCGCGACTTACCGCGCGTTTGAAAAACTGGCACGCTTCATGCCTTGAGATTTGCGTATCCTCCCGGATCAAGAATTCGGTGTCCAATGAAGGGCGCCAACAGGCAGAGCCGCCGACTGAGACACGTGCCTTCCCGGATGAACGGAGCGCAGGTCTCGGCCGGCGGCTTTTTCATTCAACCCGGTGCAGCAATACCGCCGCCCCGGACGGACCAAGAGACAGGACCGACCATGATCAACCGCCGCTTTCTCATGACGACCGCCGCCACGCTGGCCTTGCTTGCCACGGGCCTTGTCCCGGCTTCGGCCGAGATGCTCGATGTTGAAAAGGATGAATTGAAGTTCGGCTTTATCAAGCTCACCGATATGGCCCCGCTCGCCGTGGCCAAGGAACTCGGCTATTTCGAGGATGAAGGTCTTTATGTCACGCTTGAGCCGCAGGCCAACTGGAAGGTGCTGCTGGACCGCGTGATCACGGGCGAACTCGATGGCGCGCACATGCTCGCCGGCCAGCCGATCGCCGCGACCATCGGTTTCGGCACCAAGGCAGAGGTCATCACCCCCTTCTCCATGGACCTGAACGGCAACGGCATCACCGTTTCCAACGAAATCTGGGACATGATGAAGGCCAATGTGCCGATGGAAGACGGCAAGCCGGTCCATCCCATCAAGGCCGATGCGCTGAAGCCGGTCGTCGACAAGTTCAAGGCCGAAGGCAAGCCTTTCAACATGGGCATGGTCTTCCCGGTCTCCACCCACAATTACGAGCTTCGCTACTGGCTGGCCTCCGGCGGCATCAATCCGGGCTACTATTCCTCAACCGACGTGTCCGGTCAGATCAAGGCCGACGCGCTGCTCTCCGTCACCCCGCCGCCGCAGATGCCGGCAACGTTGGAAGCCGGCACCATCCTTGGCTACTGCGTGGGCGAACCGTGGAACCAGGCCGCGGTGTTCAAGGGCATCGGCGTCCCGGTCGTCACCGACTATGAGATCTGGAAGAACAACCCGGAGAAGGTGTTCGGCCTGACGAAGAAATTCGCCGAGGAGAACCCGAACACGACGCTTGCCCTGACCAAGGCACTCATCCGTGCCGCCATGTGGCTGGACGAGAACGACAACGCAAACCGCATGGAAGCGGTCGAGATGCTGTCCAAGCCAGAATATGTGGGCGCCGACAAGGCCGTGATCGCCAACTCCATGACCGGCACCTTCGAGTATGAAAAGGGCGACAAGCGCGACGTGCCGGACTTCAACGTCTTCTTCCGCCACTACGCGACCTACCCCTATTACTCTGACGCCGTCTGGTACCTGACCCAGATGCGCCGCTGGGGCCAGATCGGCGAAACCAAGCCGGACAGCTGGTACGACGAGGTCGCCAAGTCGGTCTACAAGCCCGAAATCTACCTCAAGGCTGCCGAAATGCTGGTCGCCGAAGGCAAGGCCAAGAAGGAGGACTTCCCCTTCGATACCGACGGCTACCGTGCGCCGACGCCTGCTGCCGACATCATTGACGGCATCCCATACGTCGGCCGCACCCCCAACGC
>JACKJW010000013.1 GCA_020637755.1 Brucellaceae bacterium | reverse complement strand
GGCAGGCGAAAAGGTCGCCGCCATTGCGCCCGGTGCCCAATCGCACAGCGCCATGGGCAATCCTTCCGAACCCGGCTCCGTGGCCCCAGGCGATGCGGCCAAGACGGCCGCGCCGCTGGAATCGGCCGAAGGCTCCGTCATCATTCGCAAGGGCGACTCGCTGTGGCGCATTTCCCGCCGGGTCTATGGCCGGGGCGTGCGCTATTCCACCATCTATCTCGCCAACCAGGCCCAGATTTCCGATCCGCATCGCATCTGGCCGGGGCAGGTGTTCAAGGTGCCGGGCAAGACACCGGAAGGCGAGAATGCCGACATGAGCTCGGTGGAGACAGCGCCGCAGGACCAGTCGGCGCCCCGCTGAAGCCGGTCTTCCAGGTTCCGCTTGCCGTGAAGACGCCCATTTGACCGGGCGTACACGTGAGCAACTCCGCCGGCGGCGCCTTGCATGTTGCAAACATCGTTCATCGGCGATATACGATGAGCATGACCGCTTCCTCCAGGCCATCCACCATTGCACCGGCTGTTGCTGACTCCGCCCCGGCTGGGGAAGGTGCCGCTCTTGCCCGCCAGCTGGCAGCACTTGGCCATCCCGTTCGCCTGAAGATCCTGCAGCGGCTTGCCTGCTGCGATGCCTGCTGCTGCCGTGAGGTGGTGGAGGCAACCCATCTGGCGCAGTCCACCGTTTCCCAGCACCTGAAAGTGCTGGTGGAAGCCGGACTGGTGACCTGGAGTCCTGACAGCCAGCGCTCCCGCTACGCACTGAACCACGACATGATTGCCGCGCTCAAGGACCGGGTGAACGCAACCCTGTCTTCCTGCTGCCGCTGACCCGCAAGGAACATCACTTGGCCAAGACCGTTTCCGCCGACAGCGGGTCAACCTTTTCGACCCTCGCCAATCTCTGGCCCTACATGTGGCCTACGGGGCGCGCCGACCTGAAGATGCGTGTCATATGGGCTTTTGTCTTCCTCGTGGTTGCCAAGCTGGTGTTGATCCTGGTGCCCTACTTCTTCAAGTGGGTGACCGATGCGCTGGGAGGGCAGGGCAGGTTGCCCGCCGCCATACCTGCCATGCTGGTCGCGCCCGTTGCCCTGGTCATCGCCTACAACGTGGCCCGTGTCGCGCAGGCCGGGCTCAACCAGTTGCGCGATTCGCTCTTTGCCCGCGTCGGCCAGCATGCGGTGCGCCAGCTTGCCTACAAGACCTTCGTGCACATGCATGAACTGTCGTTGCGCTTCCATCTGGAACGGCGCACCGGCGGCTTGTCGCGTGTCATCGAGCGCGGCGTGAAGGGCATCGAGACCATCGTCCGCTTCACCATCCTCAACACTGCGCCCACCATCATCGAGTTTGCGCTTGTGGCGATCATTTTCGCCGTCACCTACGGCCTTACCTATGTCGGCGTCGTCGCGGTCACTGTCTGGCTCTACACCTGGTTCACGGTGCGCGCATCCGACTGGCGCATCTCCATCCGCCGCGAGATGAACAATTCCGACACCGAGGCCAACACCAAGGCCGTCGACTCGCTGCTGAACTTCGAGACGGTGAAATATTTCAACAACGAGCAGATGGAGGCCGAGCGTTTCGACCGCTCCATGGCGCGTTACGAGAAGGCCGCGACCCAGACCTGGACCTCGCTCGGCTGGCTGAATTTTGGCCAGGCGGTCATCTTCGGTGCGGGCATGGCGATTGTCATGGTCATGTCGGCGCTGGAAGTGCAGGCGGGAACCCAGACGCTGGGCGATTTCGTCTTCATCAACGCCATGCTGATGCAGCTCTCCATCCCGCTGAACTTCATCGGCTTCATCTACCGCGAGATCCGTCAGGGCCTCACCGACATTGAGCAGATGTTCGACCTGCTGGATGTGCGCGCCGAGGTGACCGACAAGCCGCACGCACCGGACCTCGCCGTCCGCGACGGCGCCATCCGCTTCGAGGATGTGCACTTTGCCTATGATCCGAGCCGCCCGATCCTGAAGGGCATCTCTTTCGAGGTTCCCGCGGGCAACACGGTTGCCATCGTCGGCCCTTCCGGCGCGGGAAAGTCCACCATCTCGCGGCTGCTGTTCCGCTTCTATGACATCCAGTCCGGTGCCATCACCATCGACGGGCAGGATCTGCGCGGCGTGACCCAGAAGAGCCTGCGCGGCGCCATTGGCATGGTCCCGCAGGATACCGTGCTGTTCAACGACACGATTGCCTACAACATCCGCTATGGCCGCATGGCGGCAAGCGAGGACGAGGTCAGGCGCGCCGCCGAGCTGGCGCAGATTTCCGGCTTCATCGAAAAGCTGCCGGAGGGCTACAAGGCGATGGTGGGCGAGCGCGGGCTGAAGCTTTCGGGCGGCGAGAAACAGCGCGTGGCGATTGCCCGCACCATCCTGAAAGCCCCGCCGATCCTGATCCTCGACGAGGCGACCTCGGCGCTCGACACCCACACCGAGCAGGAAATCCAGGCCGCGCTCGACCTCGTGTCCAAGGACCGCACCACGCTGGTCATCGCCCACCGGCTCTCCACCGTCATCGGCGCCGATTCCATCATCGTGCTGCGTGACGGCGAGATCGCCGAGCAGGGCACCCACCGCGAGCTTCTGGCGAAAAAGGGCCTCTATGCCGACATGTGGGACCGCCAGCGCGAGGCCACCGAAGCCGAGGAGCGCCTGCGCCGCGCGCAGGAGGAAGACGAACTGGGCATCGTCACGCGAAAAATGCCCGCAGTGTGAGCGGGCGGGCGGCGCTTGCGTCTCTTCCTTCTCCCCTTGTGGGAGGAATCGAAGATGGCGGAACGACAAGGTGGCCGAGCGAAGCGAGGCCGGATGAGGGGTATTACGCACCACCATTTCCGGCGTCATGCCCGGCCTTGAGCCGGGAACCCATGCCGTGAGGCAAATCAAAGCGCTGACCGCGAAGGCGGTGCGCGCTGCCGCGCCACCTCCCCTTGTGGAGACAAGAACGCCGGAGCCCAACCTCCCCCTGGATGGGGGAGGTCGCGCCGAAGGCGCGGGTGGGGGTGAACATCGCTACTGCTACTCACCCCCGCCCGGACCGCCCTCGCTTCGCTCGCCTTTCCGGCCTCCCCGCAAGCGGAGAGAACGGCCATCAACCCCGCCGCCGGTCCCCCTCCGCTCAACTCCCCCTGTTTCTTGCGCCATCCGCCCGGTTCCGGTAGACGGGGAAATCGCCAGAAAGGGTGCCGTGATGAGTCTTGCCGACACGATTACAAGAACCTTCGTTCCGGTGCGCCGGGAAGGCTGGCCCTTCGTCGCCGCTTTCTTCGCCGCAGCGCTGGTTCTGGGCCTCATCTGGTCGCCGCTTTTCTGGATCGGCCTCATCCTTACCGGCTGGTGCGCCTATTTCTTTCGCGATCCCGAGCGGATCGTGCCGGTCGATGATGATCTGGTGATTTCACCTGCCGACGGTATCGTCTCGCTGATTGACCGCGCCGCCCCGCCCGCCGAACTGGGAATGGGGCCGGAGCCGATGCAGCGCATCTCGGTTTTCATGAATGTCTTCTCCGTCCACGTGAACCGCGCCCCGGTGCGCGGCCGCATCACCCGCATCGTCCACCGGCCAGGCAAATTCCTGAATGCCGAGCTGGACAAGGCGAGCGAGGAGAACGAGCGCAACGGCGTCGTGCTGGAAGGCCCGCACGGCACCATCGCGGCGGTGCAGGTGGCGGGGCTCGTGGCACGCCGCATCCTGTGCTGGGCGGGCGAGGGCGAGGATATCCGCGCGGGCGAGCGCTTCGGCCTGATCCGCTTCGGCAGCCGCGTCGATGTGTACCTGCCGGATGGCTACACGCCGCGCGTCGCCATCGGCCAGTCGATGATTGCGGGCGAAACGGTGCTGGCCGATCACGGCACGGGCCGTCCTGCGCCCCACGTCAGGGCCGAATAAGCCATGGATGCCTTTCCGCCCTTCGATCCCAATGGCGAACCGGAAAACCGCAACGGCGCCCAGGCGCGCGGCCCCGGCCTGCGCGACATTCCGCTGCGCATGATCTGGCCGAACCTGATCACCGTGCTCGCCATCTGCGCGGGACTGACCGGCGTGCGCTACGCCATCGAGGGTGAATTCCAGCGCTCCGTCATGCTGGTGCTGCTGGCCGCCTTCCTCGACGGCATCGACGGGCGCGTCGCGCGCGCGCTGAAGGCCACGTCAAAATTCGGCATGCAGATGGATTCGCTGGCCGATATCGTCAATTTCGGTGTTGTGCCCGCGCTCGTCCTCTATCTCTTCATGCTGGACCTGGCGCCTTCTTTCGGCTGGATCGCCGCGCTGATCTACGCCATTGCCTGCGCCCTGCGCCTGGCCCGCTTCAACGTGATGGCTGAAAATCCCGGCCGCGCCGCCTGGCAGGGTGAATATTTCGTCGGGGTGCCCGCACCGGCTGGCGCCCTGGTGGTGTTGCTGCCGGTCTATCTGGGCCAGATCGGCATGGAGCCGGGCAAGGGCCTGGCCTTCGCCTTTGCGCTCTACACGGTGGCCGTCGCTCTGCTGCTGGTCAGCCGCCTTCCGGTCTGGTCCGGCAAGGCGCTGGGGCTGAAAGTCCCGCGCACGGTGGCCGTGCCGGTCATCCTGGCCGTTGCACTTGCCATCATGTTCCTTGCCGCCTTCACCTTCGAGGCGCTGGTGGTGGTCGCACTTGGCTATCTGGCGGCACTGCCGGTCTCGGCCATGAGCTACCGCAAGCGCGAGGCCCGTGAAATTGCCGCCGCAAATCCGCTGGGCGACGAAAAGGGCTGAGGCCCCAACGCCAGGGCGGTCCTCAGATCGGTTCTCCGGGCAATCATCAGGCTGCGTGTTTCAGGCCGAGCTTTTCCAGCGCGATGTCGCGGGCGCCGGAATAGTCAGTCTTGCCGGAGCCGAGCAGCGGAATGTCCGGCACCTTCACAATGTCGTTCGGCACCATCAGTTCGGTCACACCGGCGCGGCGTCCATAGTCGCGCAATTCGCCGGGATCAGCGTTGACGGCGGTCGTCACCAGCACCACGCGCTCGCCCTTGCGCTTGTCGGGAACGGACACGGCGGCATGGCGCTCCTCCGGCCAGAGCGCCTGCACCAGCATCTCCACCGCGCCGAGCGACACCATCTCGCCGGCCACCTTGGCGAAGCGTTTGGCCCGTCCGCGAATGGCCAGGAACCCGTCCCGGTCGATCTCCACGATGTCGCCGCTGTCGTGCCAGCCATCGGCGGGCGGTTGCAATTCGCCGGGCCGGTCGGTGGTCATGTAGCCCAGCATCACGTTGGGGCCATGCACCCACATGCGGCCACCCCGCTCGATGCCGTCCACCGGTTCCAGCCGGGCCTCCATGCCGGGCAGCAGGCGCCCCACGGTGGAAAGCCGCCCGTGCGTATGGGAGTTGACGGCAACGACAGGCGCGGCCTCTGTCATCCCGAAGCCCTCCAGCACCTGCGCGCCGAAGCGCTCGCGCCACACCCGCTCGGTCTCCGGCTTCACGGCTTCCGCACCGGCCACCACCATGCGCAGGCTGGCAAAATCGCTGTCCCTGGCCGTGCGCGCGTAGCCGGAAAGGAAGGTATCCGTACCGAACATGATCGTCGGCTTCATCTTGGCCACGGCCTGCGGGATCAGCTTGTAGTGCAAGGGAGAGGGATAGAGGAACAGTTCCACCCCGCTCACCAGCGGCAGGATCGTGCCGCCCGTCAGCCCGAAGGAATGGAAGACAGGAAGGACGTTGAACAGCCGGTCGCGCGGCGAAAAATCAATGCGCGCGTCGATCTGGGCCACATTGGCGAGCACGTTGTCATGGCTCAGCACCACGCCCTTCGGCGTCCCCTCCGAGCCGGAGGTGAACAGGATCACCGCCGCTTCGGGCGGGCGGGCGCATTGCACGGGGATGGAGCGCAACAGGAAGCCGGTGAGCTTTTCCACCGCGCCAACGCTTTCGCGCAAATCTTCCAGCCAGACGACATGGGCACCGGCCGCCTCGATGGCCGCGATGACGCCCTGAAGCTCGGCCTTTTCCACAAAGGCGCGTGACGAGATGACGGTGCGGATGCGCGCCGTGCGGATGGCCGCCGCTACATTGGCAGGGCCAGCCGTGTAGTTGATCATGGCGGCAATGCGCGCCGCCGATTGCAGCGCGGTGAAGGCAACGGCGACGCCATTGGCATTGGGCAGCATCAGGCCGACCGGTTCACCGGGCAGCGACAGTGCGGCGAAACGGCGCGCCAGCACGCGTGCGCCCGCCATCATGCGTCCATAGGTCAGCGCCCCGGTCAGCGGATCGGCGACGGCCGTGCGCCCGGCCCCATGGCGCCGCATGGCGGATGCCATGGCATCGAACAGCGTGCCCGCGCCGTCGCGCCCGGCGGCATAGCGCACGTCGGCCACGCGGTCGAACAGGGCATGGGTCGCCGTGGTCTCGCCGGGTCCGCCGCGCAACATCAGCGCCTGCATGTCCAGCGGCTTCAGTGCGAGCAGTTTGAGCGGCGTGAACAGGCGGCGCGGTGCCTTGGACTCGGGCACCAGCGAAAACGGCGAATTGCGCGCGCCCTTCACCATCAGCGGCACGACGTCTGCCCCGGCCCGAAGGGCAATGCGCGCGATGGCGCGGTAAAGCCGCATGGTCTTCTTGTCGGGCTCCACCGCCTCCGGCAGATAGACCGCGAGCCGCCCCTTGCCCCTCAGGTGGCGTACCAGGCGGCGCGAGACGAACACGTGCTCGGCGTTGAAGGTGATCGAGCGGGCCATCGCGCGGAACGGCTCCATCCACCCCGATTCCGCGGTGGCAGGATCAAGGATGTGGAGCGTGTCATGGGGCAGCAGCGCCAGCATCAGGGCCGGGTCCACCGTCGATTGGTGGCTGACCACATAGATGACCGGGGCAGCGGCCTTGCGCGCTTCGGCCATGGCGCTGTCATCGATCCGCCAGATCAGCTTCAGCGGCAGGTAGGAGAGTGCCTGGCGGAAGGTCAGCCCATTGGTCGCCGCCTCGACAGCCGAAGCGGCGATGAACGCGAACAGGAATCCACCCAGCACCCACGCTGCAAATGCCATGCGGTCCTCCTCAAGCCTGCACGGAGGCGCGTGTTGCCACGTACCCGGCCAGACATGAGCCTATCGGATGATACGGGAAGGTCAATCGCCCGGCGTGCGGGGCGGGGAGAGCCGCTCCCTCTGCCTGGCAGCAAGCATCAAGCCGGTGCGCGGTAGGACAGGAAGCGCTCCTGCGGCACGTCGAACAGCTGGCCTGTGACGCGCAGCGCAGGATCGGCGAGCCGGACGATCCTGGCGGCAACATCCGCCGGGTGCGGCAGCGACGCCGGGTCCTCGCCGGGCATGGCCAGCGCCCGCATGGCGGTGCGCGTCGGGCCGGGGTTCACGCAATTGACGCGCAGCGCCATGTTCTCCGACTCATGTGCCCAGGATCGTGCCAGTGCCTCCACCGCCGCCTTGGAGGCCGCGTAAGGCCCCCAGAACGCCTTGCAGGAATGGGCGGCACCCGACGAAATCACGATGGCGCGCCCGGCATCCGACGCCCGCAGCAGCGGATCGACCGAGCGGATCAGGCGCCATGTGCCGGTCACGTTGATGGCCATCACCTTGTCGAAGACCTTGGCCTCCACATGGCCGATCGGCGAGATCGTGCCCAGCACGCCCGCATTGGCCGCCAATATGTCCAGCTTGCCCCAGCGCTCGTGGATCGCGCCGCCAAGCCGGTCGATGCCGTCCATGTCGGTCAGGTCGAGCGGCACCAGAGTGGCCGAACCGCCGGCCGAAGTGATGGCGTCGTCCAGCTCTTCCAGCCCGCCCTGCGTGCGCGCGACCGCGATGACATGGGCACCGGCGCCGGCAAGATGCCGGGCCAGATGGTAGCCGATGCCGCGCGAGGCCCCGGTGACAAGCGCGATGCGCCCGGAAAGGTCGAGAGGGGACGTCATGGGATACCTGTCAGTTGCCGGCCGCCAGGATGGAGAGCTGGCGCACATTGTCCACGCCCTCATGGTCGGTCAGGCGGGTGGGATATTCGGTGGAGAAGCAGGCATCGCAGAATTGTGGAGATTCGGCATTGCGCCCGGCCTCGCCCACGGCACGGTACATGCCGTCCAGCGACAGGAAACCCAGCGAATCCACGCGGATGAAGTCCGCCATTTCCTCGATGCTCATGCGCAAGGCGAGCAGCTTGGCCGTTTCCGGGGTGTCAACGCCGTAGAAGCAGGAAGCCCGCGTCGGCGGGGAGGCGATGCGCATGTGCACTTCGCGCGCCCCGGCATCACGTACCATCTGCACGATCTTCTGGCTCGTTGTGCCGCGCACGATGGAATCATCCACCAGCACCACGCGCCTGCCTTCGATCATGCGGCGGTTGGCATTGTGCTTGAGCTTCACCCCCATGTGCCGGATGGAATCGGTCGGCTGGATGAAGGTTCGCCCCACATAGTGGTTGCGGATGATGCCGAGCTCGAAGGGAAGACCGGCCTCCTGCGCAAAGCCGATGGCCGCGGGTACGCCGGAATCGGGCACCGGCACAACCAGATCCGCATCGACCGGGTTTTCACGCGCCAGTTCCATGCCGATGTTCTTGCGCACCGAATACACATTGCGCCCTTCGACCAGCGAGTCCGGACGGGCGAAATAGACATACTCGAAAATGCAGAAACGCGGCGGCGGCACCTCAAAGGGAAAGCTGCTCTCGATGCCCTTTTCGGTGATGACGACCATCTCGCCCGGCTTGATGTCGCGCACGAAGCGCGCACCGATGATGTCGAGCGCGCAGGTCTCGGAGGCGAGGATATAGGCGCCGTCCAGATCTCCCAGCACCAGCGGGCGGATGCCAAGCGGATCACGGCAGCCCACCATCTTCTTCGAGGACAGCGCGACCAGCGCAAACGCGCCTTCCAGCTGGCATACCGCATCGGCAAAGCGGGCATTGAAGCCCTTTTGCGTGCTGAGCGCCACCAGATGCAGCAGCGTCTCGGTGTCGGAGGTCGACGAGAAGATTGCGCCCTGCTTCTGCAGCCGGCGCTGCACCGTGCCCGCATTGGTGATGTTGCCGTTGTGCGCGACGGCGAAGCCGCCATCGGCGAGTTCGGCAAACAGCGGCTGCACGTTGCGCAGGCCTGAGCCGCCGGTGGTGGAATAGCGCACGTGGCCGATGGCCCGGTTACCCGCCAGCCTGTCCTGCACCGATTGCTTGGTGAACGTGTCGCCGACCAGGCCGACATGACGTTCCACATGGAACTGCGAGCCATCGAAGGAGACGATGCCGGCTGCTTCCTGGCCACGATGCTGGAGCGCATGAAGTCCGAGCGTCACGACGGCTGCCGCATCTGCCCGCCCGAAGATGCCGAACACGCCGCACTCGTCGCGGAAGGCGTCGGATTCGCTGTCTTGGAAATGGTCGTCCATGGCCGGATATCCTGCGTCAGCCCTGTCAGGCGCTTGGTTTGGATCGGTCTCGGGCAGCGCCCGCAAATCATTTCGCCCGCCGGGCCGTCCCGGCAGGGCGATGGATGTCAACTCTTCGTCGGCGCTTCTTCCGCCGGTTCCGCTTCCTCAGGTGAACCAGGCTTGAGCCGCTTGAGGATGGAATTTTCCGGATCGTCCGGCATCAGGTTCTGCAATTTCTGGCCGACGGCATCAAGCAGCGGGCGCGATTTGGCGTTCGCCACCCAGCCGGGCTGATTGGAAGCGACAAGCCAGTTGAAGAACAGCAGGCCGACCGCGACAACGAGGATGCCGCGCGCCGCGCCGTAAAGGAAGCCGAGCGTGCGGTCGAGCGCGCCGACACGGCTGTCGATGATGAAGTCGGCGATCTTCATGGTGATGATCGTGACGATGATCAGCGCTATGAAAAACACCACTGCCGCCGCGCCGGCCATGGCAATCTTCGGATTGTCGATATAGGGCGCCAGGAACGGTGTTACCACCGGATAGAAGAAGAAGGCCGCCGCTGCTGCCGCCACCCAGGAGGCGATCGACAGGACCTCGCGCGAGAAGCCGCGCACCATTGCCAGCACGGCCGAAACGAGGGTGAAGACGATCAGGATTCCGTCGAGAATGGTGATGGGCATGTCGTGAAGCACCCTTGAAGGCGGCAAGCCGCCGTTAGTTCCCGTCCTGCCTGCCCCGCTGCGCCGATGCATCTCCTGCTATCCGCGCCACGAGATCGACCAGCGTCGCCGGCCTGAAACCACCTGCCATGCCCGGACTTGGCGCATCCTCCCCGCCAGCGGGAAAAACAGCCTGGGCAAAGCCGAGTTTTTCGGCCTCCTTCAGCCGCTGGGCTGCATGGCCCACAGGCCGCACAGCACCGGACAGGCTGATTTCGCCGAAATAAACGCTATTGGCAGGAAGGGCAAGACCGGCGAGGGAGGAAACCAGCGCGGCAGCCACCGCCAGATCGGCCGCCGGCTCGGAAATGCGGTAGCCGCCCGCGACGTTGAGATAGACGTCATTTTGTGAAAACCGCACGCCGCAATGGGCTTCCAGCACGGCCAGAACCATGGAAAGACGCGCCGAATCCCAGCCGACCACCGCCCGGCGCGGCGTACCAAGCGGTGAGGGTGCCACCAGTGCCTGGATTTCCACCAGCACCGGCCGCGTGCCCTCCATTCCGGCAAAGACGGCGGCGCCGGGCGAGGCCGCGCTGCGCTCGCCGAGGAAAAGCTCCGACGGATTGGCCACTTCCGCCAGCCCCCGGTCACCCATCGAGAAAACGCCGATCTCGTCGGTCGCGCCGAAACGGTTCTTCACCGTGCGCAGGATGCGGTACTGGTGCCCGCCTTCACCCTCGAAATAGAGCACCGCATCGACCATGTGTTCCACCACGCGCGGACCGGCGATCTGCCCCTCCTTGGTGACATGGCCGACCAGCACGATGGCAGCGCCCGTCGACTTGGCATAGCGGATCATCGCCTGAGCCGAGGCGCGCACCTGCGTCACCGTACCGGGCGCCGATTCAGCGAGGTCGGTCCACAAGGTCTGGATGGAATCGATGATGACGAAATCCGGCCGTTGACCATCTTCCAGCGTGGCGAGAATGTCCTCCACATTGGTTTCGGCGGCCAGTTGCACGGAGGAATCGGCCGCACCCAGCCGCTGCGCGCGTAGCCGCACCTGTGCCACGGCTTCCTCGCCCGAAACGTAGATCACCCGGTGCCCGCGCTGCGCCAGCGCTGCGGCCGCCTGCATCAGCAATGTCGACTTGCCGATGCCCGGATCGCCGCCCACCAGAAGTGCCGAGCCGCGCACGAAGCCGCCGCCAGTCACCCGGTCCAGTTCCGAAATGCCGGTGGAAATGCGCGGCGCATCCTCGATTTCGCCCGAAAGCGTGGTCAGCGCCACCGGCTTGCCCTTGCGCACCGAGCGCAGCGCCTGCGGCCCGCCGCCAATGCCGCCGCCCTGGCTGCCTTCCTCGATCAGCGTGTTCCATTCGCCGCAGCCGTCGCACTTGCCGGCCCAGCGTGTGTGCACCGTGCCGCAGGCGGTGCAGGTGAATTGCGCGCGGGGCTTCGCCATCAAGCGGTCCTGCTGTTTGTTCTTTATATGTTCTGTCTGCCAGAGCGCAGACGCCGCGTCAATGGCGAGAAAGGAAGCCGCGCTCCATCAGCCCTGCAAGATGTGCCGCTCATAGCGCGCACCCAAGCTCGTCAGCAACTCGTAGCCGATGGTTCCGGCCGCTTGCGCTGCCTCGTCGAGAGCAATGTTCGGTCCGAACAGCTCGATCCAGTCTGCGCCTTCCAGTGCCTGTTCGGGCACGTCCGTCACGTCAAACAGGGTCAGGTCCATGGTCACGCGCCCGAGGATGGGAACGCGATGCCCCGCCAGCCAACCCAACCCGCCCTTCGCAACCGCATCGCGCAGCGGCGCGCCCGCTCCGGACGACGCCCGGTGAAAGCCGTCCGCATAGCCCGTTCCGGCGATGGCAATGCGGCTGTCGCGCGCCAGCACCTGCGTCGCGCCATAGGAGACGGCTTCACCGGCCCTGGCATGACGGACTTGCAGGATGCGCGCTTCCGCCGTGACCACCGGCCGCATGGGATTGGGCACGCCGTTGACTGCCGCGCCACCGTAGAGTGCGATGCCGGGCCGGGTCAGATCGAAGTGGAAATCCGGCCCCAGAAACACGCCCGCCGAATTGGCGAGGCTTGAATCAACACCTGGAAAAACGGCGCGAACCTGTTGAAAGGATTCAAGTTGCTGGCCGCTCATGGGATGGGCCGGATCATCGGCGCAGGCCAGATGGCTCATCAGCAGATCCGGAGAAACAATCGCGGCGCGGCCATTGACCCGGCCGAAGACCAGCGCTTCTTGCGCGGTGAGGCCAAGCCGGTTCATGCCCGTATCGGCATGGATTGCGCAGGGCAGGTTTTTCAGCACTGCGCGGCAATGGCGCCCCCAGATTTCGATCTGCGCCAGCGAATTGAGGACCGGGCGCGCGCCGCACTGCGCCACAGCGGCTGCGCTGTCGGAATTGAACACGCCCGACAGGACATAGACCGTCACGCCGGGCAGGGCGGCCTTCAACCGGATGGCTTCGTCGGGCACGGCGACGAAAAACGTGCCGCATCCGGCCCCGGCCAGCGCGGTAGCCGATGTTTCCAGCCCGGTGCCATAGGCGTCAGCCTTGACCACTGCGGCGGTTCTGGCCTTGCCGGATTTCTCCGCCATGAACCGCCAATTCGCCACGAGGGCATCGAGGTCGATGGTCAGCCGGCCTGTGGCAATGCGTGGATCGACGGAAATCACCTATTCAAACCGTTCCGGCAGATGGTCTTCCTCAGCGAGGTCGGAGAAGCGCGTGAACTGGCCTTCGAAGGCGAGGTCCACCGTTCCCGTCGGGCCGTGGCGCTGCTTGGCGATGATGAGTTCGGCCTTGCCGCGCACCTTGTCCATCTTTTCCTGCCAGGCCTGGTGCTCGGCGGTGCCTGCCTCCGGTTCGCGGTTCTGGAGATAGTACTCGTCGCGGTAGACAAACAGCACCACGTCGGCGTCCTGCTCGATGGAGCCGGATTCACGCAGGTCAGAAAGCTGCGGGCGTTTGTCGTCGCGGCTTTCCACCTGACGCGAGAGCTGCGACAGTGCGATGATCGGAACGTTGAGTTCCTTGGCCAGCGCCTTCAGCCCGGTGGTGATCTCGGTGATTTCCTGCACACGGTTCTGCGAGGATTTTGCCGACGACCCCTGCATCAGCTGAACGTAGTCGATCACGATCACGTCGAGCCCGCGCTGGCGCTTCAGGCGCCGCGCGCGCGCCGCAAGCTGCGCAATCGAGATGCCGCCCGTCTGGTCGATGTAGAGCGGCACGCGCTGCATCATCTGCGAACAGCCGACCAGCTTTTCAAAGTCGGTTTCGGTGATCTCGCCACGCCGGATTTTTGACGAGGAGATTTCCGTCTGCTCGGAAATGATGCGGGTTGCGAGCTGTTCGGACGACATTTCGAGCGAGAAGAAGCCGACAACGCCGCCCTTGTTGGCCTTGACCGAGCCGTCCGCCTGTTCGGCCGGCTCGTAGGCCGAGGCAATGTTGAAGGCGATGTTGGTGGCCAGCGACGTCTTGCCCATGGCGGGGCGCCCGGCAAGGATCACCAGGTCGGAGGGCTGCAATCCGCCCAGCCGTTTGTCCACGTCGCGCAGGCCGGTCGAAATGCCGGACAGGTGGCCGTCGCGCTGGTAGGCCGCGCCCGCCATGTCGATGGCCAGGCTCACCGCGTCGGTAAAGCTCTGGAAACCGCCATCGTAGCGGCCCGTCTCGGCCAGCTCGAACAGGCGGCGCTCGGCATCCTCGATCTGCTCCTGCGGGGCCATGTCCACCGGCGCATCGAAGGCGATGTTGACCATGTCGTTGCCGATGCCGATCAGTGCGCGGCGCGTGGCGAGATCGTAGATGGCCCGGCCGTAATCCTCGGCATTGATGATCGTCACGGCCTCCGCCGCCAAGCGCGCCAGATATTGTGCGATGGTCATGTCGCCGACCTTTTCGTCGGCCGGGAGGAAGGTCTTCAGCGTCACCGGGTTGGCGGACTTGCCCATGCGGATGAGTTCACCCGCCGTCTCGAAGATCTTGCGGTGCAGGCCTTCGTGGAAATGCGCGGGCTTCAAAAAGTCCGAGACGCGGTAGAAGGCATCATTGTTGACGAGCATGGCGCCCAGCAGCGCCTGCTCCGCCTCGATGTTGTTGGGCGCCTCGCGGTAAAGCGGGTTATCCCTGACTTCGAGTTTGCGCGCCGCTTCCGCCATGGTCCTGTCCGTTTCGCCCCACTTTTCCGCCTTGGGTCTAGCTTGGCAGGACCGGCGATGAAAGCGCACCCATTCACGTTGCCGGGGCCATGCCCGTTTCCCACAGGTTTGGCGACTCTGGGGATAACTTTGTTGGGCGCCGCCGATTCAATTCTTGACGCGGTCTGGCATCGAATCGCCGCCGGCTGGCCTGCTTTTGGCGAGTATAGAGAAAACGCCCGGCACGGGGGCCGGGCGTTTCAGTTTCAGCGATTGCGGACCGGTCAGGCTTCTTCGGTACCCTCGGCGGCTTCGCCCTCGAATTCGTCCTCGTCGCCGGTGAAGAATTCGTCGGGACGGGCGGCATCGTTGATGTCGTCGCCATAGATGGCTTCGGCGGAGGTGAGGTCTTCACCCTTGGCCTGACGCTCGGCTTCGTCGGCGGAACGGGCAACGTTCAGCGTCACGGTCACTTCCACTTCCGGGTGGAGCGCGATGACGACATCGGTCAGGCCGATGGACTTGATCGGCGTGTTGAGCGAGACCATCGAACGGCCGACCGTGAAGCCTTCAGCGCTCAGCAGTTCGGAAATGTCGCGCGCGGCAACCGAGCCGTAGAGCTGGCCGGTTTCACCGGCAGCGCGCACCACCACGAAGGTCTTGCCGTCGAGATCGGAAGCGATCGTCGAGGCTTCCGACTTGCGCTCGTTGTTGCGGGCTTCAAGCTGGGCGCGCTCGGCTTCAAAGCGGGCCTTGTTGGCCGAATTGGCGCGCAGCGCCTTGCCCAGCGGCAGCAGGTAGTTGCGGGCGTAGCCGTCCTTGACCTTCACCACTTCGCCCATGTGACCGAGCTTGGCGACGCGTTCGAGAAGAATGACTTCCATTGGAGTGTCCTTTCAGGGTTTGGATGTCAGGAATTGGGTTTGTCCGGGCCGCGGGCATCCGACAGCACCGCCTGGCGGCGCGTGTCGAAAAGCCCTGCAACCAGAAAAAGGAAAAGCACTGGCGAGAAGAAGACCGTCGCCACATAGGCAAGGCCGAGTGCCGGAGCGCGCCAGTCGGCGCCGCGCGTGCGCGCATGCAGCGTGGCGAAACCGGCCATGATGAAGGCGGCACCCAGCGCACCGGCGAGCGCGGCGGCCGCCTGGCCAGGTCCGCCCGGAAGGAAGGCGGCCGCAAGGGCCGCACCAAAAAGGTATAGTCCGGCGCGCGGCAGGCGCAGTGCCGTCGGCCAGTCGTCACGCGGTCGCTTCGCCATGCCGGCGCGCGCCAGGATCGAGAGGGCAAGGTAGAAATTCGCCATCATGATGATGACCCAAGTGCCGGGCATCAGGGCAGGCAGCACGGCGGCCATCATGCGGGCGATGGATTCGATCTGTTCCGGCGAGATTTTCGCCTCCTGCCCGGACAGCGTCATCGCTTCCTTCATGGCCGCAGCAAGTCCCGCCGAAAACTCCGGGCCGAAGCCGATCAGCACGCCAGCCAGAATGAAGCCGATGCCGAGCATGATCGCGGTCCAGAGAACAATGTCTGCCAGCGGGAACCAGACGAGCTTGCCGGAAGGCCCGCCGACTTCCTCGGCGGGACGGGCGAGATTGGCAATCTGGGCAGCGAGCGTGGCGGGCAGCACGATGGTGAGCGCGACCAGCATGCCGGAATTGGGGCTGACGGCCAGCGTCACCGCGCCGACGGCGACCATGGCCGCGACGGTGCCGGCCGAGACGCCCCAGCCGAGCGAGGCAAGCATGACGGGAAGGGGGGCCAGAACGAAAAACAGCGCCGCGCCGTTCGACAGCGCAGCAGCCAGCGCGGCCGTCGCGAAGCCGGCGGCTATGCCTGTGGCGATCGTCTGGATCTGCGGGTTCATGCGCTTCGCTGTCCTGCCTTCAAGCAGTTAGGGTTTCAGGCGGAGGCCCTTGCCCAACTCGGTTATATTCATGTCCGGGTTTGCCCGGATGCCTGCGGACGCGCGCCGACCGCGCGAGGCAGGGAGAGGTCGCCGGAACCCGACAGGGCACCGGCGGCAGAAGTCTTACTTCACCACGTAGGGCAGCAGGCCCAGGAAGCGGGCACGCTTGATGGCCTTGGCCAGCTCGCGCTGCTTCTTCTGGCTGACAGCCGTGATGCGGGACGGCACGATCTTGCCGCGCTCGGAAATGTAGCGCTGCAGGAGCTTGATGTCCTTGTAGTCGATCTTGGGCGCGTTGGCGCCGGAGAACGGGCAGGTCTTGCGGCGGCGGTGGAACGGACGCCGGGTCGGGATCTGGTTAATGTCGACCATTGTCTTTCCCCTTAGTTGAAGTCGCGGCGCGGGCCGCGATCGCCACGGTCACCACGCGGGCCGCGATCACCGCGGTCGCCACGGTCTCCGCGATCACCACGCTCGCCGCGGTCACCACGCGGGCCACGGTCGTCGCGGCGCGTCAGCATGGCCGACTGGCCTTCCTCAAGCTCATCGACGCGGATCGTCATGTAGCGCAGCACGTCTTCCGACAGGCGCTGCAGGCGCTCGATCTCGCTGACGGCAGCCGACGGGGCGTCGATGTTCATCAGCGTGTAGTAGGCCTTGCGATTCTTGTTGATGCGGTAGGCGAGGGACTTCAGTCCCCAGTTTTCCACCTTGCCGACAGAGCCGCCAGCGGCTTCGACGATACCCTTGTACTGTTCGACAAGGCCGTCGACCTGCTGCTGCGAGAGGTCCTGGCGGGCAAGGAACACATGTTCGTAAAGAGCCATTGTCTTTGCCTTTCTTCGTTGCGTTCAGCACCGGCCTTGCGGCTAAGCCTCTGCGACTTCCAGAAACCCGGCAAACCGGGGAAGAAAGGCGCTGATGCGGTCGAGAGCGGAGACGGGAAGGGAGGACGAAGACATTCCGTCTTCTATCTGCCCGCAGGCAAAACCCTCCGTTCAACCCCCGGCAAAACCGGCAGAACGGGGCGCTTATACAGGTTTTTGTGCGCTGCGCAACCCTTGCGCGGTGCGTCAGTTGTTGTCGGGGTGACGCTCGGCGGCCCAGGCCAGCAGGGCCGTCTTGATCGTGGCAGCGGCAGCAACCAGCCCGAACACGGCCAACAGGCCCACCGCAATGGTCTGGCCGAGGTGGAACAGGCCGGAAATCGCCCACGCGCCCACCGCGGCAGCGGCAAAGGCTTCCGTTGCAACGAAAACGGTGACGGCGATGACGCCAAGGATGATGGACAGGGTGACCGGAACCGTGGAGCCGGAATGGGAAACCTGCTGCGGCAGGCTGTAGGAACGCGAAGACATGGCGCTCGGATGCTTTCTGGAACGCTACCGGGAATGGAGCGGAGCGCGGCGAGCGTTCGGGCCCGATCATGGCTGAATTCGGGCGGAAAGCCGCCCGCGTGGCTGCCCGTTGTAAAATATTTCGTGGGCCGGAAACGTCCGCAAATCTTGACTTTCGGCAGCTCTGTGCGCAACGAGGTCGAAAACCAGCAATGAGAACAGGGACGGACGCCACATGTCGATCGCTTTCACCTTTCCCGGACAGGGCAGCCAGGCCGTCGGCATGGGCAAGGATCTGGCCGATGCCTTTCCCGAGGCCCGCGCCGTCTTCGACGAGGTGGATGAGGCGCTCGGCGAAAAACTCTCCGCCACCATGTGGGACGGCCCGGAAGACAAGCTGACCCTGACCGCCAATGCCCAGCCCGCGCTCATGGCCGTCTCGATGGCTGTCATGCGGGTGCTTGAGGCGCGCGGGCTTTCGTTGAAGGACAAGGTGGCCTGCGTCGCCGGCCATTCGCTCGGCGAATATTCCGCCCTTTGCGCCGCCGGCATGTTCTCGCTGGCTGATACAGCCCGCCTGCTGCGCATCCGCGGCAATGCCATGCAGGCCGCCGTGCCGGTGGGCGAGGGCGCCATGGCCGCCATCATCGGCCTGGAGCACGGCGATGTCGCCTCGGTCTGCGAAGCGGCGGCTGCGGATGGCCCCGTGCAGATCGCCAATGACAATGGCGGCGGCCAGATTGTGATTTCCGGTGCCAAGGGCGCGGTGGAAAAGGCGGCAGCGCTGGCCTCGGACAGGGGTGCCAAGCGCGCCATCATGCTGCCCGTCTCCGCTCCCTTCCATTCAGCCCTGATGCAGCCTGCCGCCGATGCCATGCGCGAGGCGCTGGCAACCGTGCAGAAAAACGCGCCGGTCGTGCCTGTCATCGCCAATGTCACCGTCACGCCGCTGACCGACCCCGAACAGATCGCCCAGCGCCTGGTCGAGCAGGTCACCGGGCAGGTGCGCTGGCGCGAAACCGTTGAATGGTTCGCCGCCAACGGCATCACCACCGCCTGGGAGATCGGCTCCGGCAAGGTGCTGACCGGTCTGGCACGGCGCATCGACAAGTCCATTTCCGGCGTGGCCGTCAACACGCCTGCCGACATTGACGCGGCCCTGGCGACGCTGGCCTGACCGGCCCGGCGCCGCGCCCGTATGAAGAAAGGAAGCAAACCATGATCGACCTGACCGGCCGCAAGGCCCTTGTCACCGGCGCCACCGGCGGCATCGGCGAGGCGATTGCCCGCCAGCTTCACGCGCTGGGCGCAACCGTCGGCCTGCATGGCACACGGGTGGAAAAGCTCGAGGCCCTGGCCGCCGATCTGGGTGAGCGCACGGTGCTGCTGCCCGCCAACCTGTCCGACCGGGACGCCGTGAAGGCGCTGGCCGCCAAGGCCGAAGCGGATCTGGAGGGTGTCGACGTCCTCGTCAACAATGCGGGCATCACCCGCGACGGCCTGTTCGTGCGCATGTCCGACAAGGACTGGGACGACGTGCTGGAAGTGAACCTCACCTCCGTCTTTCGCCTGACCCGCGAACTGACCCACCCGATGATGCGCCGCCGCCATGGCCGCATCATCAACATCACCTCGGTCGTCGGCGTCACCGGCAATCCCGGTCAGGCCAACTACTGCGCGGCCAAGGCCGGCATGATCGGCTTTTCCAAGTCGCTCGGCCAGGAAATCGCCAGCCGCAACGTCACCGTCAATTGCGTGGCGCCGGGCTTCATCGAGTCCGACATGACCGAGAAGCTGAATGACAAGCAGAAGGACGCCATCATGGGCGCCATTCCCATGAAGCGCATGGGCAAGGGGGCAGAGATCGCCTCTGCCGTCGCCTGGCTGGCCTCTGACGGTGCAGGCTACGTGACCGGCCAGACCATTCACGTCAACGGCGGCATGGCGATGATCTGAGGCCGGCAAGGCTTCGACCATGGTGCGGGAACCGGCATCCTTCCCGCGCCGTTTTGCGCTTTGCCGCCACTCGCCATTCATGCTAATGCGGCGCTTGGTTCCGGCCGGTCACGCAACAGGCGAACGGCGGGGACCGGGAGAACGGACGGAAGCCGGGGAGGCGCAAGAAGCGGGGGAAACCCCCAATTCCGTCATCTTTCAACTTGATTAGCGGCAGACCTGCCGTTAACGAAGGCTCACTTTAAACCAAGTCGAGGGTTCCGACATGAGCGATATCGCAGACCGCGTTAAGAAAATCGTTGTTGAGCATCTGGGTGTGGATGCCGACAAGGTCAACGAAGGCGCATCCTTCATCGACGACCTGGGCGCAGACAGCCTGGACACCGTCGAGCTGGTCATGGCCTTTGAAGAGGAATTCGGCGTCGAGATCCCCGATGATGCCGCCGAAACGATCCTCACGGTCGGCGACGCCGTGAAGTTCATCGAGAAGGCTTCGGCCTGATCTTCCGGTCGGCGGCTTCGGCCGCCGGTCCCCGGACTGCCACTTCTGCTCCCGACATCTGCTGAACTCGACGGAGGCGCTTCATGAGACGCGTTGTTGTCACTGGTATCGGGCTGCTTTCGCCCTTCGGCATGGGGGCGGAACACACGTGGAAGCAGGTACTTGCCGGCAAGTCGGCCGCGCGCCGCATCGACGATCTGTTCAAGGCCGATGATCTGGCCTGCAAGATCGCCCATGTGGTGCCGCGCGGCGACGGATCGGACAACACCTTCAATCCCGACCTGCTGCTTGAAGCCAAGGAGCAGCGCAAGATCGGCGATTTCATCCTCTACGGCATCGCTGCCGCCGAGGAAGCCATTCTCGATTCCGGCTGGAAGCCCGAAACCCACGAGGACCGTTGCGCCACCGGCGTCATGATCGGTTCGGGCATCGGCGGCATCACCGGCATTGCCGAGCAGACGCTCGTGCTGGAAGAGAAGGGGCCGCGCCGCATCACCCCCTTCTTCATTCCCGGCAACATCATCAACCTTGTCTCCGGCCAGGTGTCGATCCGCCACGGCTACAAGGGTCCGAATCATTCCGTCGTCACCGCCTGTTCGACTGGCGCACATGCCATCGGCGATGCCTCGCGCCTCATCATGTTCGGCGATGCCGATGTCATGGTGGCTGGTGGTGCCGAGGCCGCCGTCAGCCGCCTGTCGCTGGCCGGCTTTGCCGCCTGCAAGGCGCTCTCGACCAAGTACAACGACACGCCGCAGACCGCTTCGCGCCCCTATGATGCCGACCGTGACGGCTTCGTCATGGGCGAGGGCGCCGGTGTGGTCGTGCTGGAGGAACTGGAACACGCCAAGGCGCGCGGCGCGAAGATTTATGGCGAGGTCATCGGCTACGGCCTGACGGGCGACGCCTATCACATTACCGCACCTGCGGAGGACGGCGACGGCGCCTTCCGCTGCATGACCAATGCCTTGAAGCGCGCCGGGCTGACCCCGTCGGACGTCGACTACATCAATGCCCATGGCACCTCGACCATGGCCGATACGATCGAGCTTGGCGCGGTGGAACGCCTGGTCGGCAATGCCGCCTCGAAGGTTTCGATGTCGTCGACCAAGTCGTCCATTGGCCACCTGCTGGGGGCCGCCGGTGCAGCCGAAGCGATTTTCTCGCTGCTGGCCATCCGCGACAACATCGCCCCGCCGACGATCAACCTCGACAATCCCTCCGTCGAAACGGCCATCGACCTTGTGCCGCACAAGGCGCGCGAACGCGAGATCAATGTCGCGCTGTCGAACTCCTTCGGATTCGGCGGCACCAATGCTTCGCTGGTCTTCAGGCGTTACAGCGCCTGAGGGCTGAACCGGCGCGGAGTTTCGCCGTTTCGCCATATTGCTCGGGTCTCCTGACCCGGTTCAGTCGACAGGCAGGATAGGCTCGAAAACGATGAATGACACGCCTGACAGACGTTTCGGACGCCAGCCGGCGCAAGGCAGTGCGCCGATCGTCCCGAAGTCGCCGAGCCAGGTGTTCCGTCCGGAGGAGGGCACCCCTCCGCCGCGCCGCTCGCGCGCCGCACGCAGCCAGTTCATCGTCTTCCTGAATTTCCTCATGTCCACCGTGGTCTTCATCGTCGTGGCCGTCGGCATCGCGCTCTATTTCGGGCGCCAGGAGTTCCATTCCGCCGGTCCATCGGAGCGCACCACCACCTTCACCGTGCCCAAGGGGGCTGGTACCAGCCAGGTTGCCGGGCTGCTGGCACGGCGCAACCTGATTTCCGACGAGCGCGTCTTTTCGCTTGGCGTGCGCGCCTATGGCAACGACGGCAAGCTGAAGGCGGGTGAATACGAGATCAAGGCCGGGGCCTCCATGAAGGATATCATGGACATCCTGGAAAGCGGCCGCTCGATCCTCTATTCGCTGACCGCGCCGGAAGGATGGACGGTCGCGCAAGTGCTTCAGCGCATCGCCGAAAGTGAGATCCTGACCGGCGACATGCCCACCGAAATCCCCGACGAAGGCAGCCTTGTCGCTGACACCCAGAAATTCGAGCGCGGCACCACGCGCCAGGAAATCATTGACCGGATGAAGAAGGCCCAGGGCGACCTCGTGAACGCGATCTGGGCGCGCCGCGATCAGGACCTGCCCGTCAAGGACGTCAACGAATTCGTCACGCTGGCTTCCATCGTCGAAAAGGAAACCGGCCGCGCCGACGAGCGGCCGCGTGTCGCCTCTGTCTTCATCAACCGCCTGCGCAAGGGCATGCGCCTCCAGTCCGATCCGACGATCATCTACGGCATCTTCGGCGGGGCCGGAAAGCCGTCCGACCGGCCGATCTACAAGTCGGACCTGGAGAAGCCGACGCCCTACAACACCTACATCATTGACGGCCTGCCGCCAGCACCCATTGCCATTCCGGGCCGCGCGGCGCTGGAAGCGGTGGCCAATCCGTCCAAGACGCAGGACCTGTTTTTCGTGGCTGACGGGACGGGCGGTCATGTCTTCGCTGCCTCGCTGGAAGAGCACAATGCCAATGTGCGCCGCTGGCGCGAAGTGGAGAAGCAGCAGGCCGAAGACGCCGCCAAGGCCGCCGAGGAAGCCGCGAAGAATGCCGCGCCCGCAACGGACGGCGCGCCGAAGCCGCAATAATCCGCGACACCAGAGGGGGGGAGCCGCGATGACCTTGCAATCCATGACCGGCTTTGCGCAGGGCGCGGGCGACCATGCCGGCGCGTCCTTTTCCTGGGAGCTGAAATCGGTCAACAGCAAGGGCCTTGAGGTGCGCCTGCGCCTGCCCCCCGGGCTGGAGCGGCTGGAGCAGCCGGTGCGCGCCGCGCTTGGCGCCCGCTTTGTCCGCGGCAACATTTACGCCAACCTGTCGCTCTCTCGCGCATCCGCCCAGGCCGTTCCTGTCATCAACGAGGCTGTGCTGCAGACCGTTGCGCGCGCGGCGCAGCGCCTCAGCGAGGATTACGGTTTCGAGCCCGCGCGCGCCGACGGTATCTTGGCGCTTCGCGGCGTGATGGAAGTGCCGGAGTTCAGGGAGACCGACGAGGAGCGCGCCGAACTCGATGCCGCTGTCATGGCCGCGCTGGAGGAGGCCTCGGCTGCGCTTCAGGCATCGCGCGCCGGCGAAGGCCGGGCGCTGGCCGGTCTTCTCTCCGGGCACGTCGAGACCATCGCCGGGCTGACGGCGCGTGCCGAGGCCGATCCGTCCCGCGCCCCGGCCTCCATCGCCGGGCGGCTGGCCAAACAAGTCGCGCTGCTGGCGTCTTCGGCCCCGCAACTGGACGAGGAGCGCCTCCACGCCGAAGCCGCCTTCCTTGCCACCAAGGCCGACATCCGCGAGGAACTGGACCGGCTGTTGACCCATGTCGCCGCCGCGCGCACCCTGATCGCGGGCGGTTCGCCGGCCGGCCGCAAGCTCGATTTCCTCGCCCAGGAATTCAACCGCGAGGCCAATACGCTCTGCTCGAAGTCCAACGCCGCCGCCGTCACTGCGATCGGTCTGGAACTGAAGGTCGTCATCGACCAGTTCCGCGAGCAGGTCCAGAACGTGGAATGAAAGTGTGCCCATGCCGTCGCTGATCCCCGCCACCCTGCCGTCTTCCGCCATCCGCCGCCGCGGCCTCATGCTGGTCATTTCCTCGCCCTCGGGAGCGGGCAAATCCACCATCGCGCGCAACCTGCTGGAAAACGACAAGGGGCTGGAGCTTTCGGTGTCCGTGACGACGCGCCCGCGCCGCGGCTCCGAGATCGACGGCGTGCACTATCATTTCGCCAGCCAACGCGATTTCGAGCGGCTGCGTGACACCGATGCCCTGCTGGAATGGGCGGAGGTTCATGGCAATTTCTATGGCACGCCGCGCGAGGCTGCCGAGGCCGCCATGGCGGAGGGCCGCGACATGCTTTTCGACATCGACTGGCAGGGCGCGGTACAGATGAAGGAGAAGATGCATGCCGACATCGTCTCCATCTTCATCCTTCCGCCCTCCATGGCGGAGCTGAAACAGCGCCTCAAGCGCCGCGCCGAAGACAGCGAAGCCGTGATCGAAACGCGGCTGGCCAATGCACGTTCCGAGATCGAGCATTGGCGCGAATATGATTATGTCGTCGTCAATGACGATCTGGACCGCGCCTTTTCGGCCGTGCGCGCCATCGTGCAGGCCGAACGGCTGCGCCGCGACCGGCGCCCGGGCCTGTTCGATTTTGTCTCCGGCCTGCTGGACGAAAAGCTCGGCTGATACCGGCCGGTGAGCCGGAACGCCGGCGGGCAAACCGGAATTCAGCTGCGCCGGTCGATCGCGTTGGCGAGCGCCACGAACTCGGAAATGTCCAGCGTTTCGGCCCGCCGGGTCGCCTCGATGCCGACCTTGTCCAGCAGCGCCTCGCCGCCAATCCCCTTGAGGCTCTGGCGCAGCATCTTGCGCCGCTGCCCGAAGGCCGCCTGCGTCACCTGCGCCAATCGTTCTGCGCGGCAGGGCAGAGGTTCGGCGCGCGGCTCGATGTGGACGACCGAAGAGGTCACTTTCGGGGGTGGCGAAAAGGCCTGCGGCGGTACGTCGAAGGCAATGCGCGATACCGTGCGCCAGCCTGCCAGCACACCAAGGCGGCCGTAGTGGCTGGATCCCGGCGCGGCAACGATCCGCTGGGCAACTTCCTTCTGGAACATCAGCGTCATCGAGGCAAAGTAGGGAGGCCATGGCTCGCTGGTCAGCCAGCCGGTCAGAAGCTCCGTGCCGATATTGTAGGGCAGGTTGGCGACGATGCGCACCGGACCCGCCGCCCCGGCGGCGAGCGCGGCATAGTCCGTATCCATCGCATCGCCGGAGATCACCTCCAGCCGTCCAGGATAATGGGCCGCCACCTCTGTCAGGGCGGCGAGGCAGCGCTCGTCGCGTTCGATGGCAATGACTTTCTTCGCCCCGGCAAACAGCAGGGCGCGCGTCAATCCGCCGGGACCGGGGCCGACCTCGATGACGGTCGCATCCTCCAGCCGCCCGGCGGTCCGCGCGATCTTGCCGGTCAGGTTCAGGTCAAAGAGAAAATTCTGGCCGAGCGATTTCTTGGCCGCCAGCCCGTGGGTGGCAATGACCTGCCTGAGCGGCGGCAGGCCGTCTGCGCTCAACCCGTCCTCGCGGCTCATTGCCCGGAACTCCCTGCGGCCATCCGCGCTGCCATCTTCAACGCCGCGACCAGGCTGTCCGGCCGCGCGGCACCCGTCCCGGCGATGGCGAAGGCCGTTCCGTGGTCGGGCGAGGTGCGGATGAAGGGCAGGCCGAGCGTCACATTCACTGCGTCGTCAAAGCCGAGCGCCTTGGCGGGGATCAGCGCCTGGTCGTGATACATGCAGACGGCGACATCATATTCCGCGCGCGCCCGGTCGTGGAACAGGGTGTCGGCAGGCAGCGGACCGGTGATCGCCATGCCTTCGCCGCGCAGCCGGTCGAGCACCGGGGCGATCACCTCGATCTCTTCGCGGCCCATCGCGCCGTCTTCGCCCGCATGCGGGTTCAGGCCGGAGACGGCGATGCGCGGCCGTGACAGGCCGAAGCGTGCGACGAGATCGGCATGGGTGATGCGGATTGTCTCTTCCAGCAGCTCCGGTGTTAGCGCCGCCATCACGGCAGACAGCGCAATGTGGATGGTGACGGGAACCGTGCGCAATTTCGGCCCGGCCAGCATCATGACGGGGCGGACGGGCCTTCCGGTCGCCGTTTCGGCAAGATGGGCCAGGTATTCCGTGTGGCCGGGAAACGGAAACCCCGCGTCATAGAGGGGCTTCTTGGCAATCGGCAGGGTGACAACGCCCGAAGCGGTTCCGCCGAGCGTGTCGGCGACGGCGCGGTCGATGGCCTCGATGATGCCTGCCGCATTGGCCGCCAGCGGCTTGCCGGGGCTGTCGGTCATGCGGTTGGCGAGCGGCACGACGGGAAGATGCCGCGGAAACAGCGATGCCGCCTCGTGCGGCTCGCAGGCAGAGACAGGCACCGTCACACCCGCCGCCGTGGCACGCCGTTCGACCATGGCCGGATCAGCCAGCAGGTAGAAACAGGGCAGGGCGAAAGCCTCGCGCGCCGCCCACGCCTTGGCCGCGATCTCAAGCCCGATTCCGGACGGGTCACCGCCCGACAGGGCCAGAGGCAGGACCATGGTGCTTACCGCTTGACGATGCGGGCCTTGTCCCGCAGCTCCTTGGTATACTTGTCGGAAAAGGCCTTGGCCTTCTCGTCCATGCTGCCCTCATTGGTGAACACCATCTGGGCGACGCGGTCGTCCGACACTTCGCGCGTGGAGCAGATGCCGATGAATTCGACACCACGGTCGGTGTCGCGGATCTTGGTCGCCTGACCCTGGCCGGTGGCCTTGATCAGCTTTTCCCAATCCGGCGGCAGCTCCGGCTCCAGCACACGGCCGAGATCGCGCACGGTCACATCGATCAGCCCCTTGGCGAATTGCCGGGTGCTGTCGCAACCGCTGAACCGCTGACGCATGGCGTCGGCCTCGCGGCGCCGTTTGGCCATCAGCGACTTGCGCTCCTTGGCCGGCACGACAAAGATGACCTGCTGGAGCATGTATTCCAGCGCCTTGGGTTTGGTGCCGCCGTTCTGGAGCATGCGCTGCACGACATCCTGCTCGCTCATGCGGCCTTCGGCACGGAAACGGGCACCCAGCGCCGCGTTCCAGCCCATTTGCACGCGGATGAATTCCTTGAAATGGCCGGCAGTGACGCCGGACTGCTGGAGGATCTGGGTCAGCTGCTTGGCCGAAAGCTTGTTGGATGAGGCGAAACCCTCGAAACTCTTGTCGACGGCTTCCTTCGGGATGTTGATGTTGAGACGCTTCATCTCCACGGCGCGAAGCGTCTGCTCGATCATGTCCTGCTCGGCCTTGGCGGCCAGATTGCCGCTCTGGCGCTGCAGGCGCAGGAAGGCGGCGCGGCGCTGGATGTCATAGCTCGTCACCGGCAGGTTGTTGATGATGTAGCGGATTTCAGACGCTTCGGCCGGACGGATTGGTGCGAGGGGTGATCCGGCAAGGAGCAGGCCTGCCATCAGGGCTGCCGATGCGGTGCGGACGGTCAATCGTGAAAACATACTCGAAATCATCCCGTTGGTGATGTGCCCCTTCTTGCGCCATTTTATAGGGCAAAACCATGGCGTCAAAGGCCGCCGGATGGGCAATCAGTTATTGTCGCCCGTCAGGCTATCCAGTTTCAGCCCGTCCTTCTTGCCGAAATCGCCAATGGTGCGGAACGAGAGGAAGAGGCCGAACTGCTGGCTCACCTTCTTGGGCGCATAGGTCTGGCGCTTGTGGCCATAGCTGAACTGGAAGGTGAAGCACTCGTCGTCATAGGCAAAGCCGATGCTGTCGCGCACCAGCGTCTTGCTCACCAGATCATAGGCCGCACCGCCGAAGACGCTCCAGTCTTCCGTCAGATTGACCTTGAGCGCACCGGCAACTTCCTTGCGGTCGCGGGTGAAGCCGTATTTCGGCTGCGCCTGGATATCGGTGTAGCGCAATGAGGCCGTGCCGAGCTTCGACGCGTAGATCAGGTCCGTCTGGAGGCGGCGCAGGCGGAAGTCCTTCTCATCGAAGCGCGCACTGACACTGGTCGTCAGGCCCCAAGGCGTGGAAACCGCCATCATGCCCACATAGTCAGACCGGCTTGTCTCAAGGCCGGACGCTGCTCCGACCTGCAGGAAATCAGGCTGCGCATAGGGGTTGCGGCCGGCCAGATGGAAGGATTGTCCGAAAATGCCCTGGGCCGTCCAGCCATTGGCAAAGGCGCCGGAATAGCGCAGGCCGAGATTGGCGCGTGTCCCACCCTCGATGCGGTCCCAGCCGGAAAACTTGTCGCGCTCGAACAGGTTCGTCGCGTCGAACACCAGGCTCTGCGCATCCTCGTTGGGAATGCCGATCACACCCTGATAGGGCGCATCCGGGCGGATGAAGAGCTGGCCCACCGGCTCCAGGATGTGCGAGGCGCTGCCCGTGTTGAACAGGATCGGGTAGCGCACCTCCAGCCCGGCGGTGGCCATGCCGCGGAACCAGGCGTCATTCTTGCTGACGCGCCAGCCCTCGTTTGTGGCCAGATAGCCGACAGCGCGCTGGGAGGGCGTGTTCAGGTTGGCGAAGATGCCGTCGCCGCGCGCCGCCAGCATGGAGGTGATGACGAAACCGCCGTCCGTGATGGTGTTGCGCTTCCATTCCGCCTCGACCGAGGCGCGGCCGTTGGTGCCGGCGAGGCCCGGAATGCGGTTGATGGCGTAGATGCCTGTGCCCAGAACCGGATTGCCGGCGCCGTTGAGAATCTGCTTCTCGGTCAGCGCATTGGCGGTCTGCGTGATCTGGCGGCTGAGCACCTGGCTGTTGGCGCGCAGCGTCAACTGTCCACCCGCCACATCGTCCTCGACGCGCGTATAGTCGAAATTCGGCAGCACCCATGGCTGGCGGCTGTTGCGCGAGCCGGCATTGGAATCGAGCGCGGCTTCCTGCACCTGGAATTTCATGAAGCGCAGGTCGAAATGGTTGCGGTCGTTCAGGCCCTTCAGCCAGATTTCCGACCGGTGCACCGCGTTGGCGAAATTGCCGATCGAATAGGCATGCGAGAAATTCTTGTCGCTCTGCGCGAGAATGTCCCAGCCGAGGGCCCAGCGCGGATTGATGTCGAACTTGCCGGTCGTGCCCACCATGTAACGGGTCTTGACGCTGCGATCGACGGTGTTGATGTCGAAGGCACCCGGCTCATTCTGCTGGATGCCCGCCATCTTCAGCATGTAGCGGCCATTGTCGAACCGCTGGCGGAACTCCGCTTCGCCAAGAAAACCCTGCTTGGTATAATAGGTGGGGCTGAGCAGCAGGTCGTAGGTGTCGGCCAGCGCGATGTAGAAGGGCAGCCTTGTGCCGAAGCCGAGCTCCGTGCGCAGGGAGAAAGACGGGAACAGGAAGCCGGTCTTGCGCTTCACCGTCGGGTCGGCGATCGAGAAGCTCGGCATGTAGGCGATCGGCATGCCGAACAGCTCGAAGCTGGCATCCTTGAAACGGACGGTCTTCTCCTGGCCGTTCCAGATGATGCGCTTGGCCTTGACGCGCCAGATCGGCGCCTTGTCCGGCTTTTCCTCGCACGGCTCGCAGGCCGTGTAGACGCCATTGTTGAACGTCGTCACATTGCCGTCGGACCGCTCCGCGCTTTCAGCGGCGAACCGCGTGTTGTCGGTCGTCTCGATGCGCAGCGCATTGACGAAGCCGTTACCGAAATCGTCGGTGACATCCATCTCGTCGGCATAGATGCGGTTTCCGTCCTTCTCGACGAGTTCCACATTGCCGACAGCGCGCACGCGGCGGGTCTTCTGGTTGTAGATGACCTCGCGGGCGACGAGCTTGCTGCCGTCATAGTCGATCTGGACGGAACCGAGCGCGCGGACGACCTGGTTGTCGTTGTCATAGACCAGTGTATCCGCTTCCAGCAGCATCTGGGCATTGGGATCGGTCTTGCCAGACAGCTTGGAAAGGTCCTGCGCCTGCAGGGGAGAGGCTGGAATCAGGGCAAGCGTAGCCAGCAGGCCGAGCGCAGTCGCACCCGCCAGGCGAGCGGCCGTTACGGTCAGCCGCCTGCTACCCGTCCGCGTCCCCAACTAACCGTCCTCCTTTTGAAGCAGAAAACTCACCCCGATGAAGCCCGCGATCAGCACTGGTGACCAGGCTGCGATGACCGGCGCGACGAATCCACTACTCCCAAAAGCTTTCACCAAAATTGACACGACATAGAGCAGAAAGCCTGCCGCGATGCCACCCACAATCATGAACCCGGACTGGCCAAACCGCACGAATTTGAGCGACACGGTGGCCGCGATCAGGGTCATGGCGACCAGCAGGGCAGGCATTGCAATAAGCGATTGAAACTGCATGCGCAACGGGTAGGCGGGGTATCCGAAGGTCCGCGTCACGTCGATTTTTTCAGGAAGGTTGTAAATCGGCACCGCATCGGGTTCGGCCAGCCGTTCCTGCACGATTTCACGGCGCAGATTCGTCTGCACTCGGGCTTCGCCAAGCGTTTCGGGCTTTTGGCCGAGCCGAGTCACCTGCACGTCCTTCAGCAGCCAGAAACCGTCCATCAGCGTGGCGGATTTGGCGTCCTCGCGGTGGGTGATGGCATTGTCCTCGCCGATATGGATGAACACCGCATCACGCAGTTCCGTTCCGTCCTTCAGCACAGCCTTGGCGCCGATCACCGTTTCCACCTTGCCAAGCCGCTGGCGCAGCCACGGCACGTTGCCGGCAATCGTGGTGTTGGATTGCTTTGATCGCCATTCGGCCTCGATCTCCTTGGCCCGCTCGAATCCGGCCGCAGCCAGCGGATTGAGCGCCAGCACGGTGATCACGCCGAAAATCAGCGCGCCGGCGCAAGCCGGGGTCAGGAACTGCCAGGCTGAAACACCGGAGGCACGCGCCACCACCAGTTCATAGCGCCGGTTGAGCGAGATCAGCGTGGCCATGCCCGAAAAGAGCGCAATGAAGGGGACCACCTGCTGCATGACCATCGGAATGTGCAGGGCCGAAACGAAGAGCGCGCCTTGCATGGAATATTTCGGCAGGTCGGATGTCCGGCTGGAAAATTCCGTGAAGTCGATCAGGAAAGCCAGCGTGAAAATGCCGATGAAGAACCAGACGGTGATCACCAGATAGCGCTTGAAGAAGTATTTGCCGAGCGTCCAGCCGATCATCCGCCGCGCCCTCCACGAAGGGGGGAGAGGGCCCGAAGGCGCTGCGGGACACGCACGAGCACGGCCTTGAAGGTGTCGCTCTTGTCCTGAAGCCATTCGGACTGGCGGGCCGGCAGGCCCACCTTGCGGGTCGACCCGAAGACGTAAAGCGCGATCAGGCTGGTGGCAAGCGGCACCACGTAGAGCATGATACCGAAGAAGGTGCTCGTATCGGCCTTGCCGAAGGAGAAATAGCCAAGCCAACGCACAAACAGCACGATGCCCATGGTGGAGACCATCGGGTGCAGCCGCGCCTCGCGGTGCGAACGCGCATTGCCGGCAATGGCGAGCGCCACCAGCGCAAAGGCCAGCGGGTTCAGCCAGGTGGAAAGCCGTTTGTGAATCTCGGCCACGAACATGCCGGGGTTCGTCTTCAGGAACTTGTCGTTCGGGTCGGGGTTCAGCAGATAGGGGAGCGTCCGGTCCTTGGGCCAGAGGTTCACGTTCTTCGGCACGGAGGAAAACTCGGCCAGATCGAAGATGTAGGAGGTGAAGCGGATGATCGAGATCGCTTCGCCGGGCTTGTTGCGATGGATTTCACCCTCGCGCATTGACAGGAAGTTCGTTCCCTCGCGTTCGCCGAGCACGCCAGTCTTGGCGTAGTAGATGAGATCGACATCCTTCTGGCGGTTGTCGACGACCACGATGGAGCCGAGCGTGCCATCGGGATTGCGGCTTCCGACCTGCAGGAACAGCCCGTCCTCGATGCGCGAGAAGGCGCCTTCCTGGATCACTGAAGAGATGAGGCCGGCGCGCGCCTCCGAAACCAGGGCGCGGACCCGGGCCCGCGAATAGGGCTCCACCACGTTCTGCACGAAAAAGGCGAGCAGGCAGCCCGCCAGCGCCAGCAGGATGACCGGCCGGGCCACCAGCTTGCGCGGGCCGCCGGAAGCGTTGACGACGACGAGCTCGGAATCGGTGTTCATCGCCGTCAGCGTCTGCGCAATGCCGATGGCCATGGCGAAGGGCAGGATTTCCGGGATGACCGAGGGCAGGATCAGCGTCGCCAGTTCCAGAAAGGCGGCGGCCGATTGCCCGGTGTCGGTAACGAGATTGATGCGCTTGAGAACCTGCGTCGTCCAGGCGATGGCCAGCGTCGAGATCATCGCAGCCGCGAAGATCACGGAAGCGCGGCGCAGGATGTATCGCTCGATGATCGTCAGCACTGGTTCCGGTTTCCGCGCTTGGGGTGCATGATCCGCCCTGCGGACCTGCCGGTTGGGGATGGCGCTTTCCGGGCGCCCGTCCTTTGTGGCCAGACCCGTTCCAATAATCGGTCAAGCTTGGCTAAAAAAGGGCCAATGAACACGGTTAACGCTTTATTGCACCTGTGCCGTTCCGGCGCGCCCTTGCCAAAGCCCCCAAAAACCCCAAGATCAACGCCTGAATCATTCACATCCCCCGATCCGGAGTCATCATGACCGAGCGGCCTGCCATTTCATTTGCCAAGTTCTCCACCCCGAAAAAGGGCAACGCCATCCTGCTGGCCGGTGCCGAAGGCGCGCTGTCCGAACATGCCAGGGCGCTTGATCCGGAGGGTGTCGTGGCGCGCGCCGCCTCTGCCGCCGATTTCAAGGCCAAGCTGGCGGCAGCGATGGATGTTCTGGCACCGGCGGGCATCGGCTATGGCAAGCTGTCGGTGGTGGGCGCGGGCGAGGCGGACAAGCGCGACAGCAATGCTTGGCTTCGCATCGGCGGGGCGGTCTGCGGGGCCTGCGCCAAGGACGGCGAGACTTCGGTCGTCGCCTCACTGCCCGACGGCGACGTGGCGCCGGAAGATGCCGCCGCCCTGGCCATGGGCATGATCCTGCGTGCCTACCGCTTCGACAAGTACAAGACCAAGGGCGACAAGCCTTCCAAACCCGGAAAGGTGACGATCCTCTGTGCCGATCCGGCAGCCGCCAAAAAAGCCTTCGCCGAGGCTGAGGCGATTGCCGATGGCGTCGTGCTGGCACGCGATCTCGTCAACGAACCGGCCAATATCCTCGGTCCGGTCGAATTTGCCGCCAAGGCCAAGGAGCTGGAAAAGCTTGGCGTCGAGGTGGAAATCCTCACCGAGAAGGAAATGAAGAAGCTCGGCATGGGCGCACTTCTGGGTGTCGCGCAGGGGTCTGTGCGCCCGCCGCGCCTCGCGGTCATGCAGTGGAAGGGCGGCAAGGCCAAGGACAAGCCCGTCGCCTTCATCGGCAAGGGCGTGGTTTTTGACACCGGCGGCATCTCCATCAAGCCGTCTGCCGGCATGGAGGACATGAAGGGCGACATGGGCGGCGCAGCGGCCGTCACCGGCCTCATGCATGCGCTTGCCGCCCGCAAGGCCAAGGCCAATGTGGTCGGCATCATCGGGCTGGTGGAAAACATGCCCGACGGCAATGCCCAGCGCCCCGGCGACATCGTCACCTCCATGTCCGGCCAGACCATCGAGGTGCTGAACACCGACGCGGAGGGCCGTCTCGTCCTTTGCGATGCGCTGCATTACTGCAACGACCGTTTCAAGCCTCGCTTCATGGTCAACCTCGCCACGCTGACCGGCGCCATCCTCGTCGCGCTCGGGCAGGAACATGCCGGCCTGTTCTCCAATGATGACGAACTGGCCGGGCGCCTGTTCACCGCCGGGCAGGATACCGGCGAAAAACTCTGGCGCATGCCCATGGCCCCGGAATACGACAAGATGATCGACAGCAAGAACGCCGACATGAAGAACATCGGCGGCCGCTTTGCCGGTGCGATCACCGCCGCCCAGTTCCTCAAGCGCTTCGTCGGCGACACGCCCTGGGCGCATCTCGACGTGGCGGGCACGGCGATGGGCTCGCCCGCGACCGACATTTCAAAGGGCTGGGCCTCAGGCTTCGGCGTGCGGCTTCTCGACCGGCTTGTCCGCGACCATTACGAGGGGTGAGCGCACCGGAACCATGGCCGAAGTGCTCTTCTATCACCTGACGGAATCGACCCTGGAGGAGGCCCTGCCACTGTTGCTCCAGCGCTCGGTCGCGCGTGGTTGGCAGGCGGTGGTGCAGACGGGATCGGACGAGCGGCGTGATGCGCTGGACGCCCATCTGTGGGTCTTTTCCGATGAGAGCTTTCTGGCCCATTGCATCGATGCCGATCCGCTGGCCCCTGAAAATCCGGTGGTGCTGACGTCCGGGCGGGGCAATCCGAACGGTTCGGCCATCCGCTTCATGGTGGATGGTGCAAGCCCGCCGGACCTTGCTGCCTATGAGCGTGGCGTCTTCATGTTCGACGGTCACGACGCGGAGCAGCTCGCCCATGCGCGCACCCAGTGGAAGGCTTGCAAGGCGGGCGGGCACGACGTCACTTACTGGCAGCAGACGCCGGACAAGCGCTGGGAGCGCAAGGCATGAGCAACGCTGACGAAGATGCTTTCCGCGCCCGCCGGGAGGACATGAAGGCCCGCATCGAACCGCTCGACCGCGACGCCGGGGCAACGGTGGAGGACCGCAAGGCCTTCTTCGATGCCGTCTATGACATGGCCGATGGCGACGAGGCCGCTGTACCTTGGGCAGACCTCCAGCCCAAGCCGCAGCTTCTCGCATGGCTCGCGGCCAATCCGGGAGCCGGCGCACGTGCCATCGATATCGCCTGCGGGCTGGGGGACAATGCCGAGGCGCTGGCCGCGGCAGGATATGCCACGACGGCCTTCGACCTCAGCCAGAAGGCGGTGGATTGGGCCAAGCGGCGTTTTCCGCAAACCAATGTGGATTACCACGCCGCCAACCTGATGGAGCCCCCGCAAGACTGGACCGGCGGGTTTGATCTGGTCCACGAATGCTACACCATCCAGTCCGTGCCGCCCGTCCTGCATGCGGATTTTTCGCGCGCCATCGCAGGCCTTTTGGCCACCGGAGGCCGCCTGCTGGTCTATACGCGGCTGCGCGCCGAAGGGTCGCCCGCCGAAGGCCCGCCATGGCCACTGACGCCCTCGGAATCCGGTATTTTCCGAACACTCGGCTTCGTGCCGGAAGCGCGCAGCCAGTTTGACCTTGAGCGTCCGGACCGTATCATTCCCCACGAGTTTTCGGTCTGGCGCAAGGTGGCCTGAAACGGCCGCGTCCAGGTGGACAGGCCCTGAACAGAGCAGGCCAAGGGGGCGGACATGATCCGGTTTTTTCTTCTTCTGGTGATCGGCGGGCTGGCCGCCGCCATCGGCTATCCGTTGATCGTGGAAAATCTCTCCGGCTCTGAAATCGGCGCGATCCGGCTTTACGAGCGCGGCAAGGGCTTTTCGCCCGCCACAGTCTCGCTGTCGGCCGCCGAGGCGCCGGTTCGCCTTGCGGTGACGATGCAGGCGCTGCCAGGCAGGGTGCTTTCCTCCGCGCGCACGCAACTTGTGCTTCAGGTGACAGGCCCGGCAGGCGTGCGGGATGACAAGGTGATCACCTTTGCACCGTCCAATCCGTCGGGCGATCGCGGCACGGGCGATGTCGCGGAAGCATTCCAGGCAGGCGCCGGGCTGATCCACCCCGCAAACACCGGCGACTGGCGCTTTGCGCTGGTGCCCGCCGGCCGCGAGGACATCACCATGCAAAGCGCAAGCCTTGTGCTGCGCGCCAATGCCGGGGAATGGGACGAGCGTGCCCAGCCCTGGGGCTTTGCGGCTGCCGGCATCGGCATCGTCGGCACATTCCTGTCGTTGCGCCGCCGTTTCAGCCGCGCAAGACAGGACAAACAGCCCCGCAAATGGGGCCGTTGACCGCCGGTCAGATTGCCAGCGGGTACTGCCGGTGGATGGCCTGGATGCCGTCAAGCACCTCCTTGGACAGCGTGACATCCGCCGCGCCGAGATTGGTCTTCAACTGCGCCATCGTGGTTGCCCCGATGATGACCGATCCCATGAAAGGCCGCGACAGCGCGAAGGCGAGCGCCATTTGCGCCGGATCAAGACCATGGGAGCGCGCGAGCTCCACATAGGCGCGCATCGGTGCCTCGACATGCTCCTGCCAACGGCCGCCAAGGTCGGCGGTGATGGAACGGCGTGAGCCTTCGGGGACGGCACCGTCGAGATATTTGCCGGTGAGGATGCCGGTCGCCAGCGGCGAATAGGCCAGCAGCGACACCTCCTCATGATGGGCAAGCTCGGCAAGGTCGAGATCGAACTTGCGGTCGAGCAGGTTGTACTCGTTCTGCACGGAGGCAACGCGCGCGCCGCCGGACGATCCGGCGACCTCCAGCATCTTGGCGATGCCCCAGGCACTGTCGTTGGAGACGCCGAGCGCGCGGATTTTCCCCTCCTTCACGAGGGCGCCCGCAGTGGTGACGATATCGGCGAGATTGTCGAGAACCTGCTGGCGGTCCTGCCGGGACGCGTCGAACTTCCAGTTCTGCCGGAAGTGGTAGGAGCCCCGGTTCGGCCAGTGGATCTGGTAGAGATCGATATGACCGGTGCCGAGCCGTTTCAGGCTGGCATCCAGCGCCACGCGCATCGACGCGCCGTCCGCCGGGCCGCCGTCGCGCACCGTGCGGTTGCCCTTGCCGACGATCTTGGTCGCCAGCACGATGTCGTCACGCTTCCCGCGGTCCTTCAGCCAGGCCCCGATGATCTCCTCGGTGCGGCCCGCCGTCTCCCGGCGCAGCGGGTTGGTCGGGTACATTTCCGCCGTATCAAAGAAGTTGACGCCCGCATCGGCGGCAAAGTCCATCTGTTCAAAGGCTTGCGCCTGCGTGTTCTGCTCGCCCCAGGTCATGGTGCCGAGGCAGATTTCGGAGATGGCGATGCCGGTGCGGCCGAGCGTCTTCATTTTCATGGCGGAAAGTCCTGAGCGGTGGAAGGCAGAAAGTTGCAACATAGTGCATCATTTCCGCCTGTCCAGTCACCGCCGCGACCCGCAGCTCAGAAGACCCGGCGCGACACCGGCCGCGCGCGCGACCGGGGGCGGCTCAACCGGCCATGGCCTCCTCGTATTCGTGGCTCATCTCCAGCCAGCTTTCTTCCGTCCCCGCCAGTTTCGCGGAAAGATCGGCGCGCTCCTTGCCAAGATCAGCAGCCTTTTTTGCATTCTTTTCGTAAAGCGCCGGATCGGCGAGTTCCGTCTCGATAGCCTGAATCCGTTTGCCAAGTTTCTCCATCAAGGCCTCGGCATCCTTGATCTTTTTGGCGAGCGGCTTGAGCTGCTCGCGCTTCTGCGCCGCGTCACGCCGCTGGCCGGCCTTGGAGACCGTTGCCCCTGTCTCTGTCTTGGCAGCCTTGGAATCGCCACCGCGCGACCCGCCGATGATCAGCGCGCGGTATTCTTCCATGTCGCCGTCATAGGGCGCCACCGATCCGCCATGCACCAGCCAGAGCCGGTCGGCCGTCGCCTCGATCAGGTGACGGTCATGGCTGATCAGGATGACGGCGCCGGGAAAATCGTTGAGCGCTTCCATCAGCGCGCCGCGGCTGTCGATGTCGAGATGGTTGGTCGGCTCGTCGAGAATTAGGAGATTAGGCCCGTCAAAGGCGGCCAGCCCCATCAGCAGCCGTGCCTTCTCGCCGCCCGACAGGTTCTTCGCAGGCGTGTCCATCTTCTCGGTCGCCAGCCCCATCTGCGCCACGCGGGCGCGCACCCTGGCCTCCGGCTCCTTGGGCATCAGGACACGCACATGGTCCACCGCCGTGTCTTCGGGTCTGAGGTCATCCATCTGGTGTTGCGCGAAAAACGCAACCTTGAGGTTGGGCGACAGCGTCAAAGTGCCGGTCTCGGGCACCAGGCGCCCGGCGATAAATTTGGCGAAGGTGGATTTACCGTTGCCGTTGGCGCCCAGCAGCGCGATGCGGTCGTCGGCGTCGATCCTGAGGTTGAGCCGCTTGAGGATCGGCTGGCCCGGCGCATAGCCGACCGCCGCGCCTTCGATGGCAATGGCAGGTGACGCGGCGCGCTTTTCCGGCTCGGGAAAGCGGATCGGTGCGACATGGTCGTTCACCGCCGCTGCGATCGGGGCCATGCGCTCCAGCGCCTTCAGCCGGCTTTGCGCCTGGCGTGCCTTGGACGCCTTGGCGCGGAAGCGCTCGACAAAGCTTTCCATGTGCTTGCGCTTGGCATCCTGTTTCTCGCGCATCTTTTCGGCCAGCACCGCCTTTTCGGCGCGCTGGCGCTCGAACTGGTCATAGCCGCCGCGCCAGAAACTCAGCTTCTGCTGGTCCAGATGCACGATGGAATTGACCGCACGGTTCAACAGGTCGCGGTCATGCGAAATCAGCAGCACCGTATGCGGATATTTCGCCAGATAGCTTTCCAGCCACAGCGTGCCTTCCAGGTCGAGATAGTTGGTCGGCTCGTCGAGCAACAGAAGATCCGGCTCGGCAAAGAGAACGGCTGCCAGCGCCACGCGCATGCGCCAGCCGCCCGAAAAGCTCTTCGCCGGGCGTTTCTGGGCTTCCGCATCAAAGCCGAGGCCCGAAAGGATCGCCGCTGCCCGCGCTTCCGCCGAGTGCGCGCCGATATCGGCCAGCCGCGTCTGGATTTCTGCAATACGGTGCGCATCGGTTGCCGTTTCGGCTTCCGCCATCAGCGCCATGCGCTCCACGTCGGCCTTCAGCACGATCTCGATCAGAGGTTCGTCGGTGCCGGGTGCTTCCTGCGCCACCTGTCCGATCCTGGCATTCTTCGGAACATGGATCGTGCCTGTTTCCGGTGCCAGTTCACCCGTGATGGCGCGGAAAAGTGTCGTTTTGCCGGTGCCGTTGCGTCCCACCAGCCCCGCCTTGACGCCTTCGGGCAGCGCAAGCGTCGCGTGGTCGATGAGCAGGCGGCCTGCAATGCGCAAGGAGAGGTCGGAGAGCGTGATCATGGCCCGGCTTTTGACCGAACCGCCGCCGATAGGCAAGCCCTGCCACGAGGCAGCCCGGTCTGCCGCAAATCCGCCACGGCCCGGTGCCAGCAGGCGAACGGGATAACGGGTAGACGGGGCAGGTATCATGGCGCAAGCGGGCGCGGGGGCATTGTACTGGCGAAGCCTTGTGTTGCTGGGGCCCGAGCGCTGGCGCGCGCTGGCACTGGCGCTGGCCGGTGCCGTGATTGCCGTTGTGCAACTGGCCGAACCGGTGCTGTTTGGCCGCATGATCGACCGGCTGGCCGCCGGTGCCGGCGCCTTCCGCCTGATCGCGCTCTGGGCGGGGCTCGGCCTCTTCTCCATCGCCGCCTCGGCCGTCCTTGCCGTCATGTCCGACCGGCTCGCCCACCGCGCAAGGCTGGCCGCCCTGTCGGATGCCTATTCGCGCGCCATCACGCTGCCGGTCGCCTGGCATGCGGAAAAGGGCTCTGGCCAGGTGGTGCGCACCATCCTGTCGGGCACCGACACGCTCTTCGGCCTGTGGCTGGCGGTGCTGCGCGAGCAACTCACCATGCTGGTCTCCATCGCGCTGATGGTGCCTGCGGTTCTGGCCATCAACTGGCGCATGGCACTGGTGCTGATCGCGCTCGGCGCGAGCTATCTGGTGCTTAATGCGCTGGTGATTGCGCGCACCCGCGCAGGTCAGGCGGCGGTCGAAAGCCATTCCGGCAAGGTCTTTGGCCGGGTCGGCGACGTCATCCCGAATGTCACGGTCGTGCAGAGCTACGGCCGTTTCGCCGAGGAAATGCGGGCCATGCGCGCGATGACGGGCGATCTCCTCTCTGCGCAATATCCCGTGCTGACATGGTGGGGCCTGCTTTCGGTGCTGACGCGGGCCGCCGCCACCATCTCCATGGTGGCCATCTTCGCACTCGGTGCCGTTCTGGTCGGCCGGGGCGATGCGACGGTTGGCGAGATCGTCTCCTTTGGTGCGTTTGCGGGCCTGCTGATCGGCCATCTCGACCGGCTGTCCAGCTTCGTGTCCGGCATGCACCGCCGGGTGCCCGCGCTGTCCTCCTTCTTTGAACTCGCCGATGCGGCGGGTGACAGCCCTGACCGCGCCGATGCAAAGGTGTTTGCCGGACGCGCCAGAGGCGAGGTGCGCTATCGGGATGTCACCTACCGCTTCGGCGACAGCGAGTCAGGAGTTCATGGCATCTGCTTCGCTGTCGGTCCGGGCCGGACCGTGGCCCTTGTCGGGCCGACCGGCTCGGGCAAGACGACGACGCTGGCGCTGCTCCAGCGCCTGCGCAGCCCGCAATCGGGAACGATCGAGTTGGATGGAAAGGACATTGCCGGGCTGACGCTGGAAAGCCTGCGCAGCCAGATTGCGGTAGTGTTCCAGGAGGCGGGTCTCTTCAACCGCTCCATTGCCGACAACATCCGCATCGGCAAGCCCACAGTGACGGAAGCCGAGGTGGTGGCCGCGGCCCGTGCTGCAGAAGCGCACGATTTCATCATGGCCAAGCCGGGCGGCTACGGCTTCGTCATCGGCGAGCGCGGCAATGCGCTCTCCGGCGGCGAGCGTCAGCGCATCGCCATCGCGCGCGCCATCCTGAAGGACGCGCCGGTGCTGATCCTTGACGAGGCGACCTCGGCGCTCGATCCGCTGACAGAATCGCGCATAGCCCGCGCCATCGAACGGTTGAGGGCAGGGCGCACCACCCTTGTCATCGCCCACCGTCTGTCGACGGTGGCCCATGCCGACGAAATCCTCGTGCTGGACAAAGGCCGGATTGTCGAACGCGGAACCTTTGCGTCGCTGGAAGCGGAGGGCGGCCTCTTCGCCGCCATGGTGCGCGAGGGGGCGATTGTCCGGCCCGAGGATTCGCCATCTCCGGACGCCTGAACAGGCTCACGCAAATACACGCCCCTCCGGTGCGCGGAAGAAATAGATCAGGTCCAGTTCCGGTGGCGTGCGGCCGAGTACGGAGAGGACCATGTGCGCCTGCCCGCGATGATGGGTCTGGTGATTGAAGAAGTGCGCCAGCGCCGGGGCCAGCCGCTGGGAAACCGTGCGCAGGTCCGTCATCGTGGTGTAGGTGAAGCGTCCGGCCACCGCCTCTTCCGTCAGGCCTTCGACAAAGGCGATGATGCGCCGGTCCTCTGCCTCGCGCGCGGCCCTGAGCGAGGCAAAGTCCTCGTGCAGGATCGTGTCGAGAGATGGCGGCTGTGTGCCCTCGCCGGTAAACCGCTTCATCCAGACCCGGTCACCCACCAGAATGTGGTTCAGCGTTCCCATCATGGAATGGAAGAAGGCGCCGCAATCGGATCGCCATGCCTTGTCGTCCAACTCGGCGGCGGCGTCATAGAGCCGCCCGTTCGCCCACGCATTGTAGGTCGCAAACATCAGGAAATTTTGTCTGGCATCCACTTTCCCGTTCCCCCGATTGCCGCGATGATGCGCAAATCAGGAAAAAGAGCAAGCGAGGCAAGCCGTGACCATCCGCCTTTATGATCTCGTCGGCAGTGACCATGCCCGCCCCTTCAGCCCCCATTGCTGGAAGGTGGCGATGGCGCTCGCCCACAAGGGCCTCGATTTCGAGACCGTTCCGACACCCTTCACAAAAGTGCCGGCGGTCGAGGGTGGCGTGTCGAAGACCATCCCCGTCATCAACGACAAGGGACAGGTCGTCGCCGACAGCTTCGCCATCGCCGAGTACCTGGAAGACACCTATCCGGATCGCCCCAGCCTGTTTGGCGGCGAGGGTGGCCGCGCGCTTTCCCGGTTCGTGGAAAGCTGGTCGCAGCTCACCATCCATCCCTATCTGGTGCGGGTCGCCATCATGGACATCCATGATTTTCTGGAACCCGCGGACCAGGCCTATTTCCGCACCGATCGTGAAGGCAAGTTCGGCAGGCCGCTGGAAGAAGTGCGGCACATCAGCGAGGAGGCCCATGCCGCCTTCCTGGCCAGCCTAAATCCGCTGCGCACCACCCTGAAGCGCCAGCCCTTTATTGGCGGCCAGTCACCGCTCTTTGCCGACTACATCGTCTTCGGCGCCTTCCAGTGGGTGCGGGTGGTGTCGCCCTTCGCCTTCCTGCCCGATGACGATCCGGTGGCGGACTGGTTCGGCCGTTGCCTCGACCTGCATGACGGGTTGGGCCGGAAGGCACCGGCCTGCGGCTGAGGCGGCGTCTTTCGTTTTTCACACAAACGCGCTATAGCGCCCGCGAACCGGCGCTGCGGGCCCTGTCCGCCGCGCCGGAACCGTATTTGCAAGCAAGAGGACCATCATGGCCATTGAACGTACCTTTTCGATGATCAAGCCCGACGCCACCAAGCGCAACCTGACCGGCGCCATCACCAGGATGCTGGAAGATGCCGGCCTGCGCGTGGTCGCCTCCAAGCGTGTCTGGATGAGCCTGCGCCAGGCCGAGCAGTTCTATGCCGTCCACAAGGAGCGTCCGTTCTTCGGTGAACTGACCGAGTTCATGTCGTCCGGCCCGACCATCGTGCAGGTTCTGGAAGGCGAGAACGCCATTGCCAGGAACCGCGAAGTGATGGGCGCCACCAACCCGGCCCAGGCCGCCGAAGGCACCATCCGCAAGGTCCATGCCCTGTCGATCGGCGAGAACTCCGTGCACGGTTCCGATGCTCCGGAAACCGCCGCCGAGGAAATTGCCTTCTGGTTCGGCGGCAACGAGATCGTCGGCTGAATCACTTTGGCCGCCTGAGGCGTCAAGCTGTTGATAATGAAATTGAAAAGGCCGGGGCGTGCGCTCCGGCCTTTTCACCTCACTCCCAGCGCGTCAGCGCCGCGTCGTCGGCATCCTTGGCGTCGACCCAGTGCCCGGCGGAACCGTCCTTGAGATATTCCTTCTTCCAGAAGGGCGCGCGGGTCTTGAGGTAATCCATCAGGAAGGAAGCCGCATCAAAGGCGGCCTGCCGGTGCGGCGAGGCAGCCACCACCAGCACGATCTGCCCGCCCGGCGCGATTTTTCCATAGCGGTGGATGGCAGTGAGCCCTGTCACCGGCCAACGCTCCGCCGCTCGTGAAGCAATCCGGGAAATCTCGGCTTCCGCCATGCCGGGATAATGCTCCAGCTCCAGCGCGGAGAGCTTTCCACCCTCGTCGCGGCAATATCCGGTGAAGGTGACGACAGCGCCCACGTCGCCGCGCCCTGCCGTCAGCCGGGCGATCTCGGAGTTGGCATCAAAATCCTCGCGCTGGATGCGCACCATCGGGGTCACATGCGCGCCCATGGCCTCAGCCCCCGGTCATCGGCGGAAAGAGCGCGATCTCGAAGGGCGTGCCGATCTTTTCGGAATGGTGAACATGCTCCATGTCGAGCGCCACGCGGATGGCATCGGCATGTTCGAGCGCAGCTTCATATTCCTGCCCGCGCGTCTTCAGCCAGTCGAGAAGGTCACGTACCGTCACCACAGCGGAGGGAAGCGAAACCTCCTCGCTCTCCTTGCCGATGCGCTCGCGCACCCATGCAAAATAGACCAGTCTCATCAGCGCATTCCTCCGGCTCGTTTCGCGCGCGCCTAGTCGTCGATGACATGGCGTAGCCCGGCGCGGAAATAATCGTAACCCGTATAAAGGGTCACCATGGCGGAAATCCAGAGCAGCACAAGGCCGGTTTCGGTCGTGTAGGGCAACACCTTGTCACCGGCAGGGCCGGCCAGCAGGAAGCCGATGGCCAGCAACTGGATTGTGGTCTTCCACTTGGCCATCGTCGTCACCGGCACCGATACCTTGAGCTCGGCCAGATATTCGCGCAGGCCCGAAACGAGGATTTCCCGGCACAGGATGATGATCGCCGCCCAAAGCGACCAGCCGGCAATGGTGCGGTCGGTATCGGCAGCCAGCAGCAGCAGGCAGGTGGCGACCAGCAGCTTGTCGGCAATCGGATCCAGCATCCGGCCGATGTTGGAGGTCTGCTGCCAGGCACGCGCCAGATAGCCATCGAAGAAATCCGTGATGGACGCGATGGTGAAAATCGCCAGCGCCGACCAGCGCGCAAAGTCGCTCGATTGCAGCCTGCCTTCCAGGAAGAAGCACACCGCGATCGCCGGCACGGCGAGAATTCGCGCGTAGGTCAGCAGGTTGGGAAGGCTGTATGCACGTCTGGCCATGATGCCCCGGACCGGTTTCCTGATTCACCAGTCAAACCAGACAGGACCGGGCGAGGTCAACACGGGCGTGGGGCTGTTTCGACCATTTGGTGCGGGAAACGGCGCTTTCCAGCGCCGCATTCAGCCTTTTTCGTGAAAATGGTTGTAAATCTGCTGCGCGATCTGCTCGGAGATGCCGTCAACCGCCATCAGGTCGCCCAACGCGGCGCGCGAAACGGCCTTGGCGGTGCCGAAATGATGGAGCAGGGCGCGCTTGCGCGCGGGACCGATCCCGCCGATCTCGTCGAGCGGGTTCTTCACCATCTCCTTCTTGCGCCGGGCGCGGTGGGAGCCGATGGCGAAGCGATGCGCCTCGTCGCGCAGGCGCTGGATGAAATAGAGCACCGGATCGCGCGGCGGCAGCGAGAAATCCGGCCGACCCTCCATGTGGAAGCGCTCGCGGCCGGCCTCCCGGTCCGCACCCTTGGCAACGCCGATGGCCGTCACCGCGCCCGAAACGCCCAGCTCATCGAGCATGGCGCGCACGGTGCTCATCTGGCCCTTGCCGCCGTCGATCAGGATCACGTCGGGCCAGGCGGGGAGGGCGTCGTCCTCACCAGCGGCGCCACCCGCCGCTGCGGCGGAACGGTCGGGCAGACCGTGTTCCTTCATGAGGCGCGAGAAGCGGCGCTGCATCACCTCGCGCATCATGCCGAAATCGTCGCCGGGCGTGATGTCGGTGCTCTTGATGTTGAACTTGCGGTACTGGTTTTTCACAAAGCCTTCCGGCCCGGCGACGATCATGCCGCCCACCGCATTGGAGCCCATGATGTGCGAATTGTCATAAACCTCGATGCGCCGCGGCACGGCCGCTAGCCCGAAGGTCTCGGCCAGGCCGGCCAGCAGCCGCGCCTGCGAGGAGGTTTCGGCCATCCTGCGGCCCAGCGCCTCGCGCGCATTCTGGAGTGCGTGATCAACGAGGTCCTTCTTCTCGCCACGTTGCGGAACGCTGACCGCAACCTTGAAGCCGGCTCGCGCTGTCAGCGCCTCGGCGAGCAGCTCCCGGTCCTCGATCTCGTGCGACAGCAGCAGAAGGCGCGGTGCGGGCTTGTCGTCATAGAACTGGGCCAGGAATGCCTCCAGCACCTCCGGCGCCTCCATCGAGGCATCCGCCTTCGGGAAATAGGCGCGGTTGCCCCAGTTCTGACCTGTGCGGAAGAAGAAGACCTCGATGCAGGTCTGTCCGCCCTCCTGATGGATGGCAAAAATGTCGGCTTCCTCGGTCGATTGCGCGTTGATGCCCTGATGCGTCTGCACATGGGAGAGGGCCGACAGCCGGTCGCGGAAGATGGCGGCTCGCTCGAAATCGAGACCGGCGGCGGCTTCCTGCATGGCGTCCGCCATATGCGCCTTCACCGCCTGCGACTTGCCGGAAAGGAAGGCCTTGGCCTCGCCGACCAGTTCATCATAGCGCTCCGGGCTGATTTCGCCCGTGCACGGGCCCGCGCATCGCTTGATCTGGTGCAGCAGGCAGGGGCGCGTGCGGCTGTCGAACACCGAATCCGAACAGGTGCGCAGCAGGAAGGCCCGCTGCAGCGCGTTGATGGTGCGCCCGACGGCCCCGGCCGACGCAAAGGGGCCAAAATAATCGGCCTCGCGTGAGCGCGCCCCGCGATGCTTGAAGATGCCGGGCGAGGGATGATTGCGCGTCAGCACGATATAGGGAAACGACTTGTCGTCGCGCATCAGCACGTTGAAGCGCGGGCGCAACCGCTTGATGAGGTTGGCTTCCAGCAGCAGCGCTTCGGTTTCCGTACGGGTGACGATGAACTCCATCGCCGCCGTTTCACGCACCATTCGCACGATGCGGTTGGAATGGCCGCGCCCCTGCGCGTAGTTGGTCACCCGCTTCTTCAGGCTGCGCGCCTTGCCGACGTACAGCACGTCACCGGCCTTGTTCATCATGCGATAGACGCCGGGCCTGTTCGGCAGGTGCTTCACATAGACCTGGATCGCGTCCGCGCCGGTCGCGCCGCCAAGATCGACACCGCCGGCATCCCAGTCGATTGCGGGTCCGCTGTCAGCATCGGGCGCTCCATCCTCTGCGCCGTCCGGCAGCAGGTCCTCGTCGTCACCGTCGCCGCCTGTCGTGCCGGGATCGAAGCCTGCCATGTCGCTGCCGCCCTGGCGCGCGCGCCCGTTCATTCGGCGATCCCCGCCACATCCGGCGTTTCCCAGCCGAGATGCTGGCCGCCGTCAAGCGCGATCATCTGGCCGGTGACGGACGGCGCCGCCCACAGCCAGCGGATCGTCGCCCCGAATTCTTCCGGTGCCGGTCCGCGCTTCAGGATCAATCCGTCCACCTGCCGGTCGAAATCGGCCTGGCTCTGGCGCTCGTTCGGCAGGGAAGGGCCGGGGCCGATGCCGTTGACACGGATGCGCGGGGCCAGGCTCTGCGCCATGGTCTTCGTCGCCATGGCAAGTGCCGCCTTTGACAGCGTGTAGGAATAGAAGCGCGGATTGGGCGCCAGCACGCGCTGGTCGATCATGTTGACGATCAGCCCGTCCGCTCCGTCCGGCAGGCCCGCTGCCATCGCGCGGGCCAAAAGCGACGGGGCCTTCACATGCATGGCAACATGGGCGTCGAAGATGTCGGTGGTAAAATCGGCAAGTCCGTCCGGCAGGAACAGCGACGCATTGTTGACGAGCAGGCGAACGGGTCCGAGTTGCGCGGCCACTGCCGGAACCAGTGCTGCTGTGGCCGCCGCATCCGTCAGGTCACCCGCATAGGTTTTCGCAACGCCGCCCTCGCCACGGATGTCTGAGGCAAGCGCGTCGGCTTCATCGCCGGAATGATGATGGTGGATCGCAACGGCAAAGCCCGCCGCAGCGAGATCACGGGCGATCGCCGCGCCAAGGCGTCTGGCGCCACCCGTCACCAATGCTGCCGGTCTGTCCGTCATGCCTCAGCCCGCGAAAATCGACCATGTGTAGGCACCATAGGCCAAAAGCATGGCCGCCCCAATCGCCTTGCCGGCATGCAGGCGCGCATAGGCCAGCACAGACAGGATCACCGTTGTCATCAGCATCATCCACATGTCGACCGCGATGATGCGTTCCGGCACGGCAACGGGCACAATCAGCGCCGTGATGCCCATGATGGACAGGATGTTGAACAGGTTGGAGCCGACCACATTGCCGATGGCGACGGCAGACGAGCCGCGCAGTACCGCCGTCAGCGTCGTCGCGAGCTCCGGCAGCGACGTGCCCACCGCCACGATGGTCAGGCCGATTGCCTCATCTGAAACGCCAAAGGTGCGCGCGATGGCGCTGGCGCCCATCACGGTCAGTTGTGCACCGATGGGCAGGCCGATCAGCCCGCCAAGGATCGAAAGCACGATATGCTTGCGGTCATGCGGGGCTTCGCCGATCTCTTCGTGGAAATCGTGCTCCGGTTCCTTGAGGCGCCGGGCAGTGTGGATCTGCCAGATGATGTAGGCCACCAGCAGCCCCAGCAGGACGAGGCCCTCGACACGGCCCAGCGTTCCATCATTCAGCATCCAGAGGAAGAGCAGCGTCACGCCGATCATCGCCGACATGTTGCGGCGCAGGCCACGTTCGGTGGCTGCAAGCGGCGCGAACATGGCCGGAAGTCCGACGACCAGCAGCACGTTGGCAATGTTGGAACCGACCACATTGCCGATGGCGATGCCGGGCGAGCCGTGCAGCGCGGCCTGGACCGAGATGAAGAGTTCCGGAGCCGAGGTCCCGAAGGCGACGACAGTCAGGCCGATGACCAGCGGCGACACGCCGAGATTTTCCGCCAGGCCCACTGCACCGCGCACAAGATAATCGCCTGCGTAAACCAGCAGGGCGAGGCCTGCCGCCAGGATGAGTATGTCGAGAATCATGAAAAACCGGCTGCCAGAGGGTTGCTCATCCCTATATAGGGCCGCCCGCTGCGCTGGCCAAGCCATGCGGGCCGGCCGCCCGCAAGCCGCTCTTAGTGACTTGTAAACCACATCTCAATTCGGCCCCATTGCGGCCAGCAAAACTCCCTTTTCAGGGTCCGCTTTTACCGCATTTGCGAAGGACATTGGAACCACTCCGGCACCAACGGGGTTTGACGCTCGTCTCAGGGGACAACCCGAACCGGAACATCAGCCGCCTTAGGAAATGGCGGAAAAGGAGTTTTGAAATGAAGATCCGTACCTTCAATATGGCCGCTGTCGCCACCGCTTTCGGCCTTGGCGTTGCAGCCTTCGCATTCCCGGCCCATGCCGCCGACGTGGTTGGCGAAGAGCCGCCGGCACCGCCCGCACCCGCCTATGAAGCCGCACCGGTTTCAAGCTGGGAAGGCGGCTATGCCGGCGTGACCGGTGCCTACGAGTTCGGCAAGGTTCACGGCACGCAGCCGGCCAACCAGCGCCACATCAATGACGGCTACCGCGCCTCGGTGTTTGGCGGCTACAACCTTCAGCATGGCCAGTTTGTCTACGGTGCCGAAGCCGATGCGGGCTACGGCAACACCAAGGGCAACAACGCCACCAACCGTTCGGAAATCGGTCTTGACGGCTCCCTGCGTGCCCGCGCCGGCGTCGCCGTGACCAATGACGTGCTGCTCTACGGCACGGCCGGTCTGGCTGCCGCCGACATGTCGATCCGCGAAGGCGGCAAGACGGCCAACAAGGTCAATCTCGGCTACACCGTCGGTGCCGGTACCGATGTGAAGGTCACCGAACAGGTCTTTGCCCGTGGCGAATACCGCTACACCGACTACGGCACTGAGGCCTTCCGCACCGGTTCCGGCGTCAACAAGGTGAGCGCTTCGGAAAACCGCGTGTCGCTCGGCCTCGGCGTGAAGTTCTGATCCGGCTGCTGCAAAGAGCAACAAGAAACGGCAAGGCCGGGGTGGCGACACCCCGGCCTTTTCAAATTGCAGGCTTTCACTTCGGCAGAAGCGCTGCCAGTTCCGGATATTTCTCGTCGAACTTTTTGGTCCAGCGCACCAGCTTGGCGCGCCCGCGCTCCCATTGGCCGCCAAACCGCAACGAGGCGTAGCCGAGCGCCGCGCGCAACGCGATATGCCCGCCGGTGAGCTTTCCGGTGAGGCGCGGCGGGTTCGCGTTGAAATGGTCAAGCGCCCGCGTGGCCTTTTTCCATTGCTTGTCGAGCCAGGGCTGGTGCACCAGCTCTTCCGGGCGGAAGCGCCGCTCGTAGACATGGGCGATCAGCGCGTCGGCCAGCCCGTCGGCCAGCGCTTCCAGCGTCTCGGCTTCCGTGCGCTTCAACGCATTGGCCGGATAGAGCGAGCCGCGCTTTTCGCGGTTGATGAACTGCAGGATCATCGCGCTGTCCAGCACGGCGCGTCCGTCATCGGTCAGCAGCACGGGGATCTTGCCGAGCGGATTGGCCGAGATGAGGAGGTCAGGCTCCTGACCGGTATCCACCGCGACAGAGTCAAACGCGTAACCGGCATGGGTGGCGGCCATGCGGGCTTTGGCGGAATAGGGCGAGGGGCTTGAGAAGAGGATTTTCGGCATGGTCGTTTCCCGTCGTTCCGGTTCTTTGGATTGTGTCAGTTTGCCGGCATCAGCATCCGCCCGGCCCGGCAGCCGCGCCTGTCCACGCCGGGGCATGCGGTGAATTCCAGAGCCTTGTCGAAACAGATCTGCACCTCGCGCAGATAGGTCCGGTCGCAATCGACGGCGATCTCGTCCGGGTCCAGCCCGCGATTGGCGACGATGAAGGCGTTCTCGGTTTCAGGCGCGCTCACCGTCCCGCCAAGCGAGCGTGGTATCCGGACCTTGTCGCGCGCCATGCGCGTCACCTTGAAATAGTCCGCCTGGCTGAGGCCCGAGCAGGTCCCGTGCTTGCGCCATTCATGCGCCGCCAGCCCGTCGCTTGGGTAGAGGTCGCGCTGGGCGGAGAGCAAATGTTGCGGCACACGCTCCGGTTCGCCAGACCGGCAGTCGGCGGGATATCCGCCCCTGAAATATTGCGGCCAGAGCCCGTGCACCACGAAACCCTTCGGTCCGCCACGCCCGCATTGCCGCCGGTCGGCCCGCTCGCCTTCCGCCGCGCAATAGCTTGGCGACCAGGAAAGCGAGAGCACGTAGAAATCAAAGCCGCTGCCCTGCGGGACATCGCCCTGCCGCGCGGACGGGGCTGCCGGTTTCTGCGGCACTGATGGCGCCTGCACGATGGACGTGTGCGGCGCGGACTCAGAGGCCTGGTCCGAATTGGGTGTATTGTCGGAGCAAGTGGCCACGCAGAGGCTCGCCAGCGCGAGCGCGGCAACGCGGAAGAAGACGGGGAGACAGGAGCGTTGGATCACCGGACGACGCGGCACCAGGCGTCATAAACCTTCCAGCGGTCAAAGCCGGCCACGCAGAACTGGACGCCGTCGCCAAAGGCCCCGGCAAAGCCCATGCCGTATTCGATCATGTACCAGACCGAACGGTGCGAGCCGTCAGACATGGCAGCGGTGGCCATGCAATAGCGCCGCGAAATGTCGGTCGCATTGCGCACGCCAGCCCCGACATAGCGATGCTGGTGAATGCGGTGAAAACCCTCGATGCTGACCTGTGGCAGATGCGGCACATGACGGACCTGGTGGGCAAAGCGCGAGGTGATCGACGACAGGATGCCCGGCCGTTCGCAGTCGGACGGATCGCCGACATGCTGGCGCTTCAGCGGGTCCCAGGCATGAGCGGGCAGGGCGGATGCGGCGACCAGCGCGGCGGCGGTCAGCAGGCTGAGGGTCTTGGCCATGAATCGGGTTCCTGTCGCGGAATGCATGCTTCCTTTATCGGGCGCAGGCGCAAGCGGGTCAAGCGCGGGCCGGCCTCATTCGCCCGCCAGCCATGCGGTGGAAGCGCGCGCCACGCCATCCTCGGCCATCAGCGCGCCGATGACGGGGAGCACCGCCGCCATCTCGGCTTCCAGCGTGAAGGGCGGGTTGACGACGATCATCCCGGTCCCGTCAAGGCGCGGCTCAGGGGAGGGGGCGCGCACGGCCAGTCGGATGTCGAGGATGCGCGGGATACCGGTTTCCTGCAGGGCCTTGCGGAAGGCCTCCACCGCACGCCTGTCCTTTTCGGGATACCACAGCGCAAAGGTGCCGCCCGGCCAGCGGCCATGGGCGGTGACAAGCGCTTTCAACAGCCGGTCAAACTCACCCTCCTTCTCGAAGGGTGGGTCGATCAGTACCAGGCCGCGCTTTTCCTTCGGGGGCAATTGCGCCGCCGGGGCCAGCCAGCCGTCCAGCTCGATCACGCGCACCTGGAAGTCGCCGGCAAAGCGCGCCTTCAGCGTCTTTGCGTCAGCCGGATGCAACTCGATCACGGTCAGCCGGTCCTGCTTGCGCAGCCACGCCCGCACCAGAAAAGGCGAGCCGGGATAATGCCTTACACCACCATCCGGATTCATCTCCGCAACCACTTGAATCAACGGCTGAAGAAGCGCTGCCGCCTCGCCCGGCAGGCTTGCCCCCGTGATGCGCCCGATGCCACCGAGCCATTCGCCCGTCTTCTGCGCCTCAGGCGAAGTCAGGTCATAGAGGCCGGTTCCCGCATGGGTGTCGATGACCCGGAACGCCTTGTCCTTCTTCTTCAGATGCCCGACGATGCGTGCCACAACCAGATGCTTCAGCACATCGGCAAAATTGCCCGCATGGTAGATGTGGCGGTAGTTCATGGGTCTCGCATCCGCATTCCGGTGATGGATGCCATCACCTCTTTTCATGGGTTCCCGCCTACACCGGCCAAGCCCTTTCGGCTAGTGTTCGCGCATGAACCAGCATGTCACTTCCCGCATCGGCCATTCGGCCTGCCCGCATGATTGCCCCTCCACCTGCGCGCTCGATGTCGAGATCGGTGCAGATGGCAGGATTGGCCGTGTCCATGGCGCCAAGGACAACAGCTACACCGATGGCGTGATCTGCGCCAAGGTCGCCCGCTATGCCGAGCGCATCCACCACCCTGATCGCCTGCTGAAGCCGCTGGTGCGCGCCGGTGCCAAGGGGGAAGGGCAGTGGAAGGAGGCGAGCTGGGACGCCGCGCTCGACCTCGTGGCCGGCAAACTGGCCCGCGCGACGGACCGCGACGGGTCGCAGGCTGTCTGGCCCTACTACTATGCGGGAACCATGGGGTTGGTGCAGCGTGACGGCATCAACCGCCTGCGCCATGCGATGAAATGGTCCGGCCAGTTCGATTCCATCTGCACAAACCCGGCCTGGACCGGATTCACGGCGGCCACCGGCGCGCTGCGCGGCCCGGACCCGCGCGAAATGGCGAAATCCGATTGTGTCGTCATCTGGGGCACCAACGCGGTGGCCACGCAGGTCAACGTGATGACCCACGCCGTGAAGGCCCGCAAGGAACGCGGCGCGAAGATCGTCGTCATCGACATTTACGGCAACGCCACGATGAAGCAGGCCGACCTCGGCCTCATTCTCAGGCCAGGCACCGATGCCGCGCTGGCTTGCGCCATCATGCATGTGGCCTTCCGGGACGGCTATGCCGACCGGGAATACATGAGAAAATTCAGCGATGACCCGGCCGGGCTGGAAGCGTATCTGAAGGATCGTACGCCGCAATGGGCTGCGGATATCACCGGCCTCACGGTGGACGAAATCGAGGCGGCCGCTGCCCTGATTGGCCGGACGAAGCGGACGTTCCTCCGGTTGGGCTACGGCTTCACGCGCACCCGCAACGGTGCGGTCGCCATGCATGCGGCAGCCTCTGTCGCCACTGTTCTCGGTCTTTGGCAGCACGAAGGCGGCGGCGCGTTCCACTCCAACTCCGACATTTTCCGGCTGGACACGGGCGACATCAAGGGAACGCGGCTGATGGATCCGCGCATCCGTTTCCTTGATCAGTCGAAGATCGGCCGCGTGCTGACAGGCGAGGCAGACAGCCTGAACGGTGGACCGCCGGTGACCGCGCTGCTGATCCAGAACACCAATCCAGCCAATGTTGCGCCCGAACAGCGCAAGGTGGTGGCCGGCCTGAAGCGCGACGATCTCTTCACCTGCGTGCATGAGCAGTTCATGACCGATACGGCGAAGCTTGCCGATGTCGTGCTGCCCGCCACCATGTTCATGGAACATGACGACATCTATCGCGGTGGCGGGCACAGCCACATCCTGCCCGGCCCGAAACTGGTCGATGTGCCGGACGGACCGCGCTCCAACCATGACGTGATCAACGGGCCGGCCAGGCGCCTCGGCGTCGCGGACCGTCCGGGCTTTGGCCTCAGCGAACGCGAGCTGATCTCTGACATGCTGCAAAAGCGCGGCCTTGGCACCTACGAGGACTTGTGCGAGCGCCGCTGGGCGGATGTGCAACCGCCCTTCGGGGAAGCCCATTACCTGAATGGCTTTGCTCATCCGGATGGAAAATTCCGCTTCCGGCCGGACTGGACCGGTACCATCGCGCCCAACAAGCCGCCCAAAAGCATCGGCCTGATGGGGCCGCACGGCGCGATGCCGGTCTTCCCGGATCAGTTCCATGTGCTGGAGGAAACGGACCCGGACCATCCCTTCCGCCTGGCGACATCGCCGGCACGGCAATTCCTCAATTCGAGCTTTGCCGAGACGAAGACGTCCGCCGAAAAGGAAGGCCGCCCGGGCCTGATGATCCACCCGGAAGACGCGGCGGTGCTCGCCATCGCCGATGGTGCCCGCGTGGAAATCGGCAACGCGCGCGGCGAGATCATCCTTCATGCAAGACTGTTTGACGGCGTGAAGCGGGGCGTGGTCATCGCCGAGGGCCTGTGGCCGAACAGCGCCCATGAACGTGGTGAGGGGATCAACGTCCTGACCGGTGCCGATTCCGTCGCACCCTATGGCGGCGCGGCGTTTCACGACACCAAGGTGTGGGTGAAGGCAGTCTGATGACAGTCCTGTAGGCAGGCAGGCCTGCACCCGGTGTCATTGGACGGCGCGAAATGCTGATCCGTTGCCCGCAGATGGCCCGGAAAATGCCCCCGGACCAGCGGCCCGGTGTGACGAATTTACTGCGCGGGCCGCTCCGCCCATCCCGCGAAGGTGCGCTCCAGCCACACCACGGCGTAGTAGAGCAGGATGCCGAGGAACGCGAGTGCGATCAGGACGGCGAACATCAGCGGGTAATTCGAATTGGTCTGTCCCGACAGGAACAGCGCGCCGAGCCCCTTGCCGTGTGGCGAGACGATCTCGACGAGATTCGTGCCGATGAAGGCCAGCGTCACCGCGACTTTCAGCGCGCCAAAGAACTCCGGCAGCGTCTTGGGTAGGGCAATCTTGCGGAAGATCGTGAACCGCGAGGCGCCAAGCGAACGCAGGATGTCGCGATATTCCGGTTCGAGCGTCGACAGGCCGATGCCCACGGAAACCGCGATCGGGAAGAAGGAGATGAGGAACGCCATCATCACTGTGTTGAAATTGTGCTGCCCGATGAAGAGCAGCGCCAGCACGGGCACGAGCGTGGCTTTCGGAATGGCATTGAAGCCCACCAGAAGCGGATAGAGGCCGTCGCGCGCGATCTTGGAAAAACCCATGATCATGCCGAGCAGCAATCCGACCACGACGGCAATCAGCAGACCGGCCACGGTGCGCCACAGCGTTTCCCACGCACCGCTCATGAAGAGGTTCCAGAACTTGATATAGGCCTGCGGAAGGTCAGACGGAGACGCCATCACATAGTCCGGCCAGCCATTGGCCCAGACAATCAATTCCCACAGTGCAAGAAACAACAGGATTGCGCCGACGGGCACTCCGACTTTTCTGGCCAGTTCCATCAGTGCACCTCTCCGTCGCGTCCCTGGGCAATCCGGATCTGGTCGCGCAGCGTGTGCAGCATGTCGCCAACTGCGGGCGTGTAGAGAACATCCAGGCTGCGCTCGGCCGGCAGGTCGATGTCCATCACATATTGCGTACGCGCCGGGCGGCCCGACAGCACGATGACCTGGTCGCCGAGGAACACGCTTTCCCGCAGATCATGGGTGATCAGCACGGCGGTGAAGGGTTCGGCGGCCCGCAGGTTGCGCATGGTCTGCCAGAGATCTTCGCGGGTGAAATTGTCGAGCGCGCCAAAGGGCTCGTCCATGATCAGCACATCGGGCTTGTGCACGATGGACCGGCACAGCGATGCACGCTGCCGCATGCCGCCAGACAGTTCTGACGGCCGCTTGCTCTCGAAACCGGAGAGGCCGACCATGGCAAGCAGTTCCTCGGCCCGGTCGACGCGCTGCTTGCGCGGCATCATGGGCGCAACGATTTCCAGCGGCAGGATGACATTGTCGAGAATGGTGCGCCATTCCAGCAGCACCGGGTTCTGGAACGCCATGCCCACGGTCTTGCGCGGGCTCGTCACCCGCTCGCCATGCAGCCAGACCTCGCCGGAATCCGGGCGCATCAGGCCGGCCACGAGACGCGTCAGCGTGGACTTGCCGCATCCCGACGGCCCCACGACAGCACAGAATTCGCCTTCCGGCACCGTGACGTCCAGACCGTCAAGAACGGGAAGGAGGCCCGCCTTGGTCTTGTAGGCATGGCGGACATTCTTGATTTCTATGAGGTTTTTCATGTTGCCCCGATGGCGGGCAGCGGCCTTGCAGCCGCTCCCCGTTGTGTCCGTCCTCAGGTCACTTCAGTTTCGCAGCGTCACCAGCGGGCAGGTAGCGGCCGTCCCAGTAGACCGCCATGTCCGGAGCCGTCTTGAACTCGTAGACCGCCTTGGTCTGTTCGATGGCCTTCATGAACCGGTCCGTATCGACGTTGCCGAAGCCATTTTCCTTGACCCAGTCGGTCAGCACGTTGTCATCGACGGCCATTTGCAAGCGAACGGTCTCGATCCCCTTGTCGGCGGCGGGGTTGCGCTTCAGCAGCGAATCGATGGCTTCGTCCGGATTGACGATCGCGGCCTTCCAGCCCATCACCACGGCTTCCAGGAAGCCCTTCACCTTGTCCGGGTTGGCTTCGGCGAATGCCTTGTTGACGATGATCGCGTTGCCGTAGAGATCGACGCCGTGATCGGCCATCAGCAAGACGGAGATGTCGTCAGACGAAACGCCCAGCCGGATGAGATTGAGCGTGGAGGAGAACGAGAACCCGGTGACCGCCGCCACCTTGCCTTCGGCAAGCATCGGCTCACGCGTGGGGAAGCCGACCGGCTCCACGGTGATCTTGCTCATGTCCAGCTCGTTGGCCTTGGCGAAGATCGGGAACTGTGCCCAGGCACCATCCGGCGGCGGCGCGCCCAGCACCTTGCCTTCAAGATCCTTCGGAGCCGAAACGCCCAGCGACTTGCGGCCCACCACCGCGAAGGGCGGCTTGTTGTAGACCATCATGACCGCGACGACGGGAGCGCCGGGGTTCTGGTCCAGAAACCGCATCACCGAGTTGATGTCTGCAAAACCCACCGGATAGGCACCGGTGGCCACTTTCGGAATGGCATCCAGCGAACCCTTGCCCTCGGCGATTTCAACGTCGAGGCCCTTGTCAGTAAAGAATCCTTTGTCGATGGCCAGCGTGTAGGGCGCTGCCGGCCCCTCGAATTTCCAGTCAAGGGCAAAGGGGAGCTTCTCGGCGGCAGACGCCGTTGAGAGGGAGGCTGCGAGCATGCCTGCTGCGACGAGCATCTGTTTGAACACGTTTGAACTCCATGCTTTGATTGGCGTCATCCAAGACAATCACGCGCCAAAAAAATACGCAAGTTTGAAGAATCGCCATGTCTGCACAGAAAGCGGGCACTATGTAAGGCGGGTTGCTTGGCCAAGGGCCGCCGGTGCCAACTCCATAATTGAAATTGCCGTGACGAGGACCGGTTGCGTGACCGAGGGTTCATCGTCGAGAATCGTCCTGGAACGCGGGACGCGCGCGAAGCCCACCGCCATTCCTGAGCTCGGTCGCTCCCACCGACGGCGCGGAGCAATGGAAATGAAAGTTTGGGTGAGGGAGCGGGCCGTTTGGAAGCTCCCTGCCGTTCTAACGTCGGCCTTCATCCTCTCGCGGCATCACAACCGGCAGCGGCTCGGCACGCTTGCCCTTGAATTGCCTTCGGCGAAAATGGCTCTGATACTCCCGTCGCTGTTTCGTCACCTCGTAGAGCACAATGCCCGAGCAGGTGCCAAGATTGAGGCTTTCGATCATGCCGAACATCGGGATTGCCACGCACATCGCGGAATGCTCCACCGCCAACTCGCTGATGCCACGGGACTCATTTCCAAACCACACTGCAAGCTTGGTGAATTGCTTAAAGTCGCCTTCATGCAGATAGACGTTTGTTTTGCCCTTCACATGCGGCGAGGTAACCACCGAGATGAACCGGTTCCTTTCCAGATGCGCAAGGCATTCTTCGGTACTGTCGAAGCGCTTGACGAATGTCCATTTGACCGCCGACACGGAGGTCTTGGAGATGGACGGGCGCTCGCGCAGGTCCTGCCAGTCATCAGGTAGCGCCCCGTTCGGGTCAACGACATAGACCTTCTCGACACCGAGCGCGTTGGCATTGCGTATAACGGTGCCAATATTCTTGATATCGGTTGGATGTTCGATCACTGCGATCAGGTTCTTGCAGCGAAACGGCTTGATCGCCTCCGCACGCTTGCGGACTGATGACTTTGATTTCTTTTCAACGCCTGCTTGTTCCATGCCGCCAGCAATACCGGTAATGCTCGACCCTGTAAACGGACAGGAAGGAGCCCGTCCTTCGGCATGTCGCGCTGGCAGCACGAGCACTTTGATCAAGGGCGGCAAGGGCAGGCAAATTCCGGTCGTGAAGGAGGCCTTGTCTGTTATCGGCCAGACAACCACCGCTGCGTAACGCTATGCGGGAGAAACGTCGCTTGACGCGCATTCCGGGCAGCTTCAAACTGCCGCAAGACAACCCGAAGGCGGGAGGGCGGGGCGATGATTGCCGACGAGAAACGGTGCGCCGGTCTGTTCCCTTCCAAGCCCCGCTGAAAGCCAATCCGAGATGCCGATCTACAAGGTCACGCGATCCGTCTCCGCGCCATCAGAGTGCATCTGGCGCTTTGTCTGTGATGTGACCCGCTGGGCAGACCTGCTGGAAACCATCGACAAGGTCGAGCCGCTGGATGGGGCCGCATTGACCTCCGGTCACCGGTTCCGCATCGAACAGCCCGGACTTCGGCCCGCCATTTGGGAGGTGACGAAGGTCGATCCGGCGGAGGGGTTTGAATGGGTCTCCCGTGCGCCGGGCATGGTCATGACCGCCGGTCACCGGCTCACTGGCGCCGATGACGGCACGTCGCTCCTGACGCTGGAGTTTGGCTTCTCCGGCCTTCTCGGAACGCCTGCCGGTTATCTGTTCGGGGCCAAGACCCGGGATTTTCTCACGCGTGAAATCGATACCTTCGCAAGGCTCGGCGAAGATGCCGCGCGCGGCATCACCTGACAGCCCCGGCCGGACGATCGACGAAGGCCTCCAGACCCATGAAACAAAAGGCGCCCGCACCCCAACCGGAATGAAGGCGCATCAAGGCCAGGCTTCTTGCTGGTCAGGTGAGGCGTGCGCGGCGCACGTCGAAGAACGCCGCGCATGGGTTGTCAGAACTTGATGCCGAGCCCGATCTTGAACTCATGGGTGTTGACCGAGTGCCGCAAGGTGCAGACGGGTCCGCAATAGGAGAGCGACTTCGTTCCGTAGATGGAGAAATCATACTCGGCGCGAACAAAGAGCATGTCGGTCAGCTTGATGTCGGCACCGGCACCGATCACGCCGCCCCAGATCACGGCATTGCGCCGTGCAGGACCGCCGGGCCAGAAGGTATCAAGCTGGGCAGCGGTCACGCCGGCAGCCACGAAGGGCAGCACGCGCCCCATGTCATAACCGAGACGCGCCTTGAGGGCACCATTCAATCCGACCTTGTCGGTCATCACGACGGGGCCCGGAATGCCGGTCAGCGTGGCAGTCTTCGCGAGCATGCCCAGATTGGCGTCCAGGCCGTAAACCAGCATGCCGTTCTGCCAGTTGTAGCCGGCGAACACGCCGCCGCCGAAGCTGCTGTAATTGCGTGTCACGGAACCGAGGACCGGTTCGGTGTATTTGTGGTTGATGATCGCGCCATCGGCGTAGATGCCGAAATAGGCCCCGCTCCAGCCGGCGTTTTCTTCCATGGGCATCTGGACTTCGTCGGCAGCCATCGCGCCGAAGGTGGATGCAGACAGAAGAAGCGCAGCGGCAAATGCAATTGACTTGGTCATGATGTGATCTCCAGCGCCCCGTGATGGCAACTTTGCAGATTCCGGGTCCGGATCAAGGGATTTGGCGGACGGCGCGGCAGGGACGCTGCAAATAATGCATTAGATGATGCAAATACACCACAAGCGGAGACTGCCGGAAGTTGAACTTCCTCAAGGCTTTCCGCCATGCTTGCAACATTGCCTTGCAGTCCGGCCGGTCAGGTCCCGTGAGGTGCAGGGTTGCCTAGCCGCGAAACACCGCCTTGCCCGCGCTCGTCATGCGCACATTGCCACGCGCCAGCAGCGCCAGCGCTTGCGGATAGGTCGCGTGTTCGGCGGTCAGCACGCGCGCGGCCAGCGTCTCCTCCGTGTCACCGGTTTCAACCGGCACGGCAGACTGCGCGATGATCGGGCCTTCATCCATGTCGGGCGTCACGAAATGCACCGTGCAGCCATGCACCCGCACACCGGCGTCCAGCGCCCTTTGATGCGTGTCCAGCCCCTTGAACAGAGGCAGCAGGGCCGGGTGGATATTGATCATCTTGCCCGCCCACTTCTTCACGAAGGCAGGCGTCAGCAGCCGCATGTAACCGGCCAGCGCCACGATCTCGATGCCTGCTTCCTTCAGCACCTCGTGGATCGCCGCGTCATGGCTGTCGCGATCCTTGTGGCCCTTGTAGGGCACCACACGCGTTTCGATGCCGGCGGCTGCCGCCGTCTCCAACCCCTTGGCATCGGCCTTGTTGGAGATCACAAGGGTGATTTCCGCCGGATAGGCCGGGTCCATGGCCGCCTGGATCAGCGCACCCATGTTGGAGCCGCGCCCGGAGATGAGCACGGCCACGCGCTTGCGCTTGCGAGGCGTCATAGGTCGAGCGTCCCCCTGTAGGCCACGCCATGGTCGCGTCTCGGCACGATCCGCCCGATCACTTCCACGTGCTCGCCCTCGCGCTGAAGCACGGCGATGGCCTGTGCAGCCTGGTCGGCCTCCACCACGGCCACCATGCCGATGCCGCAATTGAAGGTGCGCAGCATTTCCATGGGCGCGACGCCGCCTTGTGCCGCCAGCCACTTGAAAACGCCCGGCACCTCGAAGGCGTCGAGGTCGATCTCGGCGGCATAGTCGGCAGGCAGCACGCGCGGGATGTTTTCGGTGAAGCCGCCGCCGGTGATATGGGCCAGCGCCTTGATGGCGCCGACCTCGCGGATGGTGGCCAGCAGCGGCTTGACATAAATCTTGGTCGGCGCCAGCAAGGCTTCGCCAAGCGTCTTGCCTTGCGTGAAGGGCGCGGCATCGTCCCAGCCGAGGCCTGAACGTTCCACGATCTTGCGCACCAGCGAATAGCCGTTGGAATGCACGCCCGACGAGGCAAGCCCGAGGATCACGTCGCCTTCCATGATATGGCCGGCCGGCAGCAGATGGCCGCGTTCAGCCGCACCCACCGCAAAACCCGCGAGATCGTAATCACCGCCCGCATACATGCCCGGCATTTCCGCCGTCTCGCCGCCGATCAGCGCGCAACCGGCCTGACGGCAGCCTTCCGCAATCCCGGAAACAATGGCCGCGCCCTGGTCCGGATCGAGCTTGCCGGTGGCAAAATAGTCGAGGAAGAACAGCGGCTCGGCACCCTGCACGACCAGATCGTTGACGCACATGGCGACAAGGTCGATGCCCACCGTGTCGTGACGGTCCGCGTCGATGGCGATCTTCAGCTTGGTGCCGACGCCATCATTGGCGGCCACCAGAACCGGATCGGTGAAGCCTGCTGCCTTCAGGTCGAACAATCCGCCAAAGCCGCCGATCTCGCCGTCGGCGCCGGGCCGGCGCGTCGAGCGCACCATCGGCTTGATCTTCTCCACCAGGCTGTTACCGGCATCGATGTCCACGCCCGCATCGGCATAGGAGAGGCCGCTTTTCGTGTCGCTCATCGCGCGCTCCGTCAGAAAGCTTTTCCGGCCCGCTCTTCGCATGAAGTCAGGGCGACGGCAAGGATGCGCGCGGGCTGGCCGGATGGTTTCGCGCCGCTGTCCACCGGTGCTTCGCCCGGGCCACGTTTGCAAGGGTTGCATTGCCGGTCCGGTCTGCCCATGTCTGGGGCAACCATCCGGCCCGCGCCGGTTGTCCGGAGAGTTTGCGTGAACATACCCAACATCATCACGGTGATCCGCTTCCTGCTTGTGCCCGTCACGGTCAACGCGTTGCTGGAAGGGCGGATGGGCATTGCATTCGCCGCCTTCCTCGCTGCCGGGATCTCCGATGGCGTCGACGGCTGGATCGCGCGGCGCTTCGACATGCACACCGAACTGGGCGCCTATCTCGACCCGCTGGCCGACAAGGTGTTGCTGGTCTCCGTCTTCGTGATGTTGGGCTACATGGGCGAATTGCCCAATTGGCTGGTCATCGCCACGGTCTCGCGCGACGCGCTGATCGTCGGCGGTGTCACGCTGTCGGCCATCATGGGCAATCCGGTGGCCATGCGCCCGCTGATGGTGTCCAAGATGAACACCGTCGCGCAGATCGCGCTGGCCTCGGCCGTCCTCTTCGAGCTGGCCGTTGCGCCGGGGCCGGACTGGCTTCGCAGCGGGCTGGTGGTGGTGGTGGCTCTCTTGACCGGGGCTTCCGCCGCGGCCTATCTCTTCACCTGGTTCAGGCACATGGGCGGACATGGCGAAGGCAACGCGTAACATCACCATCGACGCGGAAGAGGCGCTGGCAACCGCCTCGGCGGCAGCCCTTCGCCGTCAGGTCGTCTTCTGGCTCATCACCGCGGCTATCTTCCTCGCCTTCCTCTACGTGTTCCGTTCCATCCTGCTGCCCTTTGTGGCAGGCATGGCACTTGCCTATTTCCTCGATCCCGTGGCCGACCGGCTGGAGAGGGCCGGCCTGTCGCGCATCGCCGCCACCGGCATGATCCTGATCGGCTTCCTGATTGCCTTCGTGCTCGGACTGATGATCGTGTTACCGGTGCTGGCCTCGCAGATGTCGGGTTTCCTCGAGCGGCTGCCGCACTATGTCTCGCAATTGCAGACGCTGGTGACGAGTTACGACGCGACATGGCTGAAACGCCTCGTCGGCACCGACCCGGAGGGCATTCGCCAGGGGCTGAACTCGCTGCTGACACAGGGCGCGGGCTTCCTGACAAAGCTCTTTGAATCGATCTGGAGTTCCGGCAAGGCACTGGTCGACATTGCCGGCCTTTTCGTCGTCACGCCGGTCGTCGCCTTCTACATGCTGCTCGACTGGGACCGCATGGTCGCCAAGGTCGACAGCTGGGTCCCGCGTGACCATGTCGGCTCGGTGCGCGAAATCGCCACCGACATCAACACTGCCGTGGCTGGCTTCGTGCGCGGGCAGGGCACCGTCTGCCTGGCGCTCGGCCTGTTCTATGCGCTGGGCCTTACCATGGCCGGGCTGAATTTCGGCCTGCTGATCGGCCTGGTCGCCGGTCTGATCTCCTTCATCCCCTATATCGGCTCGCTGGTCGGCCTCGTCGTCGCCATCGGCGTGGCGCTGGTCCAGTTCTGGCCGGAATGGATTCCCATTGCCATCGTCGCCGGCGTCTTCTTTTCGGGCCAGTTCGTCGAGGGCAACATCCTGCAGCCCAAGCTGGTTGGCGACCGGGTCGGCCTGCACCCGGTCTGGCTCATGTTCGCGCTCTTTGCCTTCGGCATGCTGTTCGGCTTCGTCGGCCTGCTGATTGCCGTTCCTGCCGCTGCGGCCGTGGGTGTCCTCGTGCGCTTCGGCCTGCGCTCCTATCTCGCATCGGCCTATTATCGCGGCCATTCCCATGCGCCCGGTGACCAGCCGTCACCGCCCGGCACCTGACGCTGGCCCGGTCATGACACCCGATCGCCTTCAATCCGGCCAACTGCCGCTGGACCTGTCTGCTGAACCCGGTCACGGACGTGATGAACTCGTGGTCAGCGCGGCCAATGCCGCCGCCGTCTCGCTGGTCGATTCCTGGCCGGTGTGGCCGTCGCCCGTCATCGTGCTGGCCGGACCGGCCGGTTCCGGCAAAACCCATCTGGCGTCCATCTGGCGGGAAATGTCCGGCGCTCCGGTGCTGCTGCATGACCGTATCGAAGCCATGGCGGCCACAGGCGAGGGCGCGCAGGCCTTTCTGATCGACGATGCCGATTCGGCCGGACTGGACGAGGCCGGCCTGTTTCACCTGATCAATGCCGTGCGTCAGACGGGCGGCACGCTGCTGTTGACCGCGCGCCGCTTTCCCGGAGCCTGGGGCATCGCGCTGCCCGATCTCGCCTCGCGCCTGAAGGCGGCGACCACGGTGGAGATCGCCGAACCCGATGACCTGCTGCTCTCTGGTGTCATCATGAAGCTCTTTGCCGATCGTCAGATTGCCGTTGATGCCGCCGTGATCACCTATCTGGCGCGCCGCATGGAGCGCTCGCTGGGTGCGGCCAATGCGGTGGTGGACGCGCTCGACCGTCTGGCACTGTCGCGCCGCTGCCGCATCACCCGGCAACTGGCCGGCGAGGTGCTCGATGCCTTCGACACAAGGCAGGGCGAGCTGTTTTGAGGTGATGTGCGAACCCGAACCCGGCCGGGATCGTCCGCAGCCATCAAAACCGGTTGCTTTGGGCAGGCGGCGCGTGTAATTCCCCACTGTCCGCGGACAGGTCCGGAGTGTAGCGCAGTCTGGTAGCGCATCTGGTTTGGGACCAGAGGGTCGGGAGTTCGAATCTCTCCACTCCGACCAACACGGGCTGACGCAGGGCCGCGCGAAGGCGGTCCGGACAGGTTTTCCCCGTTTGGCGGGGCAGGAAGGAGAAGGTTCATGAGCGCGCGAATTTTCAGCCCGGCCAAGACCGCCATGCAATCCGGCAAGGGCAAGACCGGCCGCTGGGTGCTGGAATTTGAACCCGAGGCTCCCCGCAAGATCGACCCGCTGATGGGCTACACCACCTCGTCCGACATGAAGAGCCAGGTCCGCCTGACCTTCGAGACGAAGGAAGAGGCAGTCGCCTATGCCGAGAAGAACGGCCTTGCCTTCTCGCTGCGCGAGCCCAAGGCGCCCAAGCGCCGTCAGGTTTCCTACTCCGACAATTTCCGCTACGACCGCATCACGCCCTGGACCCATTGAGGGCAGGGTGCCGGCACGGCCCCTTAGCTCAGCTGGATAGAGCACCGGCCTTCTAAGCCGATGGTCGCAGGTTCGAATCCTGCAGGGGTCGCCACCCAAGATTGCGCCCGGTGATGTCCCCGGATTCCTGGCGGAAGTTCACGGATGCCGGCCCGGTTGGGGCTGTGTGGAGCCGCGGCTCGCGGCGTTGCCGCCGGCATCAGACCGCCCGCATCCCGGCAGCGCATATTCCCGTCTGCAGGCGCTTCAGGCCACGCAATGCGTCTCTTTTGCAGATGTTCGCCTCCGTCATGGCGCGGCCGGCAGGGCTGCATCGCGAAATCCGGAATTTTTCCAAAGAAATGTCGCCTATCACCATCGTTGCACTTGCTTCCCTTGCCGGGCTGGTTTAACCCTCGCCGCGTTGCAACAACACCTGTCGCTGCACCCGCCGGGTAGGCCTGAGGTCACGCTTTTCAAGTGCCCCTGCCAGATCATGCTGGACCCGCCGGCGCCGCTGGTTAGAAAGCAAGGGTCATGAACGATCTGCTCAGCTCATACCTGCCCATCATCATCTTCCTGGGACTCTGCCTTGTCATCGGCGCCGCGCTGATGCTCGCGCCCTTCGCGTTGGCCTACAAGAGCCCCGATCCCGAGAAGCTGTCCGCCTATGAGTGCGGTTTCGAGGCCTTCGACGATGCGCGCATGAAGTTTGACGTGCGCTTCTATCTGGTCTCCATCCTGTTCATCATCTTCGACCTGGAAGTCGCGTTCCTTTTCCCCTGGGCCGTCTCTTTCGGCTCCATCGGCTGGTTCGGCTTCTGGTCCATGATGGTCTTTCTCGCCGTACTGACCATCGGCTTCATTTATGAATGGAAAAAGGGAGCCTTGGAATGGGACTAACGGGCAACACCACCACGCTCATCGCGCCCCAGCCCAAGGGGATCATTGATCCCGCAACCGGCAAGCCGGTCGGGTCCGACGATGCCTTCTTCGGCCAGATCAATGACGAGCTTTCCGACAAGGGTTTCGTGCTGACCTCCACCGAGGCGCTGATCACCTGGGCGCGCACCGGCTCGCTGATGTGGATGACCTTCGGCCTGGCCTGCTGCGCCGTCGAGCTGATCCACGTTTCCATGCCGCGCTATGACATCGAGCGCTTCGGCACCGCGCCGCGCGCTTCCCCGCGCCAGTCCGACGTGATGATCGTCGCCGGCACGCTCACCAACAAGATGGCGCCCGCACTGCGCAAGGTCTACGACCAGATGCCCGAGCCGCGCTACGTGATCTCGATGGGCTCCTGCGCCAATGGCGGCGGCTATTACCACTATTCCTATTCGGTGGTGCGCGGCTGCGACCGCATCGTGCCCGTTGACATCTACATTCCCGGCTGCCCGCCCTCCGCCGAGGCGCTCCTCTACGGCATCCTGATGCTGCAGAAGAAGATCCGCCGCACCGGCACGATCGAGCGCTGAGAGGGGACGGGACATGAACGAGGAAGCCCTCAAGGACCTTGCTGCCTACATCACCGAGAAGCTCGACGGCCAGATCGGCTCGGCCATCGTCTCCTTCGGAGAACTGACGCTCGGCGTCGAGGCCGGTGACATCATCGACGTTCTGACCTTCCTGCGCGACGACGTGCAGTGCCAGTTCGTCTCCTTCATCGACATTTGCGGCGCCGACTATCCGGCCCGCGCGCGCCGTTTCGACGTGGTCTATCACCTGCTGTCACCGCGCCAGAACATGCGCATCCGCGTCAAGGTGCAGACCGACGAAGAGACGCCCGTCGCTTCCGTCACCGGCATTTTCCCCGGCGCGGAGTGGTTCGAGCGCGAGACATACGACATGTACGGCGTGCTGTTCACCGGCCATCCGGACCTGCGCCGCATCCTCACCGATTACGGCTTCGAGGGGCACCCGCTGCGCAAGGACTTCCCGCTGACCGGCTATTGGGAAGTGCGCTACGACGACGAGGCCAAGCGCGTGGTTTACGAGCCCGTCGAACTGAAGCAGGAATTCCGCAATTTCGATTTCCTTTCGCCCTGGGAAGGCACCGACTACGTGCTGCCCGGTGACGAGAAGGCGAAGGGCTGAGGGCGGTCCGATGACAGAGCACAACGTTCGCAACTTCAACATCAACTTCGGCCCCCAGCATCCGGCGGCGCACGGCGTTCTGCGCCTCGTTCTGGAACTGGACGGCGAGGTCGTGGAGCGCGCCGATCCGCATATCGGCCTGCTGCATCGCGGCACCGAGAAGCTGATGGAGAACAAGACCTACCTCCAGGCCGTTCCCTATCTCGACCGGCTCGACTATGCGGCGCCGATGAACCAGGAACACGCCTACTGCCTGGCCGTGGAGCGTCTCCTCGGCATCACGGTTCCCAAGCGTGGCCAGCTGATCCGCGTTCTCTACTGCGAGATCGGCCGCATCATGAACCACATCATCAACATCACGACCCAGGCGCTCGACATTGGCGCGCTGACCCCGCCGCTGTGGGGCTTCGAGGAACGCGAGAAGCTGATGGTGTTCTACGAGCGCGCTTCGGGCTCGCGCATGCACGCCGCCTATTTCCGTCCTGGCGGCGTCCATCAGGACCTGCCGGACCAGTTGCTCAAGGACATTGACGCCTGGTGCGACCCGTTCCTCCAGACCGTCGCTGACCTTGACGCGCTGCTGACCGGCAACCGCATCTTCAAGCAGCGCAACGTCGACATCGGGGTTTTCAGCCAGGAAGAGGCGTGGGAACGCGGCTTCTCCGGCGTGATGGTGCGCTCCACCGGCGTTGCCTGGGACCTGCGCAAGAGCCAGCCCTACGAGTGCTATGACGAGCTGGAATTCGACATCCCCGTCGGCAAGAACGGCGATTGTTACGACCGCTACCTGATGCGCATGGAAGAAATGCGCCAGTCGGTCCGCATCATGCGCCAGTGCATCAAGCGTCTGCTGGGCGAGGAGCGCGGCGGCCCGGTCTCGGCGACCGACGGCAAGATCGTTCCGCCCAAGCGCGGCGAGATGAAGCGCTCCATGGAAGCGCTCATCCACCACTTCAAGCTTTACACCGAGGGCTACAAGGTTCCCGCCGGCGAGGTCTATGCCGCCGTGGAAGCGCCCAAGGGCGAATTCGGCGTCTATCTGGTCGCCGACGGCACCAACAAGCCCTACCGCGTGCACATGCGCGCACCGGGCTTTGCCCATCTGGCGGCCATGGACCACATCGGCTCCAAGCACCTGCTGGGCGACATTCCGGCCCTCATCGGTTCCTTTGACATCGTGTTTGGTGAGGTGGATCGCTGATGTCCGTCCGTCGTCTCGCAGAAGATCATCTCCAGCCCGCATCCTTCGCCTTCAGCAAGGCGATGCAGGTGGAAGTGAAGAAGTGGCAGAAGAAGTATCCCAAGGGCCGCGAGCAATCCGCCGTCATCCCGCTGCTCATGCTGGCGCAGGAGCAGGAAGGCTGGGTCTCCAAGGCCGCCATCGAGCACGTCTCGGACATGCTGGCCATGCCGAAGATCCGCGTGCTGGAAGTGGCCACCTTCTACACCCAGTTCCAGCTCCAGCCGGTCGGCACGCGCGCCCATATCCAGGTGTGCGGCACCACGCCCTGCATGCTGCGCGGCTCCGAAGACCTGATGGCCGTCTGCAAGTCGAAGATCCATCACGACCAGTTCCACCTCAATGAGGCCGGCACGCTGTCGTGGGAAGAGGTCGAGTGCCAGGGCGCCTGCGTGAATGCGCCGATGGTCATGATCTTCAAGGACGCCTATGAGGACCTGACGCCTTCGCGTCTTGAAGAAATCATCGATGCCTTCGAGGCCGGCAAGGGCAACAGCGTCACGCCCGGCCCGCAGAATGGCCGCGTGTTTGCTGCCGCCGCCACCGGCGCGACCACGCTGACCGATGTCGAAGCAATCATGAAGAAGTCCGGCAAGGCGGCCGCAAAGCCCGCTGCGAAGGACGAGGCCAAGGCAGCACCGTCTGCGGCCGTTGAGCCGAAAAAGGCTGCCGGCAAGGCCGAGGCTTCAGCAAAAAGCGCTCCGGCAACGAAGGCATCCGCCGCCAAGGCTGAAGCCGCTGCTCCGGCCGCCGCCGCGTCCTTCATGGATACGTCAAAGGCAGCGAGGCCCGCCAAGGCAGCCAAGTCCGAAAAGCCCGCCAAGGGCGCGAAGCCCGAAAAGGCCGCAAAGGCCGACGAAAAACCGTCGCTGGAAGACAAGAATCGTCCGGCCGGTATCGCCAAGCCTGCCCAGCCGGACGACCTGAAGATGATCTCGGGCGTCGGCCCGAAGATCGAGGGCATCCTGCACTCGCTCGGCATCTACACCTTCGCCCAGGTCGCATCCTGGAAGAAGGCGGAGCGCGAGTGGGTGGACGGCTACCTGCGCTTCAAGGGCCGCATCGACCGCGAGGACTGGGTGGCCCAGGCCAAGGCGCTCGCCAAGGGCGGCCGCGACGAATATGTCCGCGTGTTCGGCAAAGAGCCGCGATAAGGGAGAGATGTCATGTTTTTGAGCGACAAGGACCGCATCTTTACCAATATCTACGGCCAGTACGACCAGTCGCTGAAGGGCGCCATGATGCGCGGCCACTGGGACGGCACGAAGGACCTCGTGGCCAAGGGCCGTGACTGGATCATCAACGAGATGAAGGCGTCCGGCCTGCGCGGCCGCGGCGGTGCGGGCTTCCCGACCGGACTGAAATGGTCCTTCATGCCGAAGGAAGAAGGTCCGCGTCCGCATTATCTCGTCGTCAATGCCGACGAATCCGAGCCCGGCACCTGCAAGGACCGCGAAATCCTGCGCCATGACCCGCACACGCTGGTCGAGGGTTGCCTGATCGCCGGTTTCGCCATGGGCGCCCACACCGCCTACATCTATGTGCGCGGCGAATTCATGCGCGAGCGTGAAGCGCTCCAGCGCGCCATCGACGAATGCTATGAAGCAGGCCTGCTCGGCAAGAACAACAAGTGCGGCTGGGACATGGACGTCTTCGTCCATCACGGCGCCGGCGCCTATATCTGCGGCGAGGAGACCGCGCTGCTGGAAAGCCTGGAAGGCAAGAAGGGCCAGCCACGCCTCAAGCCGCCGTTCCCGGCCAATGTCGGCCTCTACGGCTGCCCGACCACCGTCAACAATGTGGAATCGATCGCGGTCGCGCCCACCATTCTTCGCCGCGGGGCAGGGTGGTTCTCCTCCTTCGGCCGCGACAACAACAAGGGCACAAAACTCTTCTGCGTCTCCGGCCATGTGAACACACCGGCGACCTTCGAGGAAGCCATGTCCATTCCCTTCCGCGAGATGATCGACCGCCATTGCGGCGGCATCCGTGGCGGCTGGGACAACCTGCTGTGCGTCATCCCGGGCGGCTCCTCCGTGCCGCTGGTGCCCGCCGAGCAGATCATGGACGCACCGATGGATTTCGACGGCCTGCGCGAGCTGCGCTCCGGCCTCGGCACGGCGGCGGTCATCGTCATGGACAAGTCGACCGACATCGTGAAGGCGATCGCGCGGCTCTCCTATTTCTACAAGCATGAGAGCTGCGGCCAGTGCACGCCGTGCCGCGAGGGCACCGGCTGGATGTGGCGCGTCATGGAGCGTCTGGTGCGTGGCGAAGCGCACAAGCGCGAGATCGACATGCTGCTCGATGTCACCAAGCAGGTGGAAGGCCACACGATCTGCGCGCTGGGCGATGCTGCTGCCTGGCCGATCCAGGGTCTGGTGCGCCATTACCGCCCGGAGATCGAGCGCCGTATCGATGAATTTTCACGCAACAGCCACCGCGCCGAGCCGGTGATGGTGGCCGCAGAATAAGGGTGCCGGGCAAAGTCCGGATCAGGAAACGCAAGAAGCAGGGCCGAACGGGACAGAAAAAAGGAGACTGAAATGTCAATGTTCTCACTGCCTGACGGCTTTGGCACGAATACAAATATGATGGACCAGATGATGAAGGCCTATGCCGACATGATGAAGCCGGTGACCGGCGGCGCCGATGCGCTGTCGATGCCCGCTGCCTTCATGGCCATTCCCGCGCTGAGCGCCGGCATGATCGCCCAGTTCTGGGGCGCGATGGCCGGCACGGTGCAGGGCGCCTGTGATCTGGCACACCGAATGCCCGCGATGGACGCCTCCCTGAAGGCCCCGGTCATGTTCTGGCAGGATAGCGACGAGGACACCGACGCCTTCGCGGCGACGATGATCACGCCCTTCTCCTTCTTTGCCGGTGCGGCCAAGACCTTCATGAGCGACCTTGAACACACCGCACAGGACATGGTCGTCGTCGGAGAGCATTTTGCTGAGGGTATCGCCGAGGATACCGAGGCTGTGGCCGCCTTTGCGCGCGAAACGGGCGATACCGTGATGCGGACCGCCGCGGTCGCCGTCGCGTCTGAAACCGCAGCCGTTGAAGAACTGACCGCCGAACCTGCCGCGCTTGCTATGGAAGCCGCTCCGGCCGCCGCGCCCGTCGCCGCTGCCGAGCTCCTTCCGGAGGATTTCGCGCAGCCCAAGGGCGTCGACAAGCCGGCTACCCCGGACGATCTGAAGATGATCGCCGGTGTCGGACCCAAGCTGGAAGGCCTGCTGAACGGTCTCGGCATCTGGACCTTCGGCCAGGTGGCCGGCTGGACGCCGAACGAAGTCGCCTGGGTGGATGACTACCTGTCTTTCAAGGGCCGCATCAATCGCGATGACTGGATTGCCCAGGCGGCTGCGCTGGCTCGTGGCGGGCGTGACGAATATGTGAAGGTTTTCGGCAAGGAGCCGAGATAAGCAATTGATCCGGGCGGGTTTCCCGCCCGGACGATACCATCGCGGTGGCTGCCCGCCGCAGGAACGTGGAAGACAAGATGGCTAAGATTAAAGTCGACGGGAACGAGATCGAGGTGCCGGACCACTACACGCTTCTTCAGGCGTGCGAGGAGGCCGGGGCCGAAGTTCCGCGTTTCTGCTTTCATGAGCGTTTGTCGATTGCCGGCAATTGCCGCATGTGCCTTGTCGAGGTGAAGGGCGGCCCGCCCAAGCCTGCCGCCTCCTGCGCCATGGGTGTGCGCGACCTGCGCCCGGGCCCGAATGGCGAGGCACCGGAAGTCTTCACCAACACGCCCATGGTCAAGAAGGCCCGCGAAGGCGTGATGGAGTTCCTGCTGATCAACCACCCGCTGGATTGCCCGATCTGCGACCAGGGCGGCGAATGCGACCTGCAGGACCAGGCGATGGCCTTCGGCGTGGATTCCTCGCGCTACCAGGAAAACAAGCGCGCCGTGGAAGACAAGTATGTCGGCCCGCTCGTCAAGACGATCATGACGCGCTGCATCCACTGCACGCGTTGCGTCCGCTTCACCACGGAAGTCGCGGGCATTTCCGAACTGGGCCTGATCGGTCGCGGCGAGGATGCCGAGATCACCACCTATCTCGAACAGGCCATGACGTCGGAGATGCAGGGCAACGTGATCGACCTCTGCCCGGTCGGTGCGCTGACCTCCAAGCCCTACGAGTTCCAGGCCCGTCCGTGGGAACTGGCCAAGACCGAGACCATCGACGTGATGGATGCGGTCGGCTCGGCCATCCGCGTCGATACGCGCGGCCGCGAAGTGATGCGCATCATGCCGCGCGTCAACGAGCAGGTGAACGAGGAGTGGATTTCCGACAAGACTCGCTTCATCTGGGATGGTTTGCGCACCCAGCGCCTCGACCGCCCCTATGTGAAGAAGGACGGCAAGCTCCAGCCCGCTTCCTGGGATGAGGCCTTCAATGCCATCAAGGCGGCCGTCGCAAAAACCTCCGGCGACAAGATCGGCGCGGTTGCGGGCGATCTCGCCACTGTCGAGGAAATGTTCTCGCTCAAGCAGCTCATGGCCTCGCTCGGTTCGGCCAACATCGACTGCCGCCAGGATGGTGCACCGCTGGATCCCTCGCTTGGCCGCGACAGCTACCTGTTCAACCCCGGCATCGAGGGGATTGAGGACGCCGACGCATTGCTGATCATCGGCTCCAATCCGCGCTTCGAGGCGTCGGTGCTCAACGCCCGCATCCGCAAGCGCTGGCGCATGGGTGACTTCCCGGTCGGCGTGATCGGCGAGGGTGGCGAACTGCGCTATGACTACGAGCTTCTGGGTGCCGGCACCGACACGCTGAAGGAACTGGCGGATGGCGAAGGCAAGTTCTTCTCCGTACTCAAGAAGGCCAAGCGCCCGATGATCATCGTCGGCCAGGGCGCGCTGGCCCGCACCGACGGCCAGGCCGTGCTGGCGCTCGCCGCCAGGCTCGCCGTCGCCGTCAAGGCGGTCTCGGCGGAGTGGAACGGCCTTGCGGTGCTGCACACGGCAGCCTCGCGCGTTGGCGGTCTCGACATCGGCTTCGTGCCAGGCGAGGGCGGCAAGGACATCAACGCCATGATGGGCGCGATGGATGTGCTGTTCCTGCTTGGCGCAGACGAGTTCTCCACGACCCAGCTCGGCAATGCCTTTACCGTCTATATCGGCACCCATGGCGACAATGGCGCCCATGCCGCCGACGTGATCCTGCCGGCCGCCGCATACACGGAAAAATCCGGCACCTATGTGAACACCGAGGGCCGCGTGCAGATGACCAACCGCGCCGGGTTCGCCCCCGGTCAGGCCAAGGAAGACTGGGCGATCCTGCGCGCGCTGTCCGCCGTGCTCGGCAAGACGCAAGTCTGGAACTCGCTGGCAGCCCTGCGCAGCGCGTTGTACGAGGCCCATCCGCATCTGGCTGACCTCGACACGGTGGCCGCATCGGGCACCGCCGGTGTCGAGGCGCTGGCAGCGGCCAAGCCCGGCAAGCTCAACAAGGCTCCGTTCAAGTCCGCCGTCGCCGATTTCTACCTGACCAACCCGATTGCCCGCGCATCCGCCGTGATGGGCGAGTGCTCGCGGCTGGCCAAGGCCGGCTTTGCCCGCGCCGCAGCCGAGTAAGGGAAAAGACTGATGGAAGCCTTTCTCACCACCTACGTCTGGCCCACGCTGCTGATCGTGCTGCAATCGCTGGCGCTTCTCGTCGGCCTGCTGATCTACGTTGCCTATGTGATCTATGCCGACCGCAAGATCTGGGCGGCGGTGCAGCTTCGCCGCGGCCCGAACGTGGTCGGCCCCTGGGGGCTGCTGCAATCCTTCGCCGACATGCTGAAATTCGTGCTGAAGGAGCCGGTCATTCCGTCAGGCGCCAACAAGGGCGTGTTCCTGCTCGCTCCGCTGGTTTCCGCGGTTCTGGCGCTCGCCGCCTGGGCCGTGATCCCGGTGGCCGATGGCTGGGTCGTTGCCTCGGTCAATGTCGGCATCCTCTATGTCTTCGCCATCTCCTCGCTGGAAGTCTATGGCGTCATCATGGGCGGCTGGGCATCCAACTCGAAGTATCCGTTCCTCGGCGCACTGCGTTCCGCCGCGCAGATGGTGTCTTACGAAGTCTCCATCGGCTTCGTCATCGTCACTGTGCTGCTCTGCGTCGGCTCGCTGAACCTGTCCGACATCGTTTTGTCGCAGGCCGACGGTCTTGGCACCCGCATGGGCCTGCCGAACTCCTTCCTGGATTGGCACTGGCTCGGCCTGTTCCCGATGTTCATCATCTTCTTCATCTCCGCGCTCGCCGAGACGAACCGCCCGCCCTTTGACCTCGTGGAAGCCGAATCCGAACTGGTCGCAGGCCACATGGTCGAATATTCGTCGGGCCCTTACATGCTCTTCATGCTGGGAGAATATGTCGCCATCTGCCTGATGTCGGCGCTGACGACGGTGCTGTTCCTCGGCGGCTGGCTGCCCCCGGTCGATGTCGCGCCCTTCAACTGGCTGCCGGGCATCTTCTGGTTCGTGCTGAAACTGTCGGCCGTCTTCTTCATGTTCGCGCTGGTGAAGGCCTTTGTGCCGCGCTACCGCTATGACCAGCTGATGCGGCTGGGCTGGAAGGTCTTCCTGCCGATCTCGCTCTTCATGGTCGTGGCCACCGCCTTTGTCCTCAAGCTGACCGGATGGGTGGCGTGATGACCGGCCTCAACCTCACTTCGGGAGAAATCTGATGGGCATGATCGCTCAGGCGGCCAAGTCGCTGCTTCTGTCGGAATTCGCCGCCGCCACCGTGCTGTCGATCAAGACGATGTTCCGGCCGAAATACACGGTGAACTATCCCAACGAGAAGGGACCGGTGTCGCCGCGCTTCCGTGGCGAGCATGCGCTGCGCCGCTATCCCAACGGGGAAGAGCGCTGCATCGCCTGCAAGCTGTGTGAGGCCATCTGCCCGGCGCAGGCCATCACCATCGAGGCCGGTCCGCGCCGCAATGACGGCACGCGCCGCACCGTGCGCTACGACATCGACATGACCAAGTGCATCTATTGCGGTTTCTGCCAGGAAGCCTGCCCGGTGGATGCCATCGTCGAAGGGCCGAACTTCGAGTTCGCCACCGAGACGCGTGAGGAACTGTTCTACGACAAGGCCAAGCTGCTCGCCAACGGCGACCGCTGGGAGCGCGAGATCGCGCGCAACATCGCACTGGACTCACCCTACCGCTGAGGCGCGGGGAAGACGGCGCAAGAAGGACCACCGGGGGCGTGACGCCACCGGACATGAAACCGGAGCGGGATGGGCGGCCGATGGTCTGCCGGGAATGCTCTTAAGGACACGAGCCGGAAGGCAGCGGGGCAGGGGATAGCCCGACCACGCTGCCCGGACGGTACGGATGGAAGCCGGGGGCTTTCGTCTGAAGCTAGGCAAGGATCGGGGGGCAGTCATGCTCACAGGATTGGCGGCGGCGTTTTTCTACCTCTTCGCCGTGGTGGCGGTTGCATCGGCATTCATGGTGATTGCCGCGCGCAATCCCGTTCACTCGGTATTGTTCCTGATCCTCACCTTCTTCAACGCCGCGGCGCTCTTCCTGCTGACCGGCGCTGAATTCCTGGCGATGATCCTGCTGGTCGTCTATGTCGGCGCAGTCGCGGTGCTTTTCCTCTTCGTGGTGATGATGCTCGACGTGGACTTCGCCGAGCTGAAGGCCGGAGCGCTGCAATACGCGCCCATCGGCGCGCTGGTCGGCATCGTGCTGGTCGTCGAACTCGCCATGGTGCTGGGCGGCTACGCGCTGTCGCCGGATGTGGCCAAGACAGTCTCGGTGCCGATCAAGGACGTGGCCGCGCGCCACAACACCGCGCAGCTGGGCGACATCCTCTACACCGATTACGTCTATGCCTTCCAGGTCGCAGGCCTCGTGCTGCTGGTCGCCATGATCGGCGCCATCGTGCTGACGTTGCGCCACAAGGAAGGCGTCAAGCGCCAGGACATCTCGGCCCAGGTTGCCCGCACGCCGGAGCAATCCATGGAAATCCGCAAGGTCGAATCGGGCAAGGGCATCTGAGGGGAACATCATGGAAGTCGGTATCGGACATTATCTGACCCTGTCGGCAGTGCTCTTCACGCTCGGCGTGTTCGGCATTTTCCTGAACAGGAAGAACATCATCGTCATCCTGATGTCGGTCGAGCTCATCCTGCTCTCCGTCAACATGAACTTCGTGGCCTTCTCCGCCGCGCTGGGTGATCTTGTAGGCCAGGTCTTTGCCCTGTTCGTGCTCACCGTGGCCGCCGCCGAGGCTGCCATCGGGCTGGCTATTCTCGTCGTCTTCTTCCGCAACCGCGGTTCCATCGCGGTCGAAGACGTCAACATGATGAAGGGTTGAGGACCTTACCGCCATGTATCAAGCGATCGTCTTCCTTCCGCTCATCGGCTTCCTGATTGCCGGCCTCTTCGGCCGGTCCATCGGGGCCAAGGCATCCGAATATGTCACCTCCGGCCTGCTGGTTGTCTCCGCGGTGCTGTCGTGGGTGGCCTTCTTCTCGGTCGCCATGGCCCATGAGAGCCACACGATCATCGTGCCGGTGCTGAAATTCATCCAGTCCGGCGATTTCGCCGTCGATTGGGCGCTGCGCGTCGATACGCTGACCGCCGTCATGCTGGTCGTCGTCAACACGGTTTCCGCGCTGGTCCATATCTACTCGATCGGCTACATGCACCATGACGAGCACCGGCCGCGCTTCTTCGCCTACCTGTCGCTCTTCACCTTCGCCATGCTGATGCTGGTGACCTCCGACAACTTGGTGCAGATGTTCTTCGGCTGGGAAGGCGTGGGTCTGGCCTCCTACCTGCTGATCGGCTTCTGGTTCAAGAAGCCCTCGGCCAATGCCGCGGCCATGAAGGCCTTCATCGTCAACCGCGTCGGTGACTTCGGCTTTGCGCTCGGCATCTTCGGTGTCTTCGTTCTGTTCGGTTCGGTTTCCTACGACACCATCTTCGCCAATGCCGCGACCTTCCTGCCCGCCGAGGGCGCCGAGGGCGGCGAGGCGGTGCTGAACTTCCTCGGCCATGCCCTCGACAAGGAACATGCGCTCACCGTCGTCTGCCTGCTGCTCTTCATGGGTGCCATGGGCAAGTCGGCTCAGTTCCTGCTGCACACCTGGCTGC
>JACKJW010000012.1 GCA_020637755.1 Brucellaceae bacterium | reverse complement strand
CAGAAGAGGGTAAGGTAGACTACCATTGCTTGTCTTTACTATATTTTCTTTGGAATATTGGTCATACTTGGAAGCCCCTATACTAAATAGAAAATCACTTACTATATCATTTAATATCCATTGATTTTTATCGTATGGTAATATTTTAAGTTGGGCGCCTGTATCTATCCATGGAAAAAGCATGCTCTTGTAACTTGGGTCGTAACCTTTGTTTTTTAAGGTGAATCCGAAAGTTCTCCTGTGAACATTATCGCGTACAATTTGGTTATAAGCAGATATTAACTGATCAACAGGGTTCCTTATATAAGAATATACTGATACACTTCCAATCTCAGAAATAAACTTGTGTAATTTTTCTATATTAATATGACTTTCGCTCATCACTTCAGAACTTATTATAATTTTTTTACAGTCTTTAGAACCTGCGTCCTTGATCATATTAGAAATTTTTATTTTAGCAGACTCCAAATCGTCAGATTTTGTATCCGCAAAACTCTGTATCAGTGAATGGTGGGCTACGCCGTCACTCGGCTTGTAATATATGCCTTGCCTAATCAACCAGTCTGAATTTCGCGTTAAGGCAACTTGGATGTGTGTCGAACCGGTCTTATGTACGCCGATGTGTAATATTATTTCAGGTGTCATTTTGGAAATCCTCTTAAATCGGCGTTACTTTGAAGCCTGAGGCAACTGTTGCGATAGAAACGATTCTTTCGATCGAATGCGCTAAAGTCCCATCCATTTGCCCGAGTTCACTCTCAAAATCGTCTAACGTAAAGTTCCACGATGGCAACCAGGACATCGAATCAACTCGGAACCAGAACATTGTGCCCGCAATAAACTCCCAGTCGTATGTGCCGACGAGATCATCTCTTCCCAACTTTGGTAGCAATTTATCCAACCAGTCCCGATTAAGAACGTTTCGGTCAGGTTTGCTCAAATCCAGGAACCAGTTCGATGGCGCCGCCAATCCAAGTTGGGCATCCTGCTCGAACATCTGTTTGAACTTTGCAACCCTTTCAACAGAACCAAGCAGGTTCTCAAATGCCTCCGAACGTAGCTTTTCCCCGTCTTCACGCTGCAACGACTTTTTCGTATGTACCTTGCACGCGTATTTATATCCCAAACTCTGCAAGACTTGCAGCATAATCACAAACGGGAGGACGTCTCTGCCCCTATTGGGATACGCGGCAATATAGCAACCAGGGAAAAGTGATCTCAACTTTTTGACAGTTTCCAAGCGAACATTTGGCCCAAGAGAAACAAAAAGATCCAACTCTTTCGCATTCTCCAGATACGGAACCAGCTCGGGCAGCAAATCCTCATAAAAAAGATGAAGTACTACTGCTCCATCTGATGTGCGCCGAAATTTTTCCTGCGATGTGCTGATTTCTTCCTGGATAGCTGCGTCAAGTGGCGTAAATTCCTGTAGTGTATTCGCGGTGACATGAAGGTTTGCGTAACCAAACTTCCTATCTGGTTCGAGATGAGCGCCTTCGGCCCACTCATTCCAGGCATTCACAAAGACAAATGGTGGATGGTCGCTGCTATTTTGAATTTTCTCTAGGGTTCTCTCGCAGGCACCACGAAGCCATTTTGAGTAGGATTGAGGACCTGAACCATAAAATATATGCCCCTTGCCTGGCTTTCGTGCTTCATTGTCCCATCCGGGGCATACTGTTTTGATATTCGGATACTCATCTGACGTGATAGCAAGGTGCGAGTCTACCATATCGTCAAAGCTAAATACGTAGCCGTCGAACGACCGGTTCGTAAAATCAATCTCGGTGTTTAAACACCGGGCATTCGCTTCATGAGGCGGGAATTCGACCGAGGCGTCGAAACCGTAGGGGCGAGGATCCTTGATTCCGAAAGACCGGGCGGCGACCAGGTAGAGATCGCCAATTCCCTCCCTGCGGCAATAGTCGCGCCACCTCTTGGCGGTGGCGGCCGGATCAGGGAGCAGCGTCACACGATAAACGATCAGCACCGGGCGGCCATCGAAGCGAATGTAACGCGGATCGCGCAGGGCTGGCGCAAGATCGGCGATGAAGGCCAGATCGTCTTCAGGCGAATGGTTCTGCGCCATCAACACGTCCTGCTCCATTCCGTCCCACCGGCGCGTCCAGTTTTCGTTTGCCCAGCAGAGGCAGAAGGGCAGATCGATATCGGGATTGGCCAGTATCTGGTTTACCGGGCGCTCAAGAAGCCGCTTCCCGCCGAACCAGTAGTGATGATAGCAAAACCCATAAATTCCATACTGTTTGGCAAGTTCGGCCTGCTGCCGCTGGACATCAACAAGACGTAAATCATAAAATCCCAATTCACCGGGAAGATGTGGCTGGTAGTGGCCTGCAAACTGTGGAACCGCCTTGCTAACATTTGTCCATTCAGTGAAACCTTTGCCCCACCAGTTGTCATTCTCGGGGATCGGATGGAACTGCGGCAAATAGAATGCGATAAGCTTTAGCGGGCACGCCGCCAAATCAAAACTCGTTTCGGCGCGCGGTACGTATTCAAGGTCGATACCATCTTTTTTCCCCGAAATTGAAAGCACCTGTTGTATGTACTTCTGTTCTCCAAGGTCCGATTTTTCAGACGACCGTGACGCAGGAAAAAATACTGCCGGCGCATCATCCGGCACCACAATTTGAGATTCAACTGGCTTGGCCTTTCCTGACCGACTGTTCTGCCCTTCGCGCTCGGCATAATCCATTCGCCACCGAATGCCGTCCAGCCCTTCGCGCCGATAAGTGCCCAAGAATTTTCTGCCAGCAGGAACCAATCCACCCGCAAAATTGACAACATGAGGTACTTTGCGCAGGTTGCTGATGATACGGCGTGGAAATCGCAAGACTGCCGACGCCGTTAGTTTCACGCCCCTAATCGGCGCGGCCAGTCTCCATGAGGTCGACTTGCGGTAGGCATCGTGTGTCAATACGATTTCGGTTTCGGCATGCTGGAGTTTCAGGCGCGCTTGGTCAGCTTCATTGACTGTATCGGCAAGCCGAACCTCAAAATCTCTTGCCTTGGCCGCTTCTGCTTCAAGGGCGGCCTGGAAGTTTGCCGCGCGCTCAGTTTCGCCGGCGAGTGCCGCCTTGGCTTCCACATATTCTGCATTGCGTTTCTCAAATTCTGCGCGCAGATGTCCGGCTTCAGTTTCAAGCCTAGCGATCTCTTCTTCAGCCGATTGGCGCGCCGCCAGCGCCTCGGTTGCCGCTTTTTCAGCGGCCGCACTCACTGCATTGAGTTTGTTTTCTGTTTCGGCCAGGTTCTTTTTGAGCTCAATGGCCTTCGCCTCGCTGAGGGCTCTGCTTGACTCGGCAGTGCGTTCCAGCTCTTCCAGCTTGCGCCGCGCCCGATCAAGATCGTTCCGGGCATCGGCCGATTCACGAAGAGCGGCCGTTTGCTCGTTGCCAATCTTCCGGACACGCATTTCCAACGCATCGACTTGTGTTTTTTTCTCCGCTTCCACTATGGCCAGCTGCTGTCTGGTCCCGGTCAATTCAGCTTCCAGGCTTTTCCTGACGTCTTCGGCGCGGCTCGCATCGGCTTTGGCGCGTTCGAGGTCAGCGCGCAGGGGAACAATCCTATCATTTTCCCGACGCATGACGTCAAGGGTCGATTCCAGATTTTTCTGGGATTGCATCAGCTCAGCCAGGCGGGCGATGCGGGTGGCGGATGCGGCCGCTGCCGTGTGACGCTCGGCCTCCAGTTCGGCGCTGAGCGTTTGAATTTCCTTAAGGTGGCGCAGCTGTCGTGCTTCCAAAGCCTGCTCGAGTTCGTGCTTGCTGTCCGTGGCTTGCGCCAGCTGATCGAGCAGTGCCTGCCTTTCCGCTTCCTCTGCCCTGGCTGTGTCCAGCTGGGCCGTCAGATCGACAATCTCCTTGCGTAGATCTTCCAACTCAGCCTGAGCCTGAACAAACCGGTCCTCGCTGACCTTCTGGCTGCCTTGCGCTTCGGCCAAGGCAATATCGCGCTCTTCCAAGAGCTTGCGCTGTTGCTCCAGCTCGTCGCGCATGGCGTTGAGGGCACTTTCACGCGCTTTAATGGCAACAGCCTGCTCACTCGCTGCCTGTTGCCGCGCCTCTTCCGAGGCAGCATGAGCCGCCCTCGCGGCATCCAGTTCCGCCTGCAAACCGGACGCATGTCCGTCCAATTCCGCAATGCGCGCCTGAAGTGCCTCGGCTTGGCGATCCCGCTCCGCAACCACGGCATCGCGTTCATCGTTCAAGGCCGCAAGCTGATTGCGCAAGCCTTCAAGCTCGTCCCGCGCGGCATTGAGTGCGCTTTCACGGGCTTCTGTAATCGCCGCTTGTTCGCATGCTGCCTGCTGCCGCGCCTCTTCCGAGGCGGCATGGGCCGCTCGTGCGGCGTCCAGCTCCGCCTGCAGACCAGAGGTATGACCGCCCCATTCCTCAAGGCGCGCCCGAAGTTCGCCGATTGCCGCTTCCCGTGCAGTGGCAAGCCTGTCCTTTTCGGCCACGAGGCTTTCGCGCTCCGCGTCCATCAACACGAGCTTTTCGCGCGCCTCTGCGGCCGCTGCTTCCGCCGCCCGGCGCGCGGCTGCAGAGGCATTCAGAAGCGGCGTTGCCGACAGAAACTCCTCGCGGATGCGATCGAGCGCCTCACGAGCACCGTCAATGTTGCGGCCAGCCTCCAGGTCGCGCAGCGCAGCGTAGGTATCCGCCACCCAGCCGGTCAACTGCGGATCAAGCAATACCTCATCGGGACGGCTCTCATGGTGGCGTTGGGCTTCGTTGATGAACGCGGCAATATCGCCGCCGACTTCATCGACTGTCCTCGGTGTTTCAAGTTCGAGCTTCCCGACCACGTGATGAAGCGCTTCGACCGGGTCAGCCATGACCGATTCATAAGATACCACGACATGAGGCGAGCTCCGGGCGGCGCGCTCGGCTTCCAGCATGTGCGTCAGCCATAGGAGGGCGGCGTCGCTCCGGTCATGACCGGCCGGCCACACGGATTTTCTGGAGAGCAGGGAATCAATCACGTCAAGGGGGTTGCGGAAGGGCACAATGGCCTTCACATCATAGCCGGCACCGGTCAGAACGCCGCTAAAGAAGGGCGCAAACCGGGCGATGCGCGGCTCCTTGAGAACAATGAGCGGAGCGCTCCCGTAATCTTCGTCAACGATTTCGGCGATATCCTTCGCCAGTTGCTCGCGGCGTGCCAAGGGCAGCCGTTTCATGTCGAGTGGTGTCCAGTCATGCCAGGCCGACCCCAGATCGGCGAGCATGCGGTCATGGTAGGCGATGAGCCGCTCTGGCTCCCAATGGCCGGTCTCATTCCCCACCCCACCGCCGAGCAAGGTTCGCGGCAGAGCAGCACCCAACATGCTGACCAGACGCGTCAGCGCGCTGGTGCCGGAGCGGTGCATGCCAAGGAAGAGTACGCATGTCTTGGCGGGGAGCGCAGGCGCCTGACGTTCCGCGACAGGAAGAGGTTTTTGTCCCTTTTGCACGCGCGGTGCACGCCTCCTCGGGGGCGCCGATATCTCTCGATCCGTCATGATTCCAGTTTCCGCACAGGCTTCCCGTCTTTCATTCCACACTGGCGGGAAAGCGCAATCAGTAATAGCAGCTTGCCGACAGGTATTTGTCCCTTGGTTCTGGAAGCTTTGCTCATCAGAATTTTGCCCCCGTCTCATCCCACACGCCGAACTGCCAGCAAAGCTCGAGGTAGGGCCTGTCGCGCACCGGATCGACCATGGACGGCTCCGTCGCCTTGACGATATTGCAAAGCGGTCCCTGCACCAGCATCTTGTAGCCGCCGTTCTTTCCCCTGCGCAGTATCATGCTGACACCCGCACGCGACTTCACAGGAACGGCGTCAAACAGGTCCCGGTGAACCTGCTGGAGCGGCAGCCAGCGATCATCGGCGGCCGCCTTGCCAAAGTCGTTTTCCTTGAAGCGCTTTTCGGCCGCTTCGAGCGCCTTGCGCCAATCCTTCAGCGCCTCCTGCATGACAGCGAGCCGGTCATCCGGAATCACGATCACACCGGGGCCGGGTTGGGCAGCCGCGCCGAACAGGCCGGCCGATCCGGCAAGCCACATCAGCCCTGCTCCGGCCATCATGCCCAGCGCAATGCCGGAGTACAGCGCGCCCCCACGGCCTTTCGCGGGAACTGATTCCGTGCGGTTGCCGTCCGGCCGCCCGCCATGGTCGTTGGCAGCCAGATGACCGGGATGGTCTTCAACAGGATCGGAACTGTCCACCAAAGGCTGTGCCATGGGCGGCTGCGTCCCCTCAGCGGCAACGACGGCCTCAACGCCTGCGATGCGCATGCCCAGTGCGGCGAGTTCATCGAACACGTCTGGCGAGACCCGCTCGATGGCGGCAGCCTGTTCGGGCTTGGTGTTTCTCAGTGCCGCGACCTGCCTGTCGAGACCTGCGCGGACCTCCGCCAGGGTGCGCTCAACCGCCGGAGCCGCAGCCATCCCCTGTTTCAGCTTGGCATCCAGGCGCGTCTCGAAACCTGGGCGCAGCAATTCGACGAGGCGGTTCCTCACATCGACATCGGCAAAGCCCGCAGCCGGTTTTTCCTGCTGCCCTACACCCTGCCCCTCCGAGAAGCGCGCAATGGCGCTCGCAATTCCTTGCGCCACCGGGGCCGGATGAAGCCCGAAGGTCGCCGTGAACCGGCTGGTATCGAGCTGCGAGTTGGCCGGACGCAGCGCCTTGGTCGGATAGCCGGCGGTGGTGATCGGGGCCACCTGCGCCGAGGGGCCGCCGCGTGCCGCGCTTTGCGCAAAGATCATCGCGGCGAAATCCGCCCAGGACATGGGCTCGGGACCGGCAAAATGATAGGTGCCCCAGATGTCAAACCCCGGATCGGCATCCAGCATCCTGCCAACGGCGATGATCGCGCCTGCAATATCGTGGGCGGCGGTCGGATTTCCGATCTGGTCGGCCACCACGCGCAACTCGTCGCGCGTCGCGGCCAGGTTCAGCATGGTCTTCAGGAAATTCTTGCCGAAGGGGCTGTAAACCCAGGCCGTGCGCAGGATCACATGATGCGGGTTGGCCGCCCGAACGGCCTCTTCACCGGCAAGCTTCGATCGCCCGTAGGCCCCCTGGGGATTGACCGGATCGCTCTCGAGATAGGGTCCCGCCTTGGTGCCGTCGAAAACGTAGTCGGTCGAAAGCTGGACTACAGGCAGCCCGGCGGCGGCGGCGGCGGCGGCCACCATACCCGCGCCCTCGCCGTTGACGGCGTCTGCGAGATACGGCTCATCTTCGGCCTGGTCCACGGCGGTATAGGCGGCTGCATTGACCAGCATGGTCGGGCCGAAATCGGCGATGGCGGCATCCAGCGCATCGCGGGCAGCGGGACCGGCGGCAAGGTCAAGCCGGGGCCGTCCGATGGCCATGCAGGCGATGCCTGCCTCGCCTGCCTGCTCCGTCAGGGCCCTGACGACCTGGCCTTCCGTTCCCGTCACCAAGAGGCGCATATGTCGGTCCCCCGTTCCTGCTTCACCCGGCCTTGCGTTCGCCGCGCCGTGACGTGGCACCGGCGTCGCGCAGGGGCTTCCACCACCATTCATTGTCCAGATACCAGCGGATGGTTCGCGTCAGACCGGATTCGAAGGTCTGCCTGGGTGCCCATCCCAGTTCGTCGCGGATCTTCGTCGCGTCGATGGCATAGCGCCGGTCATGGCCCGGACGATCCGTCACGAAGGTGATCTGCTCGCGGTAGCTGCGCCCGTCGGCGCGCGGCTTCTCGCGGTCGAGACTATCGCAAATCGTTTCCACCACGGTGAGGTTCGTGCGCTCGGAGTTTCCACCGATGTTGTAGGTTTCGCCGACGACACCCTTGGTCACCACGGTTTCCAGAGCCACGGCATGGTCTTCCACGAAGAGCCAGTCGCGCACGTTTTCGCCCTTGCCGTAGACCGGCAGAGGCTTGCCGTCGAGCGCATTGAGCGTCACCAGCGGGATGAGCTTTTCGGGAAAATGGAACGGCCCGTAATTGTTGGAGCAGTTCGTCACCACCGTGGGCAGGCCATAGGTGTGGTGCCAGGCCCGCACGAAGTGGTCGGAGGCGGCCTTGGAGGCCGAATAGGGCGACGACGGGTCGTAGGGCGTTTCCTCGGTGAAGATGCCGCTGTCGAACGGCAGGTCGCCATAGACCTCATCGGTGGAGATGTGGTGGAAGCGGAAGGCATCCCGCCGCTCGCCGTCCAGCCGTTCGAGATGGCGCAGCGCGGCCGTCAACAGCTTGACCGTGCCGACAACGTTGGTTTCGACAAAGACGTCCGGCCCGTCGATGGAGCGGTCGACGTGGCTTTCGGCGGCCAGATGCATCACCGCATCCACATCATGGCTGCGCATGATGTCCAGCATGGTATCGCCATCGCAAATGTCGGCCTGCGCAAATGCGTAGCCCGGCTGGTTCTCGATGGAGCGCAGCGAGGCCAGGTTTCCGGCATAGGTCAGCTTGTCGACATTGACGACCTTGTGGCCGCTCGCCACCAGTTGCCGGCAGACCGCCGACCCGATGAATCCAGCACCGCCGGTGACGAGTATCCGCATGGTCATTCCCCGAATACGAAAGTGTTGTCCGCGTCAGCCAGCAGCGGCGCCGCGCGGTCCTTGTCGGAGAGCGTCATGTCTCCGGCGCTGACCGGCCAATCGATTCCGATGGCCGGGTCGTCAAAACGGATCGCGCGGTCGCAGTCGCGCGCGTAGAAATTCGTGACCTTGTAGAGAAACTCCGTATCGGGTTCGAGCGTGACGAAGCCATGGGCGAAGCCGCGCGGAATCAGGAACTGGTTGCCCTTTTCGGCTGACAGCTCGACACCGACCCATTGCGCATAGTGGGGTGACCCCTCGCGGATATCCACGGCGACATCGAAAACACGCCCGCGGGTGACGCGCACCAGCTTGTCCTGCGCGAAGGGATCGGTCTGGTAGTGAAGGCCGCGCAGGACGCCTCGATCCCTGGAGAGGGAGTGGTTGTCCTGCACAAAATCAAGGTCAATACCCGCTTCCGAGAAAAGCCTCCGGTTCCAGGTCTCGGAAAAGAAGCCACGCGCATCGCCGAAGCGGTCGGGAATGATCTCGACAACTCCGGGCAGCGCTGTCTGGCGGAACTCGGGCACTAGGCTAGCTCCTGTACGCGGCGGCGAAGATAGTTGGCGTAATCGCCCTTGCCCAGCGCGCCGGCACGCTCAACGACCTGCTCGCTGTCAAGCCAGCCCTGCTCCAGGGCGATTTCCTCAAGGCAGGCGATCTTGAAGCCCTGCCGGTGCTCGATGGTGCGTACGAAGGCTGCTGCCTCATGCATGGAGTCGGGCGTGCCCGTATCCAGCCATGCATAGCCGCGGCCCATCCTGGCGACTGTCAGGTCGCCCCGTTCCAGATAGGCGCGGTTCACATCGGTGATTTCCAGTTCGCCGCGTGGCGAGGGTTTCACGGCGGCGGCAATGTCCACCACGTCATTGTCGTAGAAATAGAGGCCGGTGACTGCCCAGTTGGATTTCGGCTTTACCGGCTTCTCCTCGATGCTGAGCGCAACACTGGAGGCATCGAATTCGATGACGCCGTAGCGTTCAGGATCGCTCACATAGTAGGCAAAGACGGTGGCGCCGCTGTCCTTGGTGACCGCCTGGCGGCAGAGCCTGGAAAGGCCGGCGCCGTAGAAGATGTTGTCGCCCAGCACCAGTGCGCAGCTGTCCGACCCGATGAAATCGCGCCCGATGATGAAGGCCTGCGCCAGACCATCCGGGCTTGGCTGTTCGGCATAGGAAAGCTCCACGCCGAACTCCGAACCGTCGCCCAGCAATTGCCGGAACACCGGCAGGTCGCGCGGCGTGGATATGATCAGGATTTCCCGGATACCCGCCAGCATGAGGGTGGAGAGCGGGTAGTAGATCATCGGCTTGTCGTAGACCGGCAACATCTGCTTGGATGCAGCAACGGTCATCGGATAGAGCCGAGTTCCGCTTCCGCCAGCAAGAACTATTCCCTTCATTTCGCCTCCTTCCCGACCTGGCTGGCACCGCACAGAGCCGAGAGTCGGCCGGTAACCCCTTCATAACGCGTCTCAGATTTTTCGCAACGCAGTTGCAACATAAAGTGCAACCTGACCTTTACTAGTTTGTCTGAAGACACCGGAGTGTTGCAATCCTGCCAGCCTTGTCGGCAACCCTGCATTGCGGCTTTGCGCGAACCGGTCCAGCGTTTCCAGCGCTTCCGGGGTGAGCAGGTCGCGGCACAGCGAAAGAGCCGCGATGTTTGCATCCGTCCACTTCCTGAAGCGGCCTTCCAGCAACAGGCGGAAGCGCGCCATGCGGGCGCGATGGGTGTTGTTCGATCCCACCTGGTTGGCATCGTGCTGGCGGTAGCGCGTGTAAGGCCGGGCCGAATAATGGACGATGCCGCCCGCACCGGTCACCAGTTGATAGGCCCACCAGTCGTGGCTGACAAAGGATGTCCGGCGGCTGGCTTCCCGCAACAGGTCGAACGCCTCACGATTCATCACCATCGTGTTTCCGCCGGCGATGGACTGGATCAGCGCATTGGAAAAGCAGGGCGGGCGCAGGAAGAGCGGGGAATGGCCAATGGCACCGCCTGCCCCGAAATTCTCCGTGCGGCCGCAAAACAGTGCCGGAATGCCGGGCGGCTGTGACGCCAGCCAGGCGCCTGCATCCTTCAGTTTTTCGGTATCCCACAGGTCGTCCTGGTCGGCAAAGGCAACAATACCGGTTTCCACCGGCGCGTTGACGATGAGGTTCCGGAAGTTTTCCGCAAAGCCCTCTCCGGGTCCGTCCAGCAGGATGAACCGGCCCCTGCTCCAGCGGGTTTGCCACTCTTCCAGAAGCGCGCGGGTGGAATCAGTGGATTTGTCATCGGACACGATCACGTCAATCCGGCCACAGGTCTGATACCGTATGGTGTCCAGCTGCGCGGCGAGAAACTTCTCACCGTCGAAGGTCGCCATGAGGACCGTCACGTCAGACATTGCGCCAGTTCCAACCTTGCCTGGCCCGGCAAGCCGCAAGCAAATGCAACCATGCCGGGCCATCCATACCGCACCGCACTATCGCGCCATCGAGGCAGGCGCAAGACCTAGCGCTATCCTGCTTTCCTGACGTGGACCATATGCGCGGTTGTGTGGCCGGCCGTGCATCCGGCGGCCATCTGCGCCTTGGTGCAATCGAGAACGCAGTCAGCTGCGAGATGGCGCACGGCCGGGCCGGCCACCGGCAAAAATTTTGCAATATCAGCCAGTTGATCGGGCCAATGCGCCTCGCGGATTTGCCTTCCGCTTCCGTCCATGAACAGTCCGGCATAGTCGCCAAAGCGCAGGATATCCGGGTCGGCCATGTTGAAGATGCCGCCTGGTCTTGTGGCATCGGAAAAATGGGCGATGGCACCGGCAAGGTTCTCGATGCCGAGGACAGACTTGCGCGCCCCGGCGATTCGCTGCGGCAGAGGCAGCCCGCGCCGCGCCATCTCCGCTGCCAGCCCGGCGGCACCCAGCCGCCCCGTTCCGTGGACAACAGGCACGCGCAGCATGACGAGGCGGTCCGGTTCCCTGGCAAACACTTCCGACAAGACACGCTCGGCAGCCAGCTTGGCATCGCCATAGGGATCGACAGGCCGGGCCGGTGTGGCATCCTCGCGGTACGGGCTGGGCTGGATGCCATAAACCCGCGCCGAACTGAGATGGATGAGGCGTGGAACTCCGGCCAGCAGAACCGCCTCTCCGGCAAGCCGGGCGAGGCGCACATGGTCGCGCTCCAGTTCGGAACGGCCGATTATGGCGGCACGCAGGCGCGACGGGTTCGGCGCGGCAAGATGGACCAGCGCGGCAGATCCGGCGATCCGCTCTGCCAGTTCTCCTACGGTTTCCGGCAGTGGCTCGAACCCGCTCGCGCGCGCGCCGCGCGGGCCGGAGAAGCCATGGACGTCAAACCCGGCTTCGCCCAGCAAGGGAACGAGCCGCGCGCCAATGCGGCCGGTGCTCCCTGTCACCCAAATCCTGTGCTGCGCGCGCTGGTTCATGGCACCTGTCGTGCCCCAACGGATGCTTGCTTTCAAGCTTCGCCTGTCCTTTACATGAAGCCCGCCAATCCGAAGCAACAGGGACTGGGAAAGAGTTGGATCCTTTGACCACCATCCCGGTCTCGATCTTCGGCGCGGGCCTGCTGGCCTTCGCACTCCTCGCCGTGCTGCGCCGGGTGCTTCCCGCCACTTTCCTTGCAGCCGGAACGAACAGCCGGTCGAATCACGTGCTGCCCGCCCGCCAGATCGGCGGACTGGCCGCGATCCCGGCCGCACTCATTGCAGCCACCGCTGCGGGTGCCGCCCCTGCCCTGCCGCTGGCAGCGGCGCTGCTGCTGCTCTGGCTTTCCGGTCTTGCCGATGACTGGCGGCCCCATGGTGCGGCCGTCCGGCTGGCGCTGCAGTTTCTCGCCGCGTTCCTGGCGCTCGCTGCAATGCCCGGACCGAACTTCGTGCCGGACTTCCTGCCCGATCCGGTGGCGTACGCGCTGGCCAGCATCTTTCTGGTCTGGTGCATGAACATGGTCAACTTCATGGACGGGCTGGACCTGATGACGGCCAGCGGCGCCGGCATTCCGCTCGCCTTTCCCGGCATCGTGCTCGCCATTGGCGGCAGCGGCTCCGGCTTTCTTGCCTGCGCCATGGCGGGCGGGCTGGCCGGATTTGCCGTTCACAATCGTCCACCCGCCAAGGTCTTTCTGGGCGACAATGGCAGCCTGCCGCTCGGCCTCGTCGCGGGTATTGCCATGCTTTCGCTGGCCGGCAAGGTGGGGCCGCTCGCTGCGCTCGCGCCCTTTGCCTACTATTTCTGGGATTCCGGCATCACGCTCGTCCAGCGCCTCTCCAGGAAGGAAAACATCTTCGCTTCGCATTCCTCGCATGCCTACCAACGCGCCTTCCGGGCAGGAATGCCGGCGATGCGGATCGCTGCTCTGGTCGCCACGGCCTCCGTCCTGTCGGGCCTGATGGTGATTGCGGCCGCAATGGCTCCGTCGCCCATCACGCAGGCCGTGGCAGGCCTGGCCGGCCTTGCATGCGGGTTTCTTGCCTGGTGGCGGCTCGATAACGCCGCCAGGAAAAGCGGGAAAGCCGGTTGAACAAGCTGGAGAATTCCCTATTGAAGGGTGTATCGCCTGAAACACCGAAGGTCCTGACCGGCACTACGACATGAGAGCCATCTTCAACCGGGACGCCATCCTGCGGCGCATTGCCATCGTGCACGACATCATCGTCGCATGGCTTGCCTTTGCGGTGGCGAACCTGATTGCCCATGGCCCCGACCACGTCCTCCAGGTCAGTGGAATCTGGGAGAAATCGCTCGCTTTCATCGCCATCTACGCGATCTGCGGACGGCTGGTGCATCTCAACCAGTCGCTCTGGCGCTATGCCTCGATTTCCGACCTGATCGCCATCCTGAAGGCGGCGACGCTGACGGTGGTCGTCTTTACGCTCGCCAATTTCATGCTGTCGCGTGCGGAAAACATTTCGCGCGTGGCGACGATCCTGTCCTGGTTCTTCCTGATTGCCGGACTGTCCTTCGGCCGTATCGCCTACCGGATGCTGCGGGAACGCACCGCGCTTGACTGGATCAAGCCTTCGACCAGCTGGCGCGGCAGCCTGCTGCTCTATCCCTTCTCGGACGCGACCGAGACCTATGTGCGCACCATGCGGCGTCTCGATGCCAAGAATTTCGCGGTGGCCGGCATCATTGATGCCAATCCGGTCAATGCGAAGCATTCGATGCATTCGCTGAAGGTGCTCGGACGGGCGGCCGACATTCCCAAAATCGTGCGCAACCGTATCGACAACGGGACGCCGATCGAGGAACTGATCGTGACCGACCCTGACATTTCGGGGCCGCGCCTGACGGAATTGCTGGAAGCCTGCAACGAGGCCGGGATCGGCATCTCGCGCCTGCCAGCCTTTACCGATGCCAATCGCGGCGAGCTGCTGGAGCCGCGCCCCGTGCGGCTGGAAGACCTGTTGAACCGGCACCCGGTGACGCCGGATTTCGCAGCCATTGCAAGCCTGGCCAACGGCGCGGATGTGATGATCACGGGTGCGGGCGGCTCCATCGGGTCGGAGCTTGTGCGCCAGCTTGCCGGCTTCAGCCCGCGCAAGCTCATTCTGGTCGAAAACAGCGAGCTGAACCTCTACAGGATTGCCACCGAGTTCCATCTTGAGCGGCCCGGCGTGCCGATCGAGACGCATATCTGCGACATCCGCGATTCGGCACGCATCCGGGCCCTGATGCAGGCGACGCGGCCGAAGGCCGTGTTTCACGCGGCAGCGCTGAAACATGTCGCGATCGTCGAGCACAATCCGCTGGAAGGCATCAAGACCAACCTCCTGGGAACCGCTGCGGCGGCAAAGGCTGCCGTTGATGCCGGTGTCGAAATCTTCGTGCTGATTTCCACCGACAAGGCGGTCAACCCGTCGAGCGTGATGGGCGCGACCAAGCGGGCGGCCGAAATCTACTGCCTTGCCCTGAACGAGGTGCAGAACACCACGCGGTTCCGCGCCGTGCGGTTCGGCAATGTGCTCGGCTCCACCGGCTCGGTCATTCCGCTCTTTCGCCGCCAGATTGCGCGCGGCGGGCCTGTTACGGTGACCAATCCGGAAGCGACGCGCTTCTTCATGACCATCCCGGAGGCAGTCGGCCTGATCCTGACCGCAGCGTCGCGCCCGCAGGACGGGCATTCCCAAAATGGAGCGCTCTTCGTGCTCGACATGGGCGAGCCGATCCGCATCGTTGATCTGGCGCGCCGCCTCATCCAGCTGGCCGGATACCAGCCGGAAAAGGACATCCGCATCGAGTTCATCGGGCTGAAACCCGGCGAGAAGGTGGGCGAGGAACTGCTCAATCCCGACGACGACCAGATCGTCGAGCGCCAGACGGGCTATTCGGTGATCCTGACGCGGACCGTCAGTCCCGAAGAGATGGCGGCGGATATCGAGGCCGTCGGGCAGGCCTGCGCCACGGAGAACCTTGGCGAAGCCATGTCGGCCCTTCGCTCGCTGGTCATCAGCTACAACCCGTCCAGCCTGAGCGCCTTGGACGACACGGAACCGCAAGAAGAGATGTAAAGCCACGGGGCAGCGCGCTTGAGGCGTCGCCGGACACATGAAAAGGGGCCCCCGCGGGGCCCCTCTCCGTTTGATGTGCGGGAACCGTCAGTCGCGCTGGCGGGCGATCAGGCCGGAAGCTGCCGTCACCAGTGCGGTTGCGAGCGCCAGCTTGACGAGGTCGGTGACGATGAACGGGCCGACGCCGTAGGCAAGGCCCTTTTCAGCGCCGAACAGCACGATCATCCAGGCCGCGCCCAAAGCCAGCACGACGGCTTCGGCGGCGAGCATGGCTGCGCCAAGCTTGAGAGGATTGCGCGACCAGCCGCGATCAGCGGCGGCGCCGACGATGGCGGCGGCAATCACGAAGCCGGCAAGGTAACCGGCGGTCGGCCCGGCCAGATAGGCGAGGCCCGAGCCCTGCGTGAAGACCGGCAGGCCGGCAGCGCCTTCGGCAATATACGCAAGCAGGGTCGCAACGGCGAGGTTGCGGCCACAGGCGGCGGCGATGGTGAAGATCGCCAGAGTCTGCAGCGTCATCGGCACGGGCCAGAAGGGAATCTTGATGTGCGCGGCGATGGCGATCAGCATGGAGCCGGCCAGCACGAGGCCTGCCTGCATGGCGAGGCGGGAGGAGCCGGATGCGGGAAGCGCGAGCGTGGCCAGCGGACGCCATTCTGTGGAAGTGGTCATTTGAAATCCTCGATCGGGAGTGTCAATGGCAGCGCCCGGTCAGAGCCGGCACGCGCCTTCCGGTATAGGTCCATCCATGCTAAGCGACAACTGCACTGCAACATTTTGGCTGTGAAGAGCGCAATGGACCTGGATTTCAACAAGGACTTCGATCCGGCCTACGGCGAGGCGGTTCCCGCCGGACCCGGCGTGTTGCGGCTGACGGTCAACAATCCAGGCCCGTTCACGTTCCATGGCACCAACAGCTACATTGTGGGCCGTGACACACTGGCGGTGATCGATCCCGGCCCGGAAGACGAGGCGCATCTTGCTGCCCTTCTCAAGGCCATCGGGGGAAGGCCGGTCAGCCACATCTTCGTGTCACACACCCACAAGGACCATTCGCCGCTGGCCCGCCGCCTTGCCGGCCTGACCGGTGCCGTGATTGCGGCGGAAGGCCCGCACCGCGCCGCACGGCCGTTGAACACTGGCGAGATCAATCCGCTGGATGCCAGTGCCGACATGGATTTCGTACCGGACCTCGTTCTGGGTGATGGCGACCATGTAATGGGCGACGGCTGGGACATCACCGCGATCCATACGCCCGGCCACACGGCCAACCATGCCGTCTTTGCGCTGGAGGGAACCGGCATCCTGTTTTCCGCCGACCATGTGATGGCCTGGGCCACCACCATCGTCGCGCCCCCGGACGGGGCGATGGCCGATTTCATGGCCTCGCTGGAAAGCCTGATGCAGCGGGACGACGCACACTACCTGCCCGGCCACGGCGGCCCGGTGACGAAACCGGCGCAGTTCCTGCGCGGGTTGCGCACCCACCGTCGCATGCGCGAGCGCGCCATCACCGAGCGCATCCGCGCCGGTGACCGGACGATCGCGGAGATGGTGGCGGCGATCTACCGCGACACCGATCCGCGCCTGCACGGGGCGGCGGCGCTGTCCGTGCTGGCCCATCTGGAAGATCTTGTGGCCAAGGGCGGGGCAGTGACCGAGGGACCGGCGTCGATCAGCGGCATCTACCTGCCCGGCTGAGCGGCGTCAGGTCCCCGCCAGAAGCAGCATCTCGGCATCCAGCGCCTTCATGAAGGCCGCGATGCGCCGGGCGTTGTCACCCAGGTCATGGGCGGCATAGAGCGAGGATGACCGCATGTCGACATAGGTGGTCTCGCTTTCATCGGATATGCGGATCACAACATCGGCCGGGAAGGCGAAGACCGGCGACCAGGCGCGCAATTCCAGCGAAACGTCGTCGCCTTCCCCGATCACGCCGCTGCGGCTCTTTACCGGCCAGCCGTTCGCCGTCACCACATTGGTGATGGCCGTCATCACCCGGTCCGGCGCGGCATCGTAGCGGCGGCCCGTGACGTCCGGATAGGCCTGACGCTGGATTTCAAGCTGGTCGGGCGAAGGCGCGGCAATCGCGTTCTGGCTGCCCCGGCGCAAGCCCGCAGCCAGAAAATAGGACGGCGGGTCTTCGATGTCGGTGGAAATGTCGTTGAGCACCGGCTTTGTCACAGCGCGCCAGGCGGAGACCGCGTAGGGCGCCAGCACGAGTGCGGAGAGGATAAGTGCGAAAGCGGCAGGCCTGCCTCCCCGTGCGCCGACGTCCCACAGCCGCTGGAGCGCCAGGAAGGACAGGACCAGCGCGGCAAAGGCAAGGAAGAAGATCGCGCCCAGGACCCAGAAAAAACCGATCGTGTCCATCAGGCCGTAGCGATGGGACAAGCCGCTGATCAGCAGCATCATTGCCGACAGGCGCGCCAGAAAACTGGACCATCTCCCCAGGGGTGATGCCGGCCGGGCATAGTATCCGGTCATCCGCGCAAACCCGTCATGGCAGGAGTTTCCGTTTTCGTGGGCGTGCGGTCCGGACAAGCGTGCCCGGACCTGACCCTGCTTTAGCCGGAGTTGGCGCCCGCGTCAAAGACGGGAGCGGCGAACGTCAGGCTGTCGGCAGCGTGTAATCCTTGAACTGGTCGCGCAGCGTCGTCTTCTGGATCTTGCCGGTGGCCGTGTGCGGAATTTCGTCCACGAAGGCCACGTCGTCGGGCATCCACCATTTGGCGATCTTGCCCTCCATGAAGGACAGGATCTCCTCCTTGCTCGGCTCCTTGCCCGGCTTCCTGACGATCACCAGCAGCGGGCGTTCGTCCCAGCGCGGATGCACGATGCCGATGACCGCTGCTTCGGCCACATCGGGATGGCCGACCGCCAGGTTTTCCAGGTCGATGGTGGAAATCCATTCGCCGCCGGATTTGATGACGTCCTTGGAGCGATCCGTGATCTGCATGTAGCCGTCCGGGTCGATATGGGCGACATCACCGGTGTCGAACCAGCCTTCGCCGTCGAACTGGTCGGCCCCCGCACCGCCGTAGTAGCCCTTGGCGACAGCAGGACCGCGCACCTTCAGGCGGCCGAACTTCTTGCCGTCCCACGGCATTTCCACGTTTTCATCGTCGGTGATCTTCATTTCCACGCCGAAGGGCGCGAAGCCCTGCTTGGCCTTCACGTCGAGCCAGGTTTCGGAATCCACATTGGCGAATTTCGGCTTTATCGCGCCCATGGAGCCGATAGGGCTCATTTCGGTCATTCCCCAGGCGTGGATCACCTCGACGCCGTAGTTGTCCCGGAATTTTTCGATCATGGTGCGCGGGCAGGCCGATCCGCCAATCACAACGCGGTCCATATAGGGCAGTTCCTTGCCGGATTGCTCCAGATATTGAAGCAGCATGAGCCAGACCGTGGGCACGGCAGCCGACATGGTGACCTTTTCGCTGTCGAGCAATTCATAGATGGATTCGCCATCCATCTTGCCGCCCGGCATCACCAGCTTGGTGCCCGTCATCGGCGCGGCATGGGCGATACCCCAGGCATTGGCATGGAACATCGGCACGACCGGCAGCACCACCTCGCGGGCGCCGAGGTTCATGCCGTCACGCTGCGCGGAGATCAGCGCATGGAGAACATTGGAACGATGGGAATAGAGAACACCCTTCGGGTCGCCCGTCGTGCCCGAGGTGTAGCACATGCCGGAAGCGTCGTTTTCGCCCACATCGACCCAAGCGAAATCGCCATCGGCCCCCTTGAGCCATTCCTCGTAGCAGACCGCGTTGGCCAGTTTCGTTTCGGGCATGTGCGCGGCGTCGGTCATGACGACGACCTTGCCGAGGCTGTTCACCTTGCCGGCGATCGCCTCCACAATGGGCAGGAAGGTCAGGTCGGTGAAAAGGAGCCTGTCCTCGGCATGGTTCATGATCCAGGCGATCTGCTTGGGGAACAGGCGCGGATTGAGCGTATGATAGACCGCTCCAGCCCCCATGATGCCGTACCAGGCTTCCATGTGGCGGTAGCCGTTCCAGGCGAGCGTGCCAACCCGGTCGCCCGGCTTGATGCCTTCGCGCGCCAGCAATTGCGCCACCTTCAGGGAGCGGTCGCGGATAGCGGCATAGTTGGTGCGATGGATCGGGCCTTCCACAGATCGCGATACGACTTCCTGGTGCCCGTGCTGGATGGCGGCATAATCGATGATCTTGGAGCAGACGAGTGGCCAATCCTGCATCAAACCCAACATGGTCATTTCCTCCCGGCTTGTTTTGCTCGGGCCATGATGGCCGTGCGACGCCGTTTGTCCAGACGGGCGGACGCAAACGGCGAAAAATTTGCGCTTTCACTGCAAAGGCAGCTGACCACAAAGCCGACAAATTCGCTGCGCAGTGTCTTGCCGGGTGACGGTGGGAAACGAGACAGGAGTGATCCATGACGCTGCAAACCGGCACCGAAATGTTCCCTGCCCTTCCAGCCCCGCTGGAACAGGTGGAACTGGAAATGGCGCTCGACATCCAGGATATCGGGACTTTGGGCTTTGCCACCGCCCTTGAACAGGCGTCGCTGTCCATCGGCGGACAACTCCTTTTCGACCTGCCCTGCCCCGGCGGCGAAAACTGCCAGCGCGTTGCCGCCATCAAGGCGGGCGACGAGGTGCTGCTGGCGCTGCTGGGATGTGACGGGCGTACCGTGACCATCAGTGCCGCCACCGGCAGCGGGCAGGATGTCTTCGCCCGTTTCGCGCTGAGCCACGCGGCTGTGCTGGGCAAACTGGCCGGGCTCGAAAGCATTGCGGAAAGCCCTGCCACCGACGCCTGAGCGGCTGCTCCGCATTGGCCCTTCCGTCCGGCCGGCATTCGGCGCTACCATCGGTATCCGATCAAGCCATCACCGGACATGACATGACCAGCGCGCCCCTGACCAACATGCAGACCCGCGACGTGGAGAGCGTGCTGCATCCCTACACGCCCCTCCATACCCTGCGCGAGACCGGCCCGCTGATCATCGAGCGCGGCAAGGGCGTGCACGTGTTCGATGCGCGTGGAAAGGCCTATATCGAGGGCATGTCGGGGCTGTGGTGCGCGGGGCTCGGCTATGGCGACGAGGAGATGGTCGAGGCGGCGGCCGAGCAGATGCGCACGCTCTCGTACTCGCACCTTTTCGGCGGCAAGGGCATGGAACCGGCCATCGAACTGGCGGAAAAGCTGAAGGAGATCGCACCGGTGCCGATGTCGAAGGTGTTCTTCACCTCGTCGGGCTCGGAAGCCAATGACACGCAGGTGAAGCTCGCCTGGTACATGAACAATGCGCTGGGGCGGCCGGAGAAGAAGAAGATCATCTCGCGCCAGAAGGCCTATCACGGCGTGACGGTGATGAGTGCCTCGCTGACCGGCCTGCCCTACAACCACAGGGGCTGGGACCTGCCGGTGGACCGCGTGCTGCACACCGACTGCCCGCATTTCTACCGCTTCGGCCAGGGCGGCGAGACGGAAGACGAGTTCACCGCGCGGATGGTGAAGAGCCTGGAAGCGCTGATCGAACGCGAGGGCGGGCACACGATTGCCGCGATGATCGCCGAGCCGGTGATGGGTGCGGGCGGCGTCATCATCCCGCCCAAGGGCTATTTCCCGGCGATCAAGGCTGTGCTCGACGCCCATGACATCATCCTGATTGATGACGAGGTGATCAACGGCTTCGGGCGCACCGGCAACTGGTGGGGCTGCCAGACGCTGGACATGGTGCCGTCCACGATTTCCGCTGCCAAGCAACTGACAGCGGCCTATGCGCCGCTGGGTGCCGTGCTGGTGCCGCAAGACATCTACCAGGCCTATGAGGACCACAGCCGCGCCATCGGCACCTTCGGCCACGGCTACACCTATGGCGGTCATCCGCTGGGCTGCGCGCTGGGCGTCAAGGCGATCGAGATCTACCAGCGTCGCGACATTCTGGGCCATGTGCGCACCCTCATCCCCACATTCGAAGCGCGCATGGCGAAACTCGAATCCCATCCGCTGGTGGGCGAGGCACGGCGCTGCGGGCTTGTCGGCGGCGTGGAACTGGTGGCCGACAAGGAGAAGCGCACGCCGTTCGATCCGTCACTCGGCGCCGGGCCGAAGGTGGTCAAGGCGCTCGAAGGCCACGGCGCGATCCTGCGCGCCATCGGCGACACGGTGGCCATCTGCCCGCCGATGATCATTTCGGAAGCCCAGCTCAACGAGCTGTTCGACAAGCTTGAACTGGCGCTGGAGGACGGCGTGCGGATGCTGAAGCCTGCGGGGTGAAGCAACCGAAAGGGAGGCGGCCATGGCAGGCAACGCGGCGCCGGGATTTGCTCAACATCCCGGCCACACGATCACAGTGACGCCCTTCGCAGGAACCATTCGGGTCCTTGCAGGCGGCAGCATGCTGGCAGAGAGCTCCAGCGCCCTGGAGCTGCGCGAGGCGCAGTATCCGCCGGTCCTCTACATCCCCTTCGCCGACATCGCCTTCGATCTGCTGGTGCGCACGGAAACCGCAACGCACTGCCCCTTCAAGGGTATGGCCAGCTATTGGCGTCTTGCCGCCGAGCCGGGCAAGGGCGATGTGCTTTGGGCCTACGAAGCCCCCTATGACGAGATGACGGCCATCGCGGGATACGGCGCGTTTTATGGCAACAAGGTGGACGTGACGGCAGGTTGAAGAACTTAAACGAGGTTGTTGAAAACACCTCCTTGTTCGGGGTCCGTGGAGCTTCTCATCCGGTCGATCGACGCCGAGATTGCCGATCGCCACGCAGGCCCTCGTTCCAATGCTTCAGCCATGGCTTCACCAAGTTCCGGCAAGCGGCCTAGTTGGCGAAAGGCGGCACACAGGATCGCCGCCTGACGTAGATCCTTTTCGTCCTTTCCCGTTCCGGACTTTCTGCGTTCGGCGACAATCAACTTGTGAATGGCGTATCGGGCAGGATCAGGGACGATGACCGGAATGCCGCCGCCATGCAGCATGACCGCCTGGACTGGTTGGTGGATCAAATAGTCCAGAAACCTGAGTGGCGTTGCGGTAACGCCCCCAAGTGCGGGTATCGGGATTGGCTTGCCGGTCAGGTCGTCGCTTCCACGGTTGGGTGTCAGGAATTCAAAGCGAAGTTCCCCCGGCGCTACGAAGCGGGAAGGGCCGGCACGGTCGTCCAACTGGTTGACCGGACTAAAGCCCGGGTCCGCGCTGCGCAGCAGCTCAACCATTGGCACAAGGCTGTCTTCAATGGCCACTGAAATTGCCTGAAACTGTGTGATGTCAATGTCGCCGGTTTGCATCGCTTGCCCCGGCAGGCGAAGCCCCAGCAGGGATCCGTATGTCTGGAATGCTACAGTCCCAACCAGGCAGGCGCGCATGCGGAAGAGACCTGCTTTCCAGAGGGTCTCGATCACCCGTCCCACGCGCGGTTCCGGTTGGAACAGATGTGCATCGCGCGTGAGCGCAGACACCAGCGCCCTGCGCGCCCTGAAATCATCTTTCAATCGCCGGAATTTTTCGACGCGCTGGTTGATTTCCGGTCTGTCAACCGGACCGACATAGATGCGCTTGTCCGCAACGCCATCCTTCAATGACGGCTTGTAGTACCAGTATCCACGCCCCTTGGACGTTACCTTGATGAAGGAACCGCCCTCGGGGAAATCCTGATCAAAGGCTGAATCCAACAACCGCTCGCGAAGCTCCGCGACCATAGTGCTGTGCATCATGTCGATGCGAGGGAATTCAAACTTCATAGCCGTTGTACCCAATCCGTAGATTGGGTATAACGCTACTCCTCACCCCGCCTTCTGCACCTTGATGGCCGATTGCGCGGCGGCGAGGCGGGCGATCGGCACGCGGAAGGGCGAGCAGGACACATAGTCCAGGCCGGTCTGCTCGCAGAAGAGGATCGAGGCCGGGTCGCCGCCATGTTCGCCGCAGATGCCGAGCTTGATGCCGGGCCGCGTGGTGCGGCCCTTTTCCGTGGCGATCTTGACCAGCTCGCCGACACCATCCACGTCGAGCGAGACGAAGGGGTCCTGCTCGATGATGCCCTTCTGCCGGTAGGTCTCCAGGAAGGACGCGCTGTCGTCGCGGCTGATGCCGAAGGTGGTCTGGGTCAGGTCGTTGGTGCCGAAGGAGAAGAATTCGGCCACTTCCGCAATGATCTGGGCGCGGATGGCGGCGCGCGGCAACTCGATCATGGTGCCGACGAGATACTCGAACTCGACACCGCTTTCCTTCATCACCTCGCGGGCCACCTTGTCGATGCGCTCCTTGACGTATTCCAGTTCTTTCATGAGGCCGACGAGCGGCACCATGACTTCCGGCACCACATGGGCGCCGGTGGCCCGGCCGGCCTCGATGGCGGCCTCGAAAATGGCGCGGGCCTGCACCTCGGCGATCTCCGGATAGGAGACGGCGAGACGGCAGCCGCGATGGCCGAGCATGGGGTTGAACTCGTGCAGCGTCTCGGTGCGGCGGCGCAGCGCATCGGGCTTCACGCCCATCGCCTCGGCCACTTCGGCGATTTCGCCTTCCGTCTTGGGCAGGAATTCGTGCAGCGGCGGATCAAGCAGGCGGATGGTAACGGGAAGCCCGGCCATGATCTCGAACAGCTCCACGAAATCAGCCTTCTGCATGGGCAGCAGCTTTTCCAACGCCGCGCGGCGGTCCTTCTCGGTGTCGGCGAGGATCATCTCGCGCATGGCAACGATGCGGTCACCGTCGAAGAACATGTGCTCGGTGCGGCAAAGTCCGATGCCCTCGGCACCGAAGGAGCGGGCCATGCGGGCATCCGCCGGGGTTTCGGCATTGGTGCGCACCTTCATGCGCCGCGTGGCATCGGCCCATTCCATGATGGCGGCAAAATCGCCCGACAGTTCCGGCTGGAGCATCGGCACGGCGCCCTTCAGAACCTGTCCCGATGAGCCGTCAATGGTGATGACATCGCCCTTGCGGAAGGTCTGGCCCATGGCGAGCATGGTCTCGTTGCGGTAATCGATGCGAATGGAGCCGACGCCCGAAACGCAGGGCTTGCCCATGCCGCGCGCCACCACGGCGGCGTGGCTGGTCATGCCGCCGCGCGAGGTGAGGATGCCCTGGGCGGCATGCATGCCGTGGATGTCCTCCGGGCTGGTCTCGACGCGCACCAGGATGACGCGGCGGCCGGCCGACGACATTTCCTCCGCCTCATCGGAATTGAAGACGATCTCACCCGTGGCAGCGCCAGGAGAAGCCGGAAGGCCCATACCCACCACATCGCGCTTGGCCGACGGATCGATGGTCGGGTGCAGCAACTGGTCCAGCGAGGCCGGATCGATGCGCAGCACCGCCTGTTCCCTGGTGATCAGGCCGTCCGCTGCCATTTCCACGGCGATCTTCAGCGCGGCCTTGGCGGTGCGCTTGCCGTTGCGCGTCTGGAGCATCCACAGTTTGCCGCGCTCAATGGTGAATTCCAAATCCTGCATGTCGCGGTAATGGGCTTCGAGCCTGCGCGCATAGGAGACGAATTCGTCGAACAGCGCGGGCATCAGCTTTTCCAGCGACGGCTTGTCGGAACCGGCGGCGATGCGTGCCTTCTCGGTGATGTCCTGCGGGGTGCGGATGCCGGCCACCACGTCCTCGCCCTGCGCATTGACGAGAAACTCGCCATAGAGGCTGTTCTCGCCGGTGGACGGGTTGCGCGTGAAGGCCACGCCGGTGGCCGAGCTTTCGCCCATGTTGCCGAACACCATGGCCTGCACGTTGACCGCCGTGCCCCAGGCTTCCGGGATGTCGTGCAGGCGGCGGTAGGTGATGGCGCGATGGTTCATCCAGCTGGAAAAGACGGCGCCGATGGCACCCCAGAGCTGCTCGTGCGGATCCTGCGGAAAGGGCTGCTCCAGCTCTTCCATGATGCGTGTCTTGTAGATCTCGACGATGGCCTTCCATTGCTCCGCCGTGATGTCGGTGTCGAGATCGGCGCCATAGCGGGCCTTCTCCCCGTCGAGGATTTCCTCGAAGACCTCGTGGTCGAGGCCCATCACCACATCGCAATACATGGTGATGAAGCGGCGGTAGCTGTCCCAGGCGAAGCGCTCGTCACCCGATTCGGCGGCCAGCGTTTCCACCGTTTGGTCGTTCAGGCCGAGGTTCAGCACGGTATCCATCATGCCCGGCATGGAGGCGCGCGCACCGGAGCGCACGGAGACTAGCAGCGCATTGGACTTGTCACCGAAGGCGCGGCCAGTGATGGCGCCGACATGGGCCAGGGCCGCTTCCACCTGCCCCTTCAGGGCTTCGGGATATTGCCTTCCATGGGCATAGAAATGGTTGCAGGCTTCAGTGGTGATGGTGAAACCGGGCGGTACGGGCAGGCCGAGCGCGCACATTTCGGCAAGGTTTGCGCCCTTGCCGCCCAGCAGGTTCTTGTCGCCGGCCGATCCCTCTGCCGCGCCATCCCCGAAGGTGTAGACCCATTTCGTCATTGCTCTGTGCCCTTGGCCTCATGCTGCATTGCGATGCGTGATAGCGAAAATCACGCCCGAAGGCCATGGCCAAATCGGCGCAGCCGCGACAGCCGGCAAAAAGCTCAGCGCGGACCTGCCAGCAGACGGGACACGACCATGTCCTTCAGCGGTGGCAGGTGGCTGGCGATCCTGAGACCTGCCTGGCGCAGGAAACGGGCGGGCGGTCATCGGAATAGAGGCTGGCAATGCCGTTGGTGGCGTGGAACAGCGCGAAGGTGGAGCGCCGGTGCGCCCGGTCATAGCGCTGCAGCACATCGCCCGCGCCGATGTCGAGGCCGAGCCGGTGGGCACCGAGCACCTCGCCCTCCAGCAGGTTCTGGCTTTGCAGGCCGAAATTGAAGCCATGGGCGGTAACCGGGTGCATGCCGACGGCCGCGTCGCCCGCCAGTGCAAAGCGATGGGTATGGAAGGCATGGGAATAGGTGGCGACCAGCGGATAGGCATGGCGCGGACCTTCCGGCGTCAGCGCGCCCAGCCTTCCGGCAAGCTTCCCCGCCACGTCGCGGGCAAGGCGCGCCGGGTCCATGGCCATCAACGCAGCGGCCTCGTGGCTCTTCACCGTCAAGACGATGGAGGAGCGGTTGCCGGCAAGCGGCAGGGTGGCCACGGTCATGCCGTGGAAGAAACATTCCAGCGCCGTGCCGCCATGCGGCTTCTCGTGCGCCATGTCGGTGACGATCATGGTGCGGCCGAAATCGTGCATGAAGGCAGAAATGCCCATCTGGCGGCGCAGGCTGGAAAAGCGGGTATCGGCGGCGACCAGCAGGCGCGCCTCCCGCACCGTTCCGTCCGACAGCGTCACTTGCACGGCGCCGGGCACGGGCCGCACGGATTCGGCTGTCAGCCCGGTGATCAGACGGGCATCGCCGGTATGGGCGAAACTTTCAAACAGGGCCCGGCGGATGGCATGGTTCGGCACCAGCCAGCCCAGCGTTTCGGCATTCTTGCGCGCGCTGTCGAAGACGAGCGAGACAGGCGAACCCGCATCCATCGGCCCGTCCAGCACCTCGGCGCGCTTGAGGAGCGAGCGGTGCTCCGGCGCAATGCGCGGCGCGGCATCGAGGCGTTCGAGGATGGTCATGGAGGCGTGGTTGAGCGCGATGGCGCGGCCGTCCGGCGCCGGATTCCGGAGGCTTTCAAGCTCCGCCTGCTCGACGATGGCCACATCGAGGCCGGAGTGCGCCAGCGAGCGGGCAAGCGCCAGCCCGGCAGGCCCGGCTCCGACAATCAGGATATCGCATGTCGTCGTCATGGCCGGCCTCCGCATCGCGTCTGATGCTGAAAGTTACGCGGGGCGAAGCGCACGCGCGTTGACGGAGGTCAAGGGCGGTATACTTCATCTCCCGGAGCAAGCCCTGCATGACGAGTGTTGGGAATGCAGACTTCAAGCGCGAATGCCGGTGCGAAAACCCCTACACCGCTTCGCGCATCTGCTCGGCGGTTTGCAGGTCCACGCTCACCAGTGTCGAAACGCCCTGCTCGGCCATGGTGACGCCGAAGAGGCGGTTCATGCGCGCCATGGTGATCGGGTTGTGGGTGATGATGACGAAGCGCGTGTCGGTCGACTTCGCCATCTCGTCCATCAGGTTGCAATAGCGCTCCACATTGTGGTCGTCGAGCGGCGCGTCCACCTCGTCCAGCACGCAGATGGGCGCGGGATTGGTGAGGAAGACGGCGAAGATCAGCGCCATGGCGGTCAGCGCCTGTTCGCCGCCCGAGAGCAGCGTCATGGTCTGCGGCTTCTTGCCGGGCGGGCGGGCAAGGATTTCAAGGCCGGCATCCAGCGGGTCGTCACTCTCGATCAGTTGCAGTTCCGCCGTGCCGCCGCCGAAGAGGTGAGTGAAGAGGCGCTGGAATTGTTCGTTGACCTTCACGAAAGCGTCCAGCAGGCGCTCGCGGCCTTCCTTGTTGAGCGCCTGGATGGCCGAGCGCAGCTTCTTGATCGCCTCGATCACATCCTCGCGCTCCGAAACGATGAGTTCGAGGCGTCCGGACAGTTCAGCGGCTTCCTCGTCGGCGCGCAGGTTCACCGCGCCAAGGCGCTCGCGTTCGATCTTCAGGCGCTCCAGCCGGCGTTCCGTCTCGCCCATGTCCGGCATGGGGGCGTCCGCCTCCAGCCCGGTGTGACGGATGACCAGATGCGGCGGGCAGTTCAGCGCCTCGCGGATGCGGGCCTCGGCCTCCTCGCGGCGCTCCTGCGCGGCGGTCACGCGTTCCTCGGCGCGCGCGCGGGTCTCGCGGCCCTGCGCCAGCGCGGTGATGGCCTCGGTCGCCACGCGGTCAAGTTCGCGCTGCCGGTTCTCGGCTTCCTGTAACCTGTCTGCGGCGGCCTTGCGGGCCTCGTCGGCCTTGGACAATTCGGAAAGCAGAGCGCGGCGGCGGGCATCCACCTCGTCCGGCCCGCCTTCCAGCGCCTGCAATTCGGCCTGCGTCTCGGCGCGGCGCTCGCCAAGGCTCGCAATGTGCACTTCCGCATTGGAGGCACGCTCGATCCAGCCCTTGCGCTCGACCGCGATGGCGGCCAGACGGCGGGCGCGGGCCTCGGCCTCGCGTTTCAGCCCCTCATGGGCGGCGCGCGCCTCGGCCAGGCGTCCGCGATCGCCGGAGACTTCGGCGGACAGGCGGTCGAGACGGGCCTGCAATTCCGACAGGTCGGGCGCCTCGGCCAGTGCCTTTTCGGCGGAGGCGACAGCGGCGGCAGCCTCGGACAGACCTTCGGACAGGCGCGCGGCGGATTCCTCGAGGGCGGCGCGGCGGGTGGCAAATTCGCCTGCGGCCTTCTGCGCCTGGTCCAGCGCTACGCGGGCCTGGGTGACCAGGCCTTGTGCGGCACGCACGGCCTCGCGCGCCAGGCGCGCGGCTTCCACACGCTCCTTGAGCGTGGTCTCGGCGGCGCGCGCGGCTTCCTCGGCGGCGCGCAGGCGTTTCGTCGCCTCCACGGCCTCGGCGTCGAGCTCGGCAAGCCGGTTCTTCTGTTCAAGCCGCAGCGCGGCGGCGGTCGGCGCATCAGCGCTCGCCACGAAGCCGTCCCAGCGCCACAAGGCACCCGCCTTCGAGACGAGGCGCTGGCCGGGTTTCAGGAGCCCTTGCAGGCGCGCGCCGCCGGCATCCTCCACCAGCCCTGTCTGGGCGAGGCGGCGGGCAAGCTGTTCCGGCGCGCGCACGACCGAAGACAGGGGACGCACGCCTGCGGGCAGTGGCGCATCGGCGGCGCTGTCCGGGGCAGCGCCCCAATGGGCAGGTGCTGCGGCATCCAGCGGCGCATCGAGGTCTTCACCCAGGGCGGCGCCCAGTGCCGTCTCGAAGCCGCGCTCCACCTTCATCTGTTCCACGACCGCCGGGAACAGGCCGGACGCGCCGGCATTGATGATTTTTTGCAGCGTGCGCGCTTCCGTCTCGATGCGGCTTGCCTCGGCGCGCGCCTCAGCCAGCGGCGGGCGGGCGGCCGCTTCCGCCCCGCGCGCGGCTTCCACCGCCTCGTCAGCGGCAGCGGCCATTTTTTCGGCCTCGCGCCATTGCGCCTCGGCGCGGTCCAGCGCAGCCTGCTTTTCGGCGGGGTCCGGCAGGGCGGCCAAGCGCCCGGCAATCGCTTCTTGCTCGCGAGTCACCTCGGCCATCTGGTGCTGGAGCCGCCCGGAGCGCTCGTGGGCCTCGCGCAATTGCCGTTCGACGGACTGGCGCGACGCGGCGGCATTGGCGCGCTCAGTGGTGAGCGCCGACAGCGCGGCCTCGCTTTCCCTCAGGCGGGCGGCGGCTTCCTCGTGAGTTGCGGCAGACGCGATTTCCTTGTCGCCGGCACCGGCAGCCTCGGAATTCAGCGTTCGCTCCTCGTTTTCCAGCCGGTCGAGGATGGCAGCATTGTCGCCAACCAGCTGCTGCTCGCGGGCCATGTCGGCATCAAGTTGCGACAGGCGCTTGGCAAGTTCGGCCTGGCGGCTGGCGAGGCGGCGCGCTTCCTCTTCCAGCTGATCGCGGGCAATCGTCAGGCGTTGCAGTGCTGCTGCGGCGGCGGCTTCAGCCTCGCGCAGCGCCGGCAGCCCGTGCGCGCCGATGGCTTGCGCCTTGGCGGCTTCCAGCTGGAAGGCGGCGCGCTCGCCCACCGCAGAGGTGGCAGCCGACAGCGCCGATTGTGCCTCGCCCTCCTGTGTCTTGGCCTGGCTCCAGCGCAGGTGGAGCAGGATGGCTTCCGCCGCACGGATATCCGCCGACAGCGCCTTGAAGCGGTTGGCCTGCCGGGCCTGGCGCTTCAGGCTCTCGATCTGGCTTTCCAGCTCGCCGACCACGTCGTCGAGGCGCTCGAGATTGGTCTCGGTGGCGCGCAGGCGCAGTTCCGCCTCATGGCGGCGGGTGTGCAGGCCGGAAATGCCGGCCGCCTCTTCCAACAATTGGCGGCGGGCCTGCGGCTTGGCCTGGATCAGTTCGCCGATGCGGCCCTGCCCCACCATGGAGGGGGAGCGGGCACCGGTGGACTGGTCGGCAAAGAGCAGCTGCACGTCGCGGGCGCGGGCTTCCTTGCCGTTGATGCGGTAGATCGAGCCCGCCTCGCGCTCGATGCGGCGCGAGACCTGGATCTCGTCGCCATCATTCCATTGCGACGGTGCCAGGCGGTCCGAATTGTCGAGGAACAGCGTGACTTCGGCCGTGTTGCGCGAGGGGCGCGTGCCGGAGCCGGAAAAGATCACATCGTCCATGCCGGAGGCGCGCATGTTCTTGTAGGAGTTCTCGCCCATGACCCAGCGCAGGGCCTCGACGAGATTGGACTTGCCGCAGCCGTTCGGGCCGACCACGCCGGTCAGCCCGTTCTCGATCATGAATTCCGTCGGCTCAACGAAGGATTTGAAGCCGAGGACACGCAGGCGGGAGAAACGCATCAGCCCCTCCCCCCGTGACATGCCGAGACGCAGCGGCGCGCGTGGGCGCGAAGGCCGGCGCGCGCGCGGGCCTTACTCCATGCTGTCAATAATCGCCGCCATTTCCGCAAACGGCATTGCTCCCGAATATTTCTTGCCGTTGATGAAGAAGGTCGGCGTGGCATCCACCTTGAATTCGTCGGCCGCCTTGTTCCTCACGGCATTCACATTGTCGAGAAGTTGCTGGTCCTTCAAGCAGGCGTCAAAGGACTCCTGTGAAAAACCGGCAATCTTGACCGTCTGGAACATCACCTGGGCCGCGGTTTCCTGCGGCGCGCGGGCCCAGACGTTCTGCTGGCTGAACAGCACGTCGATCATCGGGTAGTAGTTGCTGCCGGAGCAGCGGGCGAGCATGAAGGCGGCTGTCGCGCGCGGATCGAAGGGGAATTCGCGCAGCACGAAATGCACCTTGCCCGTATCGATGTAAGCCTTCTTCAGTTCCGGCCAGGTCGTCTCGTGGAAATGGGCGCAATGACCGCAAGTCGTTGAAGCATATTCGATGATCGTCACCGGGGCCTTCTCGTCGCCGAGCCACTGGTCGGGCAGCGCGCCGGCTTCCATCAGCTTGGCCACATCGGCTTCGCCCTGGGCTTCCGGTACCTTCACCTCGGCCTTGGCCGGCGTGGCGGCAGGGGCTTCTGCCGGCTTGGCTGCCGGTGCCTCGGTCTTGGCAGGCGCCTCGGCGGCAGGCTTTGCGGGCGCCTCGGCAGCCTTTTTCTCCGAACCGGAATTGTCGGAGCAGGCTGTCAGCGCCAGCGCCAGAAACGGCGCGGCAAAAATGGCGGTCACGGGCTTGGAAAGGGTCATTTTCATGCGAATCACCTGATCGGTCGATGGGGGTCGAAACTTCTTGCGTCCTTGATGGCACTAAAGCGCGTCGTGGGGCAAATTAAGGAAAGTTCACGCAAAAGCCATATGGCAGGCGGCACACAGCGTTCACAATGCGGTGCGCGCGGCTCAGCGGCGCCCCTTCTCGCCCAGAACGCCGCGCCCGAGCCGCTCCAGCGCACGGCGCAAGCTGTCGCTCTCGATGCCGTCCAGCCGGGCGGCAAGGGCAGCCTCCTCGCTGCCGGTCAGCGGGCGCAGCGCGCGCGGCTTCGGCCGCTCGGGCAGGCGCACCGGCTTCTGGACGATCTTCACCCGGCCGATGGCGGCAAAGCCCAGAAAGGCATTGATGCGGGCAATCACCTCGCCCGTCTCGTGTTGCAGGGCAAGCGCGGCAAAGCCCTCGCAAGCGACCACGAGCGTGGCCGGCTCGAAGGGATCGTCATCTCCGGTGCGGCGCGGCCAGACGATGCGCTCGGGCCGCGAGGTTGCCGCCAGACGCGGGCCCGCTATTTCCTCCCACGATTGCACGAGGCTGACCGAGACACCGGCACGCTTGCGCAATACCGGGTCGATGATGGCCGACACCAGATCGCTGACCGGTTCTGCATTGCGTTTGCCGGGAGGGCTTGCCATGACCTGAAGCCGATTTCCTCACGTGATGCGATGATGCCGACTGATACCACCCCAGATGCCACCATGCCACCGCAGGCAGGACCCGTGCATGACGATTTCGCCGGCCGGCTGCTGGGCTGGTACGACCGGCAGCACCGCATCCTGCCCTGGCGGGTGACCCCGGCGGAACGGGCGCGCGGCATACGGGCCGACCCCTATCGCGTCTGGCTGTCGGAAATCATGCTCCAGCAGACCACCGTGCAGGCGGTGCGCGCCTATTTCGAGCGGTTTATGGCGCTTTGGCCGGATGTGGCCTCGCTGGCCGTTTCCCCTTCCGAAGAGGTGATGAAAGCGTGGGCGGGGCTTGGCTATTACAGCCGGGCGCGCAACCTGAAGGCCTGCGCGGAAGCCGTGATGCGCGACCACGACGGCCGGTTCCCCGACACCGAAGCCGGATTGCGCGCGCTTCCCGGGATTGGCGACTACACGGCAGCGGCCATTGCGGCGATCGCCTTTGACCGCCCGTCCATCGTGGTTGATGGCAATGTGGAGCGCGTGATGACCCGGCACCGCGCGATTGCCACACCGCTGCCCAGGGCCAAGTCCGAAGTGAAGGCGGCCCTCGCACCGCTGGTGCCTCAGGGCAGGCCGGGCGATTTCGCGCAGGCGATGATGGATCTCGGCGCCACGCTCTGCACGCCGCGCAAACCTGCCTGCGTAGTGTGCCCGCTCAATGCCGATTGCGCGGTTCCGGCGGCCGGACTGGATGCCGGGCGGTTTCCGGTCAAGGCACCGAAAAAGGCCAAGCCGGTTCGCAAGGGCGCGGCTTTCGTCGCAGTAGCGCCTGACGGCTCGGTGCTGCTGGAGCGGCGGCCCGTTGCCGGGCTTCTGGGAGGGATGACCGGCCTTCCAACGACAGGCTGGACATCAAACAAGGATGGCGCCACCGGTGCGGGCGCAGCTCCCTTCCCTGCCGCGTGGCAGGCCTGCGGCTCCGTGCGCCATGTGTTCACGCATTTCGAGCTCAATCTGGAAGTCTGGCGGGCGACGGACGTCTGCGCCCTTGCAGCAGCCAGTCAATGGTGGGCTGCCGCTGAAACATTGGCTGGCGAAGCGCTGCCCACGGTGATGAAAAAGGCACTGGAGGCGGCACTGCCGGGTGTGACGCAGCCAAAGGCGAGCGCGCGCTGACCAAACAGGATGCCAGGCAGCCCAAAACATAACGCCCGGAGCGGGGGCTCCGGGCGTCAGGGATTCCGCGCGCGACTGGAGGGGAACGGCGGAAAATCAGGCAGCGGCTCTCCCAAACCGGATGCCCGAAAGCTTGCTCCCGGCCTCAGGCGCCGGCGGCGGCCATGGTTTCGCGGACCTGGCGGCGCAGTTCATCGATGGGTTTCAGCGTGCCCTTCTCCTCGTAGTGCCAGAAGGTCCAGCCATTGCAGGCCTCAAGGTTCTGCACCTGCGCGCCCATGCGGTGGATGGAGCCTGCACCGCTGTCATTGGCCAGTGTTCCGTCGGCACGCACGGTCGCGGTGAAGCGGCGGCGTGCATCGGTGAGGCGTGTGCCGGAGGCGATCAGGCCGGATTCGATCAGCGAAACGAAGGCCACGCGCGGTTCGGCGCGCTTGGGCTGCAACTGTTTCAGCGCCGCGCCATCAAGGCGTTCCACCGACGCGATGCGTGCCGAGGCCGCGTCGATATAGGACTGCTCGCGCTCGATGCCGACAAAGTGGCGCCCCAGCATCTTGGCCACCGCGCCGGTGGTGCCGGAGCCGAAGAAGGGATCAAGCACCACATCGCCCGGCTTGGTGGTGGCAGACATGATGCGGGCAAGAAGGGCCTCCGGCTTCTGGGTCGGGTGCACCTTGTTGCCGTCCGCATCCTTCAGGCGTTCGCCGCCATTGCAGATCGGGAACAGCCAGTCGGAGCGCATCTGCACATCGTCATTGGCGGCCTTCATGGCGTCATAGTTGAAGGTGTAACCCTTGGCGCTCTGGTCGCGCGAGGCCCAGATCAGCGTTTCGTGGGCGTTCTGGAAGCGTCGGCCCTTGAAGTTCGGCATCGGGTTGGTCTTGCGCCAGACCACATCGTTGAGGATCCAGAAGCCGAGGTCCTGCAGGGTCGTGCCGACGCGGAAGATATTGTGGTAGGAGCCGATGACCCAGATCGTGCCGTTCGGCTTGAGCACGCGGCGGGCCGCAAGCAGCCAGGCGCGGGTGAAGGCGTCATAGGCGGCAAAACTCTCGAACTGGTCCCAGTGGTCGTCGACCGCGTCGACCTTCGACTGGTCGGGGCGGGTGAGTGCGCCTTCGAGCTGAAGGTTGTAGGGCGGATCGGCAACGATCACATCGACGGATTTTTCGGGAAGCCGCTCCAGCGCGGCGACGCAATCGCCCTTCAGGATGGTGTCGATCCAGTCGGCTTTCTTGGCGGACGCGGCAAGGTCGTCCAGCAGGCGCACTGCGGTCATGTACTCAAACCCGGTTACTCGAACTCAACTGGGAAACATGGTTACCGAACAGGGTGAAGAAGTGGTTAAGCGGCGGCTCAATTGCTTTCCGGCGTCAGGCTTGGCACAAAAACACTGGGGCTCGAATCTCTTGGACGGAGTGGATTATGCACGGCATCAACCGCGTGGCGGCAGGCCTCGCCTTCATCCTGACGGCCACGAGTGCGGCCGTCGCGGCGGATCGCAGCATCGTGGTGCTGGACGCATCAGGTTCGATGTGGGGCCAGATCGACGGGCGGCCGAAGATCGAGATTGCGCGCGAGACCCTTGGCGAGGTGCTGGGTGCCATCCCCACGGAAAACGAGATCGGCCTGATGGTCTATGGCCACCGCACCAAGGGCGCGTGCGACGACATCGAGCTGGCGATTGCGCCGGCTGCCGGTACTGCCGCGGCCATCTCCTCCTTCGCGGCGAAACTTAACCCGAAGGGCAAGACGCCACTGACCGGGGCGGTGGAGATGGCTGCCAAGGCGCTGCGCTCGACAGAGGAAAAGGCCACGGTCGTGCTGGTGACCGACGGACTGGAGACCTGCGGCGGCGACCCTTGCGCGCTGGCCCGCGCACTGGAAAGCTCCGGCGTCGATTTCACCGCCCATGTGGTCGGCTTCGGCCTGAGCGCTGAAGAAGGCAAGCAGGTGGCCTGTCTGGCGGAGGAGACCGGCGGCAAATATTTTGATGCCAAGGATGCCGGATCGCTGAAAGACGCGCTCAAAGGCACGATTGCCAGGGTTGAAACGGTCGAGGAAAGGCCTGCCGCGCCGAAAGAGGAGAAGCCGGTAGCAGACCCGGTCAACAATGTCGTGGCCAAGGCCTATCTGTACGAAGGCGGCCCGGCGCTGGAAGGCAATGACGATGTGCGTTGGGATTTCTATCCGCTGGCCGAGGATGGTTCACGCGGCAGCACGGCGGTGGACGGCACCTATGGCGGGGTTCGCTCCTTTGCACTCAAGCCCGGAAACTATGTGGCCGTTGCGAAGCTTGGCGCATTGACCAACGAGGAAGTGGTCGAGGTGGCTGCGGACGGCAAGCCCGTGGAAACAGAGATCATCTTTGATGCGGGCATTTTGAAGGTCACGCCGCTCTTCACGGAAAACGGCCCCGAAACAGGCTCCGATGCGCGCGTCGACATGCGCTTCAACGGCGGCGAGGACGGTGGTTACGGGACGGTGACGGTCTATGCCGGGGCGGGACTGGTGGAAATCCACGGGCGCATTGCCGAGGCCCGAGCCAAGAAGGACGTGCAGGTAGAGGCCGGAAAGACGCTGGAGACCACCATCGTGATTCCGGCGGGAACCGTGATCCCGCATGCGACCTTCACCGCGGATGGCGAGAAGGCCGGCAGCGGCGACATACGCTTCGACGTTCTGGCCGCAACCGCCGCTGCGGATGGCAGCCGCCACAATTTCAATGGCGGCTACGGACCGGATAACCGTCTCTTCGTGCCTGAGGGCGATTTCGTGCTGGTGGCGCGTCTTGGCCAGGCCACGGCGGAAGTGCCGGTTTCGGTCAAGGCCGGACAGGCAACTGAAGCGACGGTGAATCTCAATGCGGGCGTATTGGCGATCACCGCGCCGGGGGCCTATCGCATCGACATCCGCTCGGTGAAGGACATTGCCGGCGCACAGAAGGGCCTTTCGGGTGCCTACGGCACCGAACACCAGGAAACCCTGCCGCCCGGCGACTATGAGGTCTCGGTCACCCATGAAGGCCGCGACGAAAAGAAGACCGCCAAGGCCACGGTCAGCGCGGGCAAGCGCACTGAAATCACCGTGGAATAAGTGCGACTGCTTGCACGGCGCGGCGCGCAGGCCTAGAGCGTTTCCACCCGATATTGGATCAGTTTGATGCGGATGTTCCCATGCCCGGACCTGCCCTGGTAATCTTCGACTTCGATGGAACGCTGGCCGATTCCGAGATCGTTGCGGCGCGTGTCGAGGCGAAACTTCTCGCCGAGGCGGGTTATCCGGTCAGCGCAGAGGAAATCTGCGAACGGTTTTCCGGATTGTCCTTCCGCAAGATCCTCGAGACGATCGAAAGCGAGGCCGGCATTCCCTTCCAGGCCAGCCTGATCGACCGGTGCGAAAAGGATGTGGACAGCCGTCTCAAGCGCGAGGTGAAGCCGATCGAAGGCGCGCGCGAGGCGCTGTTGGCCGCCGGTCCGAACCGCTGCATCTGCTCCAACTCGTCTTCCGAGCGGCTCGACATCGAGCTTGCGGCGACGGGGCTGGCCCCATTCATCGGCGGTCCGGTCTGGTCAGCCAAGAGCCTGGAAGGCGTGCGCGAGAAGCCTGCGCCGGACGTGTTCCTGCATGCCGCGCGCGAAGCGGGCGCAAAGCCCGCCGATTGCTTCGTGATCGAGGATTCCGTGCACGGCGTGCATGGCGCCCGGGCGGCAGGCATGCGCGTCATCGGCTTCACCGGCGGCTCGCATGCCTATCCGGGCCTTGCCGACCGGCTGAGCGATGCCGGTGCGGAAACGGTCATCTCGCGGCTCGCCGACCTGCCCGCCATGCTGAAGGCGCTGTCGGAATTCGGCCTGATCGACTGACCCGGCCTTCGTCAGACCCAGAGCCCGCCATAGTCAGTGGCCGAGGTGCCCGACACGTCGATCCCGTTTGCATCGACCAGGAGGGGCGTGTGCGCATCCGCGTTGCCCAAGGCCGCCAGGGACAGCCGTGCGAGATCGCTGACCCGCAGATCATTCCCGAAATCGAGCACAAGGCCTTCCGTTGACGCGGATGCCAAGGAAAAGGCGCCTGCGTTGGCGCCAAAGGGCGCATCCGGCAGGCTGACCCTGCGCGTTCCGTCCGCGATATATTCAACCGTGTGATCAGCGTTGCGCTGGTCTTCGATGGTGATGACGGCCGTTTTCGTGGTGATGACCAGATCATCTCCGTCGAAGACCATCGAGACGACCTCGCGCAGATTGTCGACAAGGATCGTGTCGGCACTGCCGCCCTCGTCGAAGATCGTGTCCTCGCCGTGTTTCAGCAGAGTGGCAGACGTGCGGTAGTCATAGATGTCGCTATCGAGGCCGCCTTCCAGCCGGTCCAGTCCTTCGCCGCCGATCAGCGTGTCCTGTCCGTAGCTCCCGTAGAGGATATCGTCGCCACCATCGCCGAACAGCGTGTCATTGCCCTTGCCACCGTAAACGACGTCATCGCCGCTGCCGGCAAAGACGGTGTCATCGCCGCCATTGGCAAAAATGATGTCGGCCCCGCCAAGGCCCTTGAGCAGGTCGTTCACATTGGTGCCTGCAACCAGATCGCGGTCATCGCTTCCCACCGGGCCGGTGGCGATGTTCATGAAGATGGTGCTTGGCTCTTCACGGAAGGCGATTATCTGCTCGATGGCACCGTCTGCCGCATAATGATCCTCAATCGTCAGCTGCCCGAAGCGGAAGGTGATGTTCAGGTCGCTGCCGTTGCGCAGGGCGCCCTCGATGTCGGAGAAATTTAGAACCTCCAACCGGTCATCACCGCCGCTGTCCACGATCGTGTCGCGTCCAAGGGCTGTGGGATTGGAGGAAAAGCTGTTGAACTCGTACCGGTCATTGCCTTCGCCTCCGTCCAGAAAATCATTGCCGGAAAGCCCGATGATGCGGTCGTTGCCGTCGCCGCCGTAGATCGTGTCGTTGCCGCCGCCGCCGTTCAGAGTGTTGTTGCCGGAATTGCCGTAGAGCTTGTTGTCGAGGTTGTTGGCGAAGATGACCGAGATGTCTGCGGAGCCGAGAAGCACGACATTTTCGATGTCGCCCAGAAAGCGGCCGGACTGCCCGATGTTCACATTGACCGTGGTGAAGACCCAGTCGATGTCGGTTGCAAAGCCGCCGCGCTCGTCAACAACGTCGTTGGCGTTGTCGACGAAGTAGAAATCGTTGCCGCCGCGGCCAACCATGCGGTCCGCGCCTGCGCCACCGTCGAGCATGTCGTCAAAATTCGTGCCGACCAAAGTGTTGTCGGCAGAATTGCCGGTCAGAAAGACGCCGAAAGCCATGATACCCTCCTGGAATCGGTTCCGGCGCCTGTGCCCGAACCCATGGTCAGGAGATAGCTGCGGCTGGCTGAACCGCAGGTGAAGGGCACGTTGGGCTTTCCTTCAGCTTTGCGGGAGACGGAACGGCGGGCCGGAGCAACCCGGGCCGGGGGTGCGGACGCCCTGTCCCGGCGGCCGCGATGCATCCTTACTTGGTATTGTAAGGGCCTTCATCGTATCCCGCGAAGACGATGACGCTGCGCGGCGGCTGTTTCGGGAAGGTCACTTCTGAATCCGTGAAGATGAACTGGGTGGCGCCCGCGCCCACCTGCACCGTGTGCTGGTGCAGCTTGGAATAAAGCACCTGCCCGGTTTGCGCAGCCGCCACGCGGATCGGCATGGTGATGGCGCCGGGAGCACCCTTCGCACCCAGCACGACACGGCCGGCAACGGCGACCGTCATGGTCATCATGTCGCCATCATACCGGCAGGAGCGCGTCACGTCGGTGATGGAGGCCTGATAGACCACCTGGTCCTTCTCGTCCTTGTGGCCCTTGGCGTATTGCGTGAAATAGGCCGTTCCCTCGCGCAGCGTCACCTTCGGGCATTCGGCCAGAAGCTCGTCCTGCGTGATGCGCGTATCGGGCACCGGTTCCGTCTTCTTGCCGATATTGAGCACATTGCCGGTGTCGCTCGACTGGCACCCGGCAACGGCCAACGCCATGCCCAGCGCCGCCAGGGCGGTGAAAAAACGTCCATTCATGCGCGCGGAACCCTCAACTGCACTTCCATGTGGCAAAGAAGCTGTTCTATACCAGCGCCGCGGTGAAAATGCGACAGGGCGCGCTGCCGCATGAAAAAATCTTGCCCGGACGCAGCAGGCACGAGGAACCGGCACCGTGACGATGGACTATGTGAGCACGCGGGGCGAGGCCCCGACGCTGAAATTCTGCGATGCCCTGCTGGCAGGCCTGGCCCGCGACGGCGGCCTGTATGTTCCGGCAGAGTGGCCGGTGCTGTCCGCCGATGACATCCGCGCGCTGCGCGGCCTGCCCTATGCCGAACTTGCCATCCGTGTGCTCTGGCCTTTCGTGGAGGGCGAGATCGGCCGCAATGATTTCGAGCGGATCGTGCACGAGGCCTATGCCACTTTCCGGCATCCAGCCGTCTGCCCGCTGGTGCAGACCGGTGCCAACGAATTCGTGCTGGAACTCTTCCACGGCCCGACGCTGGCCTTCAAGGACGTGGCGATGCAATTGCTCGCCCGTTTGATGGATCATGTGCTGGCTGAACGCGGCCAGCGCGCCACCATTGTGGGCGCGACCTCCGGCGACACCGGCGGGGCGGCCATCGACGCCTTTGCCGGCCGCGAGCGCACCGACATCTTCATCCTGTTTCCCGAGGGGCGCGTGTCGCCCGTCCAGCAGCGCCAGATGACGACCCACAAGGCGTCCAACGTGCATGCGCTCGCCATCAAGGGCAACTTCGACGATTGCCAGAACCATGTGAAGGCGATGTTCAACAACCACGCCTTTCGCGATTCCATGGCGCTGTCAGGCGTCAATTCGATCAACTGGGCGCGCATCATGGCGCAGATCGTCTATTATTTCTCGTCTGCCCTGTCGCTCGGCGCACCGGACCGGCCGGTTTCCTTCACCGTACCGACCGGCAATTTCGGCGACATTTTTGCCGGATACGCGGCCCGGCGCATGGGCTTGCCCATCGAACGGCTGGTGATCGCCACCAATGACAACGACATCCTGGCGCGCACGCTGGAGACCGGCACCTACGAGATGCGCGGCGTGAAGGCCACCACCTCGCCCTCCATGGACATCCAGATTTCTTCCAACTTCGAGCGCCTGCTGTTCGAGGCCTCGGGACGTGACGCGGCGACGGTGCGGCGCCAGATGGACAGCCTGAAACAGTCCGGCGCCTTCGCGATTGAAGAGGCAGCGCTCGCCGAAATCCGCAGCGGCTTTGGTGCGGGACGCTCCGTGGAGGCCGATACGGCGGCCACCATCAATGCCATGTTGAAGGACAGCGGTTATCTGATCGACCCGCACACGGCGACCGCCGTGAAGGTGGCGCGCGAACAGGACCCGTCTGTTACGCCGATGATCGTGCTCTCCACCGCGCACCCTGCCAAATTCCCCGCCGCCGTCGAGCAGGCATGCGGCGTGGCACCCGCCCTGCCTGCTTGGCTTTCGGACCTGATGGAGCGGCAGGAACGCTTCACTGTCCTTCCCTCGGACGAAAAAATGTTGGAAGATCATGTGAGCCGGCACACAAGAGCGGCCCGCACGGGGAGAGAATGAAGCATGGGCGTAGAGGTCAGCCGTCTGTCGAACGGCCTTGTCGTTGCCACCGAAACGATCGCCCATCTGGAAAGCGTCACGCTCGGGGTGTGGGTGAAATCGGGATCGCGCAACGAGCGGGATGACGAGCACGGCATCGCCCACCTGCTCGAACACATGGCCTTCAAGGGCACGGGAAGCCGGACAGCGCGCAAGATCGCGACCGACATCGAGGATGTGGGCGGCGAGATCAATGCGGCGACGAGCGTCGAGACCACGTCCTTTTATGCGCGCGTGCTGAAGGACCATGTTCCGCTCGCCATCGAACTTCTGGCCGACATCCTGACGGATTCGCGCTTTGACGAGGATGAGCTGAGGCGCGAACAGCATGTGATCCTGCAGGAGATCGGCGCGGCCTTCGACACGCCCGACGACATTGTCTTCGACCGTTTCACCGAAACCGCGTTCCGCCACCAGACCATCGGCCGGTCGATCCTTGGCACGCCGGAGACGGTGGAGGGTTTCACCTCCGATCAGCTGCGCTCTTACATGGAACGCCAGTATGGAGCCGACCGCATGATCCTTGTGGCAGCCGGTGCGGTTGATCACGAGAGCTTCCTGCGGCAGGCCGAAAAGGCGTTCGGAAGCTTCAGGGCCAAGGCGACGGCGCCCTTCCCGCCCTACGCGCATTATGTCGGCGGGGATTTCCGCGAAAGCCGGGACCTGATGGACGCCCAGATCCTGCTTGGCTTCGAGGGCCGCGCCTACCATGTGCGCGACTTCTACGCCTCGCAGATCCTGTCTTCGATCCTGGGCGGCGGCATGTCGTCGCGCCTCTTCCAGGAAGTGCGCGAGAAGCGCGGCCTTTGCTATTCGATCTATGCCTTCCACTGGGGCTTTTCCGATACCGGCGTCTTCGGCGTCCATGCCGCCACCGGCAAGGATGACGTGGCCGAGCTGGTGCCGGTCATCCTCGACGAATTGCGCAAGGCCGGCGACAGCATCACGCAGGAGGAACTGGACCGTGCGCGTGCCCAATATCGCGCCGCCCTGCTGATGAGCCATGAAAGCCCGACCAGCCGCGCCAGCCAGATCGCCCGCCAGATGCTGCTGTTTGGCCGTCCGGTCACCAATGACGAGTTGATGGACCGGCTGTCCAAGATCACCACGGAGCGGCTGACGGACCTTGCCCGGCGGCTCTTCACCGGCAGCACGCCGACCGTGACGGCCATCGGCCCGATTGACGGCCTGCCGCACCACAATACCATTGTTGACGAGCTTGGCCCCAAGGGTGCCGAGCGCCAGCGTCTGGCCGTCTGACGGGCGGGCGGCGGCCTTGGCGCTGTTCCCGCTCCTTCGCCGCGAGCCGGCAGCCAACGAGCTCCAGTCCGCCCGCATCCTGCTTCGCCCGCCGCATGCCTCCGACCATGGCCAATGGCGGGCACTGCGCAAGGCCAGCCGCGCATTTCTCCAGCCGTGGGAGCCGAAATGGCCCGATGACGAGTTCACCGCCGCGGCCTGGCGCGAGCGGATGCGGCGCTACCAGCGCGAGGCATCGCTGGGCTCCGGGCAGGCCTGGTTCCTGTTCCTGGAAGACGGGACCCTGGCCGGAGGTATCGCGCTTGGCAACATCCGCCGCGGCGTCGCCCAGAACGGCCAGATCGGCTACTGGATGGGTGCCGAGCATGCCGGGAAGGGCCTGATGGCCGAGGCGCTGGAGCTGATTGTTCCCCATGCCTTTTCAACACTCGGCTTGCACCGGCTTGAAGCGGCCTGTATCCCCGGAAACACGCGGTCGATGCGGTTGCTTGAAAAAGCCGGATTTGAGCGCGAAGGGTTGATGCGATCCTATCTGAAGATCGGGGGGCGGTGGCAGGACCACTATCTCTACGCAAGGATCAGGGGAACGCATCAGGGTAACGGGAACCAGGCGTAAGTGAAACGGACAGGCGGCATCCTTGCTTTGACGGGCGGCATTCTCATGCTGGCCTTCTGGCTCGTGACGCTTGTGCCGGCGCAAGCCTTCGAGACCATCAAGATCAGCCGTGAGGATGTGGCGCTGGACCTGTCGCGCGCGGTCGAGATCCATCGCGGCAAGGGCAAGACCTTCCAGATTTCCACCGCGCCCGGTGCCGACGGCATCGTGCGGCGTATCGAGGTGGAGGCACTGCAAGGCAGCGAGGACGGCGACTGGGCTGTGTTCGCGCTGGCCAACCCGACCGACCAGCAGCTTGACCGGCTGATCGTCGCCCCGCATTTCCGCCTTGCCGGTTCCGGCCTTGTCTGGCCCGACCTCGGTTCGGCACGCATCGTCAACATCACGCCGTCGGAAGGCTTTGCGCTCGACCGGCAGGCGTCGGGCGATGCCGACGTGTTCCTGCTGACGCTGAACCCTGGCGCCGTCGTCACCTTCGTGGCCGAACTCGCCTCCCCGCGCCTGCCGCAGGTCTATCTGTGGGAGCCGGAAGCCTACAAGGACACGATCAACTCCTTCACGCTGTTCCGCGGCATCGTCATCGGTATTGCAGGCCTGCTGGCGCTGTTCCTGACGATTCTCTTCGTGGTGAAGGGTACGTCGCTGTTTCCCGCCACCGCGGCGCTCGCCTGGGCGATGCTGGCCTATATCTCGATCGACTTCGGCTTCCTCAACCGGGTGATCGAGATTTCGCCCGGCAGCGAGCAGATCTGGCGGGCCGGGTCGGAGGTCTCGCTGGCCGTCACGCTGGTGATCTTCCTGTTTGCCTATCTGAACCTCAACCGCTGGCACACCAACTTCTCCTATGGTGCGGTGCTGTGGGTGCTGCTGCTGCTGGGGCTGGCGGGCGTGGCTATCTTTGATCCGCCGCTTGCTTCCGGGCTGGCCCGCATCTCCTTTGCGCTCACGGCCGCGATCGGACTCGGGCTGATCATCTTCCTCTCGTTCAAGGCCTACGACCGGGCGATCATGCTGATCCCGAGCTGGATCCTGACGCTGGTATGGATCTTTGGCGGCTGGCTCACCGTCACCGGCATGATGCAGAACGACATCATCCAGCCAGCGCTTGGCGGCGGGCTGGTGCTGATCGTTCTCCTGATCGGCTTCACGGTCATCCAGCATGCCTTTTCGGGCGGCGTGCTCCAGCAGGGCCTGTTTTCCGACATGGAACGCCAATCGCTGGCGATCAGCGGTTCGGGCGACATCGTGTTCGACTGGGACGTTTCGCGCGACCGCGTGGTGACGCGTCCGGACGTCTGCCGCCAGCTCGGCCTGGCAACGAGCACCTTGCGCGGACCTGCGCGCAACTGGTTGCCCGTGCTGCATCCGGAAGACCGCGACCATTTCCGCACGACGCTCGACGTGGTGCTGGAGCACCGGCGCGGCAAGATCAACCAGTCGTTCCGCCTGCGCGGTGCAGACGGGCATTACCAGTGGTTCACGCTGCGCGCACGGCCGGTGATCGGCACCGATGGCGAAGTGATCCGCTGCGTCGGCACGCTGGCCGATGTGACCGAACAGAAAAAGGCGGAAGAGCGCCTGCTGCACGATGCGGTGCACGACAACCTGACCGGCCTGCCGACCCGGGAACTCTTCATCAACCGGCTCGACGGCGTCATTGCCATTGCGCGTTCCGGCGAGAAGGTGAAGCCGACCATCTTCGTCATCGACATCGACCGGTTCAAGCAGGTCAACGAGAGCCTCGGCATTTCGGCCGGCGACACGATCCTGCTGACGATTTCGCGCCGCCTGTCGCGCCTGCTCAAACCCCATGACAGCCTTTCGCGCTTTTCCGGCGACCAGTTTGCCCTGTCGCTGCTGTCCGAGCAGGACCCGGTGCGCATCGCCGCCTTCGCGGATGCCATGCGCAAGGCGATCAGCGGCCCGATCACCTTCAACAAGCGCGAGATCGTGCTGACGGCCTCGATGGGCCTGTGCACCTGGAACAACAACCAGACGAGCGCATCTGAACTGATGAAGGATGCCGAGTTGGCCCTGCATCAGGCCAAGCGTTTCGGGGGCGACCGCATTGAACCGTTCCGCCCGGCCTTCCGTTCGCTCGGCACCGACAAGCTGCAACTGGAGGCGGACCTGCGCCGCGCGGTCGACAATTGGGAATTGTCGCTCGCCTACCAGCCGATCGTCAGCCTGTCGGACGGGTCCATCGCCGGCTTCGAAGCACTGGTGCGCTGGGTTCATCCGCGGCGCGGCGTGATCCCGCCGTCCGACTTCATCCCGATTGCGGAAAATTCCGGCCTGATCGTTCAGATCGGCCTCTACGCCATGCAGACGGCGGCAATTGACCTGAAGGAATGGATGAAGCTTGTTGCCAAGGACGATCTCTTCGTCTCGGTCAACCTGTCAAGCCGCCAGCTGATGCGCCAGGACCTCGTGGCCGATGTACGCTCGGTGCTGTCGCGCGCCAGCCTTCCGCCTGAAAATTTCCGTCTGGAACTGACCGAATCGCTTGTCATGAGCAATCCGGAGCAAGCGGCTTCGGTGCTCCAGCGGCTGAAGGAAACCGGCATCGGCCTGTCTCTGGACGATTTCGGCACCGGTTATTCCTCGCTGTCCTACCTGACGCGCTTCCCCTTCGACACGATGAAGATCGACCGTTCGTTCCTCGACAGCGACGCACCGCAACGCCTCGTGCTGCTGCGCTCGCTCATCAACATGGCGCGCGATCTCGGGCTGAAAGTCGTGGCCGAGGGCGTCGCCGACGAGGCGAGCGCGGAGCAGCTTGCCGTCGCGGGTTGTGAATATGTGCAGAGTTACATGTTCGGCGAACCGATGAGCGGGGCGCAGGCGCTGATGGTGCTCAAGGAACAGAACCCGCTCGCCGCCGCGTCCTGACACGAGACCACGGCAACGGGCCCGTCAGGCACGGTCAGGCGTGACCGGCCTCACCCGACAGCATGGCGGGGTCTATGCCAAGCCGGGTCAGGGCCCGGAGGTAGATCTGGTCGACATCTTCTTCGAAGATCAGGTCGGCACTGGCATCCGATGTCAGCCAGCCATTGGCCGAAATCTCGGCTTCCAGCTGGCCCGGCGCCCAACCCGCATAGCCGAGCGCCATGACCGCCTGTTGCGGACCGGCCCCGCGCGAAATCGCCCGCAGCACGTCCACGGTGGCGGTCAGGGAGATGCCCGGAGCGACATGCAGCGAGGAATCGGCATTGTAGTCGCCGGAATGGAGCACGAAGCCGCGGCTGCGCTCCACCGGGCCGCCATTGCGCACGCTCATGGCGCGGGCGCGTTCGGGCAGGCGGATGGTTTCCTCTGCCTCGATCAGGCCAAGCTGAACCAGCAGGTCAGGGAAAACCAGATCCTGCTTGCGGTTCAACATGATGCCCATCGCGCCTTCCTGGGAATGGGCGCACATGTAGATGACTGACCGCTCAAAGCGGCTGTCTTCCATGCCGGGCATGGCAATCAGGAATTGCCCGTCAAGCCACAGGTCGCTCATCGTCACCTCGCTTCCCACAAGGCAAGCGTAAACGACAATCGGGGTTTGTGTGAAGGGGGCATGACTTGACCTCCCCCAAAAATCACGGCGTGCTGATGCGATCGTGTAACGGGGCGGCCTTGCCAGAGGGCGCGAAGCGGAGGAAAGTCGCGCCATGAAAAGCCGCCTTGCTCGCCTCCTGTCTGTCCCATTCCTGCTGCTTGCCGCCGCCCCACCTGCAAAGGCAGGCCAAAGCCCCTGGCAGGATTTCGAGGGCGCGCGGCTGCGCCTGGTGACCGAGGATACGCGTCAGGCCGATGGCCGTTTGCGGGGCGCGCTCCAGATTGACTTGAAACCCGGCTGGAAGACCTATTGGCGCGAACCGGGTGATGCCGGCATTCCGCCCCTGGTCAATCTGATGACGGCGACCGGCGGTCAGGCGGTGGACATCTCCTTCCCGCTGCCGCGCCGCTTCAAGGATGCCTATTCGACATGGGCCGGCTATGACGCGCCGGTTTCGCTGGCGCTCACCCTCTCCCCTCCGCCCGGCGGATTCCCCGATGTGCTGCGCGTCTCCGCCTTTCTTGGCGTGTGCAAGGAAATCTGCATTCCCGTACAGGCGGAACTGGAGACGCAGACCGATGACGGATCGGGCGCGGCGGAGACCGGCCACGCATTCGATACCCTGCCCGAGAGCGCGACGGCGGAACACGGCCGCATCGAGGCCGCCCGCATCGAAGGGGATGCACTTGTGCTGACAGGGCGCATCCCGGCCTATCACGCGCTCGTCCGATGGTTCGTCGCAGGAAGCGGCGGATGGTCCTTCGGCGACCCGGAGACCCTGCCCGCCGATGGCGGAACCACAAAAATTGCGCTGCCCGTGCTGGCCCGTCCGAAGGATGGCAAGGGCACCATTCACTACACATTCTCCGGCCCGCCGCGCGGGGTTTCCGGCACGGTTGAAATCCGCGCCGATTAGGGGTGGAAAAGGCGTCCCGAGCGACTACATTCCCCTTGCTGCCCGCAGTTGAACGGGCATCAAAAAAAATCAATCCGGAGGTATTCATGGCCATCGCCATCGGCGCTTCGCTGCCCGCCGCCACCTTCAAGACACCGACCGCCGACGGCCCGGCCGTGCTGACGACCGACCAGGTTTTCGGGGGCCGGAAGGTGGTGCTTTTCGGTGTTCCCGGTGCCTTCACGCCCACCTGCTCGATGAACCACCTGCCCGGCTATCTGGAGCATCACGATGCCATCAAGGCCAAGGGCGTGGACACGATTGCCGTTGTCGCCGTCAATGACGTCTTCGTCATGAAGGCCTGGCAGGAAGCCACCAGCGGCAAGGACAAGATCACCTATCTGGCCGATGGCAACGGCGATTTCGTCAAGGCTTGCGGCCTCGACATGGACCTGTCGGCGGGCGGGCTAGGCCTGCGCTCCAAGCGTTTCTCGATGATCGTCGAAGACGGCAAGGTGGCCGCGCTCAATATTGAGGACGGATCGGGCAAGGTCGTTGCCTCAAGCGCCGAAACCCTGCTCCAGCAGCTCTGACAGGCTCAGGCGCGCTCATCCTTCGATGAGGCGAGCACGATGTAGGATGTGATCGAGTTGAGCTGGGGAAGTACCCCCAGCACTTCCGTGTGAAACATCTTGTAGGTCTGGAGATTGTCCGTCTCCACCCGCAGGATGTACTCCACCGTTCCGGTCACATTGTGGCATTCCACCACATCGGCCGCGCGCGCCATGGAGCGCTCGAAGGCCTCCTGCGCAGCCTTGGAATGGTTGTTGAGACCCACGGCCACATAGGCCACCAGCGATTTTCCCAATGCTGCGGGATTGATGACGGCGCGGTAACCGGCGATGACGCCGGACCGTTCGAGTTCCTGTGTCCGGCGCAGGCAGGCCGAGGGCGACAGCCCCACACGTTCGGCCAGATGCAGGTTGCTGATGCGGCCATCGCGCGTCAGTTCGCGCAATATCCTGCGGTCAATCTCGTCCAACTTCATCATGGATTGCAAATTTCCCCGACAATGCCGCATGTTTGCAATTTCATACCGCTGGAAGCAATACACAATCCTGGCATGAAAACAGAACTGCTCACCGCGCTTGCCGCCTTCTCGCTGGTTTCCTCCATCACGCCGGGACCGAACAACCTGATGCTGATGGCGTCAGGTGCGAACTTCGGTTTCCGGCGCACCCTGCCCCACATGATGGGCGTCAATCTGGGCTTCACGCTCATGGTGGCATTGGTCGGGCTGGGGCTGGTCGGCCTGTTCGATCTCTATCCGGTCGCCAAGACCGTACTGACCGCCGTCAGCGTGGCCTATCTCGTCTATCTTGCCTGGAAGATTGCGCGTGCCGGTGCGCCGAAGGCAGAGGGCGAAACGGCTGCCAGGCCTTTCACATTTCTGCAGGCTGCCGCCTTCCAATGGGTGAACCCGAAGGCATGGACCATGGCGCTGACCGCCATGAGCGCCTATGCGCCGGGCGGAAGCGCAAGAGCCGCCCTTCTCGTTGCTGCCGTGTTCGGCCTGGTGAACCTGCCATCGATCGTGGTCTGGGTTGTTGCGGGACAGGGGCTGCGCCGGTTCCTCACCAATGCGCGCCGTCTCACGCTCTTCAATTATTCGATGGCCGGGCTGCTGCTTGCCTCTCTTTACCCGGTGGTCTTCCCGCGCTGAGGCTTGAAGGGCGCCATGCCCTCGCGCGCCAGCTCATCGGCTCGTTCGTTTTCCGGATGACCGGCATGGCCCTTCACCCAATGCCACGTCACCTCATGGCGGGTGCGCGCGGCGTCCAGCGCCTGCCAGAGCTCGGCGTTCTTCACCGGCTTCTTGTCGGCGGTGCGCCAACCGTTCTTCTTCCAGCCATGGATCCATTTGCCGATGCCGTCGCGCACATAGACGCTGTCGGTAAAGAGATCGACCTTGCAGGCCTGTTTCAGCGCATCCAGTGCCTGGATGGCGGCCATCAGTTCCATGCGGTTGTTTGTGGTGTCCGCCTCGCCGCCGGACAGTTCCTTGACAGAGCCGTTGTAACGCAGGATGGCGCCCCAGCCGCCCGGCCCCGGATTGCCCGAGCAGGCGCCGTCGGTGAAAACCTCGACCTGTTTCATGCCGGCCCCGCGCCGTAGTCGACGGCCGAGATCACCTGACGGTGGAAGCGCAGGCGGCGCAGATATTCGCGCGGGTCCTTCTTGGTAACGACGGCGCCGGCCGGCGTGTTCAGCCAGTCATAAAGGCGCGTCAGCAGGAAACGGATGGCCGCGCCACGTGCCAGCAGCGGCAGGGCTTGCATTTCACCCGCAGACAAGGGCCGCACCGACTGATAACCGGCCAGCAGAGCCTGCCCCTTGGTCAGATTGAAGGAAAAATCGCGCTCGAAGCACCAGGCATTGAGGCAAACCGCCACGTCATAGGCGAGCACGTCGTTGCAGGCGAAATAGAAGTCGATCAGGCCGGACAGCTTCTCGCCAAGGAAAAAGACATTGTCGGGGAAGAGATCGGCATGGATGACACCGGCGGGCAGGCCCTGCGGCCAGCTGGCTTCCAGCACGTCCAGTTCGGCGGCGACCTCCCCGGCCAGACCCGGTTCCACCTCATCGGCGCGCGCGGCGGCCAGATCGAACAGCGGGCGCCAGTCCTTCAACGCAAGACCGTTGGCGCGGCTGACGGGGAAATCGGCAGCGGCAAGATGCATGCGGGCGAGCGCCGCACCGACCTCGCGGCAATGGGCGGCGGTAGGGCGGCGCGGCCACATGCCCTCCAGGAACGAGACGATGATTGCGGGACGCCCGGCAAGGCGACCGATGATCGCGCCATCGGACCGCTTGACAGGCTGCGGACAGGTGAGGCCCTTGCCGGCCAGATGATCCATCAGCCCTGTGAAGAAGGGCAGGTCCTGTTCGTTGGTCCGCTTTTCAAACAGCGTGAGGATGAAGGACCCGCCCTCGGCATGGAGCATGAAATTGGAATTTTCGACGCCCTCGGCAATGCCACGATAGGACAGCAGACGACCGACGGGATAGGCCGACAGGAAGGCCTCCAGTTCCTCTTCGGAAATGTCGGTATAGACGGCCATCAGTGATCCCCGTTGACGAAGGCCATGTCGGAAGGCGCCAGTTCCACATCGCGCAGGGCGCGCATGACGGGGAAGTTCTCGGTTTCCCGCGCGGTCAACGCAATGTCCAGCGTGACATCGAAGTGCTCGCGGAAGGCGGCGATGATTTCGTCGACGATGATTTCGGGCGCCGACGCACCGGCCGACAGGCCGACGACCCGCGCGCCCTGCGCCTGGCCCCAATCGATCTCGGCGGCACGCTGCACCAGGGCAGCAGACTTCGCCCCGGCCCGCTCGGCCACCTCGACGAGGCGCTTGGAATTGGATGAATTGGGCGCGCCGACAATCAGGAACAGGTCTGATCCGGGGGCAGCCTGCTTCACCGCCTCCTGCCGGTTTGTGGTGGCATAGCAGATGCTTTCGGCGGCCGGGGCATGCAGGCCGGGAAAGCGGTTTTCCAGCGCCTTGACGATGCCCGCCGTGTCATCCACCGAAAGCGTGGTCTGGGTGACATAGCCAAGTTCCACCGCAGTGGGCGCGATGAAGGCGGCGGCATCGGCCTCCGTCTCGATGAGCGAAACGGCACCCTCCTCGAGCTGGCCCATGGTGCCGATCACCTCCGGATGGCCGGCGTGGCCGATCAGCAGCACATGGCGGCCGAGACGCTGGTGGCGCATGGCCTGCTTGTGCACCTTGGAGACCAGCGGACAGGTGGCATCCAGGTAGAGCAGGTTGAGGTCGCGGGCGTGGGCGGGCACGGATTTGGGCACGCCATGGGCCGAGAAGACGACCGGCGCGTCGCGATGGTCAAGCGGGATCTCGTCCAGTTCCTCGATGAAGACGGCGCCGCGGGACCGCAGGCCTTCCACGACGAACTTGTTGTGCACGATCTCGTGGCGCACATAGACCGGCGCGCCATGTTTCTTGAGCGCCAGCACGACGATCTGGATGGCGCGGTCCACACCGGCGCAGAAGCCGCGCGGCTCGCACAGGCGGATCGTCAGCTTTTCGCGAGGAGCAAGGGTCATGATTCAGCGCGGTCCCGTTCCGCCTTCAAGTGAAGGTGCCGGGCTGTCCTGTCAAGGGCGCGGATGCTCAGCCCTTTCGCCGGGCCTGGATGATCCAGAACAGGTACACGCCCACCAGCGCCAGTGCCAGGCCATACCAGGTGACGGCATATTGCAGGTGGTTGTTGGGCAGGCTGACGAGTGTGACGCCGCCCATGGGCCAGCCGCCGGGATTGGGGGCGTCATCGGCATCCACGAAGAAGGGAAGCAGGCGGGCGGGGTCAAGACCGGCTGCGCGCGCCATCGCCTGGCGGTCCTTCCAGTAATAGATGTTTTTCGCCGGGTCGTTGTCGTAGACGCCCGACGGCTTTTCGGCGAGCGGATTTCGGGCGAGACCCGCGATCTCCACGTCGCCTTCCACCTGCCCTTCCGCCCGCGTTGCGGGGTCCTTCCGGTCGAAGGGCACGAAGCCACGGTTCACAAGAATTGCGCGGCCATCGGGCAGGCGCAGCGGCGTATAGACGTAGTAGCCGGAAGCCCCCTTGTGGGTGGCAAAGAAGTGCTGCTCGCCGGCGTGCTCGAAGTGGCCGGTCAAGGTGACGGGTTGGTAGTCAACATCGCCACTCGCCGCGAAGGCCTGCTCGGCAGCCGCCAGCGGAACCGGGGCTGCGGCCATGCGCGCCTCGATGCGGGCAATCAGCCCCTCCTTCCAGGCCAGGCGGCGGACCTGCCAGGTGCCGAGCGTGACCAGAACGGCCAGCGCCGCCAGAACCAGCGCGCTGAGCAGCCAGAAACGCCTGTCGCGTTTGCCGGCGGTAGCGGTGGCCGTCATTCCTGCCCCTCAAGCTTCCCCTGCTCGGCCTTGTTGGCATATTGCAGGGTGATGAGCACACCCTTGATGGCGCGCAGCGAGCCGAGGCTCAGGATCAGCGTGAGCGGAATCCACAGAACCATGTGCAGCCAGAGCGGCGGCGAATAATTCACCTCCATCCAGAGCGCCAGACCGACAACAATGAAGCCGACGATCAGCATGACGAAGATGGCCGGGCCGTCTCCGGCATCGGCGAAGGAATTGTCCAGCCCGCAGACGCCGCAGCGCTCCTTCACGTTCAGGTAGCCCTTGAACAGCTTGCCCTCGCCGCAGCGCGGACAGCGGCCCTTCAGTCCGGCCTGGATGGGATCGACGGGCGGGAAGTGGGCCTGGTCCTGGGTCACGGCAGTCACTCGCTCAAGGTTGCGCCGGGCGCATGCCCGGCCTCAATGGCTGGAATGTGTTGTTTGCAGCGTTGCCGCCCGCTGTCCAGTGCGAAACGTGCATCCTGGATGCGACATTTTGCATATGTCCCGGCAGACCGGTGCTTGTTGAACCGCCGGGTCGCGGCCGGAAAAGAAAAAGGCGGGACCGGCCCGCCTTTTCCGAGATCATGTCAGGCCGGATCAGTGGCCATGGGCGATGGGTGCGCCCCACGAAGCCCAGACGTAGATCGCGAAGAAGAGGAAGAGCCAGACCACGTCCACGAAGTGCCAGTACCAGGCAGCGGCCTCGAAGCCGAAGTGCTGCTTGGGCGTGAAGTGCCCCTTCAGCGCGCGGAACAGGCAGACCAGCAGGAACACGGTACCGACGAAGACGTGGAAGCCGTGGAAGCCGGTGGCCATGAAGAAGGTGGCGCCGTAGATGGAATCCTTGAAGGCGAAGGGCGCATGGGCGTATTCGTAGACCTGCACGCAGGTGAAGAGCACGCCAAGGGCGACCGTCAGCACGAGACCCCAGACCAGGCCCTTGCGGTCGTTGTGAATGAGGGCGTGGTGCGCCCAGGTGACCGTGGTGCCCGACAGCAGCAGGATGACCGTGTTGTAGAGCGGCAGGTGCAGCGGGTCGAGCACTTCGATGCCCTTCGGCGGCCAGACACCACCGGTAAATTCGCTGCGCAGGACCTGGACGGCTTCGCCCGGATAGAGGCTGGCATCGAAGAAGGCCCAGAACCAGGCCACGAAGAACATCACTTCCGAAGCGATGAACATGATCATGCCGTAGCGCAGGTGCAGCGAGACCACGCGGGTGTGATGACCCTCATGGGCTTCCTTGATGGTGTCGGACCACCACGCATACATCACATAGAGGATGATCGCGATGCCGATGGCGAAGAGCCAGAAATTGGCACCGGCAAAATTGATGCCGAGCAACGGGAACTCGCCGCCCTTGAGCGAACGCATCCAGGAAATGGCACCGATCGCGGTGATGAAGGCACCGAGCGAGGCGAGCGCCGGCCACGGGCTCGGGTCGATGATGTGATAGTCGTGTTGCTTGGCGTGTGCGTCGGCCATATCGGATCCCCCGCGGTTTTCTATCTGGTGGTGCTGTTGGTCGTCACCTTGCTGTCCACCGGAGCCGATGCCACCGGAGTGGCTTTCTCGTCAATGGGGAAGAAGGTGTAGGAAAGAGTGATGGCGGTCATCGCTTTCAGCTCCGGAACGTCGACAATGTCCGGATCCACATAGAAGACCACCGGCATGTCAATGGATTCGCCGGGCTTGAGCTCGGTCTCGGTGAAGCAAAAGCACTCCACCTTGTTGAAGTAGGCTCCGGCCATTTCCGGCACCACGTTGAACGTGGCGCTGGCCTTTACGGTGCGCTGCGAAATGTTCTTGGCCTTGTAGGCAATCCTGACCGTCTCGCCGATGCGGATATTCACATCACGCTGCACGGGCTGGAACTGCCACGGCACACCGGACGTGTTGGCGTCGAAGCGCACGAGGATCCGCTTGTCGAGAACCTTGCCGAAATAGCCGTCGGCCCGCTGGGTGGTTCCGCCGTAGCCGGTCACCTGGCAGAACATCTGGTAGAGCGGCACGGCGGCAAAGGACACTCCAACCATGGCCATCGCCACGGTGGCACCAAAGGCGGCGACCTTCAGGTTGGAACGCCGCTTCTGATCGCCCGGGCCGCTCATTGCGCAGCTCCGTTGGCGGCAAACTTCATCATGGTGACCACGTAGAAAATGACAACGAGAGCCGCCAGAGCCACACCGATGGCGACGGAGCGGCTGCGCTGCGCCTTCTTCTGCTTGTCGGTCAGGGTCACCCGGTCTGCATCCACGGCGTCAACCCCACAGGACGGGCGCAAAGTCGCGCCACAGCGTATCAAGGAGAATCGCGGCGAAGAGCGAGAAGAGATAGAGGATCGAGAAGCCAAAGAGCTTCTTGGCCGGAAGCATCCTCTCGTCTCCATCGGCCATGTTCAGCACGCCCCAGGCATACCAGACAAAGCCGAGACCCATGGCGATGGCAAAGAGGCCGTAGGCAGCCGAGGCAAAACCCATCGCCCAAGGCAGCACGGCAACCGGCGCCAGGATGAGCGAATAGGCGAAAATCTGGATGCGGGTGGTGCGCTCGCCGCAGACATTGGGGAGCATGGGGATGCCGGCCGCGCCGTAATCCTTGCACTTGAAGAGGGCCAGCGCCCAGAAGTGTGGCGGCGTCCACAGGAAGATGATGGAAAACAGGACCACGCTTTCCAGCGAGACCGAGCCGGTGGCAGCGGCCCAGCCGACCATGGGCGGGAAGGCACCGGCTGCGCCGCCGATGACAATGTTCTGGGGCGTCGAGCGCTTCAGCCACATGGTGTAGACGACGGCATAGAAGAAGATCGTGAAGGCGAGGATCGAGGCGGCAAGCCAGTTGACCAGCACGCCAAGCGTCATCACCGACAGCGCCGACAGGACGAGGCCGAAGGCCAGCGCCTGGCCCGGCAGGACCCGGCCCGAAGGAACCGGACGGCGGGCGGTGCGCGACATCACCGCGTCGATGTCGGCGTCATACCACATGTTCAGCGCGCCCGAGGCCCCTGCACCGACCGCGATGCAGAGGATCGCCACGAAGGCAATGACGGGATTGACGGAGCCGGGCGCGGCCATCAGGCCGACAAAGGCCGTAAAGACCACCAGCGACATGACGCGCGGCTTCAAGAGCTCGAAATAATCGCCAGCCGTCGCTTCCGAAAGGCGGAAGGCGTCGTTTCCGGCGGTATTGTCGATCATGGCCATGGCGCTTTGCCCGTCATTTCCGTTTTTGGAAAACTGCCGCCGGCGGACCGGCGGCAGGAATGTTTCAGAGAATGCGGCCTGGCGTCACTTGACGCGCGGCAGCTGTTCCCACTGGTGGAAGGGCGGCGGCGAAGGCAGCTGCCATTCCAGCGTGGTGGCACCCTCACCCCACGGGTTTGCACCGGCTTCACGCTTCTTGGAGAAGGCTTCCCAGACGCCGTAGAGGAAGATCAGCACGGCGAAGGCGGAAATGTAGGACCCGACCGACGAGACGTAGTTCCAGCCGGCAAACGCATCCGGGTAGTCGATGTAGCGGCGCGGCATGCCGGCCAGACCCAGGAAGTGCTGCGGGAAGAACACCAGGTTCACGCCGACGAAGGTGACCCAGAAGTGGGTGCGGGCGATCAGGGGCGAGTACATGTAGCCGGTCATCTTCGGGAACCAGTAGTACCAGCCAGCGAAGATGGCGAACACGGCACCCAGCGACAGCACGTAATGGAAGTGTGCCACCACGTAGTAGGTGTCATGCACGGCGCGGTCGAGGCCGGCATTGGCCAGCTGCACGCCCGTCACACCGCCGACGGTGAACAGGAAGATGAAGCCGATCGCCCAGATCATCGGGGTGCGGAACTGGATCGAGCCGCCCCACATCGTGGCAATCCACGAGAAGATCTTCACGCCGGTCGGCACCGCGATCACCATGGTGGCGAACACGAAGTAGCGCTGGGCGTCGAGCGAGATGCCGGTGGTGTACATGTGGTGCGCCCACACGATGAAGCCGACCACGCCGATGGCAACCATGGCGTAGGCCATGCCGAGGTAGCCGAATACCGGCTTGCGGCTGAAGGTCGAGACGATGTGGCTGATGATGCCGAAGGCCGGCAGGATCAGGATGTAGACTTCCGGGTGACCGAAGAACCAGAACAGGTGCTGGAACAGGATCGGGTCGCCGCCGCCTTCGGGCGCGAAGAAGGCCGTGCCGAAGTTGCGGTCGGTCAGCAGCATTGTGATGCCACCGGCCAGAACCGGGAGCGACAGCAGAAGCAGGAAGGCGGTGATCAGCACCGACCAGGCAAACAGCGGCATCTTGTGCAGGGTCATGCCCGGCGCGCGCATGTTGAAGATGGTGGTGATGAAGTTGATGGCGCCGAGGATCGACGAGGCACCGGCGATGTGGAGCGCGAGGATCGCCATGTCAACGGCCGGTCCGGGGGTGCCGGAGGTCGACAGCGGCGGGTAGATCGTCCAGCCGCCACCCACGCCGTAGCCGCCGGCCGGGCCGGGAACGAACATGGAGAGCACCAGCAGAAGGAAGGCCGGGGGCACGAGCCAGAACGAGATGTTGTTCATGCGCGGGAAAGCCATGTCCGGCGCGCCGATCATGATCGGCACCATCCAGTTGGCGAAGCCGCCGATCAGCGCGGGCATGACCATGAAGAAGATCATGATCAGGCCATGCGCCGTGGTGAACACGTTGAACATCTGCTTGCCGGCATCGATGGCTGCATCGCCTTCAACGCCGTAGACCATGGAGGCCAGACCGTGGAAGAACTGGATGCCCGGCTCCTGAAGCTCGATACGCATGCCGACGGACAAGAGCCCGCCGACGATACCCGCGATGATCGCGAAGATCAGGTAGAGCGTGCCAATATCCTTGTGGTTGGTCGAATAGACCCAGCGGACCCAGCCCTTCGGCTTGTGGTCGTGATGGGCATCGTGAGCAGCTGCTTCAGCCATGTGTCCCACTCCGTTCCTTGTTTTCTTGCCGCCCGGCTCAGTTGCCGGCGGAAGCAATCTTGTTTTCGGCAGCGATGGAAGCCATCAGAGCCTTGTTGGCACCGGCGAGATCGCCGCGAGCGGCCTCAAGCCAGCTGTCATAGCGTTCCTGCGAGACGACGCGGAAGGCGATCGGCATGAAGGCGTGGTCCTTGCCGCACAGTTCCGAGCACTGGCCGTAGTAGAGGCCTTCACGCTCGGCCTTGAACCAGCTCTGGTTGATGCGGCCCGGCACGGCATCGGCCTTCACGCCGAAGGCCGGCATGGCGAAGGAGTGCAGCACATCAGCAGCCGTGACAAGCAGGCGCACGGTGGTGTTGACCGGCACGACGATCTCGTTGTCGACGGCGAGCAGGCGCGGATAGGCATCCTTGTCTTCCTTGCCCATGGCGGCGCGGTCGCCTTCCTTCATCAACACGGAATCGAAGGAGAGCGGGTTGTCACCGGTCTGATATTCGTAACCCCAGTACCACTGGTAACCGGTGGCCTTGATGGTGAGCTTGGGCTCTTCCGGCGGCGTGTACTGTGCCGTCAGCAGATTGAAGGACGGCACGGCGAGGAACAGGAGGATGACCACCGGGCCAACCGTCCAGATGACCTCGATCAGCGTGTTGTGGCTGGTGCGCGAGGGATTCGGGTTAGACGATGCGCGGTAGCGGATGCCCACCCAGATCAGGAGCGCGAGCACGAGCAGCGTGATCGGCACGATGAACCACAGGGTGTACTGCTCGAACCAGCGGATTTCATGCATGATCGGCGTGGCCGCTTCCTGCAGGTCAGTCTGCCAGGGCTTCGGCTGGTCGGCGAAAGCGGCCGTCGCAAAAAGCGTGGCGGCGGCAGCGCCAAGGCTGGCGATGAAGTTCTTCATTACCCTTATCTCTCCCAAAGCGGGCCCAAGGGGCCAGAATTGCGTCGTTCGTCAGGCGGGCGCGCGTCCTGCCATTATTGAGCTTCTAAAATCACACTCTCTCGCGCTCCGCAAGGAAAGCTTGGTCCGTTTTCATGCGGCATATTTTCGCGCAAATTGTCGCACCAAGGCGCAAATCACTGTTTTTCATATGTTTTTCGTCATAATAAAATTTCCGGCCATTTGATCTATGTCTATTTTCCAATGTCTTGGCCGCATTTCCGGCGCAAATCGGCGATCAATGTCCGTGGCTGCCGCACCGGATGGGCGTGGGGCAGTGCCGGTTTGCATTTGCCCGCAATCATCGCATTGTAGGCGCGAAGTGATTCGTAGCGGAGCGCATATGTTTCCCAGGACAATCCGACATTTCCTTCCCGGCCTCGCGGCTGCGGCAGTCTTCGCCTTTGCCGGTCCGGCTTCGGCACAGCAGAACGGGATCGTGCGCTCCACCCATGGCGAATGGAAGATGATCTGCGACACGCCGGCCGGCGCTGCGACCGAGCAATGCGCGCTGATGCAGAATGTCGTCGCCGAGGACCGCCCGGACATGGGCCTGTCGGTGGTCGTGTTGCGCACTGCCGACAAGAAGGCGGAAATCCTGCGCGTGCTGGTGCCGCTCGGTGTGCTGCTGCCCAACGGGCTTGGCCTCTATGTGGACGGCAAGGACATCGGCAAGGCCTATTTCGCCAAATGCTTTGCTGACGGCTGCTATGCCGAGGTCATCCTGGAAGAGCCGCTGCTGACCACGCTGAAGGGCGGCAAATCGGCGACCTTCATCGTGTTCCAGACGCCGGAGGAAGGCATCGGCATCCCGGTCGATCTGGCCGGTTTCACGGAAGGCTTTGCCGCCCTGCCCTGACCGGCGGCACTTGGGCGCGACCGGTGACAGGGGCGCGGCAGCCTCCTATATGGTGAGGGCAACCCCTGCGGAGCCGCCTTCATGACCGACAGCCTGATTTCCCGATTCGACATTGATGAAGCCGAGGTGAAGCGCATTGTCGCCGATGCGCTGGTCGGCGCCGATGACGGCGAGCTTTTCATGGAATACCGGGAAGGCGAGGCGCTGGTCTTTGACAATGGCCGCCTGAAAACCGGCAATTTCAATACCGAACTGGGTTTCGGCCTGCGCGCCGTCAGCGGTGAAGCGGCCGGCTATGCCCATGCCTCGGAATTGTCTGCCGGTGCCCTGCGCCATGCCGCACAGGCGGTCCAGGCTGTCACGTCCGGGCATTCCGGCACCATGGATGCGGCGCCTGCGGGCACAAACCGCAAACTCTATGGAGACACCAACCCCATCCTCGATCCCGGCTTCGGCGACAAGGCCGTGCTGCTCCAGCGCATCGATGCCTGGCTGCGTGCAAAAGACCCGCGCGTGCGGCAGGTTTCCGCCTCGCTGGCAGCGAGCTGGCAGCACGTGGAGATCCTGCGTGCCGACGGCCACCTGGTGCGCGACATCCGCCCGCTGGTGCGCCTGTCCATCTCGGTGGTGGCGGGTGACGGCGACCGGCAGGAGACCGGCTCGTTCGGCATGGGCGGGCGCAAAGGGTTCAGCGAGTTCCTGGCAGAGGACAGCTGGCAGCGCGGCGCTGATGAAGCCCTGCGGCAGGCGCTCGTTAACCTGGAGGCCCGTCCGGCCCCGGCCGGAACCATGGACGTGGTGCTGGCCAATGGCTGGCCCGGCGTGATGCTGCACGAGGCGGTGGGCCACGGCCTGGAAGGCGACTTCAACCGAAAGAAGACCTCGGCCTTTTCCGGCCTGATGGGCGAGATGGTGGCGGCCAGGGGTGTGACCGTGATCGACGACGGCACGATTGCCGGGCGGCGCGGCTCGCTGACGGTGGATGACGAGGGCACGCCGTCAGGCCACAACGTGCTGATCGAGGACGGCCGGCTGACGGGCTACATGCAGGACCGGCAGAATGCCCGCCTTATGGGCATGAGGCCGACCGGCAATGGCCGGCGTGAAAGCTACGCGCATCGCCCGATGCCGCGCATGACCAACACCTACATGGCGGGTGGCGACAAGGAGCCGGCCGAGATCATCGCCTCGGTGAAGCGCGGCATCTATGCCGCATCGTTCGGCGGCGGGCAGGTGGACATCACGTCCGGCAAGTTCGTGTTCGGTTGCACGGAGGCCTACATGATCGAGGACGGCAAGGTGACCTACCCCGTCAAGGGGGCGATGCTGATCGGCAACGGGCCGGAATCGATGAAGCGCATCTCGATGGTGGGCAACGACATGGCGCTCGACGAGGGTATCGGCATGTGCGGCAAGGCCGGACAGGGCGTGCCGGTCGGCGTCGGCCAGCCGCACCTGCGCATGGACGCCATGACGGTGGGCGGGACGGAGGGGTAGATACTTTTCGGCGATTTTGTATCTACCTTGTGATTGAAATATACCGGGATATCTCCTATTCCTGAAGAAGATAGAAAATCCTAGAAAAGTATCTTCTTATGGATCCATCACTGTTCGGACCGCACGCTTCCGGCCATCTTGCCCCGACGATCCATGGACAAATGGCCTTCGTACCTGCTCCCTTGCCACCGAAAACCGACAAGGCGCTACTATTCGACGCTTATGCTGCGGCGAGCTACGCCTTGGGTACCTTCAACGCCAAGCTTGCTCAAATTCCCAATCCCGCTCTGATCATCCGCCCCTTGCAACGCAGGGAGGCCCTCGCCTCATCGGCAATGGAAGGCACCTATACGACCACGGATGAGTTGGCCCTGTTGGAAGCTGGAGAGGAAACTTCTGCGCGGCCCGAGACGCGCGAAGTCCAGAACTATTTCCTTGCCATTACGGAATGTGCCCAAACCCTCGAAAGGCTGCCAATCTCGCACAGGATGATCCGGCAGGCCCATGCCAGACTATTGGGAGGACTGCCCAATGCACGAGGAGGCAATAAACGGCCCGGAGAATACAAGACCGAGCAGAACTGGATCGGTGGACGGACCATAGAACAGGCACGGTTTGTACCACCGCCACCGCAGCAAGCAATGACAGCGATGGATCAACTCGAGGCCTACATTAACCGGCCCGACACCAGCGCCCCGCTTCCCCTCATTGAGGCCGGACTAGTCCATTACCAATTCGAGACAATACACCCATTTGGTGACGGAAACGGACGTGTCGGGCGTATCCTGATACCTATCCTGCTGATGGCACGCGGCCAGATTCCCGGACCCACCTTCTATCCGAGTGCCGCCTTGGAGAACCAAAAGGACGACTACATTGACCGCATGTTTGCGGTGTCGGCTCGCGGAGCGTGGACCGAGTGGCTGACATTCTTCCTGAACATTTGCAGCGAGACCTGCACTGCATCCACAGCGCTTGTTGACAAGCTGGTTTCGCTGAACGCCAGCTACAAGGAAAAGGCGATGCAAATTTCGCGCTCCCACAATCCGCTGACGCTGATCGACGAACTGTTTTCCAATCCTGTCATCTCCGCGCCCATGGCCCGTGACAAGCTCGGCGTAACCTTGCGCGCTGCCCGCATGAGCATTGCGACATTGGAAGAAGCTGAGATCGTGCAGAAAATCCCCGGGTTCAACATGCCTGAGTACTTTGTGGCGCGTGAAATTGTGAGAATTGCCGAATGACCCCCACCTCCATCGTCATCCTCACAGGTGCAGGGATTTCCGCCGAGTCCGGGGTCGACACGTTCCGCGACAAGGATGGCATCTGGTCGCGGGTCAATGTCGAGGATGTCGCCACGCCCGAGGGTTTTGAGCGCAACCCGGCCATGGTTCACGCCTTCTACAATGAGCGCCGCGCCGGGCTGTCCACGGTGAAGCCCAATGCGGCGCATCATGCCCTGGTGCGGCTGGAACGGGAGTTTGCCGGTGATTTCCTGATCGTGACGCAAAACATCGATGACCTGCACGAACAGGCCGGGTCGCAAGAAATCATCCACATGCATGGCGAACTGAAGCGGGCACTATGTGCGAATTGCGGCCTTCGTTGCGATGCGGCGGGCGACCTCTCGCAGGAAACGCCCTGCCCGCATTGCCGGTCCGCCGGTCACATGCGGCCCGACGTCGTCTGGTTCGGCGAGATGCCCTATCACATGGAGCGCATCTACCAGCGTCTCAACAGTTGCGACCTGTTCGTCTCCATCGGCACGTCGGGCAATGTCTATCCGGCCGCGCAATTCGTGCAGGAGGCAGGCCGCGCCGGGGCGCATACGCTGGAACTCAACCTCGAACCCTCCCTCGGCATCACGGATTTTGCCGAGGCCATCCACGGCAGGGCGGGCACCATCGTGCCGGACTGGGTGGAGCGCGTCCTGTCTGGACGATCCTGAGGATCAGCGCCGCTTCTTCGGCTTTTCCAGAAGCGCGATGGCCTCCACATGTGGCGACCAGAGAAACTGGTCCACCGGCGTGACAGACTTCAGCGTGTAGCCTCCGGCGATCAGGATTTCCAGATCGCGGGCCAGCGTGACCGGATTGCAGGAAACGGCTGCAATCTTCGTCACGCCCGATTTCGCCAGATGTTTCGCCTGCGCCTCGGCGCCCGCGCGCGGCGGATCGAAGACCACGGCGTCGACGCCGATCAGCTCGCGCGGCAGCAGCGGCCGCTGGAACAGGTCACGCCGCTCGGCTGTCACCTTCTTCAGGCCCGCGCCGCCGCGAAAGCCCTTTTCGAGCGCGGCCAGGGCGGGCGCATCGCTTTCTACCGCCCAGACCTCCGCACGCTTTGCCAGGCGAAGGGTAAAGGTGCCGGAGCCGGCAAAGAGATCGGCGACCTTCTTCGATTTCCCCACATGGGCGAGCACCAGCCCTGCCATGGTCTCCTCGGCTTCCGGCACCGCTTGCAAAAATCCACCCGGCGGAGGAACGGCGGCCACGTCGCCGAACATCACCTGCGGCTTGACCGGCTCGATGATGATCTCGCCATCGACGGACAAGCGGGCAAAGCGGTTTTCGATGGTGAAGCGGGAAGCGCGTTGCCGCTCGGCCTCCGGCAGCTTGCCGGAGCCTTCCGCCGCAATGTCGAGGCCCGATGCCGTGGCGGTCACGGTCAGATGAAAGGGTTTGGACGTTCCGGCGATGATCGCGGCAAGCTGGCGCAGCCGGTCAAGCGCGGCGATGATGCGCGCGTCGGTCACCGGGCATTCGGCGATATCGACCAGCTGGTTGGAAAAGGCGCGGTTGAAGCCAAGTTCGATGCCCGCCTCACCATGGCGCGCGGTGAAGACGGCACGGCGGCGGGTACCCGGCGCACACGCGGCGAGTGGCGCGACCTCGGCCTTGATGCCCCTGCCCTCCAGCGCATGGGTGACAAGGCCGCGTTTCCATGCGCGATAGGCATCGCCCTGCCAATGCTGGAGCGCACAGCCGCCGCAAGTGGTGAAATGCCGGCAGGCCGGTTCCACGCGCTCCTGCGACGCCTCCAGGATGGCAACCGGCTCGGCACGTTTTCCGGCGACAGCGACGTTCACCACCTCGCCGGGCAGCGTGAACGGTACATAGACCGGCCCGCCCGGCGTCTTGGCCACGCCGTCGCCCTGGGCACCCAGATGGTCAATGGTGACGCGCAGGCTCATGATTGGTCCTTTGTTCCGGCAAGGAGAAATTCGCGGTTCCCGTCCTGCCCTTCGATGGCCGAGGGCGCAAGCCCCAGCGCGCGCCAGCCGGGCTGGCAACCCAGCCAGAGGCGCAAATCCTCCGCGATGCGCGGACCGTCAGCCGGGTCGCGCAGAATGCCGCCCTTGCCGATGGCGGCCTTGCCCGCCTCGAATTGGGGCTTCACCAGAAGCACGCAATGCGCACCGGGTACGGCAAGCGCCAGCGCCGGAGGCAGCGCCAGTTTCAACGAGATGAAGGACACGTCGGAGACGATGAACTGCGGCGCATGACCCTGCAGCTGTCTTGCGTCCAGATCGCGGGCGTTCAGCCCCTCGATACAGGTGACGCGGGGATCGCGGCGCAGGCTGTCATGCATCTGGCCGTGGCCGACATCGATTGCGACAACATGGGCAGCGCCGCGCTCCAGCAGCACCTGTGTGAAGCCGCCGGTGGAGGCGCCGATATCAAGGGCATGCAGGCCGGTCACGGAGAGCGCAAAATGATCGAGCGCGGGTGCCAATTTCAGCGCGGCACGCGAGACATATCCCCGTGCCGGGTCGTCTATGGTGATGGCGGCTTCGGGGCCAACCGGCTGGCCCGGCCTGGTAACGCGAACGCCATCCACGCACACCGTGCCGCGCGCAATGGCGTCGCGGGCACGCGAGCGGGTCTCAAAATGGTTTCTGGCAACGAGGAGCTGGTCCAGGCGCTGGCGGTCAGTCGTCATGCCCTTCATTGGAGAAAGGCATTCCGCTTGGCAAGGGCGGAAAGATGGCCGCTTCAGCCATGGGACGTACCGAACCGGTGAGCACGACACGGTCAACCTGCGGCAGCTCAGCCGTGAAGCGAGCCTCGCGCGCCGGGGCAAGGCCGTTGTCCCACCCGGCGATGCCGCTTGCCAGCACGGGCGTCAGTTTGACAACCGGAACCGACATGGATGGTTTCTCGTCCGGCGCAAATGTTCCGCGCAGTTCCAGTTTCAGGTCGCCGATCCGCTCGGCAAGTGCACGCTGGGCGGCGGCCTCCAGATTGCGGTCATAACGCGGTGCCGCAAAGGCCGGTGCAGCGCTTGTCATGGCCAGCGCGATGGCGATGATCTTCTTTTTCATTGCAGGCTCCCTGTCCTTGGAAGCCAACATAGATGTTTTGTTCTAAAACAACGCGAAGATACAAAGTAATTAAAATCGAAAATGTTAAAGTAAACTTCAGGTCAACCGGGTTGGTGAAGAAACCGTTTCCTACCGTGGAAGCGGTGTGAATTCCTCTTCATCGCCGGGGACAATATCGAATCGGCCTGTCTTCCACTCTTCCCTGGCCTGCTCGATGCGTTCGCGCGAGGAGGACACGAAATTCCACCAGATGTAACGTTTCGAGCCGATTGACGCACCGCCGAACAGCATGGCGTGGGCGCCGCGCGGCGTGCGAACCGTGACAGGCGCACCAGGTTTCAACACGATCAGCCGGTCGGCCGGAAAGGATTGCCCGCCGATTTCCAGCTTCCCGGAAAGGACGTAGAGCGCGCGTTCTTCCGTTTCGGCATCCAACGGCAGGACCGCGCCGGGCTCAAGCCTGAGATCGGCATAAAGCGTCTCATGATGCTGGTGCACCGGTGACGTCATGCCGTGCAGGCTGCCCATGACGAGGCGAAGGCGGATGCCCTCGCCCTCCGTCTCCGGCAGGTTGGCAGCAAGCGTGGTGGCAAAATGCGGGTCGATCTCCTCCTGACCGTCGGGCAGGGCGAGCCAGGTCTGGAGGCCGGAGACGGACATGGGCGCGCCGCGCAGTTCCTCGGGCGTCCGCTCCGAGTGCACGATACCGCGCCCCGCCGTCATCAGGTTCACGTCACCGGGCGCGATCACCATTTCGGTGCCGAGCGAATCCCGGTGCCGGATCTTTCCGTCGAAGAGATAGGTGACCGTGGAAATTCCGATATGGGGATGCGGCCGCACATCCATGGCCATGCCGGGGCGCAGGATGGCGGGGCCCATGCGGTCAAAAAAGATGAAGGGTCCGACCATTCGGCGGCGCGCGGTCGGCAGGGCGCGGCGCACGTCAAAGCCGCCGACATCCTTCAGGCTGGGCAGGACAACGAGATCAATGGCATCTGTCGAAGCGGCATCGCCGGGCACGGGATCGTCAGCGGGAAAGAAGCTCATTGTGCTCTCTGTTCACGGCGTTTTACCGCAAGATAGGCCAGGAGCGGAAAAATCAAAGCTCCGTGACGCCGGACGCAGTGTTTCCGGTTACTCGCCTACCAGGTGAGGATCGCCGGGAAATAGGCGGCCACCGAGCGGTCGGCCGAGACGAGCGTCAGGTTCTCGCATTGGGCCTGTGCAACCAACAGCCGGTCAAAGGGGTCCGCATGGAGCGGCGGGAGACTTTCTACCTTTGCCGCATGGATGCCGCTGACGGCGAGAATGTCGAAACCCGCCTCCTGGAACCAGCGCAGCGCATCGCCGCCGCCATAGGGCGGCGCACTGTCCCGCCCAAGCGCAAACTTGATGGTGATTTCCCAGATGCTGGCTGCCGACACGTGGACGGTTGCGGCGTCCAGTATGGCATCCCGGATCCGGGCGGGAAGCTTGTCGGGCTCGCCCAAGGCCCAGATGGCCACGTGGGTGTCGAGCAGCAGGTTCACCCCTCGCCCGCCAGTCGCCCGGCAACCTCGGCATCGGCGGCGTTGAATTCCTCCAGCGCCATTGGCGGAAACCGGCCCTTCAACAGGCCGAGACGGCGCTTGCGGTCCGCGGACGTATCGAGCGGCACCAGACGCGCTGCGGGCTTGCCGTTGCGGGCGATGATGATTTCCTTTTCCGCGCCGCTCTCCACCGCCTCGACGAGACGGGACAGCGATGATTTCGCTTCAAGCATGTTGATAGTCGGCACCGCGGGCCTCCTTGGCTAACCTGGCCAAGATAAGGTTTCGCATCCTTGAAAGCAAGGCGCCGGCCAGCGCGCCGGGCACTACTCGCCGTCGAGCGGCCCGGTGCCGGCCGGTGCACCGTCCCGGGTCAGGCGAATCTTTTCCACCTTGTCTTCCGCGGCCTTCAGCAACTTCGCGCAATGGGCTTTCAAGGCCTCGCCGCGCTCATAGATGGCAATGGAGCGGTCCAGCGGCACCTCGCCGCGTTCAAGGTTTTCGACAATGCGCTCCAGTTCGGCCAGCGCATCCTCGAAGCTCATGGCGGCAATGTCGGTGGCGGTTCCCGTCACGGCGTCATCCCTTCATCAGACGTTTCACATGGGCGGCCACTGAGGCGCCAAGTCCGGTGAGGTCATAACCGCCTTCCAGAAGGCTGACCACCCGGTTGCCGGAGTAGCGCCCGGCCATGTCCATCAGCTTGCCCGTTGCCCAGTCGAAATCATTCTCGTCCAGCTCGATCTCGGCGAGCGGATCACGCCAATGGGCATCGAAACCGGCGGAAATGATGATGAGGTCGGGCCTGAAGTTCTCAAGCGCGGGCAGGACACGGTCCTGGAAGGCCCCGCGGAACTCCGCCCCGCCCGAGCCGGGAGACAGTGGCGCGTTGACGATGTTGCCCGCGCCCGTCTCGTCCTTCGCGCCAGAGCCCGGATAGAGCGGCATCTGGTGGGTTGAGCAGTAAAGCACGGTGGGATCGGACCAGAAGATGTCCTGCGTTCCGTTGCCGTGATGAACGTCCCAATCGACAATCGCCACCCGCTCGACACCGTGCACCCGCTGGGCATGGCGCGCGGCAATCGCTGCATTGTTGAACAGGCAGAAGCCCATGGCCCGGTTCTTTTCGGCATGGTGGCCGGGCGGACGGGCGGCAACAAAGACATTGTCGGCGCGCCCTTCCAGCACATCGTCGACGGCCGCCGTTGCCGCACCGAAGGCCGTCAGCGCAGCTTCCCAGCTTTTCGGGCTGGCCACTGTGTCGGCATCGATGCGGACGAGGCCTTCCTCCGGCATCGAATATTCCACGCGGCGCAGATAGTCCTCCGGGTGGGCGAGCAGGATGTCATCGACCCGGCCCAAGGGCGAGGTTACGCGGTCAAGCGCCCCAAATTCCTCGCCGGAAAGCGCTTTGGCCACCGCCTTCATGCGGTCGGGACGTTCCGGGTGCCCGGCGGGCACGAGGTGTTCTGCGTAGACAGGATGGGAGTAAAGGCGCGTTGTCATGGCTCCAATGTAGGCGGGCGCCGCACGCTTGGCCATGGGGCGGGCCATTTATCCCGCGCGATTTCGCGCGGCACCGCGCAGACCGGTCAGTGCCTCACGGCGATCAGCCGTCCGTTTTCCGTGGCCGTCACCAGCCATCCATCCATGGCGAGGATCGCCTTGTCGATGGCGCCGGGCAGCCGGATGTCGGCGTGGTGGGAAAGCACGAAACGCAGGCTGCGGCGGTCCTGCGAGGGGATGACGAGATTGGGCGCAAGGTCCGGGCGGAGTTTTCCTGCGAAAGACAGGCCCTGCTCGCGTGAGCCAAAGACGTGATTGGTGAGGTCCGTGGCGATCGCATCGGTCAACAGGGCGCGGGCGCCGTCATAGCGCACGGAGAAGAGCACACCGCCGAGATGCGGGGTGCGTACCGCGTAGACGGTCTTGGCGCCATCCGGTAGCGCCGGGTCGGTGGGCAGGATGCCGGCAATGTTCAGCCAGCGGTTGGGCGTGCCGATCTCTCCGGCAACGGCCATTTGGGCAAGCCTGCCGTCATGGATGCCGTAGATGGCAATGGCCGCCCCGGTCGCGAGGCCGGAGCGGATGGTGACGATCTCGGCCTGGCCATCGCCGTCCAGATCAGCGATGCGCGGCGTCAGGTCCTCGAAGACATGGGTTCGCGGCAGATCGAAGGTCAGAAGCCCGCCTTCGGTCGTCTCCACAACCAGGCTTGCCGCCTCGATCCGGTCACCAAGCGCGCCGTGCGGATAGCGTTCCGTCGCACTGGCGTACCAGGCGCGCGCGACGCCCCGGGCGGGACCGCTGGCCACAGCCACCTTGCCGTCAGGCACGATGCCTTGAGGCAACTCCGGGGCGGGTTCCGGGTCGAACTCCCCAAGGCAAAAGGTTTCGTCTGCGCAGGACACAAGCCGCATGGTGCTGCCACGCAGATGCACGATGATCGCCGCGCCGCGCTGCTCCAGCGCCGAGACAGGGCCCGGCGTGGCAATGGTCAGCACTTCGGCGCGAAGCGGCATCGTGGCCCCGGCAAGCAGGGCAAGCGCGGCGATGAAACGGATCATGTCAGCCCTTCCCGGTCTGGCCCCGGTGGCGCAGGTAGTGGTCGGCTATGGCGCAGGCCACCATCGCCTCGCCGATCGGCACGGCGCGGATGCCGACGCAGGGATCGTGGCGGCCCTTGGTCATGACGTCCACCTCGTTGCCGTCGGCATCGATGGACTGGCGCGGCGTCAAGATCGAAGAGGTCGGCTTGACGGCGAAGCGGGCGACGACCGGCTGGCCGGTGGATATGCCGCCCAGGATGCCGCCCGCCTGGTTCGACAGGAAATGCGGCTTGCCATCGGCACCGATGCGCATCTGGTCGGCATTGTCCTCGCCAGTCAGGCGGGCAGCCTCGAAGCCGTTGCCGATTTCCACGCCCTTGACCGCATTGATCGACATGAGGTTCGACGCGATGTCCTGGTCAAGCTTGGCGTAGATGGGCGCACCGAGGCCGGCCGGAACGCCTTCGGCGACAATCTCGATCAGCGCACCGACCGAGGAACCGGCCTTGCGCACACGCTCCAGATAGTCTGCGAAGACCGCGATCGACGTTTCATCGGGCGTGAAGAAGAAATTGCCCTCCTGCCCGATGACCGACCAGTCCCAGTTGGCGCGGTCGATTTCCTTTTCACCGATGGCCACGAGCGCGCCGCGCACCTTCATGCCGGGAACCACTTTGCGGGCGAGCGCCCCGGCGGCGACGCGGGCCGCCGTTTCGCGGGCTGACGAGCGCCCGCCGCCGCGAAAATCGCGGATGCCGTATTTCATGTCATAGGTGTAATCGGCATGGCCGGGCCGGTAGCGCTTGGCGATGTCGCCATAATCCTTGGAGCGCTGATCGGTGTTTTCGATCAGCATGGAAATCGGCGTGCCGGTCGTCACCATCACGCCGTCCTCATCCTCCGGCATGACCCCGGAAAGGATTTTCACCTGGTCAGGTTCCTGGCGCTGCGTGACGTATTTGGAGGTGCCGGGACGGCGCTTGTCGAGATCGGCCTGGATTTCGGCGCGAGTGAAGCGGATGCCGGGCGGGCAGCCGTCAACGACGCAGCCGAGCGCCGGGCCGTGGCTTTCGCCCCAGGTGGTGACGCGGAACAGGTGACCGAATGTGTTGTGCGACATGGAACGGCGCTTCCCTGACGTTGAATGCCTGCCTCTTAGGGTCAAAAGCCGGTTGGGGGCAAGAGAAAGCACCAAAAAAGCCCCAAAGTGCCTGACAGGGCGACATAAAACGTGAGCGCTTGCTGAAATGGCTTTGACACAATAATGCCGTTTCTGCTGTGTTGATATGCTGACCGAAGCGACAGACGCCGGAACGGAGAGTCCGGAAACAAGGGAAAGAAAAAATGCGCCCGATTTACCGCGCCAGCCTCGCCGCCCTGTTCCTCAGCCTGATCGGCGTTCCGGCCATGGCCGAAGTGACCGGAGGCACGATTGCGAAAGTGGATGCCGAGAGCCTGACCATCACGCTTGATGACGGTTCGGTCTACAAGCTGAACAACGAATTCGACTTCTCCGCGCTCAAGGCCGGGCAGGAAGTGCAGATCGCCTATGACGAGGTGAATGGCGAAAACGTCGTTACCGACATGGATATCGGCAACTGACCGGCATCCCTGCGGGACCGGCGCGTCCGGTCCTGTCACGGCAAGGCCGCCGGCCCGTCCGGCGGTGCGGAGCGTCATTTCCCCGGCCCGTCACACCCAGCTGAGCCGGTTCCCTTCCAGCACCAGCAGTCGGTCCTGTGGCACGTTCAGCGTCGCGGCTTCTTCGCCGTCCATGCCCTCGACCAGATGGAACAGTGAGCGGATGATGCCGCCATGGGTGACGCAGACGGTGGGCCGTTCGAGGCCTTCCAGCCAGCGCGCCACACGCGCGGCCAGCATGGCGTAACTTTCCGCACCCTCGCCCGGCGGGCAGAAATTCCACTTGCCGGAATCACGCAGGTGCGAGGTTCCGGGCTTCAGCGCGTCCAGTTCGGCAAAGGTGTGGCCCTCCCAGTCGCCGAAGCTCAGCTCCATCAGCAGGCGATCGGTTTCGTAGACCAGGGGATCGAGACCCATGTTGCGGCGGATGCGCTCCATGGTTTCGCGCGTGCGCCGCATCGGGCTTGCCACATAGCGGTATGAGGCCGGATCGCCCTTGATGGCTTGGGCCAGACGCCGCCCGTTGCCATCAGCCTGGGCCTGGCCCAAGGGGTTGATGTCCGTTTCCATCTGGCCCTGAAGCCGCTTTTCCACGTTCCAGTCGGTCTGGCCGTGGCGCGAAAAATAGGTCAGCGGATACATGGCCGCTCCTTCATGCCGGTTTGTGCGGACCTGTGATCCCGCACGGCCGGCAGGGCCGGTCAGACGACGGAGATGTCGGGCGCGTCCACGGCCTTCATGCCGACGACATGGTAGCCGGAATCCACGTGGAGCACCTCGCCCGTCGTGCCGCGGCCAAGGTCGGACAGCAGATAGAGCGCGCTGTCGCCCACTTCCTCGATGGTCGTCGTGCGCTTCAGCGGCGAATTGTACTCGTTCCACTTGAGGACATAGCGGAAGTCACCGATGCCGGAGGCGGCCAGCGTCTTGATCGGACCGGCCGAAATGGCATTGCAGCGGATGTTGTGACGGCCCATGTCGACGGCCAGATATTGCACGGAAGCTTCCAGCGCGGCCTTGGCGACGCCCATGACATTGTAATGGGGCATGACCTTTTCGGCGCCGTAGTAGGTCAGCGTCAGCATCGATCCGCCATCCTTCATCAGCGGTTCTGCCGCCTTGGCGACCGCGGTGAAGGAATAGACGGAAATGTCCATCGTCATCAGGAAGTTTTCGCGGGTCGTCTCGATGTAGCGGCCGTCGAGTTCATCCTTGTTGGAATAGCCGATGGCATGGACGAGGAAATCGAGCTTGCCCCACTTGGCCTCCAGGCCAGCGAAGACAGCATCAATGCTGGCCTGATCGCCCACATCGCAATGGCCGGCCACATGGGCGCCCAGTTCGGCTGCCAGCGGCTCGACGCGCTTCTTCATCGCATCGCCCTGATAGGTGAGCGCGACCTCTGCACCGGCATCCACGCAGGATTTGGCAATGCCCCAGGCAATCGAGCGGTTGTTCGCCAGACCCATGATGAGCCCGCGCTTGCCTGCCATCAGACCAGACGTTCCAGCCATCGATTCCCACTCCTGCGTTATTCCGTCACGGAGGCAAGCCTATTGCACAGGCGCGGCCGGGCTTCAAGGGAGCACGAATGGCTTCGTCACGCGGACAAGCAGCCCGAATGCCCGCGATCAGGCCTGTTTTGCCACGCTTTCACGCAGGAATGCCTCCAGCGCGGGATCACCGCCCTCGGGCAGCATGATGCGCACATGGACCAGCAGGTCGCCGTGACCGCCGCCCTTTCTGGCGAGCCCCTTGCCCTTGATGCGCAGCACCTTGTCGGAACTGGACCAGGCGGGAACCGTGACGGCGACGCGGCCGGTCAGCGTCTGTACCGGCGCCTTGACTCCGAGCACGGCATCCTTCAACGGCACCGGCAAATCGGCATGGATGTCGCTGCCCTCGACCCGGAAGGCGGGATGCGGGCGCACCTTGATGGTGATCAGCGCGTCGCCTGCCTCGCCGAAGGGCACCTGCCCGCCCTGCCCCTTGAGACGGATGACCTTTCCGTCTTCCACCTGTTCGGGCAGCTTGATGGCAAGCTTGCGCCCGTCCGGCATCAGGGCCGAGACCTTGGCGGCCGCCGCCACGTCCTCCAACGTCACTTCCAGCGTGGCGCGCAGGTCCTCGCCGCGCTGCGGCTGACGGGCGCGCCCGCGCTGCTGGCCGCCCTGCGAGAAGGCCTGGCCGAAAATATCGGAAAAGATGTCGCCGGCATCAAAGCCGCCAGGGCCGCCCGGCCCGCCGGAGCGGAACTCGAAATGCGCGCCGCCCGGCCCGCCGCGCTGGCGGAACCCGCCCTGCCCGAAGGGGTTGGCCCCGCCGAAGGGATCGCCGCCACCGAAATCGGCAAAACGCGGCTTGCCCTCGGCGTCGATCTCGCCGCGGTCGAACTGCTTGCGCTTTTCCTCGTCGCCCACGATGTCGTAGGCTTGGCTCACCTCGGCAAAGCGTTCCTTGGCCCTGGGGTCATCCTTGTTGTGGTCGGGATGCCACTTCTTGGCCAGCTTGCGGAATGCCGCCTTGATGTCTTTTGCGGACGCGGTCTTGCCCACGCCGAGCACGTCATAGGGATCGCGTGTCATGTCTGCTTTCCGTCAAAGCATGTGTTCAAGTTGCCTCATATATGGGCAACGAATGGCTGCAACACCAGATCACCAAAGGGGAAAAACGGCCTCAGATGCGGACGAATTGCCGCGTCCACCATTGCCCGTCACCACCGAGACATGTGTCGCCGGCGACCATGTGGATGCCCTGGAAGCTTTCGACGCTTGCCTTGTATTTTCGACAGAGCGTTCCGCGCTCCTTGTACTCGGTGATGGACGACACCGAGCCGCGCGAGCCGGTGGAGAGATTTGCCCAAGGCAGCGGCTTGCCACCAAGCTCTTCCAGATTGGCCGAGGAGACCGCGTTCCGGATGGTCTGCTCGTCGGATGCGCTGTCCTTGGCGGCCGGGGTCGGCTCCGGCACGGACGAGGTGACGATGGACGCGTCCTTCTCCGCCTTGGCCAGCAGGCTGCCGGAAGCGCAGCCTGCGAGCGGACAAATGAACAGGGCGAGCGCAAACAAGCGCTTCAAATTTCCCCCCTGAACACTTATGCCTTTACGCAGGCTGGACACTGAACCCATCTCCCCATCCGGCCAAAACCGGAATACTGGACAGCGATCATGACCGAGACAGGGTTAACAAGCGGTGACTTCACGCTGGCAAATGAGCCGCTGGCGCTGTTTGCCAAGTGGATGGAGGATGCCGGGCGCTCCGAAATCAACGATCCGAACGCCATGGCGCTGGCCACGGTGGACGAAGACGGGTTGCCCGATGTGCGCATGGTGCTGCTGAAGGATTTCGACGCGGACGGCTTCGTGTTCTACACCAATTTCGAGAGCGCCAAGGGCCGCGAAATGCTGGGCCAGCCCAAGGCGGCACTCTGCTTCCACTGGAAGAGCCTGCGCCGGCAGGTGCGTGTGCGCGGGACGGTGGAGACCGTCACGGATGCCGAGGCCGACGACTATTACGCGTCGCGCCCGCGCGGCAGCCGCATCGGCGCCTGGGCTTCAAAGCAGTCGCGCGCGCTCGAAAGTCGCTTCGCGCTGGAAAAGGCGGTGGCGGAATACACGGCGAAATTCGGCATCGGCGACATTCCCCGCCCCGCCCACTGGTCGGGTTTCCGCATCCGCCCGGTGCAGATCGAGTTCTGGCATGACCGCCCCTTCCGCCTGCACGACCGCGTGGTGTTCACGCCCGACGGCCAGGGCGGCTGGGGCAAGGAGCGGCTTTATCCGTGAGGGCATTCACCCCTTCTTCTTGTTCATGAAGGCGATGAAGGCGTTGCGCGCCTCGTCCGACTTCAGGCGCTCACGGAACAGCTTTCCCTCGGCCTGGATGCGGTCGATCAGCGGTTGGCGGTCACCGCGCATCAGATCACGTGCGATGCGCAGCGCCTCCGGTGGTTTGGATGCGATTTCGTGGGCAGCTTGCATGGCGGCTGCCTCCAGCCCGTCTTCGGACACGAGTGCATGGATGAGACCCATGGCCTTGGCATCGGCGGCGGGGATGGGGCGGCCCAGCGCCAGCATGGCAAAGGCCGCCTGACGGCCGATCACTTCCGGGGCGATCAGGCTGGAACCGGCCTCCGGCACAAGGCCCAGATTGACGAAGGGTGTCACGAAATTGGTGCGCTCGGTGGCAAATGTCAGGTCGCAATGGAGATGGATCGTCGTGCCGATGCCGACCGCGATGCCGTCGGCCGCCGAGACGATGGGCTTCTTCGCCGTCGCCAGCGCCATCAGGAAATCATAGACCTCCATGCCGCCCTCTCCGCCCGTGGCGATCACCATGAAATCGGCGAGGTCATTGCCTGACGAGAAGGCGCCCGGCACGCCGAGGATGACGCGGGCGCGGATGGCGTCGTCCGCATCGCTTTCGGTCAGCGCGGCCGCCATCGCGGCATACATGGCGCGCGTGATGGCGTTCTTCTTGTCCGGCCGGTTCATGCGGATGGTCATCACCGCGCCGTCGCGGGCAACCTCGATCCATTCACTCATCAGTTCCCTCCCTGATCTTTCCACGATGATGGACCGGGACCGGGGCAGAGGGCAAGCGAAATGACGTTTACGTAAGGGAGAGGATAGCACGCTTCGACAGAAGGTTGAGCGATAGCGACTGTACCGGCATATTTGCTAGTTGCACGATCTATACGATTTCTTATTCTTAACTTTTAGACAGAGGAACGATTGGCACTATGCGGGTTTACAAATTTCGTTCAAAAAAATGGGGAATTGATGCCCTAATTAAAAATCACCTAAAGGTTTCTCCTCTTGATGAATTGAACGATCCTTTTGAATATCTCTCCGTCAATATAGGAGATAGATCTTTACGAAAATTTATAAAGGATCGCCGCAATTTTCTTGGTAGCAACGGTGCGATTATTTCTTTTTGTGCCAACTGGTCCAATCCAGTAATATGGTCTCACTATGCTGATAGCCATCGCGGAATAGCACTAGGCTTTGACATACCAGATAATTTTCTTTTTAAGATTCAATATGAAGACAAGCCACTATCTTTTAATTCTGAATATTTGTCCGATCCAAATAAAATATTGGAGTTATTTAAATATATTGGAAAAACTAAATTCAAGCACTGGGAGTACGAGAATGAATATCGATTGTTTTATGATTTAGAACGATCAAAGAGGGAAAATCCTGATGACAAATTGTTTTTTCAACCCTTCGAACCGGATATGCAATTAAAGGAAGTTATTCTTGGATGCCGCTATCAGGGTGGGGAAAATTCTGCACTAGAAAACAAATTGGTAGACAATGGTATATCCATCTCAACCGCGAGACCATCATTTACAGAATTTAAAATTGTTAAACAAAATAAAAAGAGGCTGCAAAAGAATATTTGAAACATTTGGAACAATCCTAAAGCCGGTACATTGTATTCATTCAAACTCCACTTGGCATCCTGGTCTCTGCACTGGGAAATTAGCGGGCATCCAATTCACCCCTACCCCACCAGTACCGCTGACGCCGCTTCAAGGCTTGCCGCGCCGGTCATCACCCGGTCCTTGAGGGCAGCGGTTTCGCCGATCAGGTTTTCGGCAAAGAAGCGGGCGAGCGTGGCATGCGCCCTGTCCCCGCCATTGACCGCGCCGCGTGCGAGGTACGCGCCGCCTGCGGCGAGGCCGAAGAGGCGCAGATAGGGCGTGGCACCGGCCAGCGCTTCCTCGATGCATCCGCCGGACAGCGCGTCCTGAAGGAAGCGCGTGGCGGCTTCGAGGTCGTCCAGCGCGGCTTCGAGACGGGCAGCGGTTTCGCCCAAATCGGGATTGTTGGAGGCGCGGGCGGCTTCCGCATCGCCGCGCAATTCGGCGATCAGGCCGTGGACCTGTTCCCCGCCGCCGAGCGGCAGCTTGCGCTGCACCAGGTCGATGGCCTGGATGCCGTTGGTGCCTTCGTAGATGGGGGCGATACGCGCATCGCGAAGGTAGCAGGCGGCACCCGTCTCCTCAATGAAGCCCATGCCGCCATGCACCTGCACGCCCATGGAGGCGACATCAACGCCGATATCGGTGGAGAACGCCTTGGCCACCGGGGTCAGCAGGCCCGCGCGGTCCCGCCAGCGGACCGCATCGTCCGCGCCGGAACGGCCCATGTCGATGGCGTGGGCGCAGGAATAGCAGATGGCGCGGGCGGCCTGCGTCAGCGCCTTCATGGTCAGCAATGTGCGGCGGATATCGGCATGATGGATGATCGGCGCCATGCCCTCGCCTGCAAAGCCTGCCGCCTGGCCCTGACGGCGCTCGTTGGCATAGGCCAGCGCGTGCTGGGTGGCGGCCTCGGCCACCGCAACGCCCTGAATGCCGACATTGAGGCGGGCATTGTTCATCATGGTGAACATGCAGGCCAGCCCCCGGTTCTCCTCGCCGATCAGCCAGCCGATGGCACCGGGCGCGCCGCCCGCCTTGCCGTCACCGTAGATCATGGTGCAGGTGGGCGAGCCGTGGATGCCAAGCTTGTGCTCGATGGAATGGCAGAAGGCATCGTTGCGCGCACCGAGGCTGCCGTCTTCGTTCACAAGGAACTTCGGCACGAGGAAGAGCGAGATTCCGCGCGTGCCGGCGGGCGCATCGGGCAGGCGCGCCAGCACAAGATGGCAGATATTGTCCGCCGCGTCATGCTCGCCCCATGTGATGAAGATCTTCTGGCCGAAGATGCGGTAGGTACCATCGCCTGCCGGTTCTGCGCGGGCTTTCAGCGCATTGAGGTCGGAGCCGGCTTGCGGCTCGGTCAGGTTCATCGTGCCGGTCCATTCGCCGGAAACGAGCTTTTCGAGGAAGGTCGCCTTCAGATAGTCAGAACCGTGGGCCTCGACGGCCTCGATGGCGCCCATGGTCAGCATCGGTCCGAGCGCGAAACCCATGGAAGCGGAGTTCCACATTTCCTGCGTGGCGGCATTGAGCGAAACCGGCA
>JACKJW010000011.1 GCA_020637755.1 Brucellaceae bacterium | reverse complement strand
TAGATCACACGCTTGGCTTCAGCGCGCTTGGCGGCCGAGAAGACCGGCTTCATGACAAGGCCGGAGCGGAAGACGAAGCGGTTCAGCTTGTCGACATAGGCTTCCATGTCCTCGATCGGGCGCAGCGCCACGCCGCTTTCGGCTGCCGCCCTGGCAACGGCAGGGGCAATGCGCAGGATCAGGCGCGGATCGAAGGGCGAGGGAATCAGGAATTCGGGGCCGAAGGCCGGCGTCTGGCCGGAATAGGCGCGCGCGGCAATATCGGAGACTTCCTCGCGGGCAAGCTGGGCGATGGCCTTCACGGCGGCCATCTTCATGTCCTCGTTGATGGCGCTGGCGCCGCAATCGAGCGCCCCCCGGAAAATATAGGGGAAGCATAGCACGTTGTTGACCTGGTTGGGGAAGTCCGAGCGTCCGGTGCAGATCATGGCGTCCGGGCGCGCCGCGCGGGCCTCCTCCGGCATGATCTCGGGCGTCGGATTGGCGAGCGCCATGATCAGCGGGCGCTCGGCCATGCCCTTCAGGTATTCCGGTTTGAGCACGCCTGCGGCCGACAGGCCGAGGAAGACATCCGCGCCGCCGATCACGTCGGCCAGCGTGCGCAGCGGGGTCTCCTTGCAATAGGGCTCCTTCCAGCGGTCCATCTCATCGGTGCGGCCCTTGAAGGCCACGCCGAAACGGTCGGTCACCCAGATGTTCTCGCGTTTTGCGCCGTGTGCGACCAGAAGGTTGAGGCAGGCCAGCGCCGCAGCGCCTGCGCCCGAGGTCACGATCTTGACGGAGCCGATATCCTTGCCGGCCAGTTCCAGCCCGTTCAGCACGGCGGCGGCCACGATGATCGCCGTGCCGTGCTGATCATCGTGGAAGACCGGGATGTTCATGCGGGCCTTGAGCTGCTCCTCCACCTCGAAGCATTCCGGAGCCTTGATGTCCTCAAGATTGATGCCGCCGAAGGTGGGTTCGAGCGCCGCGATGGTCTCGACCATGGTGCCGACGGCGGGTGCCTCGATCTCGATGTCGAAGACGTCGATGCCGGCGAATTTCTTGAACAGGACCGCCTTGCCTTCCATCACCGGCTTGGAGGCCATGGGGCCGATATTGCCAAGGCCGAGGACCGCCGTGCCGTTGGAGACCACGCCGACCAGGTTGGCGCGCGCGGTGTAAAGGGCGGCGGCGTCGGGATTGTCGCGGATGGCCAGGCAGGGCGCGGCGACGCCCGGCGAATAGGCGAGCGCCAGGTCGCGCTGATTGCCCAGCGGCTTGGTGGCCTGGATCTGGAGCTTTCCGGGAACGGGATACTGGTGGAAGAAAAGAGCGTTTTCGTCCAGGTCGGAATTCTTGTCCTTGGCGGTCATGGCTGACTCGTTCATGATTTGCGGGCGTTTCTCCCGGCCCCTATAGCATGACGTGACGTAACCGGCAGCCAGCCGATTGCATGGCTGCTGTGCGCCGTCCGCAACGCCTGGCGGGCCGGAGGCCATCATACACATTGGCGCGCACGAGGCATCCCTCGCCAATGCTTGAAAATCCTGTCCGGAAGATGAGGGGACTGCGCGTCAGAACGCGCTGTTGAAGGCGCCGCCGTCGAGCTTCAGGTTCTGGCCGGTTATGTATCCGGCATGAGCCGAGCAGAGGAAGGCACAGGCCTTGCCGAACTCGTCCGCCGTCCCAAAGCGCTGTGCGGGGATCATGGCAGCCTGCGCGGCAGCAACATCCTCTTCAGCCCTTCCCGTCTTGGCGGCGGTGTTGCGGAACGAACCGCGCAGCCTGTCGGTGTCCATCTTGCCGGGCAGGATGTTGTTGATCGTCACGTTGCGGCTGGCCACGGTGCGGGCGACACCTGCGAGGAAGGAAGTGAGCCCGGCCCGCGCCCCAGATGACAGGTCGAGGCCGGGTATGGGCATCAGCACGGACATGGATGTGATGTTGACGATGCGCCCGAATCCGCGCGCCGTCATGCCGCCGATCACGGCCTGGATCAGTTCCACCGGGGTCACGAAATTCTGCACCACGCCTTCCAGCATGGCCTCGCGTGTCAGTTCGCGGAAATCGCGGAATGGCGGGCCGCCGTTGTTGTTGATGAGGATGTCGGGGTCCGGGCAGGCGGCGAGCAGGGCCTGCTGGCCTTCGGGCGTGGAAACGTCGGCGGCGATGGCAGCAACTGTCGCGCCGGTCACGGTGCGAATCTCTTCAGCCGCGGCCTCCAGCGTTTCGACATTGCGGCCGTTGATGACGACCTCGCATCCTGCTTCGGCGAGCGCCATGGCGCATCCCTTGCCCAGCCCCTTGGAGGATGCACAGATGATGGCCTTGCGGCCGGCAATTCCCAGATCCATGTCGTTGTTCCCGTTTGGCTGGTCCCAGCGTAACGCGTCTACCCATCGGATCAACCGTTGCAAGGCGGTGAACGCCGCATCATCCCCAGAGCGAGGCACCGGGCGGCGCGATGATCGAGCCGGAGTAGCGCAGCGCCGGCTGGCGGTCGCGCGCCAGCAGCAACGGGCCGTCCAGATCGACGAAATCGGCGGACTGGGCCAGCAGCACGGCAGGGGCCATGGCCAGTGACGTGCCGACCATGCAGCCCACCATGACGGCAAAGCCCAGTTCATGGGCGCGCTCACGCAGTTCCAGTGCTGCCGTCAGCCCGCCGGTCTTGTCCAGCTTGATGTTCACGGCATCATAGAGGCCGCGCAGGCCTTCCAGGTCTTCTGCTGTATGAACGCTCTCGTCCGCGCAGACCGGCACCGGGTGCGGCACATCGCGCAGCATGGCGTCGCGGCCGGCGGGAAGCGGCTGTTCGACCAGCACCACACGGTACTCGGCCGCGGCACGCAGGTTTTCCGACAGGTTCTGTTCGGTCCAGCCCTCGTTGGCATCAAGGATGAAACGGGAGTCCGGTGCGGCGGCGGCCACGGCCTGCAAGCGGTTGATGTCGCCCTCGGCCCCCACCTTCACCTTGATGAGCGGGCGGGCAGCGGCTGCGCGCGCGGCACTGGCCATCGTTTCGGGGTCGCCCAACGAGATGGTGAAGGCGGTCTCGACAGGCCGGGGCGGCAGCTTGCAGGCCGAGCGGTGGGCGGGCACGCCGCTCAGCTTGGCTTCGAGATCCCACAGGGCGCAATCGAGGGCGTTGCGGGCGGCTCCGGCCGGCATGGCCGACATCAGGCCGGCACGCGAGATGCCCTCTGCGACAAGGCGTTCAGCCCCAAGGATCTGCTGGCTGACGCTCTCCAGCGTTTCGCCGTAGCGCCCATAGGGCACGCATTCAGCCTGGCCGGAGACCTCACCCTCGGCGATGCGGCAATGGATCACCTGCGCCTCGGTCTTGGCTCCACGCGAAATGGTGAAGGCTCCGGCAATGGGAAAGCTTTCCTGTGTGACGGAAAGGGTACGCGCCATGGAATTTGTCCTGAAGCAACTGGCTGTTGCGCCCGCCGCAAAGTGACTCGGACGGCAAGACGCGATACATCCCTTGTATGAAGTTCGGCCAGACCCTTCAAGCAGACGGAACCTCGGCTGCGGCACAGGATGCCGCGCCCTTGGCCCGGCTTGCGCGCGACACTGACGGAACGGTCCTGTTCCTTTCCGGCGACTGGCTGACACGCACCGCTGGAGCGGCCGATGCGATGATGCGCGCGCATGGGCAGGCGCTCTCAGGGCAGGCCGTGACGATTGACGTTTCTGCGGTGACCGCGATGGACACAGCCGGTGCCTGGCTGATCGAACGGCTGCGCGCTGCGGTGGAGGCCGGTGGCGGCGCGGCGCCGGTACGCGGCAGCGACCGCAATCACGACATCCTGTTCCATGCCGTGGGCGAGGCGGTGAAGGCAGGGGCTGCGCCACAGCCAGGACGCGAACGCTACGGGCTGATGGCCTTTCCGGCGTGGATCGGCAAACTGGTCTACCGGTTTGCCGACCAGTTCATCCTGGCCATGCATATTCTCGGGGCCACGATCCGCGGCGCGCAACTGAAATTCGGGCGCGGGCACGGGCTGTCGCCTGCCGCCATCGTTTCGCAGATGGACCGCATGGGCGTGGGCGCCGTTCCGGTCGTCATGCTGATGTCCGGTATCGTCGGCGCCATCATCGCCCAGCAGGGCGCCTTCCAGCTGCGCTATTTCGGCGCGGAAATCTTCGTGGTGGACCTGGTGTCGATCCTGGTGCTGCGCGAGATCGGCGTGCTGATGACGGCCATCATGGTGGCGGGCCGCTCCGGCAGTGCGATCACCGCCGAGATTGGCTCGATGAAGATGCGCGAGGAAGTGGACGCGCTGACCGTCATCGGCCTCAACCCGGTCGGCGTGCTGGTGTTTCCGCGTCTCGTCGCCCTGGTCATCGTGCTGCCCTGCCTGACGGTTGCGGCCAACGCGGCTGCGCTGGGCGGGGCGATCCTGACGGCCTGGTTCTATTCCGGCATATCACCGGAGGCCTTCATCCAGCGCATGCACGTGGGCATCGACCTTTCCACCATCTTTTCCGGGCTGATCAAGGCGCCCTTCATGGCCATGATCATCGGCGTCATCGCCGCCATGGAGGGGCTTCGTGTCCAGGGAAGTGCCGAATCGCTCGGCCGCCAGGTCACCGCCTCGGTGGTCAAGGCCATCTTCTGTGTCATCGTCGTGGACGGGCTGTTTGCCATGTTCTACGCGGCCATCGACTATTGAGGGCGGGCGGGATGCAGCAGGACAGAGCCGTCATGGCCATGCAGCCACAGGGCGCTCCGGGCGAGGTGATCCTCGAGGTGCGCGGCGTCACGGTTGCGTTCGGTGAAAAGACGATCCTGGAAAACCTCGACATGGATGTGCGGCGCGGGGAGATTCTCGGCTTCGTCGGCGCGTCGGGCGCGGGAAAATCGGTGCTGCTGCGCACGATCCTCGGGCTGACACCGAAAAAATCCGGGACGATCCGCCTGTTCGGGCGCGATCTCGATCATGTGCCGGAGGACGAACAGTTCCTCATCGATACCAACAAGGGTGTGCTGTTCCAGCACGGCGCCTTGTTCTCGGCCCTGACGGTGCTGGAAAACATCCAGGTGCCGATGCGCGAATATCTGGACCTGCCGAAGCCGCTGATGGACGAGCTGGCGCGTCTGAAGATCGATCTGGTCGGCCTTCCGCAGGATGCGGCGTGGAAGCTGCCGTCCGAGCTTTCCGGCGGCATGATCAAGCGTGCGGCGCTGGCGCGGGCGCTGGCGCTCGATCCGGCCATCGTCTTCCTTGACGAGCCGACCTCCGGCCTCGATCCGATCGGCGCGGCGGAGTTCGACGAGCTGGTGGCGAATCTGCGCGACACGATGGGGCTGACCGTCTATATGGTGACCCACGACCTTGACAGCCTGTTTTCCGTCTGTGACCGCGTGGCGGTACTCGGCAACAGGCGGGTGCTGGTCGAAGGGTCCATCGAGACCATGCTGCAAGTGGACGATCCCTGGGTGAAGTCCTATTTTCGCGGGAAGCGCGCGCGGCACATCGACATGCGGGGCGAACGGGAACGGGCTGGCATCTGAGCGATGGAAACCAAGGCAAATTACGTGGCTGTCGGCGTCTTCACGCTCCTGCTCCTGGCGGCGGCCTTCATCTTCGTCTACTGGACCGCCAAGCCTGACCGCTATGGCGAGACCGCACCGTTGCAGATCCAGATCGCGGGTTCGGCGGCCGGTCTCGACCGCGGCTCGGCGGTGCTTTTCAACGGCGTGAAGGTCGGGCAGGTCACGCGCGTCTTCATCAACCCGGCCAACCCGGCGATCGCCGTCGCCGAGGCCGTGGTCGACAGCCGCACGCCGGTGACCAGCTCGACGACCGCTGACATCGTGATCGCCGGCCTCTCGTTCGCCGCCAACATCGACCTGAAGGGCGGCAACCCGTCCGAGCCGAACCTGATGGCGGCGGCTGCCGAGCGCGGCGAGGTCGCCACCATTCGGGCCAACCCGTCTTCGGTGAACAACCTGGTCGATACCGCGCAAAAGCTGATGACGCGGGCCGACAATGTGGTCACCTCGCTGGAAGGTGCAATTGCCGACATCCGCCAGCCGCTGAAGGAGACGGTGGACAATGCCAATACCTTCTCCAAGTCGCTGGCCGACAATGCCGACAGCATCGACGAGTTCCTGGCCAGCGTCGGTGACCTGTCCAAGACATTTTCGGCACTGTCCGGAAGGCTCGATTCCACGCTGGCCGCCGCCGAGGAGCTGCTGAAGGCGGTGGATCAGGAAAAGGTGAAAACCATCGTCGCCAATACTGACGGGTTCATGGAGCGGCTCAACAGCTCGACCGAAAACCTCAAGACGGTGATGGCGGACGTGGAAAAAGCCGCTTCCTCGCTCGCCGTGATGGGCGAAAAGGGTGCCGCAACGCTGGAAAAGACCGACAAGATCGTCGCTGCGGTAGAGCCGGAAGACGTCAAGACCATGGTGTCCAACTTCAAGCAGGCCAGCGACGACATCTCGTCCCTTTCGGCGCGAGTGAACAAGCGCGGCGATGACGTGGATGCCATCATTTCCAACGCGAAGTCGTTGACAGAAGAGCTGAACGCTGCCTCCAAGCGCGTCGATGGCATTCTTGCCAAGGTCGATGCGCTGGTCGGCTCCGACGAGGGCAAGGGCCTGTTTGCCGAGGCGCGCGAGACGTTCCGGTCGTTCCGGCAAGTCGCCGACACGCTCAACGCCAAGCTCGGCCCCATTTCGGCCGGGCTGACGCGCTTCACCACGACGGGCCTGCGCGATGTGGAGGCCTTCGTTCGGGACGGGCGGCGCGCCATCAACCGCATCGAAGGCGCGATCTCGGATTTTGAGGCCAATCCGCAGCGTCTCATCACCGGCGGGAAGGGCGAGGTGCGCACCTTCGACGGGAGGCAGCGGCGTTGACTCTGCGCAGGAACATCCGCAAAACCGTGGCGTGTGGCGAAGCGGCCGGTCAGGCCTGCCGCCGCACATCCGTGTTGAAGGACGGGGAACGGCAGGCAGTGCACAGTGAGACCGCACGGCGGGAGACCGGAAAGGGCAGGGCTTTTGCGCGCGTGCCGCGCATGGCCGCGGCAGCGGGGCTGTTGCTGGCCATGTCGCTTGGTTCCGGCTGCGCGCTGGTCGGCGGTGGCAAGAAGCCGCTCGACACGTTTGACCTGACGGCAGCACGTCCCGATACGTCCGGACCGCGCACGCAGCGCCGCCAGCTTCTCGTCAACGAACCGGCGGCCATCAAGGTGCTGGACGGCGACAGCATCGTCATCAAGCCGTCGCCCGGTGTCATCACCTTCCTCGGCGGGGCGCAGTGGGGCGACCGGCTGCCGAAGGTGATCCAGGCGCGGCTTGTGGAAAGTTTCGAGCGTTCCGGGCGTATTCGCGGCGTCGGGCGGCCGGGCGAGGGGCTGGCCATCGACTACCAGCTCGTCACCGATGTGCGCGCCTTCGAGGTGGCCCTTGATGGCGGCGCGCGTGCCTATGTGGCGCTGTCGGTGCGGCTGCTGAATGACCGTAGCGGCGTGGTGGCCCGCCAGCGTCTCTTCGAGGCCACGGCGCCATTGTCCGGCAGCGGTAACGAAGCCTATGTCGCGGCCATCAACGCCGCCTTTGCCGAAGTGGCCGGTGACATCGTCGAGTGGGTGCTGGCCTCAATCTGACGGCTTGTCCCGCAAGCGGCTGTCGAGAACCCATTGCGCCAGATCCTTGCTGTCCATCGTCCGCTCGGACAGCATGGCGAGCGAGCGCCTTCCCGATTTTTCGTTCAGCCAGGTCAGAACCCGGCAGCCTGCCATGGCGTAGATCGGGCGTTCGCCCTGGCCGGCCTCCTTGCCCCATTCCCGTGCCGTTTCGGGGAGGCCGCCGGTTGGCTGTTCGCGGCAGGACAGGGTGCCGTCCAGGCCGGTTTCCAGATAGCGACTGTCACGGGACACCACCACCGCCAGTCCCTCATCGAACCAGGCCGGCACGATTCCCCGTGTCAGCGCTTCCGTTCCGATCCTGCCGTGGAATTCCGTGTGGGCCCATTCATGGGCCAGAATGGTGGCGTTCATTCCTCGGGGCGAGACCCGGATGAAGTGATCGCCATAGGCGACAGCCTTGGCGCCTTTGCCACCAAGCCGCCGGTCGCAGGCTTCCGTGTCGCAGACCAGCCAGACCGGGCGCGACCGCAGGTCCGGATACCATTGCTCAACGCGCGAACGGGCCTCGGCAAAGGCCGTCGCCAGCGCTTCGCGGCGGGCGCCACTCATCGAGTGCTCGACCTGAATTCCGGCGCCGGCGCGTTCAAAGCCGAAGCAGGCCGGGCAGGCATAGGCAAGGGCCGCAGGCATGAAGACGGACAGGCTGCCCAGGTCTGCGAGAACCGCAAGGAAAAGGACGGTTGCGAGAACAAGGACTTTGCGGCCGGTCATTCCGGGCTTTCCCCATGGCGACGTTCACGGGCCAAGGTTTGTCAGCGCCATCAAGGGAAAAAGGCAGGCCAGTGCCCCGCCTTTTCCGTATTCAACTGGCGCGCCAGGCCTCAGCGCAAGCGGCCCCCGGCATGGGCGAGCATGGTGTAGACCTTGCCCTGGTCGGAGGCGAGATAGCCCTGCGCGGCTGTCTGGTCGCTGCGCGCCACATCGGCGAGCAGGCGCTCGAAATCATCGCAGTAGCGGTCCACAACCTTCCGGAATTCGCCGTCTGTCTGGTACTTGCGGCGGATTTCGTCAAACGTCTGCTGGCCCTTCAGCGTGTAGAGCCGACGGGTGAAGACGTTGCGCTCGCCGTTGCGGTAGCGCTGCCACAGGTCGATGGCGGCTTCGTGGTCGATGGCGCGGGCAATGTCCACCGAAATGGAGTTGAGCGAATCGACCACCTGATGGGGCGAGCGGGTATCTGGCACCGGGCGGCGGGCTGGTTCGCTGTCGTCAACCGAGGCGCGGCGCAGCAGGTCCTGCACCCAGCCGCCGGTTTGGGCCGGTGCCGGTTCGGGTGCGCGCGGGGCGGGGCGCGGCGTTTCCACACCCAGCGTGCCACGCAGGCCGGCCGAGGGGGCAGGCTGCGGCGCAGCGCGGATGGGCTCGGGTGCCGGTTGGGGTGCGGGTTGCGGGGCCGGACGGCGGACCGGCTCGGCCACGGCGCGCACCGGCTGGGCCGGGGCCGCATCGGACACGCCATAGGCGCGGCCCGACTTGGTGACGATCTCGGAGAGTTCCTTCAGCGCATTGATCTGCTCGGAAACGGCGCGGCGCATGGCGGTCGTGCTTTCCTTGGTCTCTTCGGGCAGGTCGAGCACGCCCTTGCGCAGTTCGGCGCGGGTGTCCTCCAGTTCGGAGCGGATTTGCGCGGCCGTCCGGCGGATCTCGTCGGTCGCGCCGGAGAAGCGCTCGGTCGCCGTGTCGATGACCTCCTGGATGGCAGCGCGCACCGTGTCGGCGGTGTCGCGGGTGCGGCCTTCCGCCTTTTCGATGGAGCGGCCGACAATGGCCTCGAAGGCGCGCATGGCCTTCTCGATTTCTTCCGATTTCGCCACGAGGCCGACTGCCAGCGACTGGAGCGCATCCTGGCGCTGTTCCAGCGTGGAGGAGAGGCCGGTCTGGGCCGAGCCGATCAGCGTGGAGGCATTGGAGAGCATCGCGCCATGCTCATCGAAGCTGCGCGCGATGGCCGCGATCTGCTGGAGTGTGCTTGAAGTCACCTCGTTCAGCTTGCCAGTCGTGCCCTGCAGCATGTTGGCCGAGGCCGAGAAGGTGTGGGCGGCGCGTTCGGCGCGCGTGGCGAAGGCATCGGAGGTTTCGGCGAGCTTGCCTTCCACGGCGCCAAGGTTGACGCTCGCCATGTCGATGAGTTCGCCAAGGCGGGCGTTGGACGAGGAGAGGCGGGCAATCAGCGAGTCGACATTGTCGGACAGGCTGGCATTGGCCGATTCCATCGCGCCGATGGTCTCGGATGTCCGCGCGGCGAGCGCGTTGACAAGGTTCCTGTTTTCCGTGCGCAGGCGCTCGGTGGCCGTAGCGGCAGCCTCTTCCAGATTGCGCTGGAGATCGCCGCCGCTGTCGGCGAAGCGCTGGATGAGCGGCTTGGCCTCGTTTTCTAGGATCGAGGAGATTTCCTGCGAGCGCTGGGCCAGCATGGAATTGAGCTCTTCGGTGGTCCGCGCAATGGTACCGGCGGCCTTGCCGGTGCCCTCGGTGATGTGCTGGTTGATGGCACTGAAGGTCTGGGCAACGGTTTCGGCGCGGGCAGTCAGCGCCGCTTCGCTGTCCGTCACCTGCCTGCCAAGCTGCGCGGCCAGGTTTTCGGCTGAATGGCGCAGGCGGTATTCGGCGTCCGAGGCGCTTTCGCTCAGCTTGGACTGGATGGAGCCGATGCCGCTTGCCAGCGTCGTCCCGGCCTGTTCGGAGGCCGCGGCAATGCGCGTCGAGATGACTTCGGCCCCTTCGGCCAGACGGCGTTCGGCGTCGAGCACCTGGTTGCCGAGGCGCTGGACGATGGTGTCGGCGTCGGCAACCATGCGGCTTTCCAGCGTCGCAAACACGTCCGAGATGGCCTTGGTGCGGTCTTCCAGTTCCTGGGCGGTGGCAGTCGCGCGGTCGATCAGGCGGCCGTCGGCTGAGGCAAAAGCCGTTTCGATCTGGCCGATTGCCGTCGCGATCTGGGTGGAATTGCGGTCGATCAGGCCGGCGATGGACTGGTCGGAACTGGCAAGTGAGGCCATGATCTGATCCACACGCTCCTGCAGGGCGTTGGACGAGTTGCCGACGGTTTCGGCCAGAATGCGGTCGGCCTCGCCAAGTGCGCTTTCCACCTTGGCAATGCCCGCCGATAGAGCTGATGCGCTCTCGCCCGTCCGCCCGGCAATGCGCTCGTCTGCTTCGGCGAAAATGCGTTCAAGGTTCGCCGCGCGCTCCGCAAAGCGGCCTTCGGCGGCGGTGAAGCCCTTGTCGGTTTCCTCGCGCAGGCGGTCGGTCGCCTCGGTCACGCTGTCGCGCAGCGAACGGGCGACGAGGCCCGCACTTTCCTCAAGCGCGCCGCGCACGCCCTGGACACCGATGGCAAGCGCCTTCTCCATGGTGGAGGAGCGTTCGGTGATGACATTGGCGTGCCGGTCAAAACTCTCGGTGAGGCGGAGGATGTCGTCCTCCACGCCCTTGGCGAGCTTGGCACGGACATCGCCCGCCTGATCGAGCAGGGAGCGTACCGAGCCCATGAAGGCCTCGCGGTCATCGCCCGTGCGGGCGAACTCCGCCTTGAGTGCCTCGACCAGCCTGTCGCGGTGCTGGCTGATGGCGCCGACTTCTTCGCCGATAACCTGTGCCAGCGCATCGCGGCTCTCGCGGGTGCGTGAAAAATCCTCGGCCAGCTGGGCAGCCAGCTTTTCGCGGGCTTCCCCGGCAAGCTGGAAATCATCCTCGATCATGGCGCCGATCTGCTGGCGCGCATCGTCAAGACGCATGGCCAGATTGTTCGCCTTGTCGTCGAGCATGGAGGAGGTGGTGGTGACCAGCGTGGCAAGGTCTTCGCCAATGCGCGCCTTGCCCTGTTCGATGACGGTTGAGACCTCGTCCCGGCCGGCTGTGAAGGTGCCGGCGATCTCACGGGTGCGTTCCAGAAGTGATTCGTTGATCTGGCGGGCGCGGGCTTCCAGTGCCTCGTTGAGGCGCTGCGTTCCGGTGTCGAGGGCTTGCGCACGGGTCTCGAATTCTCCGATCAGTTCCTGGCCGCGTTCGGCCAGGGTGGACTGGATGGCCGCCAGCCGGGTCTCGAATTCGCTGTTCATCGTGCCGGTCGTGTCGCCGAGCAGGGAGATCAGGCGGCTGCCGCGTTCCTCCACCAGCGCGCCGAGCGCGCCGGTGCGCTCCTCCAGCGCCTGGGAAAGCGTGGACGTGCTTTCGTTCAGGCGTTCCACCAGCGAGCGGGTGCGCTCATCCAGTGTCTGGCCGAGCAGGCCGGTCGCCGTGTCGGTGTGTTCCTTCAGCGAGGCAATACGGGTGTCGAGCAGGCTGGCGAAGGCTTCGCCGGAGGTCGAGATATGGGCTGTGATGTTGTTGGTGCGGTCGTCGATGGAGCGGAAGATCGCCGAACCGGATTCGTTGATGCGGTCGACCAGCGATTCACCCGAGGAATTGATCTGGGTGGAGAGCTGTGTCGCGGCGTTGAGCACATTGGTGCGGATGATGTCGGCGGAAAGCGACAGTTCTTCCTTCAGCTGCTCATGCGCGCCAGTGATGGAGGAGCGGACGCGCTCGGCATGGGAAATCACCGATTCCCGCTCGCTGCCCAGACCGTCCACGAGGGTGCGGATGCGCACCTCGTTGTCGGAATAGGCGCGTTCCAGCTCGTTGACCTCGGAGTGGACCAGCGTTTCCAGTTCAACGGCGCGCGCCAGAGTGCGCTCGATGCCTTCGCCGATGGCTTGCACCTCGCGGCGCACCGCCTGTCCGACAGTCGCCACGCGATCGGTGGCCAGGTTTTCCGGCTCGGCAAGGCGGAAGGCGATTTCGGTCATGTTCTGGGCGGCGACGCGCATGTCCTGCGCGCGGCGCACCATGACGGCAAATGCCCAGAACAGCATGCACGGAACAACAACCGCGACGCTCAGGCCGATGGCATAGGGCGTCGTGAAGAATTGGCGCGCCGATGAAATCTCCCAGATGCCGGGCGCAAACAGCAGGTGCCCGATGGTCGCGGCGCCCAGAATCCAGAGTATGCACAGAAAGGCTATGCCCCAGTAGATGGCCGTCGAGGAGCGGCGGTTCATTGCCTTGATCAGGGCCTTGTGGTCGCGCTGGCGGTCGTCATTGGCCGCGGCAATGGCAGCGGGAGCGCTCTTGGGGGCGGCTTCTGCCGGCGCAGGAGCCCTAGCCGGGGCGCGAGGCGTCAGTTCGGCGTCGCGTTGCTCGTCCTTGCGGGCCACGGCAGCCGCTGCCGCGGCCGCGGTTGCGGCAGCAGCCGCATCGGCTGCGGAGACGGATTCGGCTTCAGCCATGGCGGCTGATGGTTCGGCGTCCGTGCTTTCGCCGGCGATTTCCAGCGCAGCGGCGCTGATCTGTGCTTCAAGCTCGTCGATCGCGCCGGTCAGGTCGCCATCCAGGTCGAAATCGTCACCGACATCGGCCTCTGCCGCTGCAACAGGTTCCACGGATGTTTCGTCCTCCGTCTCAAGGTCGAAATCCATGTCGAGCGCTTCATCAAGCGCAGATTCAACATCGAAGTCGAAATCCTGATTCGGGTTCGGTTTCTGAGACATGCCGTTCATCCTTCCGGCGGGCTGATGGCGGGCAAAGTGCCGCCCAAAAGCACGCAATCGTTCACCCGGTATCGTAGTGGGAGGCGCCGGCAAAGGAAACCGGCATTGGCTCCGATGGTTAAATGTTTAAACATAAGGTTAACACCAGCAGCCCTATGCGCCGAAAGATGGGCGGCAAAACGGCAAGGCGCATTTTAACGCATTGTCCACAAGAGCCACGCACACTGGACAGCGGGAGACACGCTAACGTTCAGGAGGGCGTCATGGGGATTGCGTCCGGGCAATCGATGGCATTCAGCATGCCGGGCGGCGAGGCATGCGAGGCCAGCCGCAAGCGGCCGATCGATCTCGACCATCTTGCGCAGCAGACTTTCGGGGACCGTGAACTGGAAGCCGAAGTGCTTTGCATGTTCTGTCATCAGGTGAATTCGGTCGCCGACCGGATGTCCGGCGCTGACGCCGCCACGCGGGTGACGCTTGCCCACACGCTGAAAGGCTCTGCACGCGGGGTGGGGGCCATGGCCCTGGCCAGCCTGGCCGAACGGCTGGAGGGCGCGCCTGCCGATGCCCGGCTGGTCGCTTCACTGAAGGCCGAAGCCGTGCGCGTCTGTGATTTCATCGCCACCATCACGCGCTGCTGAACTGCCGCCAGCGGGGCGGACGGTTGACTTGCGCGTGAGACTGTTTCAATTGCCTGCCTGACCGAAAACGACAGGACCAGACGACCATGCCCAAGATCACCGTTGTTGCCCATGACGGCAAGCGTTTCGAGATCGATGCGCCGAACGGCACGTCGGTGATGGAGAATGCGGTGAAGAATTCCGTGCCGGGCATCGAGGCCGAGTGCGGCGGAGCCTGCGCCTGCGCTACCTGCCATGTCTATGTGGACGAGGCCTGGGCAGCCAAGGCCGGCAAGCCGGAAGCCATGGAAGAGGACATGCTCGATTTCGCCCATGAGCCGCGCGAAACCTCGCGCCTGTCCTGCCAGATCATTCTCAACGATACGTTGGACGGCCTTGTCGTCCATGTGCCCGCGCGTCAGGCCTGACGTCCCTTCAGGGCCTGCCTCAACTGCTCATTCCGCGGCATCCTGCCTGAAATCCGGCGCATCCGGGTCGCCGGGCCGGGTTTCCTGGCCGAGATCGGGAAAGGCGATGATGCGCTTTCCCGACAGGTCGGTGCGGATCACGATCAGTCCGTTTTCCTCAAACCATGCCAGGAAGCGCCGGGCACGCCGCGGCGAATGGGTACCGTAGGCGCGCGCCAGCGTGGCGTCGGAGGGCGCGGCCTCGCCGTTCAGCGCGGCGCGGGCCACCATCAGGAACACGCCTTGCAGGTCTTCGGGCACGCCGCGTGAGAGGTTGACGGCGTGGCGCCAGCCGTCGCCGGCCGCAGTCTCCTCGTCCACCCCGGCGCGCGCCACGGCCAGCAGGCTGCGGAAGGCCGCCATGGATGGCGCGTCGCCCGGCACCTTGCGGATGCGGCAGCGCACGAGGAAATCCTGGTACAGTTCGGCATCGGTGCGGAAGCCGGAATCCGGATCGTCCATGATCTCGCGCATGGTCGCGGCGATGCGCTCCTCGCGGTCGGCGGCGTCAAAGAGCTCCGGCGCGGCGGGGCCTTCCTGCCTGCGGTCTTCGGCGGCCTTGGCAAGCTGGGCGAAGATGTCGGCGGTGGCGGGCGGGGCTGGTGCCCGCGCGGGCTTTTTCTGCGGCCTCGCCATCTCTTCGGGTGCCGGTTTCAGGATCAGGTCGAAGGCATCACGCGGGCTGTCGGGAAGCGGCATCAGTTTTGGGCTGGTCGAGCGCGCGGCCGTTTCCACCGGACCGATCGCCACCGGCAGCGGGCGGCGCGACAGGGCGGGGCCGAGCGCAACGAAATGGCCGCGCTTCAGGTCACGGAACATTTCCGCCTGCCGGCGCTCCATGCCCAGAAGGTCGGCGGCTCGCGCCATGTCGATGTCCAGGAAGGTGCGGCCCATCAGGAAGTTGGAGGCCTCGGCCGCCACGTTCTTGGCGAGCTTGGCGAGGCGTTGGGTGGCGATGACACCGGCCAGCCCGCGCTTGCGGCCACGGCACATCAGATTGGTCATGGCGCCAAGCGAGGCGCGCCGCGCATCGTCGGAGAACTCGCCGGAGGCGACGGGAGCGAACAGCTGCGCCTCGTCGATGACGACCAGGACCGGATACCAGTGGTCGCGCTCGGCATCGAACATGCCGTTCAGGAAGGCGGCGGCGGCGCGCATCTGGCCTTCGACCTCCAGCCCTTCCAGATTGACGACGGTGGAGACGCGGTGCTGGCGCACGCGCTGGGCAATGCGGGCGAGGTCTTCCACCGGGCGGTCAGCCTCGATGACGAGATGGCCGAATTTTTCGGCCAGCGTGACGAAATCGCCCTCAGGGTCGATGATGCATTGTTGCACCCAGGGTGCGGATTGTTCCAGCAGGCGGCGCAGCAGGTGCGACTTGCCGGAACCGGAATTGCCCTGCACCAGCAGGCGCGTGGCCAGCAATTCCTCCAGATCGAGGTGTGACGGCGTGGTGCCGTTGGCCAAGCCCATCTCGATGTCGATCTTCATGCCGGGATCCGTCGGAAGTTGGCGGGGAGGGTGCGCGCAATCACCCCCTCAGGTGATGCCGCGCCGGGCACCGCGATGCAAGGCGAATGGGGGTGCCTGCCTGCAAAACCCACAGGAATGGCCTGCGCGGCAGGGATCAGCTCGCTCCGGCCCTTTCGATCAGGCGGCGGATGCGGCTTTCAAACCCGCGCGACTGGGCACGGTCATAGGCGGCCTGTGCCCGGTCGTGGGCGGTCATGACGGCCGAGGTGACCCGGTTCACCGCATCCTCCGCCCTGGTGCAATCGCCCCTGACAGAGACCCGCGCGATGCGGCTTTCCAGCGTGCTTGCAAAGCGGGCAGCCACGCGCACATGCTCATCCTCGTGGCGGCGGATATCGGCGGCCAGCACCGGCCAGATGCGCACCAGCGCGGCATCGGCCCGGCGGTTTCCCGCCCATCGCGGAACCATGATGGTCGCCTTCAGCGAAATCCGTACGCCGGTGACCCGGCAGGTGCCGCCATCGGCGCGGTAGTCGACCTTGGAGAGAAATTCCATGCGGGTGGCGCCGGGGTGGCGCATGCCGCCGGACGAGGCGACGCGGGGGCCGCGCCGCTCGAAGTCGCGCTCGATCTCCTGCATGGTCGCGCCGCGCACCGTGTAAGGGCGCACGGAGACCGATAGATCGGCCGCAGCAGCAACGCCGCCCCAGAGCACCAGACCCGTCAATGCACCTGCAACTGTCCGCATTCAACCTGTCCCCGGATGGTCCCCGATCCTGTGGGATTGCAGGGGGCAAATGCAAAGGAAATCGTTCCGGCTTCCGGCAAAGCGCAGAGATGTCGCGGTCCGGCAATTGATTTTCGCGCCCGCAAGGCCCAAAACCCCGCCCGCATGGAAGAAACGGGGCAGGAGGCCCTGATGGCTGCAACCCGATGGACGCTCGCACATGGCCGCTCGCTGGAACTCGGCGGCGAGGGCATCATCATGGGTGTTCTCAATGTGACACCGGATTCCTTTTCCGATGGCGGGCGCTTCGACCGGCTGGATGCCGCGTTGCGTCAAGCGGAGCGCATGGTGAATGAGGGCGCCGCGATCCTTGACGCCGGGGGCGAGTCGACGCGACCCGGCGGCGAGGCAGTCAGTGCCGGGCAGGAGCAGGACCGAGTGCTGCCGGTCATCGAGGCGCTGGCGGCGCGGTTCGACACGGTCCTGTCCGTCGATACTTACCGCGTGGAGACCGCGAGGCTGGCGGTGGAAGCGGGCGCCCATGTGATCAACGATGTCTGGGGACTGCAGCGCGAGCCGGATATCGCCATGCTCGCGGCGCAGACCGGGGCCGGGCTCGTCATCATGCATACGGGCCGCGGGCGCGAGCGGCTCACCGACGTGATCGCCGATCAGCAGCTTTTCCTCGGCCAATCGCTGGAGATCGCGCGCAAGGCAGGCGTCGCCGCCAGCCAGATCGTGCTCGATCCGGGATTCGGCTTTGCCAAGGACCCGCACGAGAACCTGGCGCTGATGGCGCGTTTCGGCGAGTTGCGGGCGCTTGGCCATCCCCTGCTTGCGGGGACATCGCGCAAGCGTTTCATCGGCCATGTCACCGGACGGGACGCGGAGGTGCGCGACATTGCGACGGCGGCGACCACCGCGTTGCTGCGCGTGAAGGGCGCGGCGATCTTTCGCGTGCATGACGTGGCTGCCAATATGGACGCGCTGCGCATGGCCGATGCCATGCTGGCACACGGGCCGGCCAGTGGAGAAGGGTCATGAGCGTTTACACCATCCGCATGAAGAATTGCGCCTTCTTTGCCCGCCACGGCGTGCTGGACGAGGAGGAGGCGCTCGGCCAGCGGTTCTATGTGGACGCGGAACTGACTGTGGATGGCGGCCACGCCCTGGTGGAGGATTCCATCGAGCAGACGGTGGATTACGGCACGGCCTTCGTCACCATCGAGCAGATCATCACCGGCAAGCGGCGCTATTTGATCGAGGCGCTGGCGCTTGAAGTGGCCAAGGCGCTTTGTGCGCGATTTCCGCAGATCCTGAAAGCGGACGTGACGGTGCGCAAGCCGAACGCGCCGGTACCCGGTGTGCTCGATCATGTCGAGGTTTCCGTTGTCTGGCCGCAGTGAGGCCGTTTGCGCCTGGCTCGGGCTCGGCGGAAACCTGGGCGATCCGGAAGCGGCGATGGGCGCGGTGCTGCGTGCGCTTGACGCGCATGGGGACGTTGCCGTCACCGCTGTTTCACCGCTCTACCGCACACCGCCCTGGGGCGTGGCCGATCAGCCGGACTTTCTCAATTGCTGTGCGGGCGTCACCACCACGCTCACTCCGCGTGGGCTGCTGGAGCTTTGTCTCGACCAGGAACGGGCACTCCACCGCGTGCGCGACCGGCGATGGGGGCCGCGCACGGTCGATGTCGACATTCTGGTCTACGGCGACGAAGCGATTGAAGAAGACGGGCTGACGATCCCGCATCCGCGCATGGGCGAACGCGCTTTCGTGCTGGTGCCGCTGGCCGACATTGCACCGGGTCTCCTGCTGGACGGGACGACCATCGCGGACCACGCGACAACGGCGGATCGCGACGGCATGGTGCGTCTGGACCGTCCGGTAGACTGGTGGCGCGGCGGGTTCCGGCAGCCAAGGAGCTGAACGGAAAAGGCGCCGCGAGAGGCGGCGCCTGATGGTTCTGCCGGGCATCTGCCGGCCGGTGAGCCGGAATGAAGCCGGGAAAAGCTTACTGCTTGACCGAGCCGGTGGTGGTCGAGTCGGTGCGCTTCAGGCTCATGCCGATCACCGGTACCATCTTTGAATCCACCTTCACCGATACGGTGACGTTCATGGAGTCCTTGCCGGAGAGGCGGGCGAGCATGGCGCCGCGCAGCGTGTTGCGGGCCAGTGCCAGCACCACGCGCTTGCCGTCGACATTGCCGGATACGACATCAAGGCCCTTGCCCTTGGCGCCATCGAGGAACTTGCCACGATAGACGCGGCCGCGGCGCTCGATGGAGGCCTGCATCTTCTGGGTAAAGACGCCGACGCGGCACGATCCGTCCAGCGTCACGCCGACGCTGGAACCGGGCGTGTCACCCTTGAAATCGCAGATGAACTTGGTGCCCTTGTACTTGCCGGCGACAATTTCGCCCGGCCCGGACCATTGTCCCGCCAGCGAGCGGAAGAACTCGTGATCCTTGTCGGAACCGACCGCGCCCGGCATGGGCAGCAGGGCCATGGCCGCGATGGCCGACACGATAAGGGCAGTGCGCTTGAACATGGGTCACCCGGACACTTGGGAGCTCTTCATACTGGCCGGAGCATGAAGAAGATTGGTTAATTCTTCCTTTGCGGCGGGCACACGGCCTGCGCGCAACCGGGTGCAACCCCAGCCCTTGGAAGGTAAGGGAAGGGCCGCGATTCGTGCAAGCTTTCAGGGTTGCGCAGCGTCAGGTGCGCCGGACTTTTCGCCGGTTTTCAGCGTCAGTGTGGCAAGGAAGTCACCGATGCCGGGGCGTTTGAGCGCGGTGAAGGGCATGGGCCGCGCCGTCTCGATGGCGGCGATTCCGATGCGCGCGGTCATCAAGCCATTGACAACACCTTCGCCGAGGCGGGCGGAAAGGCGAGAGGCGAGCCCGTGGCCGAGCACCTGCCCGACCAGGCTGTCGGAGGCGGCCATTGCGCCGGTGACCGCCAGATGGGCGATGGCCGAGCGGGCGAGACGGAAGAAGCCGAGCGTCCCCGGCCGGCCGCCATAGAGCAGCGCGATGCGGCGGATCAGCCGCGAAGCCTCGAAGATGACGTAACCGACGTCCACCAATGCGCGCGGCGAAACGGCGGTGACGATGGAGACGCGTTTGGCCGCGTCGGTGACCAGCTTGCGGGCCTCGGCATCGAGCGGGCCCAGCAATTCGCGTTCTGCGAGCGCCAGCAGGTCCGGCCCATCGATCACCTCGCCCTCCTGCGCGGCGACGCGCTTGCGCCCTGCCGCCACCTGCGGGCGGTCCGCCAGAAGGCCCATCAGCCGGGCGGTCACCTCGCGGGCCTTGCGGCTGTCAGTGTGGGTCAGTGCGTCGGCGGCTTCGGCCTGGAGGCGCGCCACGGAGGACAGGCGCACCAGCGCCGCCATTTCCCGCGCAAGGATCGCCAGCACGGAGAGCGCAGCAAGGCCCGCCAGCGCCACACCCGTCCAGCCAAGCCAACCGGCGCGCGAAAACAGATCTCTCAGCAGACCGTCAACCCACAAGCCGAAGGCGAGCGACAACAGCAGGCCCAGCGCCGTGAGGAACAGCGTACGCCACGAAAAGCCGCTGCGGCGCAGGCGTTCGGGAGCGGGGGGCAGGGCAGCTTCGTCGAATTGCGGGCCGAGGAACGGGTCTTCGCTCTCCGGCGTGATGCGCACCAGCGCCGGTTCGGCGATGGAGGCGGGTTTGCGTGGCTTGTGCGCCTTGCGGGCGGTGATTTCCGGAGGGGTGCCGTACGGCGCAGCTGCCGGATCCGGTGGTGGCATTTCCGGCCCGGGTCCTGCCTTGTTAACGGGGGCGGCGGGCTTGGGGCCGGGCAGGGGGAAGGCCGCCGGGCGGCGCGGTGTCGCGGTCTTGTCACTCATGCCAGCCGGTCTCCGAGCAGGAATTGCATGGCCCGGTCGAGGCGGATGTGCGGCAGCGAGAGCGTCATGCCTTCCGCCGTGTGTTCGAGCCGGGGCGGGCGGAACCGGACGAAGCGGATCGCGGCATTTGCGCCAGCGGCCTCATCCGCCTCAAGGATCGAATCCGGATTGTCCGGCAAATCACCGGGAAATATGGCGGTTTCGCGCTGGCCGTCGAAGGTTTCTCCGGCGATGTCCTCGCCCGCCATCGGCGTTCCGGTGATGACGGGTAGCGTCTCGCCGTCATGACTCACAGTGCCTTCACGTGTCGCGCGCACGGCAGCGAGCGCGGCGACTTCCACCTCCGCGCCGGAGAAACGCGCGGTCTCGATGGCGCGGTCCACCAGTTTGCGCACGATCGCCTGAAGCCGGTCATGGCTTTCATGGTGGATGTGGTCGGCCTTGGTGGCGGCGACCAGGATGCGGTCGATCCGGCGCGACACGAGGCTGGTGAGAAAGCCGCTGCGGCCCTGCCGGAAACAGGCCATCACGCCGGTCAGCGCGCGTTCCAGATCGGCGACGGCGCCGGGACCGGCATTCATTGCCTGCATGGCGTCGATGAGCACGATCTGGCGATCGAGCCGGGTGATGTGCTCGCGGAAAAAGGGCTTGATGACATGCGTCTTGTAGGCTTCGTAGCGCCGCTCCATCATGGCGGCCAGCGAATTGCGCGGGGGCGAGAACCCGTCCGGCAGGTCGAGTGGTGCAAAGGTGAGAGCGGGCGAACCTTCCATGTCGCCGGGCATCAGGAATCTGCCGGGCGGCAGGGTCGAGAGCGCGCGGCTGTCGGCGCGGCAGGCGCGCAGATAGGCGGTGAAGCTTTCGGCCAGCTTGCGCGCCACCATCTCGTCGGCTTCGGCGGACGGATCGGCGGCTCCGGTCAGGGAAAGCCAGCCTGATGCAAGGTCGTGGCGGATCGGTGCACGCGCGAGACCCAGCGCCTCGGCGGAAAATTCGGCATAGGTCTTGCCCAGGAGCGGCAGGTCGAGCAGCCATTCGCCCGGATAATCCACGATGTCGAGGGAAAGCTTGCCGCCGGAGAGAAGGCGGCCCCAGCCGCTGGCCGACTCGTAGTCGATCGTCAGCCGCATTTGCGAGACGGCGCGGGTGGAGTCCGGCCACAGCCGCTCATCGACCAACTTTGCGACGTGATCCTCATATTGGAAGCGCGGCACCGCATCATCGGGCTGCGGGCGCACGTAGGCGCGGCGAATGCGACCGGATCGCGCCGGTTCAAAAACGGGCAGCCGGCCACCATGGATGAGATTGTGGACCAGAGCTGTGATGAACACGGTCTTGCCAGCGCGCGACAGGCCGGTCACGCCGAGACGCAGGCTCGGATCGGCCAGCCCGGAAATGCGTTCGCCCAGCGTGTCGAGGGCAATCTGGGCCTCGTCGGCAAAGGTGGTCAATGCGGTCAAGGTCCTGCGTTCCCCATGGCTTGGAAACGCATATAGGTGTGGCAAGCGCCGATTGAAATGGCGCAGCCCGTCAGAGGTCTTCCGGAGTCATGAAAAGCTGGAGATTGCCCTTGCCCGGTGCGACATCGGCCAGCGGCGTGTCAAAATCGATCACCGCCAGACCGCAGGTCGCAAATCCGTCTGCCAGGGCGCTGCTGCCGTTTCCCCGTCCGGACAGCGAATGGGCCACTTCCTCCAGCATCGGGTTGTGACCGATCAGCATGACGGACTCCTGGCCGGCGCGCGAGCGGATCACATCGATATAGCCCGACGCATCCGTGCAGTAGAGCGTGTCGCTGAATTCGGCCATGTCCGGATCAAGCTCCAGGCCCTGTGCCACATGGTCCCAGGTCTCGCGGGTACGGCGGGCCGAGGAGCAGACAACAGAGTCCGGCCTTTGGCCATTGGCGCGCATGGCGATGCCCAGTGCTTCGGCATCGTCGTCGGCGTCCTTCTCCAGCGGACGGTCGAAATCCCGCATGCCGGGCTGCGGAAAAGCGGCGCGTGCGTGGCGCAAAAGATAGACCCGGCTCATCGGCGTCCTTTCCGGTTCGGTTTCTCGACGCGCTGAAAGTAGGAAGCCCCTGACGGGGTTGCAATTGGAAGGAAGGATTAAACCGTTTCATTTGCAGCGCCATTTCACGGAAGGAACAGGGTGGTCACGGCCTGCGAATCGGGCAGGTTGCCGAAGAAGGCGCCAGATGTGCAGGGAACCCCGGCGTCCACGGGGCTCCGCTTGCCGCGGATTTCCTGCCCGTTTGCCGCGCGGCCGGGGAGGCAGCTTCGCTGTGCGCCGGGCGCCGATCTGGCATGAAAGATGCGTTAGCGGATTTGTGACGCTTTCATGAAATCCTTGTGAGCATCAGACTTAAGGCTTGTATGGCCGTTTGCCCGCCAATATATAGGCGCGGGGCAGTAAACAGGGTGAGTCGAATGTCCGAACTGATTGAAGCTGGCTACATCCCTTCCGATGACGAACCGTTCATGAACGACCGTCAGAAGGATTACTTCCGCGAGAAGCTGATCGATTGGAAGAATGACATCCTGCGCGAGTCGCGCGAGACGCTGGAAACCCTGCAGCAGGAAAACGAGAATCATTCGGATCTGGCCGACCGTGCCTCGTCGGAAACCGATCGCGCCATCGAGCTGCGCGCGCGTGACCGCCAACGCAAGCTGATCTCCAAGATCGACGCCGCGCTGATGCGCATTGACGACGGCACCTATGGCTATTGCGAGGAGACCGGCGAGCCGATCTCGCTGCGCCGCCTTGATGCCCGTCCGATCGCCACGCTGTCGATCGAGGCGCAGGAGCGCCACGAGCGCCGCGAGAAGGTTTACCGCGACGATTGACGGGTGGCCGGAAGGCTGCCGAAGACCGAACTGGAAAACCCGGCCTCGCAGCCGGGTTTTTGCGTTGAAGCACAGCTCATGCGCGCTGTCGGGTTTGGGTGCGGCTGCTTCGCGCCGGGAGGAATGGCTGCCAAGAGTTCAGGATTGCGCGAAAAGCGCGTCACCCCGCCTTGCCGTCATTGTCGCGGGTCAGGTCGGCCAGAAGCTTGGACATTTCATCCTCCAGCGTCGATTCCACAGCCGGGTCCTCCAGAACAGGGTCCGCGCGGCTGGCCTGGACCGGTTGCGGTGCAGGCGGCGGGCGCTTCACGGGGGCCAGCGTTTCCTGGAGGTCGCGCAGCAGCTCGGCGTCCGACAGGGCTTCCTGCGGTTCGGGAGCGGGGGGCGGAGGAGCCGGTTGCGGGCGCGGCGCCACCGGCGCGGTACCGATGGCGGCAGCCGGTCCCGACATCGGCGGGACATAGCGCGGGGCGGCAGGAGCGGCAGGTGGTGGTGGCGCTGGCGGCATGACATGACGCGCAGGCGCAGAAGGCGGCTGCGGCAACGGTGGAGGCGGAGCCGGTGGTTCCGCCGGCCGGGCGACGTGCACCGGAGGTGGTGCCGGGGCGGAAACCGGGATCGGGGCGGGGACGGCTGGCGGCGCAGGATCGTGCCTGCGCACTGCGGCGGTGATGGCGGAGATGCGCTGCGCCTGCTCGTCTTCCTCCTCAGCGGAAGGGACTGCGGGCGCAGCCGGTGGCAGCGGAGCAAGCGGTTCGGGCGCAAGTGCAGCCGGTTGCGGGGCGTCCCCGGTCTCCTCGCTGGAAACTGCGCCGGGCGCCTTGATCCCGGTTTCGACGACCAGATCGTTGGAGCCGCCTATCAGCAGCAGGTGTTCGGTTTCGTCCCGGCGCACCAGCACGAGCCTGCGCGAGGAATCGACGGCCGCCGCGTCGATGACGGCGAGGCGGTGCTTGCGGCTGCCGCCCGCGATGAAGGTGCCGGGGATGGCGGCGCGGAACAGCCGTATGACAATCAGGACGAGGATAAGGAGCACCAACAGCCCGGCGCCCCAGGCAATGACCTTAGCCATGCCCTCGCCGAAAATATCCGTGAGCCAATCCATCCGGCATTTCCCCATGCTTTTCAGTCCGCGATTATGCGCCAAGGCGCTTTCCGGGCAAGCGGCAATTCCGGGGCGGGGCCCTTGTCAACGGGAAATTGCCCCGCCTGCCTGCGAAATGAGCGGCGGGGCTTCCGGTTCCGGGCGGAATGTGATTCAACCTGAATCGCCCGGGGGGAACAGGCCGGGACAGGCGGCAAGCGGATTTGGTGCGATGAACAGCGACAACCAGGGCGAATTCTATCCCGTACCCATCGTGGACAAGGGTGCGGGGCCGGGGCCGGTGGCGCGGCTGGTCATCTTCGCCATGGTGCTGACGGTGGCGGCCACCGCCTTCGTGGTGTTCCGCGAGCGCATCGGCGAGCCGTTCCTGCTGGGTTTCCTCGGCATGCTGGCGATGATCGGTGTCGGCTACCTGTTTGCCAATGTGACCGGCATCGTGCGTGCGACGCCTGCCTCGTCGGGCGATGACCTGTCCAAGGCCTTTGTCGATTCCATGCCGCAAGGCATCATCATCACCGATGCCAAGGAACGGGTGATCTATGCCAACCGCGCCTATGCGGCGACCACCGGGGCCACCTCCATCTCCGATATCCGCACGGTGCGCACGCTGCTGGCCGACAACCAGGAGGCCGCCGAGACCGTCGCGCGGCTTTCGGCCTCACTGGAGGACGGGCGCGACGACGACGGCGAGTTCCGCCTGTCCTCGGCCCTGAAGCCCGGCTCGGAACCGGGCGCGCGCTGGTATCGCGTGCGGGTGCGCTCCATCTCGGTGCCGGGCCACCGCAAGCCGTTCTCCGCCTGGCAGATCGCCGACATTTCCACCGAGCGGGCCGAGCAGGAGCGCTATTTCCAGGATCTGCAAAAGGCGATCGACCATCTCGATCATGCGCCGGCCGGTTTCTTCGCTGCCGATGAGGAAGGCCGCCTGACCTACATGAACGCGACGCTGGCCGAATGGCTGGGCATGGATCTCGCCACCTTCGCGCCCGGCCGCATGGCGATGCGCTCCATGGTGGCGGGCGACGGCATGGCGCTCATCAATGCGGTGCATGCGGAGCCGGGCACCAGCCGCGATGCCATGATCGACCTCGACCTGGAAACGGCGACGGGCGGCGCACTGCCGGTGCGTTTCATGCACCGCGTCTCGGCCAGCCGCGATGGCAGGCCGGGGCCGACACGCTCCATCGTGCTGAACCGCGCGCAGGGTGACCATACGGGTGCCGAGGCGCGGGCCGCCGAAGTGCGTTTCACGCGCTTCTTCAATTCCACGCCAATGGCAATCGCGGGGATTGACGGGGAAGGGCGCATCCTGCGCACCAATGCGCCTTTCCTGTCGCTGTTCTCCAAGGTGGTGGACCGCGATGCGGTGGACCGGCATGTTTCGCTCGACAGCGTGATCGCCGCGCCGAACCGCGAGGCCTTCGCGCTGGCGCTGGACGCCGCCAAGGCGGGCAAGGCGGAGATCGCGCCCATCGACACGACGCTGCCCGGCGACGAGAACCGCCACATGCGCTTCTATGTCAACGCGGTTGTCGACACGTCCGGTGAGGACGCGGAAGAAGCGGCCATCGTCTATGCGGTGGAGACGACCGAGCAGAAGGCACTGGAAGCCCAGATGGCGCAGAGCCAGAAGATGCAGGCTGTGGGCCAGCTTGCCGGCGGCATCGCCCATGACTTCAACAACGTGCTGACCGCCATCATCATGGCGTCGGACCTGCTGCTGATCAACCACCGCGCCTCCGACCCGTCCTTCCCGGACATCATGAACATCAAGCAGAATGCCAACCGTGCCGCTTCGCTGGTGCGCCAGCTTCTGGCCTTCTCGCGCCGCCAGACGCTGCGCCCCGAGGTGCTGAACCTCACCGACGTGCTGGCCGACCTGCGCATGCTGCTGGCGCGCCTTGCCGGCAACACGGTGGAAACGCGCATCGAGCATGGGCGCGATCTCTGGCCGGTGAAGGCCGATCTCGGCCAGTTCGAGCAGGTGGTGGTCAACCTGGTCGTCAATGCGCGCGATGCCATGCCGCAGGGCGGCGCCGTCACCATTTCCACCCGCAACATGGACGAGGCCGAAAGCCGCACGCTCAACTATTCGGAGATGGTGCCGGGCGATTACGTGCTGGTCGAGGTGGCCGACACCGGCACCGGCATCGATCCGGACGTCATGAAGAAGATATTCGAGCCCTTCTTCACCACCAAGGAAGTGGGCAAGGGCACGGGCCTCGGCCTGTCGATGGTCTACGGCATCATCAAGCAGACCGGCGGCTTCATCTATGCCGAATCCGAGGTCGGCCATGGCACCACCTTCCGCATCTTCCTGCCGCGCCACGTGGTGGAAGCAAAGCCCGCGGCTGCCGGGACGGAGGCAGCCGCCGCCGCTGCGCCTGCCGCTGCGGCGCAGAAGGAGGCCGCGCAGGACCTTTCCGGCACGGCCACCGTGCTGCTGGTGGAAGACGAGGATGCGGTGCGCATGGGGGGCGTGCGCGCGCTCACCTCGCGCGGTTACACGGTGCACGAAGCGTCGTCGGGTATCGAGGCGCTGGATGTCTTCGAGGAGCTTGAAGGCCAGGTGGACATTGTCGTCTCCGACGTGGTGATGCCGGAAATGGACGGGCCGACGCTGCTCGGCGAGCTGCGCGCCCGCCAGCCCGACATCAAGTTCATCTTCGTTTCCGGCTATGCGGAAGAGGCCTTCGCGAAAAACCTGCCCAAGGACGCGCAATTCGGCTTCCTGCCAAAGCCCTTCTCGCTGAAACAGCTGGCGCAGAAGGTGAAGGAAGTGCTGGAGGGGTGAGGGGCAGGGCGGTCAGGCGGCCGCGCGTGATGCCGAGCGCCACTTTGCCTCCCACGCTTTCGGGGGAGGCACGCGATTGGTCCGGCGAAGCTGGAGCAGAGCGGGTGGGGGTGTCCATGCTGGCGTCGCGATTCTCACACCCACCCGGATCAGCTACGGCTTCGCCTTGCTTCTCCGACCTCCCCTCAAGGGGGAGGTTGGGCCGCGCGTCGGATCACGTCACTGCCTGCACGGAAACGGATCGCGCGCCGGGCAAGGAAAAGGGCGCGGATGGTGCCGCGCCCTTCGTGGTTACCGGTGCGTGCCCGGTCAGGCGCTGAGGTCGAAGCGGTCGGCGTCCATCACCTTCGCCCAGGCGGCGACGAAGTCGTGCACGAACTTCACCTTGGCGTCGTCCTGGGCATAGACTTCCGCATAGGCGCGCAGGATGGAGTTGGAGCCGAACACCAGGTCGGTGCGCGTCGCCGTCCACTTCACCGCGCCGGTCTTGCGGTCGCGGATCTCGTAGATGCCGCCGTCCACCGGATGCCAGCTGTAAGCCATGTCGGTGAGATTGGTGAAGAAGTCGGTGGTCAGCGCGCCCACGCGATCGGTGAAGACGCCATGCCTGGTGCCGCCGAAATTGGTGCCGAGCACGCGCATGCCGCCGAGCAGCACCGTCATTTCGGTGCCGGTCAGGCCCATCAGTTGCGCGCGGTCGAGCAGCATTTCCTCGGCGGCGACCACGTAGTTCTTCTTCAGCCAGTTGCGGAAGCCGTCGGCCAGCGGTTCCAGCACGTCGAAGGAGGCGGCGTCGGTCATCGCGTCGGTCGCGTCACCGCGGCCGGGCGAGAAGGGCACCGTCACGTCGAAGCCGGCGGCCTTGGCGGCCTGCTCGATGCCCAGATTGCCGGCCAGCACGATCGTGTCGGCAACGGATGCACCCGCCGCCTTGGCGAGCGGTTCGAGAACCGACAGGACGCGGGCGAGGCGGGCCGGTTCATTGCCCTCCCAGTCCTTTTGCGGGGCAAGGCGGATGCGCGCGCCATTGGCGCCGCCACGCATGTCGGAGCCGCGATAGGTGCGCGCGGAATCCCACGCCGTGGTGACCATGTCGGCCAACGACAGGCCGGAGGCGGCGATCTTCGCCTTGAGGGCGTTGACATCATAGGCGGTGGAGCCAGCGGGAACCGGATCCTGCCAGATCAGGTCTTCGGCGGGCGCGTCCGGGCCGAGGTAGCGCACCTTCGGGCCCATGTCGCGGTGGGTCAGCTTGAACCAGGCGCGGGCGAAGGTATCGGAGAAATAGGCGAAATCGCCCATGAATTTCTCGCAGATGGCGCGATAGGCCGGGTCCATCTTCATGGCCATGTCGGCATCCGTCATCATCGGCATGGTGCGCCTGGACGGGTCGGATGCGTCGGCCGGCATGTCCTCCTCGCGGATGTTGACGGGCCGCCACTGGTTGGCTCCGGCGGGGCTTTTGGTCAGCTCCCACTCGTAGCCGAAGAGGAGTTTCAGATAGCCATCGTCCCACTTGGTCGGGTTGGTGGTCCATGCGCCCTCGATGCCCGAGGTGACCGCGTTGGAGGCCTTGCCGCCCATGTGCGGGTTCATCCAGCCAAAACCCTGGTTTTCCAGCTCACCGGCTTCAGGCGCGCTGGTCAGCGCACCGGCATCGCCGTTGCCATGGGCCTTGCCGACGGTGTGGCCGCCGACGGTAAGCGCGGCGGTTTCCTCGTCGTCCATCGCCATGCGGGCGAAGGTCTCGCGTACCTGCGCGGCGGTCTTCAGCGGGTCGGGTTTGCCGTTGACGCCTTCCGGGTTCACATAGATGAGGCCCATCTGCACGGCGGCGAGCGGGTTTTCCATGGTGGAGGGATCGGCCACGTCGTCATAGCGTTCGTCGGACGGGGCGAGCCATTCCTTCTCCGCGCCCCAATAGGTGTCCTTTTCAGGATGCCAGATGTCGGCGCGACCAAAGGCAAAACCGAAGGTCTTCAGGCCCATGTTCTCATAGGCGATGGTGCCGGACAGCAGGATCAGGTCGGCCCAGGAAAGCCGGTTGCCGTACTTCTTCTTGACCGGCCAGAGCAGGCGGCGGGCCTTGTCGAGGCTGGCATTGTCCGGCCAGGAATTGAGCGGGGCAAAGCGGATGTTGCCCGCGCCGCCACCGCCGCGGCCGTCAGCCAGACGGTAGGAGCCTGCGGAGTGCCAGGCAAGGCGGATGAAGAGGCCGCCATAGTGGCCCCAGTCGGCCGGCCACCAATCCTGGCTGTCGGTCAAAAGCGCGTTGACGTCAGCCTTGACCGCCTCGAAATCGAGGCCCTTGACCGCCTCGCGGTAGTCGAAATCCTTGCCGAGCGGGGTGGTCTTGGTGTCCTGCTGGTGCAGGATGTCGATGTTCAGCCCCTTGGGCCACCAGTGGGTGTTGGTGGTGCCGGTCTCGGTCATCGCACCGTGCATCACCGGGCATTTGCCCTCAGCGATCTTGTCCATGTCATTCTCCTTCCAGAAGCGTTCAATACTCTTTTCGTTCCGCGCAGTGTTCGGCAGGCCGGCCAGCAGGCCGAGCCATCATCCCCCATGACACTGCCATGAAGCCCCGCCCGGAAATCGGGGACGAGGCTTTTCGCGTTCTTGTGGAGAGAGACTAGCAACCGATTATCATTATTCTAAATGGTATTTTCTGATTGTTCTGATAAGTTCACCTTATGACGACATTGACCCTCAAACAGATGCGCTATTTCGAGGCGCTGGCCCGCCACGGCCATTTCGGCAGGGCGGCGGATGCCTGCGCGATTTCGCAGCCTGCGCTGTCCATGCAGATCAAGGAAATGGAGGAGACGTTGGGCACCAGCCTGTTCGAGCGGGGCGCGCGGCAGGTGCGGCTGACCGGCTTTGGCGAAGAGGTGGCGGACCGGGTGCGCGCCATCCTGCGCTCCGCCGACGAGCTGGAAGACATGGCGCGTGCCTCGCGCGACCGGCTGGCGGGACGGCTGCGCATCGGCGTCATTCCCACCATCGCGCCCTACCTGCTGCCCGGCATCATCGGCGAGATCAACCGGCTGCATGACGGGCTGGACATCCATGTGCGCGAGACGCTGACCTCGCGCCTCGTGGCCGAACTGGCAGAGGGGCGGCTTGACACGGCGATTGTGGCGCTGCCGGTCTCCGAACCGTCGCTGGCCGAGGTGCCGCTGTTCAGCGAGCGTTTCGTGCTGGTGCGCCCGGCCGAGGATGAGGGAAAGCCGGTGCCGGACCGCGAGGGCTTGCGCGAAATGCGCCTGTTGCTGCTGGAAGAGGGCCATTGCTTTCGTGACCAGGCGCTTTCCTTCTGCAACCTTCAGGCTTCCGCGCCGCGCGAGTTGCTGGACGGAAGCTCACTTTCAACGCTGGTGCAGATGGTGGGGGCGGGCATCGGCGTGACGCTGATTCCCGAAATGGCGCTTGGCGTGGAAACGCGCTCCGCCGATGTCGCCGTATCGCGCTTCAACAGCCCGGAACCGTCGCGCACCATCGGCATGATCTGGCGCCGGACCAGCCCGCTCGCCAAGCAGCTGATGCAGATTGCCACGATCGTGCGGCAGGCGGGCGAAGCCGCCGGTGGACGGCGCATCCTGTCCTGACCGGCGCCGGAACGGTCAGCCTTTCGCCAGCGCCACGGCGATTTCGGCAGCCAGCCGGGCATTGTTCTTGACCAGCGCGATGTTGGTTTGCAGGCTGCGGCCGCCGGTCAGTTCCACAATGCGCGCCAGGAGAAAGGGCGTGACCGCCTTGCCGGACACGCCTGCGGCATCGGCATCGGCCTGCGCAGTGGTGATGTAACCGGCCATTTCATCGGCCGGGATCTCGTCGGCCTGCGGCGCCGGATTGGCCACCAGCATGCCGCCGGAGATGCCTAGAGCGGTCCGCATGCGCTGGAAATCTGCGATGGCGGCGGCTGTGTCGAGCCTGAGCGGCGCGGCGTGGACGGAGCTGCGTGACCAGAAGGCGGGCATGACGTCCGTGCCATAACCGATGACGGGAACGCCCTGGGTTTCCAGCACTTCCAGCGTTTTGGGAATGTCAAGAATGGCCTTGGCACCGGCCGAGACAACGATGACGGGCGTGGCGGCCAGTTCGGGCAGGTCGGCGGAAACGTCGAAACTGGTCTCGGCACCCTTGTGGACGCCGCCGATGCCGCCGGTGGCGAAGACGCCGATGCCGGCCAAGTGGGCTGCAATCATGGTGGCGGCCACGGTGGTGCCGCCGGTGCGCCCCTGCGACAGCGCGAAGGCGAGATCGGCGCGCGACAGTTTCATCGCGCCTGTTTCGCGCGCCAGAGTTTCGCGTTCCCCGGCGGTGAGGCCGATCTTCAGGCGGCCCTCGATGACGGCAATGGTGGCAGGCACGGCGCCGCCCTCGCGCACCACCTGCTCGACAGTTTGTGCCATGGCGGCATTGTCGGGCCAGGGCATGCCATGGGTGATGATGGTGGATTCCAGCGCCACCACGGGCCGTCCGGCCTTCAGTGCGCTGGCAAGTCCAGGTTCGATATCGAGCGGCAATGCCGCGGTTAGGCCTGAAGATGTCACGGGTTCAGCCTCCGGGCTTCGTCAAGGTAACGGGTCATGCGATCAGGGCTGGCGATGCTGTCGCGGGTTTCCACCGTGGCTGCGGCCGCCGCCATGCCGTGCAGCAGCGCCTCCCGCAGGTCCGCTCCGGCCATCAACGCGGCGACCGTCGCACCGGCCAGTGCGTCACCTGCGCCGGTGACATCGCGCAGGGCCTCTGCTTGTGGCGGCAGCAGCGTGGTTTGCCGCCCGTTCTGCAGCACGGCCAGCGGACCGGCGCCGCCGGTGATGACGGCGGCGCGCAAGCCTGCTCCGGCCACCGCATCAAGCGGATTGGCCGGGCCCTTGGACGTGACGGCGGCGGCCAGCGCCACGGCTTCGGCCCGGTTCATGAACAGGCAGGCAAGCTGCGGCAGGAGCGGCGCCAGACGCACCACCTTGGCCGGGGATACGGCGATGGCATGGAGCGGCTTGCCGCCCGCGGCCACAGCAAGCGCTTCGAGAGCTTCGCTGGAGGGATTGGCATCACAGAGCACGGCATCTGCGGCGGCGAGTGCTGCCCGCACGGGCTTGCGGCGCAGGATGCGCGCGAAGGCCACATCATAAAGTGCCATGTCGGCGAGCCCGGCGATCTGCTCGCCGGAGCGATCCAGAAGCGAGGTGTAGCTCGGCGTGCGCCTGTCGAGAAAGGTGGGGGAGAGATCGGCCAGCCCGGCCCCGGCAATGGCAGCTTCCACCATGGCGCCGGACGCATCACCGCCGCGCACCGAAACGAGGCTGACCTGCAGGCCGGAAGCGGCGGCCACGCGCGCGGCATTGAAGACGCCGCCGCCGATGCTTTCACGCATGGAGCCCGGATTGGAGGCGCCGGGCACATAGGCACCGGCGACCTGGCCGCGCCTGTCGGGATGCGCGCCGCCGACGGCAAGCAGGGCAAGGGATTTGCTCATGCCGCCTTGTTAGCGCGCGCACGCGGCCCGCGCCACGGCGATTCTGCCGCCGCGCACGCAACAGGCGTGGCCGGGCAGCCGAAGGGCAGGGGATATATCCGGATAGGAACGGATGAGAACAAAAAATGAATATGCAGATAAAACATGGTGTTATGCTACTTGAAAAATGAGAACAAATGCGGTACATAATTCATGGGCATTGCGGTGTCCGGGGTTCCATGTCGGGAAAGAGGTGATGTATCATGGCGCAGAACTCGTTGCGGCTTGTCGAGGATAAATCAGTGGACAAATCAAAAGCTCTGGATGCTGCGCTGTCGCAGATCGAACGCGCCTTCGGCAAGGGCTCCATCATGCGGCTGGGGGCCAATGAGCAGGTCGTGGAGATCGAGACCGTCTCCACCGGATCGCTCGGGCTGGACATTGCGCTGGGTATTGGCGGCCTGCCCAAGGGCCGCATCATCGAGATTTACGGGCCGGAAAGCTCCGGCAAGACCACCATGGCGCTGCAGACCATCGCGGAAGCCCAGAAGAGCGGCGGCATCTGCGCCTTCGTCGATGCCGAGCACGCGCTGGACCCGGTCTATGCCCGCAAGCTCGGCGTGGAGCTGGAAGACCTGCTGATCTCGCAGCCCGACACGGGCGAGCAGGCGCTGGAGATCGCCGACACGCTGGTGCGGTCCGGCGCGGTGGACGTGCTGGTGATCGACTCGGTGGCGGCGCTGACGCCGCGCGCCGAAATCGAAGGCGAGATGGGCGATTCGCTGCCCGGCCTGCAGGCCCGCCTGATGAGCCAGGCGCTGCGCAAGCTGACGGCCTCGATCTCGCGCTCCAACACCATGGTCATCTTCATCAACCAGATCCGCATGAAGATCGGCGTGATGTTCGGGTCGCCCGAGACGACGACCGGCGGCAATGCGCTGAAGTTCTACGCCTCGGTGCGTCTCGACATCCGCCGCATCGGTTCGGTGAAGGATCGTGACGAGGTGGTCGGCAACCAGACCCGCGTGAAGGTGGTCAAGAACAAGATGGCGCCGCCCTTCAAGCAGGTGGAATTCGACATCATGTATGGCGAGGGCGTGTCCAAGACGGGCGAACTGATCGATCTTGGCGTCAAGGCCGGGGTGGTGGAGAAGTCGGGCGCGTGGTTCTCCTACAATTCGCAGCGTCTGGGCCAGGGGCGCGAGAACGCCAAGCAGTTCCTGCGTGACAACAAGGAAATCGCCCACGAGATCGAGACGACGCTGCGCCAGAATGCCGGCCTGATCGCCGAGCGGTTCCTGGAAGATGACAATTCCTTCTCCGAGGACGGGCCGGAAGCCGCCGAAATGTGAGGTGTGGCGCGGGGCGCGCAATCCAGGCCGACTATCGGTGCCGCCGGTTGCGTGTCTGCAACCGGCGGCATTTTCGCGCGTGCGGGCGGGAGCCTGCCCGCTGCATGGGTGCGCTGTTCCGGGAGGTCAAGGGATTCTGGACAGGTCCCGGCCAGGCGGCTAAAAGGCAACGGACTGGCCCCGCACCCGCGGGGTTTTTGCCCGCAAGGGCCATGAGAATTCCATGGGACATCCAGCATGAGTGGCGTCAACGAGATCCGGTCGGCCTTTCTCGACTATTTTTCCCGCAATGGGCACCAGGCCGTCGAGTCGAGCCCGCTCGTTCCGCGCAACGATCCCACGCTGATGTTCACCAATGCCGGCATGGTGCAGTTCAAGAACGTCTTCACCGGGCTTGAAAAGCGCCCCTACAGCCGTGCGGCGACATCGCAGAAATGCGTGCGCGCGGGCGGCAAGCACAATGACCTCGACAATGTGGGTTACACGGCGCGTCACCACACCTTCTTCGAGATGCTCGGCAATTTTTCCTTCGGCGACTATTTCAAGGAAGAGGCGATCTTCCATGCCTGGACGCTGATCACCAAGGAGTTCGGCCTTGCCAGTGACCGGCTGCTGGTCACGGTCTACCACACCGATGACGAAGCGGCGGACCATTGGAAGAAGATCGCCGGGCTTTCCGACGACCGGATCATCCGCATCGCGACCTCGGACAATTTCTGGGCGATGGGGGATACCGGTCCCTGCGGACCGTGCTCGGAAATCTTCTATGACCACGGCGACGGCATCCCCGGCGGCCCGCCCGGCAGTCCGGACGAGGACGGTGACCGCTTCATCGAGATCTGGAATCTCGTCTTCATGCAGTACGAGCAGGTGACGAAGGAGGAGCGCATCGATCTGCCGCGTCCCTCCATCGATACCGGCATGGGGCTGGAGCGTATTGCCGCGGTATTGCAGGGCGAGCATGACAATTACGACATCGACCTGTTCAAGGCGCTGATCCGCGCTTCTGTCGAGGCGACCGGTGTCCCGGCGGAGGGCAAGAACCGGGCGAGCCATCGTGTGATCGCGGACCATCTGCGCGCGTCGTCCTTCCTCATCGCTGACGGCGTGCTGCCGTCGAACGAAGGCCGTGGCTATGTGCTGCGCCGCATCATGCGCCGTGCCATGCGCCACGCGCAGTTGCTCGGGGCGTCCGAGCCGTTGATGTGGCGCCTCGTTCCCGCGCTGGTGCGCGAAATGGGCCAGGCCTATCCGGAACTGGTGCGCGGGCAGGCGCTCATCACCGAGACGCTGAAGCTGGAGGAAACGCGTTTCCGCAAAACGCTGGCGCGCGGCCTGACGCTTCTCGATGAGGCGACGACCGATCTGACAGCCGGCGGCAAGCTCGACGGCGAGACCGCCTTCAAGCTCTATGACACCTATGGCTTCCCGCTCGACCTGACGCAGGATGCGCTGCGCCAGCGCGACATTGCGGTCGATACGGACGGGTTCAACGCAGCCATGGAGCGCCAGAAGGCCGAAGCGCGGGCCAATTGGGCCGGATCCGGCGAGGCCGCCACCGAAACGATCTGGTTCGGCCTGCGCGAAAGGCTCGGCGCGACCGAGTTCCTGGGATACGACACGGAAAGTGCGGAAGGCGTCATCCAGGCGCTGGTGGCCGATGGCAAGGAGGTTGCTTCGGCCTCAGCCGGGGATGCGGTTTCGGTGGTCGTGAACCAGACTCCGTTCTATGGCGAATCGGGTGGCCAGATGGGCGATACGGGCATGATTTCGGGTGACGGGCTTGTCATCGAAATCGCCAATACGCAGAAGAAGGCCGACGGGCTGTTCGTCCATTCCGGCACGGTGCGCAAGGGTATTGCGAAGACCGGCGCGCCGGTGGAACTGGCGGTCGACCATGGCCGCCGGACGCGGCTGCGCTCCAACCATTCGGCGACGCATCTGGTCCATGAAGCCTTGCGCGAGGTGCTGGGCACCCATGTGGCGCAGAAGGGATCTCTGGTTGCGCCCGACCGGCTGCGCTTCGACTTTTCGCATCCCAAGCCGATCTCGGCGGACGAGCTGGCGGAGATCGAGACCATCGCCAACGAAATCGTGGTGCAGAACGCACCGGTGACAACCAGGCTGATGGCGGTAGACGATGCGATCGCCGAAGGCGCGATGGCACTGTTCGGCGAGAAATACGGCGATGAGGTGCGCGTGGTCTCCATGGGCACGGCGCTGCGTGGCGGCAAGGCGGGCAGGGCCTATTCGACGGAACTGTGCGGCGGCACCCATGTGCGCGCGACAGGCGACATCGGCCTTGTGCGGGTGCTGACGGAAGGGGCTGTGGCCTCGGGCGTGCGTCGAATCGAGGCGCTGACGGGCGAGGACGCACGGCGCTACCTCGACGAGCAGGACCGCCGCGTGAAGGACATGGCGGCTGCAATGAAGGTCGCGCCCGCCGATGCGGTGGCACGTCTCGACGCGATTCTCGACGAGCGCAAGAAGCTGGAGCGCGAAGTGGCAGAGTTGCGCCGCAAGGTGGCGCTGGGCGGCGGCGGATCTGGAACAGAGGGCGGCGCCGAAGAGATCAACGGCGTCAAATTCCTTGGCCGCGTGGTCGAAGGTGTCGCGCCGAAAGACCTGAAGCCGATGGCCGATGAGGGCAAGCAGTCGCTCGGCTCCGGCGTGGTCACCTTTGTCGGCGTCGGCGAGGACGGCAAGGCCAGCGTCGTGGTCGCGGTGACCGATGACCTGACGGCACGCTTCAGCGCGGTCGATCTCGTGCGCAAGGCATCCGAGGCGCTGGGCGGCAAGGGCGGCGGCGGGCGCCCGGACATGGCACAAGCGGGTGGGCCGGACGGCTCGGCGGGTAACGCCGCGCTGGACGCCGTGAGGGCTGCGCTGGGCTGATTCGCTTTTCCGGCATGTGTGATTTGATGGCCTCGCCCCTGGCGGGGCCATTTTCGTTGGACGACGTACAATACTTGGAAATGTGCGGCACAAGCGTGGTTGCAAGGCGTTGCAGGGCCCCAAAATGCGCACCGCCGCAGACCGGGGGCGGTGGCTGCGGCGGCACTTCGCAGGCTGGTTTGTGTGTGCGGTAACCGGACTGCGCAAATCTAGGTAAACAATGATTTTCTAATAAATTCCAGCATTCTCTCAACAATTTTAAGTTTTTCCCCATTTGCCCGCACTTACCTTCCTCTAGGTAAAAAAGAAGGCCCGCCGGGGAGGCGGGCCTGTAACTCTTTGCAGGTTGAAGGGCGGTCAGCCCATGGCCTTCTGCAGGTTCTCGTCGATCTTGTCGAGGAAGCCGGTGGTCGACAGCCAGGGCTGGTCGGGACCGATCAGCAGCGCCAGGTCCTTCGTCATGTAGCCCGATTCAACGGTGTTGACGCAGACCTTCTCCAACGTGTCGGCGAAGCGGGCCAGCTCGGCATTGTTGTCGAGCTTGGCGCGGTGGGCGAGGCCACGGGTCCAGGCGAAGATCGAGGCGATCGAGTTGGTCGAGGTTTCCTCGCCCTTCTGGTGCTGGCGGTAGTGGCGGGTCACCGTGCCGTGGGCAGCTTCGGCTTCCACGGTCTGGCCGTCCGGCGTCATCAGCACCGAGGTCATCAGGCCAAGCGAGCCATAGCCCTGCGCGACGGTGTCGGACTGCACGTCGCCGTCATAGTTCTTGCACGCCCAGACATAGCCGCCGGACCACTTCAGCGAGGAGGCCACCATGTCGTCGATCAGGCGGTGTTCGTACCAGATCTTGGCTTCCTTGAACTTGGCCTCGAACTCGGCCTCGTAGACCTCCTGGAAGATGTCCTTGAAGCGGCCGTCGTAGTATTTGAGGATCGTGTTCTTGGTGGACAGGTAGACCGGGTACTTGCGCAGCAGGCCGTAGTTCATCGAGGCGCGGGCGAAATCGCGGATCGATTCGTCGAGGTTGTACATGGCCATGGCGACACCGGCGCCGGGGGCCTTGAACACTTCCTTTTCGATCACCGTGCCGTCCTCGCCGACGAACTTGATCGTCAGCGTGCCCTTGCCGGGATAGAGGAAGTCGGTGGCCTTGTACTGGTCACCGAAGGCATGGCGGCCGACCACGACCGGCTTGGTCCAGCCCGGAACGAGGCGGGGCACGTTCTTGGCGATGATCGGCTCGCGGAAGATCACGCCGCCCAGGATGTTGCGGATGGTGCCGTTGGGCGACTTCCACATTTCCTTCAGGCCGAATTCCTCAACGCGGGCTTCATCGGGCGTGATGGTGGCGCATTTCACGCCGACGCCGTATTTCTTGATGGCGTTGGCTGCGTCGATGGTGATCTGGTCGTTGGTCTCGTCGCGCTTCTCGACCGAGAGGTCATAATAGTGAAGATCGATGTCCAGGTAGGGGTGGATCAGCTTGTCCTTGATGAACTGCCAGATGATCCGGGTCATTTCATCGCCGTCGAGCTCGACGACAGGGTTGGCCACCTTGATCTTCGCCATGGGATTTCCTCGTGTTTTGGGAGTGCGGGCACGCCCGCGACAGGCCTGTTTGTACTAAGGTACGGCCCCTATAGCACCCTCGCCGGTCGAGGCAAAGTCATGCTCTTGGCGCATATGAAATTAGCGTTGCCAAACAGAGAGAAGCGGGAGGAGTTGTTGTGGAACCAGCGTTAAAGACCCTCGATCTGCCCGAGGGGACCCTGCACTGGCGCGAGGCCGGGCCGGCCGGAGCGCCCGTGATGCTGTGCCTGCACGGATTTCCGGAATCCTGGCTGGCTTTCGAGGCGGTGATTCCGCTTTTGGCCGATCGCTTCCGGCTTGTGGTGCCCGATCAGCGCGGCTTCAACTGCTCGCTCAAGCCGCGCGGCGCGGATGCCTATCGCGGGCGGCACCTGACAGCCGACATGTTTACGCTGATTGACAGTGTTTCGCCGGAGCGTCCGGTCTTCGTGCTCGGGCACGACTGGGGATCGGCCGTCGCCTATGCAATGGCGTTCCGGAGGCCGGACCGGGTTGCGCGGCTGATGATCGCGAACGGCGTGCATCCGATCTGCTTCCAGCGCGCGATCTTCGAGGATGCGGAACAGCGCGCGGCGAGCCAGTATATGAACCGGCTGAGGGATGGGGATGCCGAGGCGCTGCTGCGGGCCGACGGTTTCGCGCGGCTCATCCGCATGATGGAAGGCTTCTCCCATGCGCCTTGGCTGACCGCAGAGATGAAGGCCCGCTATGTCGGCCAGTGGAGCCAGCCCGGTGCGCTTGACGGCATGCTCAACTGGTATCGCGCGTCACCGGTGATCGTGCCGGGCATCGGGGAGGAACCCCCGCAGGCGCCGCTTCTGGCTACGCCGCGCGAGGCCATGCGGGTGGCCATGCCGCATCTGCTGCTCTGGGGAGAGGCGGATACGGCACTGCGGCCTGCCTGCCTGGAAGGGCTGGAGGATTTTGCCGCCGACCTCACGATCCGGAAACTGGCGGATGCGGGGCACTGGATCCTGCATGAACAGCCGTATTGGGTGGCATCTGCCATCCGCGCCTTTCTCGGCTGACAGGCGAAGCGCCCGGCGATTTTGCCGCAGCCCGGACGCTGCATTCTTTGGTGATCATTTGATGCAAGTCAAAGTGGAGCGGCCGCGCCGGTGCATCATGCCCGGCATGGCGGTTTCGGACATGCCAACCAGGAGGTCCCGATTGGGGTGAGGACTTCCATGCCGGCCGTGCCCGCGACAAGCGGCGCGGCCGGTGCCTTTCCTGATCCCGGCTGTTTCCTTGACGCGCAAGCTGTGGCAGGAGAGCGCGGCAAGGAGCGATGCGCCCATGGCCGGAACCGACAAGCACCAGACCCTCATCGCGGACGGGCCCGTCATCGTGCTGGTCGAGCCCCAGCTTGGCGAAAACATCGGCATGGTCGCCCGCGCCATGGCGAATTTCGGCCTGGCGGAGTTGCGGCTTGTCAATCCGCGTGACGGATGGCCGTCGGAAAAGGCCCGCTCGGCGGCGAGCAAGGCCGATCACGTCATTGACGTAACACAGGTCTTCGCTTCGCTTTCCGAGGCGATTGCCGACATGGAATTCGTCTTCGCCACGACGGCGCGCATCCGCGACGGGTTCAAGGTGGTGCGCAGCCCAGTGGAGGCTTCTGCCATGCTGCGGGCCCGCCACGCAGCCGGCCAGCGCACCGCCATCCTGTTCGGGCGGGAACGGTTTGGCCTGTCCAATGAAGAAGTCAGCCTTGCCGACGAGATCGTGACCTTTCCGGTCAACCCCGCCTTTGCCTCGCTCAATATTGCCCAGGCCGTGCTGCTGATGAGCTATGAGTGGATGAAGGGCGGACTTGAGAGCGTGACTGACACGAATTTCTCCGGCCCGGAGATGCTGCCGGCGCGCAAGGGTCAATTGCAGGGCCTGCTCGGCCATCTGGAAGAGGCGCTGGACAAGCGCGGCTATTTCCGCACCGCCGACAAGAAGCCGAAAATGGTGGACAACCTGCGCGCCGTCTTCACCCGTCCGGGATTCTTTGCCGCCGAGATTGACGTGCTGCGCGGCGTGATATCCTCTCTCGACAGGTTTACGCCGGAGCGGCGGCGTGGCGATGGCCCACCCGAGGACTGAGGCTGCAGCACAAGCGCCCGGACGGGCAGGGCGGAGTTCAACGGGGCATCATGTCCGGGACGATCCTTTTCTTCGACAGCGGCATTGGCGGACTTTCGGTCATCAAGGAAGCGCGCATCCTGCTGCCCGACTATCGCTACGTCTACGTGGCCGATGACGCGGCCTTTCCCTACGGAGCGTGGGAGGAGGAGGCGCTGAAGGGGCGGATGACGGGGCTGTTCAGCGACCTCATCGCACGCTGGAAGCCGGACATCATCGTGATTGCCTGCAACACGGCCTCGACGCTGGCCATCGAGCATTTGCGGGCGACCTATCCGGCGGAGCGCTTTGTCGGCACGGTGCCTGCGGTGAAGCCTGCCGCCGAACGCACCGCGTCCGGCCTGGTCTCGGTGCTGGCGACGCCGGGCACGGTGAAGCGTCAATATACGCGCGACCTCATCCAGAAATATGCCACGCAGTGCCATGTGCGCCTGGTCGGATCGGAAAACCTTGCGCGGCTGGCGGAAGACTACATGCGTCATGGTTTCGTGGACGAAGCGGCGGTGAGCGCCGAGATTGCCCCATGCTTCGTGGAGAGGGACGGCCGTCGCACCGACATCGTGGTGCTCGCGTGCACGCACTACCCGTTTCTCGTCAACCGCATGCGCAAGATGGCGCCCTGGCCGGTGGACTGGATCGACACGTCGGAGGCAATCGCGCGGCGCGCCATGGCGATGCTGGGGGAGGCTGGCGGCACAAGGGCGGCCCCGGCCGAGGAGGATGTGGCGGTCTTTACCTCGGGCAATCCCGATCCGGCGCTCAGGCGCCTGATGCGCGGCTTCGGTTTCAGCACCTTCGCCTGAGCGCTTGCCGGGGATGTGGCCTGTGCTATCGTTGCAACGAGGGGCTTTCAGCGAACAGGTGATGCCATGCGCACAGCGCTCCTCCTCCTTGCCTTCTGCCTCAGCTCTCCTGCGCTGGCGCAGATGCCGGAGCCATCACCGCTTCTGGCGGCCATCGTTCCGGTGGAACCCGAAGCAAGGGCCTGTTTCGCGCGGGTCTATGATGCCGCTCACCTGAAGACGCATCCGCACCAGACCGTCACCGGCATGGAGTTCCGCCTGACATGGCACGTGTTCGAACAGGAGGGAAACGAACCCTTCGGCGACTACATGTTCCAGATGCGTGTTGACCGGCGCGGCGCGAAAAAGCAGGCGCACGGCACCGGGCCGTGCATGGAACGCGACGGCAAGGCCTTTTGCGGCATCGAATGCGATGGCGGGGGGGTCTTTTTGAAGCCGCGCGAGGACGGGGCGCTGCTCGTCTCCTTCGACGACATGTGGGGCATCCGGCTCAGCGAATCCTGTGACGGCGATGAGGAGGACGAGGATGCTGCCGTCCCCCTCAAGCCGGGCCGTGATGACAGGTCCTTCCGGCTGGAGCGCCTGCCCGATGGCCAGTGTCCTGCCTATGAGGATTGGGACAAATAGGGATTGGCCCTTCCATGGCAATCGCACTTCCGGGTGCGTCATCCGGCCTTCATGAAGGCACCTTAGCTTTCGCACGGATCCCCATTTCCATGTGAAGGACAGAGTCCATGCTCAAAACCACTCTCATGATGATCACTGCACTTGCGGTCCTGCCCTCGGTGGCGTTGGCCGCAGACATCTCGTTTGCCCCGGTCAAGTTTCCCGGCACCGATGCCGAGAAACGGGCGGTGGTGGCGTCCGAGGCTGTCACGGTTGACGGCATGCCGGCGAAGATCGGCTATCACGTGCTGTTCCGTTCCGGTGACAACGGCATTGGCAAGCTTCTGGACAAGGATGGCAAGCCGGTGATGAACGAGAAGGGGGTGGCGGAGGATTCTCCGGATGCCGATTTCACATCGCTGCTGACCGTTGGCGGCAAGCTGTTCAGCATCACCCATTTCGAGGCCCGTCCGGGTGCGATGTACATCTCCGAACTCAAGCAGGACAGCGACGGCAATCTGACGGTGACGTCCAGCAAGCCGATCGATTTCTCGACCCTTGGCGGTCTCTGGGTGCCTTGCGCCGGTTCTGTGACGCCGTGGAACAGCCATCTGGGTTCGGAGGAATACCCGGCCGACGCCCGCGCGGTCGAAGCGGCCACAGCGCTTGACCAGATCGACGATTACTACAAGCCGATGGTGCGCTATTTCGGTGTCAATCCCGCAGACATGTCGCTGGAAGCTTTCCGTGCTGCCTTCAATCCCTACCGTTATGGCTACCTCGTTGAGATCACGGTGGCTGACGACGGCTCGGCGACCCCGCACAAGCACTTTGCTGCCGGCCGCGTGGCGGTGGAACTTGGCTATGTGATGCCGGACAAGAAGACCGTCTACATCTCCGATGATGGCACCAATACCGGGCTGTTCCGCTTCGTGGCCGACAAGGAAGGCGACCTGTCCGCAGGCGCGCTCTACGCTGCCAAATGGACGCAGACATCGAACGAGGGTGCCGGTGAGGCCGAGATGAGCTGGATCGATCTTGGCCACGGAGATGATGCGTCTGTCGCCAAGCTGATTGAAGGCGGCGTGACGTTTTCGCAGATCTTCGAGACCGGCGACATGGCCGATGACGGATCCTGCGCGCAGGGCTTCATGGCGTCCAATGCCGAAGGCCGCGCAGAGTGCCTCAAGGTCAGGGACGGCATGGAAATGGCTGCCTCGCGCCTCGAAACCCGGCGCTATGCCTCAATGATGGGGGCCACGACCGAGTTCAGGAAAATGGAGGGCATCACCTTCAACGCAACCGATTCCAAGCTCTATCTGGCCATGTCGGAGGTCTCCAGCGGCATGGAGGATGCCGTCAAGGACAACAAGTATGACAAGGGCGGCCGAAACGACATCAAGCTCACGGCCAACAAGTGTGGTGCCGTCTACGAACTGGACGTTGACGGCTCGATGGTGGCCACGTCTGCCCGTGCCCTGGTGGAGGGCAAGCCTGCCAAATATGAAGACGGTTCACCCTATGCCGGGAATAGCTGCGACATTGACGGCATTGCCAATCCGGACAACCTGACCTTCATCACCGGGACGCGTACCCTGATCATCGGCGAGGATACCGGCTCAGGTCACCAGAACGACGCCATGTGGGCATTTGATCTGGACAGGAAGAGCCTGACCCGCATCTTCACCACGCCATACGGGTCAGAGACGACCTCGCCCTACTGGTATGGCGACATCAATGGCCATGGCTACCTGATGGGCGTTGTGCAGCATCCTTACGGCGAATCCGACGAAGACAAGCTGACCGACCCTGCCGATGCCCGCGCCTATATCGGCTATGTGGGACCGTTCCCTGCGGTCAAGGCCGGCATGTAATCCGGCAGTACGGCTGGCGCACCTCGGGCGCCATCTGTCCGGATCACTGAAAGCCCGCGCGTCTTTCCGACGCGCGGGCTTTGACCTATTGTTGCGGTCTTGCCTTGCTCAATAGCCGAGCGTGAAGCGCTTGCCCGCAAATTGCGGCTTTTCGGCCTCGTTCAGGATGGCATCGGCAAGATCACCCGTGGTGGCGCGGTTGTGGTTCTCCGCATCCCAGACCGGGGTTTCGGTGCCGAGGCGGTAGGTGCCGGTGCGCTCGCCCGGTGACAGTTCCATGGCCGGTGACACGAAGGTCCAGCCCGTGCCGCCCTTGGCCTTCAACTCGGTCAGAATGTCGCGGGCGGCCAGCGCTCCGGCCTTCCAGGCTTCCGGGAATTGCGGGGAATCGACGAACTGCGAGCCGTCCGGCGCATGCAGGCTGCCTGCGCCGCCCACCATGATCAGCCGGATGCCGGCCTTGTCTGCAGCGCTTGCGATGGCGCGCGAGCCGTCGAGATGCTTGTTGTAGATGTCCGGATCGCCCCAGCCGCCGTTGAAAGCGGAAATGACGACGTCATGACCGGCAAGGAGCGGTGACAACGCAGCCGCATCGGCTGCATCGGCGGTCACGGCCTTGACGCCGGGCAGGGTGGAGACCTTGCCAGGATTGCGGACGATGGCGGTGACAGAATGGCCGCGCCGGGCGGCTTCGGCGAGAATGGCAGAACCGACGTGGCCGGTGGCGCCGATCAGGGCGATTTTCATGGTGGTCCTTTCCCGTGCCACTGGAAAATACAGGCACGATTTGCTATCAGGTTATCAATAGTAACCAGATAGCGCGAAGTGACGGGTTCCGTAAGGACGCATCATTTCCTCACCAGGGCACACGGAAGGAACCGCCATGAATGCGCGAACGGGGGAAGGGGATGCCGCACCGCTGCTGATCACCAATCCGGGGTTCCAGCCCGATGATGACGGCTCGTGCCCGATCCGTGAGGTGCTGCGCCGCGTGGGCGACACATGGAGCCTGCTGGTCATCTTCATGCTGCAGCCGGGCCCGCTGCGCTTCAATGCGCTCAAACGGCGCATCGAGGGCATTTCGCAACGCATGCTGACCGTGACGCTGCGCGGGCTGGAGCGCGACGGGCTGGTGGCGCGTACAGTCTTTCCGACCAATCCGCCCTCGGTGGAATATGAGCTGACGGCATTCGGACGGTCGCTCGCCGGTCCGGTTGCCGCGCTCGGGCACTGGGCGGCGGAAAACCGGCAAAGGCTCAGGGACGCGCAAGCGCAGTTCGACAAGGCCGATGCCGGTTGACAATCGGTGGCACTACGACTAGTGAACCGCCAACTCCGGCTCTTTCAGGGCCGGTGTTTTGTTGACATGTCCCGTGGTTCTTTCCGCAATGCGTGCGTGGGAGTGCCTGTCAGGAAGCGCAAAAGGCTTCCAGAGGAGGGCGTGTTTCCTTCACCCGTAACATGAGGTTGCGGGTGCAACGTTTTGAAAGGGAATGCGATGAGCAAGCGCGAATCCGCCAAGTACAAACTCGACCGCCGCATGGGCGAAAACATCTGGGGCCGTCCGAAGTCCCCGGTGAACAAGCGTGAATACGGCCCCGGCCAGCACGGCCAGCGCCGCAAGGGCAAGCTTTCGGACTTCGGCGTGCAGCTGCGCGCCAAGCAGAAGCTGAAGGGCTACTATGGCGATATCTCCGAAAAGCAGTTCCGCGCCATCTACACCGAGGCCGACCGCCGCAAGGGCGACACCCCGGACAACCTGATCGGCTTGCTGGAATCGCGCCTCGACGCCGTTGTCTACCGCGCCAAGTTCGTTCCGACGATCTTCGCGGCCCGCCAGTTCGTCAACCACGGCCATGTGAACGTCAACGGCCGCCGCGTGAACATCCAGTCGTTCCGTTGCCGTCCGGGCGATGTGATCGAAGTGCGTGAGAAGTCCAAGCAGCTTGCCATCGTGCTCGAAGCGACCCAGCTCGCCGAGCGTGACGTGCCGGACTACATCGAAGTGGACCACAACAAGATGGTTGCCACGTTCAAGGCCATTCCGGGCCTGTCCGATGTGCCCTATGCGGTGCAGATGGAACCGAACCTGGTCGTCGAATTCTATTCGCGCTAAGGTTTGTTGCCATTGCGGCCATCAAGGCGGCTCCGAAAGGGGCCGCTTTTTTGTTGCCCGTGGCGGCTGACGGCAATAAACAGGCAGAAATTTCCTCCCTGCCATGTCCCAGAGGGCGCATCCCCATGACCGAACCCTGCCAGCTTTGCGGCGGAACGCATTTCGAGACGGTTTCGGAACGCGACCGCCACGGCAAACCGCTCAAGACAGTCATCTGCATGGGCTGCGGGATCATCACCAATGATCCGATCCCGACAGATGAAGAGCTTGCGGCCTTCTACACGCAGGACTACCGCAAGGAATACAAGGGCGCGGCTGAACCGCGCATGCGGCAGGTCTGGCGCAATTTCGAGCGCATCGCGCGCCACTATGTGCGCAACCATGACATCTACAAGGGCCGGAAGAAGCTGCTGGACCTGGGTTCGGGCTCCGGCGAGTTCATGTTCATTGCCTCGAAGGCCGGGATCGACAGCCTTGGCGTGGAGCCGAACCGCGACTATTCGGCCTATACGCGCGACAAGCTCGGCCTGAACGTGATGACGCAGACGCTGGAAGAGACCGAATTTTCCGACGGCTCCTTCGATCTCATCCGCCTGTCGCATGTGCTGGAGCATATGCGCGATCCGGTGCGCTCGCTGAAGGTGCTGCGCCGCTGGCTTGCCGATGATGGTGTGCTGTTCCTCATCGTTCCGAATACACGCAACGATGCGGCCATGCGCCTGCATGGCAAGCTGTTCCACTATGGCCATATCTTCAATCACAGCCCCTACACGCTGCGGCTGGCCGCACGGCTGGCGGGCTTTGAGGAATTGCCGCAATCGGCAGACCGTTTTGCCGATGCGACGGCCGGTTTCTTCGTCAAATCGGATAAGCCCTTCGTCATGCCGGAAGGCGCGGCGGAGAATGCCCGCGACATGAAGGCCGCGATGGACGCCTATAATGCGCGCACCCTGCCGCAGCCGAAACAGGGCGGGCCGCTCGGCCGCTTCTTCTCCGTCATGGGCCGCCGCCTGATGGAGCTTGTGGAAGCGCGCAAATTCCGCACGCATCGCGATGTGGCTGAGCATTTTGCCGCCAAGGCAATCCGCGCGGCAGGGCCCGCATGAACGAACACGTGTCCCTGACCGATGCGGGCGACGAGGCGGGCTGCCATCCGCTGTTCGCGCGCGTGGAGGCCACGGGCGAATTCAACAAGCTGCGCAAGCGGCTGTTGCGGCAGGCGCGTCAGGCGCTGGACGACTATGGCATGGTGCGCCCCGGTGCGCGCTGGCTCGTCGCGCTTTCCGGCGGCAAGGACAGTTTCGGCCTGCTGGCGCTGCTGCTCGACCTGAAATGGCGGGGGCTGCTGCCGGTCGAGCTCATCGCCTGCAATCTGGATCAGGGTCAGCCGGGCTTTCCCAAGCACATCCTGCCAGACTGGCTGAGTGCCAACGGTATCGTGCACCGCATTGAACACCAGGACACTTATTCGGTGGTGACGGACAAGCTGCCGGAGACCGCCACCTATTGCTCGCTGTGCTCACGGCTCAGGCGCGGGCATCTCTACCGGGTGGCTCGCGAGGAGGGGTGTTCGGCGCTGGTGCTCGGACATCACCGCGAGGACATTCTCGAAACCTTCTTCATGAACCTCTTTCATGGCGGGCGGCTGGCTTCCATGCCACCGAAGCTGCTGAACGATGAGGGCGATGTGGAAGTGCTGCGCCCGCTGGCCTTCTGTGCCGAAGCCGACATGGAGAAGCTGGCGCGCCATCTCGAATTTCCGATCATCCCGTGCAATCTCTGCGGCAGCCAGGACGGGCTTCAGCGCAATGCCATGAAGGCGATGCTGGACGATATCGAGCGGCGCATGCCGGGCCGCAAGGACACGATGATCCGCGCGCTGACCAATGTGCGCCCGAGCCATCTGCTGGACCGGAAATTGTTCGATTTTGCCGGGCTTGCCGCCGGATTGGGGACTGATCCCGCTCAGGACTGAACGCGCAGTTCCGAAACGATGCCGCTTTCGAGCCAGGTGCGCAGCACACCGGCCACGCGCATGGCCGCGTTTCCGTCATCGCGCATCATGGCGGCCATCTCGCAGAGCAGGGCGAAGGACGCACCCGACGCGGCCTCCCGCGCCAGCATGGCTTCTTCAGCCTCCAGCACGCGGTAACGGGCCCGGCTTTCTGCCCGCCAGACAAGGATGAGCGCGCCATCGTCCACCGTCTCGGGCGCGACCGGATCGCTGCCGCTGCGTAGCGCGGTGAGGATTTCTGCGGCGTTGGTGGTGCGGGTCAGGATGCTGACACAGGGGTGGAACGCAAAAGCCAATTCCGCGGCGTGGTCCGCCGGCACAGCGGCGAGGTCATCAATCGTGGCGGCCGGGGCGTCGTGGGCGTCGAAGGCCTTGCCCAATGCCCATTGCAGGGCTGCCAGTTCCGCGATGACGGGATGGGCGGCGAAGGGTGTTGCGCTCGCGGCAAAGGCGGCGAGACCGTCACCGAACCAGCGGGCATCGGGCGTGTGCGAGGGATGCGCCTCCAGATAGGCGGCAGCGAGCATGTCGAAATCCGTGTCCCCCAGAAATTCGTGCAGCGCATCGAAATCCTCGCGCAGGATTGCAAGGAGACGAATGCGATAGGCGGAACGGTAGGTTTCCAGCCGGGTTTCCGCCGATCCGGTGGCTGGCCGGGCGATCAGCCCGATGGCGTTATCGGACGGGGAGGCGGCAAGGATTGCCTCCTGCATGCGCTGCTGGATTTCGGCGAGGCTGAGGACGCTCATGCGGCATTCGCCTTGGCAGCCCGCGAGGTGGCTGCGCCCGGGGTGGCGGCGCTGCCAAGGACCGACTGCGCGATGGCACGGGCGCGATCCAGTTCGCCGACCAGTTCGGCCAGCGGCGGGATATTGCCGTCGCGCTCGATCATGGTGGACACCGGGCCGAACCGTTCGAGCGCCTTGGCGTAAAGGCCGAAAACCTCATCGCAGACCGGCTGGTCGTGGGTATCGATGAGATGGCCGTTGCCCTCGGAATGGCCGGCCAGATGGAACTGCACCACGCGCTCCACGGGGATGGCATCGATGAAGGTGGCGCCGTCAAAGGCGTGGTTTTCGCCCGAAACGAAGACGTTGTTGACATCAAGCAGCAGCAGACAATCGGCGCGCCTGGCCATTTCGGCCACAAAATTCCATTCGCTCATCTCGCTGGCGGCGTAGGTGATGTAGGAGGAGACATTCTCGATGGCGATCTGCCGGCCAAGATAATCCTGCACGCGGGAAATGCGCTCCACGACATGGGCCAGAGCCTCCTCGGTGTACGGAACGGGGAGCAGGTCGTGCAGGTTGACGCCGTGGACGCCGGTCCAGCACAGGTGGTCGGATATCCAGTGCGGATTGACCCGTTCTGCGAGGGTTTTCAGCCCGGCGAGATAATCCATGTCGAGCGGGGCAGTGGAAGCGATGGACAGCGAGACACCATGCATGACCAGCGGGTAGCGTTCGGCGACGCGGTCCAGCATGCGCAGGGGCTGGCCGCCGCGTCCGATGTAGTTTTCCGAGATGATCTCGAACCAGTCGACGGCCCAGTCCAGGTCCCGGTCCGGGGCGGGGTTGCCGTCAAGGATTTCGCCATAATGCTGCGGCCTGAGGCCGAGGCCGTAGCCGAGGAAGGGCGGGCGGCTGGCGGTGCGGTTCATTCTGCTCTCCCCAGGATGAAACGTGCGGGCGAAAGGTGCGCTTCCCGCCCGCACGGGTGGTTCGCGATCAGCCTTCGATCACCTTGCCGCCCTTGGCATCGCACTCGGCCTTGGTGAGCGAGAGGAAGCCCTGGCCCTTGCAGGAGTTCTGGCCCTTGCAGGAGTTGGAGGCCGAGGCGCATTCGCCGTGGCCCTTGCAGGAGTTGACGCCGGCGCACTTCACCGCGTCTTCGGCATGGGCCGGGGCGGTGGTGAGCGGGGCAATGCCTGCGATGGCGAAAGTGAAGGCGGCGGCGGCAAGTGCTGCGCCGGATTTGCCGATATGCTTCATGGTGGATCTCCCATCAGTCGGTGGAACGCGATGTTGCGTACACCCTCATCTGGCTGAACAGACCGTTCAATGGGAAATGACAAGGCCGTGAGAAAACCGTGTGCCCGGTTGAACGGAAATTGTGATGAGCGCGAGACTGGCGCGTTCAGCGGTCAGACGGCGTGGTGCGCACCGGGATTGGTGAACAGCCGGCCCTTTTCGGCCACCAGCACAAAGACGAGGCTTGCCGCCGAGACAAGCGCGAAGCTTGCCATGACCGGCGTGACCGTTCCGTCGAAGGTCTGGCCGATGGCGGCGCCCAGCAGCGCGCCGGCGACCGTTTGCATGAAGCCCTGAACGGAAGAGGCGACACCGGCCATGCGGCCGAGCGGTTCCATGGCGATGGCGGCAAAATTCGGAGTCATCATGCCGAAGGCGCACATGGCAATGGTGAAGAGCGCCAGGAACAAGGCAAGCGGCACCGTGCCGGACAGTGACAGGACCCAGATGAGGCTGCTCGCCGCGATGAAGACGAGGAGGGCGGCGTGAGAGACCCGGCGCATGCCGTAGCGGTGGACGATCCGCGCATTCAGGAAGGAGAAGACCGACATGGTGCCTGCGACGCCGGCAAAGACCAGCGGGAACATGTTCCCGAGCCCGTAGATGCCGACATAGATCTGCTGGGCGGTATTGATGAAGCCGAAGAGCGCGGCAAAGATCGATGCGGTGGCGAGCGTATACCAAAGCGACAGCCGGTTGGTGAGGACGGCACGAAACCCTTCGGCGATCACCGTGGCCGAAAAACTCCTGCGGTTTTCGGGCGCAAGCGTTTCGGGAATGCGCAATCCCATCCATGCCATGGCGCCAAGGCCACCGGCGGCCATGAAAACAAAAATCCAGTGCCAGTTGAAGGCAAGCAGGATGGCCTGGCCGAGGGCGGGCGCGACAACCGGCATGGCCATGAAGACCATCATCACGAGCGACATGATTTCGGCCATGGCGCGGCCGCCCGCCACATCGCGCACCATGGCGATGGTCAGCACACGGGTGGCGGCAGCCCCGGCGCCCTGGATCAGTCGGAAGAACAGCAGCGTCTCGAAATCAGGCGCGAAGGCAGCCGCAAAGGCGCCCGCCACGTAGACGGAGATACCGGCCAGCAGCGGCAGCTTGCGGCCAAAGCGGTCGGACAGGGGGCCGAACAGGATCTGCATGACGCCGAAGCCCAGCAGGTAGGCGGTGATGACATATTGGCGCGTGTTTTCGTCGGCCACGCCCAGCGCGGCACCGATCTGGCTCATGCCCGGCAGCATGATGTCGATGGCGAGTGCGTTCAGTGCCATGAGCAGCGCCATGACCGCCACAAATTCGGCCTTGGAGACCGGTCCGGTCCAGTCCGTCCGTTCTGATTGCATCGATGGTACCCCGAAAAGAAAAGACGCGCCTGACGGCGCGTCCATGAAACCGGAAACTGCCGGTGTTGCGGTCAGGCGGCCGAAGTGGTGGCAATGCCCTTTTCGGACAGGAATCCCTGCAATTCACCGGCCTGGAACATTTCGCGCACGATATCGCAGCCGCCGACGAATTCGCCCTTCACATAAAGCTGCGGAATGGTCGGCCAGTTGGAATAGTCCTTGATGCCCTGGCGCATCTCGTCGGAGGCGAGCACGTTGATGCCCTTGTAGCCGACGCCGAGATAATCGAGAATCTGCACGACCTGGCCGGAAAAGCCGCATTGCGGAAAGCCGGGCGTGCCCTTCATGAAGAGAACCACGTCGTTGCCCTTCACTTCGCCGTCGATGACGCTGTTGATATCGCTCATGGGAGGAAATCCTTTATACGTGCTGCGGGTTCAAGGCCCGGAGTTTCGCTTGCCCTTGAGATAGCGCGCCGCGTCTGCCAACACAAGGTGGCAGAGGAAAGGGACGTTCGGCATGGTGGCAAAACCGGCGGGGGCATGGCGCATGGTCACGCTGACGGTGCTGGCAGCCGCGGTGGCGGGCGCGGCGTGGTTCAGCTGGACGCTGCGGCGGGAGGAAAGCATGATCGAGGACAAGCCGGTGTTGCCTGAGGAACTGGCCTTGCCGGACATCTGCCGCCAGGTGCTGCATGAGGGGACGGCCTATTTCGCCTGCGCGATCGATCCGGCGCGCTTTGCGATCCGGCTCGTTCATTCCGCTCCGGACGGGACGCCATACGGCTCGCTGGCTGGCTTCCTCGCTGCGGAGGCTTCTGCCGGCAAGGCGCCGCTCATTGCCATGAATGCGGGCATGTATCACGAGGACCTGTCGCCGGTCGGCCTGCATGTGGAAGAGGGGCGCGAGGTTGCCGCGCTCAACATGGAGGACGCGCCGGGCAATTTTTTCCTGAAACCCAATGGCGTGTTCTTCATCACGGTCGAGGGCAAGGCCGGGGTGATGGAAAGCGCGGCCTTCCACGATGCGCGTGTGGCGGTACGTCTGGCCACCCAGTCCGGCCCGATGCTGGTGATCGGTGGAGCGCTCCATCCGAAATTCCTGCCCGACGGCACGTCACGCTACATCCGCAACGGCGTGGGCGTGACGCCGGACGGAACGGTGGTACTCGCCATCAGCCGGTCGCCGGTGTCGCTTGGGGCCTTCGCGCGGGCCTTCCGCGACGGGTTCGGCTGCCCGGACGCGCTTTTCCTTGATGGCGGGATCTCAGCGTTTGCAGCCAATAGCAAGCTATTGATTGGCGGACAGGACAAGGCAGGTCCGATACTTGCGGTCAGTGGGGGATAGCCGGGGCTGCCGTCAATGAGCGGATCATTTTCCATTCCATTCGCGCCGTCATTCCGGATGCGAAGCGATCCGGAATGATGGAGAGGGGTGATTGCCCGAAGGGACTGGGTCCTCGCCACAAGGGCGAGGATGACGAGGAAAGGGGCAGGCGAAGATGACGAGGGAGGGACCGGGCGGGGACGACGAGCAAGGGGAGTTTGCCCGGAATGACAGAGCTGGGATGCGCCGGAATGACGGAGAGGGGGCAGCCCTACCGCTTGGTCCGGCGAGTCGTTGCCGTCTTGGCCCGAGTCTTGCGCTGGGTTGTCTTGGAGCGGCGCGTGGCGGTGGCCTTGCGGCTCGTCTGCTTTTTCGCCGGTTTGATCAGCTTTTCGATTTCGGAAGCAATGGTGCCAGTGACGCCCTTGGCGCGCGCGGCGCGGCGGCGGGTACGGTTGGTCCGGCGCGGTTTCTTCAGGATTTCATTGAGCGCGCTGTCCACGACTTGCCCGATGATGTCACCGAGAATATTGGCCATCGATGCTACTCCGCCGACGTTTGCAGGGCGAGTGCATGCAGCACGCCGCCCATGTTGCCCTTGAGCGCCTCATAGACCATCTGGTGCTGCTGGACGCGGGACTTGCCCTTGAAACTTGCCGATACGACTTCGGCTGCGTAGTGGTCGCCGTCACCGGCGAGGTCACGGATGGTGACCGTTGCGTCCGGAATGGCTTCCAGAATCAGCTTCTTGATCTCGCCGGCATCCATCGGCATGGCTCGTCTCCTCAGGCAGCGTCGGCGCTTTCAACGAATTCCGCGGCCATGAAATCCGGGAACCACGATTCGTGCGCGGTTTTCAGTTCTGCAACCTTTATTGCGCGGGCCGCGCCGAGCTTCAAGGTGTTGCCGCCAGTATTGCCGATCCATGGCGCAAAGATGCCCGCGGCCGTCGCGGCATCCTGCACGGCATCGAGATCGTCGCGGCGGATGGTCACGACATAGCGCCCCTGATCCTCGCCGAAGAAGACCGGAACGGGGTCATGACCCTCAAGCTGGTTGACGGTGGCACCCATGCCGGACGCGATGGCCATTTCGGCCAGCGCCAGCGCAAGGCCGCCATCGGAACAATCATGCACGGCGGTCGCCTTGCCGTCGCGGATCAGGCTGCGCACGAAATCGCCCGTCTTGCGCTCATGGGCCAGATCGACATGCGGGGCAGGGCCTTCGGCCCGGCCGAAGAGATCGCGCAGGTAGATCGATTGCCCCATATGCGTGCCCCAGGCATCGGGCGCGCCAACGAGCAGGATGCATTCGTCGCTTCCGGCAAAGGCGATGCGGGCCATACGGTTCCAGTCGGGCATCAGGCCGACGCCGCCGATGGTGGGTGTGGGCAGGATCGCCTGGCCGTTGGTCTCGTTGTAGAGCGAGACGTTGCCAGAGACGATCGGGAAATCGAGCGCGCGGCAAGCGTCGCCGATGCCCTGGATGGCTTTCACGAACTGGCCCATGATCTCAGGGCGCTCGGGATTGCCGAAATTCAGATTGTCGGTGGCGGCCAGCGGCAGCGCGCCAGTGGCCGTGAGGTTGCGCCAGCATTCCGCCACGGCCTGCTTGCCGCCCTCAAAGGGATCGGCCTCGACATAGCGTGGCGTCACGTCGGAGGAGAAGGCCAGAGCCTTGGTCTCGTGGCCGTCGACGCGGACGACACCGGCATCGCCGCCGGGGCGCTGGAGGGAATTGCCCTGGATCATCGTGTCATACTGTTCCCAGACCCAGCGGCGCGAGGCCTGGTTGGGCGAGGCGGCGAGCTTGAGCAGGGCCTCGGCGACATCCATCTGCGGCACATCGGCAAGCGGGGCAGGTGCCTTCGGCTCGACCCAGGGGCGGTCGTATTCCGGCGCTTCGTCGCCCAGTTCCTTGATCGGCAAATTGGCGACTTCCTCGCCCTGATGCAGGATGCGGAAACGCAGGTCGTCGGTGGTCTTGCCGACGATGGCAAAGTCGAGGCCCCATTTGACGAAGATCGCCTTGGCCTGCTCTTCCTTCTCCGGCTTCAGCACCATGAGCATGCGCTCCTGGCTTTCAGACAGCATCATCTCGTAGGCGCTCATGCGCTCCTCGCGCACGGGCACGCGGTCAAGATCGAGTTCGATGCCGAGGTCGCCCTTGGCGCCCATCTCGACGGCCGAGCAGGTGAGGCCCGCCGCACCCATGTCCTGGATGGCGATGACGGCACCGGTCTGCATCAGCTCGAGGCAGGCTTCCAGCAGGCATTTTTCGGTGAAGGGGTCGCCCACCTGCACGGTCGGGCGCTTTTCCTCGATGGAATCATCGAATTCGGCAGACGCCATGGTGGCACCGCCGACGCCGTCGCGGCCGGTCTTGGCACCGAGATAGACGACCGGCAGGCCGACGCCCTTGGCCTGCGACAGGAAAATGCCATCGGTGCGGGCAAGGCCTGCCGCAAAGGCATTGACGAGGCAGTTGCCGTTGTAGCGCGCGTCAAACTCCACTTCGCCGCCGACCGTGGGCACGCCGAAGGAATTTCCATAGCCACCGACACCGGCAACGACACCGGAGACGAGGTGGCGGGTCTTGGCATGGTTCGGCTCGCCGAAGCGCAGCGCATTCATGGCCGCGACGGGGCGCGCGCCCATGGTGAAAACGTCGCGCAGGATGCCGCCGACACCGGTCGCCGCGCCCTGGTAGGGCTCGATATAAGAGGGGTGGTTGTGGCTCTCCATCTTGAAGACCACGCAATCGCCGTCGCCGATATCGACCACACCGGCATTCTCGCCCGGACCCTGAATGACGACCGGGCCGGAGGTCGGCAGGGTGCGCAGCCACTTTTTGGAGGATTTGTAGGAGCAGTGCTCGTTCCACATGGCCGAGAAGATGCCGAGTTCGGTGAAGGTCGGCTCGCGTCCGATCAGGTCAAGGATGCGCTTGTACTCGTCGGGCTTCAGCCCATGGGAGGCGATCAGCTCGTCAGTGATGCGGATGTCGTTGGGAATGCTCATGGTCGTCCTGTGGGCAAGTGTCAGGCCTTGCAGCCCTTGCCGCCGGTGGCCCAGCGGGAAACGTCGGAATTGATGCGGGCGGAAATCGGCTGGGAAGCCAGCGGGCCGTAGGTGGCAAGGCGCGGCGGTGTGCCGGAAGCCTCGATCACATATTGCGGCAGGCCCTGTGCGGCCTTGGCCGAAACCACGAGGATGCGCGGCTTACCGATGCGGGTATCCAGTTCCGGAATGACGCGGTAGGCGCGGAACCCGGCGTCCTTTGACTTCATCCAGCAGGCCTGCGCCTCGGCATTGACCGTTTGCAGCAGCGCGATGGCCGCCGAATTGCTGACCGGAGCGGGCTGGCGAACCGCGACCGGGTTGCTCTGGCAGGAGGCGAGCGCGAGCGCCGCCGGGACAAGCAGGGCGGCGGCGCGGCGCATCAGGCGGCTGCCATGCTGAGCGCGCTTTCAAACAGCGCGCGCCCGTCATCGCCACCATGGGCGGCTTCGATGAGGTTTTCGGGATGCGGCATCATGCCGAGCACGTTGCCCGCCTCGTTGATGATGCCGGCGATGTCATTCATGGAGCCGTTGGGGTTCGTGCCTTCGGCATAGCGGAACACGACCTGGCCGTTGCCCTCGATGCGCTTCAGCGTTTCGGCGTCGGCAAAGTAGTTGCCGTCGTGATGGGCGACCGGGCAGCGGATCACCTGGCCCTTCGTGTAGGCTGAGGTGAAGGCAGTGGCGGCATTGGCCACTTCCAGCTTCACTTCCTTGCAGACGAAGTGGAGCGAGGTGTTGCGCATCAGCGCGCCGGGCAGAAGGCCCGCTTCCAGCAGGATCTGGAAGCCGTTGCACACGCCCATGACCTTGACGCCGCGTGCTGCCTTTTCGCGCACGGCATCGAGCACCGGCATGCGGGCAGCGATGGCCCCGCAGCGCAGGTAATCGCCATAGGAGAAGCCGCCGGGGATGACGACCAGATCGACGTCAGGGATCGACGTGTCGGTCTGCCAGACGGTGACCGGCGGCTTGCCCGAAATCTTCGTCAGCGCCGCGATCATGTCGCGGTCGCGGTTGAGGCCGGGGAGGAGAATGACGGCTGCTTTCATGTGTCGTGCTCGAATTTGGCTTGCGCTTCTGCCAGTTCGCGGAGTTCGAGGCGGCTTTCGATGCGATCCAGGCGTTCGTCGTGCCGGGCAAGGATGCCGTAAATGTTATTGATGTCATTCTGCGTCGAATGAATGTGGCCACGGATAGAGACCAGTTCTTGGCGGATTTCGGCCTGACCGGTTTTTAGCGCACCGATATCAGCGTTCATCTTCTTCAGCAGTTCGTACATCAACTCGTTGGTGACTGCGACCATGACGGCCTCCTGCAACCTCAGATAAGTGTTACAGAGTAATCTTCAATCACGGTATTGGCGAGAAGCTTCTCGCACATGGCCTTCAGTTCGGCCTCGGCCTTGGCGCGGTCGGTCTCGGCCAGTTCGACGTCGAAGACCTTGCCCTGACGGACCTGGCCGACTCCGGAAAAGCCCAGCGTGGCGAGCGCGCCGCCGATGGCCTTGCCCTGCGGATCGAGAACGCCATTCTTCAGTGTGACGGTAACGCGTGCCTTGGTCACTGCTCTGCCTGCCTGTCGTGCGGTTAGTGGATGGAGCCTTCGGGGTCTTCGGCATCCTTGTTGGACACGAGGACCGGGCCGGAGGGGCGGGGTTTCTCGTTCTCGTTGATGATGCCGAGACGGCGCGCGACTTCCTGATAGGCTTCCACGAGGCCGCCCATGTCGCGGCGGAAGCGGTCCTTGTCGAGCTTGTCGTTGGTGGCAACATCCCACAGGCGGCACGAGTCGGGTGAAATCTCGTCGGCGAGGATGACGCGCATCATCTCGCCTTCCCAAAGACGGCCGCATTCGATCTTGAAATCGACGAGCTGGATGCCGACGCCGAGGAACATGCCGGACAGGAAGTCGTTGATGCGGATGGCAAGCGCCATGATGTCATCGATTTCCTGAGGGGAGGCCCAGCCGAAGGCGGTGATGTGCTCTTCGGAGACCATCGGATCGTCCAGCGCATCGGCCTTGTAGTAAAACTCGATGATGGAGCGGGGCAGGACGGTGCCTTCCTCGATGCCGAGGCGCTTGGCCAGCGAGCCGGCCGCCACATTGCGCACCACCACTTCCAGCGGGATGATCTCGACTTCCTTGATCAGCTGCTCGCGCATGTTGAGACGGCGGATGAAGTGGGTCGGGATGCCCATCCGGTTGAGGTTGGTGAAGATGTGCTCGGAGATGCGGTTGTTCAGAACGCCCTTGCCATCGATCACTTCGTGCTTCTTGGCGTTGAAGGCGGTGGCATCATCCTTGAAGAACTGGATCAGCGTCCCGGGCTCCGGGCCTTCATAGAGGATCTTGGCCTTGCCCTCGTAAATGCGGCGGCGACGGTTCATGGAAATCTCGATCCCTGGACGGAGCGTGCGGCGGCTGCAGGCAAGCGGCCGGCAGACGCGATGGCGCATGGCTTTGTTGTCCGGCTCTCTAAACCAATCCGCCCCCCGGCTCAATGGCTGATCGCGGCCATCAACCGCTTTCCGCGCGGCAAAAAGCGCCGCTCCCCTCCATTCGTTGCGTTTCCTTTGCTTTTCCCTTTTGCTATCAGGCGATGAAGCCCATATAGGGGCAGATGAATCATTTCCGCCGGCATGTCCGGCCGACGCCAGAGGACTGATGCGATGAGCAACATGAACGACCGCGAGCGGGCCTTCGAGAACAAGTTCGCCCATGACGAGGAACTGAAGTTCAAGGCCACGGCGCGGCGCAACAAGCTGCTTGGTCTGTGGGCTGCCGAGAAGCTCGGCAAGTCCGGCGACGAGGCCGAGGCCTATGCCAAGACCGTCGTGATGGCCGATTTCGAGGAAGTGGGCGACGAAGACGTCTTCCGCAAGGTGCGCGCCGATTTCGACGCTGCCAAGGTGGAGCAGTCCGACCACCAGATTCGCCGCACGATGGACGAACTCCTGGCCGTCGCTGCCGAGCAGATCGCCAGCGAATAAGACGCTGGCGGCCCTGCAGGGGCGAGGATTTCAAAGGCCGCGCGGGGCATTTCCTGCGCGGCCTTTTTGCTGGATTATAGGTCACCGGCCTGTCAGATAATCAGTCAAACACGCGCGCGGGAGGATGCCATGACTGCCTTGACCAACCTTGCCGGCCGGCTGCGCGGCGGAGAGACGGTTCTCACCGCCTGGTCCTCGATTCCCGATCCGGTGACGATGGAGGCTCTGGCTGCGACCGCCTTCCCGGCGGTGACGATGGACATGCAGCATGGCGGCCATGACGAAGCCTCGGTGCTGCGCTGCCTGCCTGCGGTGCTGTCAGCGGGAAAGCCCGCGATCGTGCGGGTGCCGGTCGGACGGTTCGACATGGCGAGCCGCGCGCTGGATTTCGGGGCCGATGCGGTGATCGCGCCGATGATCAACACGGTTGAAGACGCCAAGGCCTTTGCCGCGGCGATGAAATATCCGCCCCTGGGCGGCCGTTCCTGGGGACCGACCTATGCGGTGCAGCGCCGCAGGCTGGCCGGAGGGCAGGCCTATCTGGAAAGCGCCAATGCGCAGACGCTTGCCTTCGCGATGATCGAGACCCGCGAGGCTTACGCCCTGGCCGGCGATATCATCGCGGTCGACGGGATTGACGGCATTTTTGTCGGACCATCGGATTTCTCCATCGCGTGGACCGGTGGTGCTGCCATCAATCCGAAGCTCGACGGCATGACGTCCGCGATTGGCGAAATCGCGGCCAAAACGCAGGCCGCCGGCAAACTCGCCGCCATCTATTGCGTGGACCCGGCGCAATGCGGGCCTTACGCCGCCATGGGTTACCAGTTGCTCGCCATCCAGAACGAGGGCGCCTACATGGCCGCCGGGGCGGCGGCCATGGTGGAGACGGCGCGCAAGGCGATGGGCGAGGTGTGAGAGCGGGCATGGCGCCCCCCATCACCACGGTCCTTCGCCGCCATTGGCTGCTCGCCGGACTGACTGTCCTGTCCGGTCTGGCGTTGCTGGCATTTGGGGTGCGTTTCACCGTTGCCTATATCTACTGGTCCGACCCGGCCCACCGGTTCCAGCAGGTGGAAGCCTGGATGACGCCGGGCTATGTTGCCCGCAGTTGGGGGGTCGAGCGCGACCACTTCATGGAACAGCTCGACCTGCAGCGGGGCGAGGGACGGTTATCCCTTTCGGAGCTGGCAAGCCGCAAGGGCCGGGATGTGCCGTCCTATCTCCGGTCAGTCGAGGAAGCGGCAAGAAAGCTCGGGCGCGCCGGTGACCAAAGCGGCTCAAAACAATGACCGACGCGCTGCTGGGCATGATTCCGCACTATGGTGCCTGGTTGCTGTTTGCTGTCACGTTTCTTTCCTGCTTGGCCGTGCCCATCCCGTCGTCACTTCTGATGATGACGGCCGGAGGCTTTGCCGGAGCCGGTGAACTCGATCTTGCGGGTGTTGCGGGCGCGTCGCTGGCCGGTGCACTCCTGGGTGATCAGGTGGGCTACGGCATCGGCCGAGCCGTTCCGGCAATGGACCGCCTTCAGCAGGCGCGCTCCCAGCAGGTTCGCGATCTTGCAGGCTCGGCGCAGGCCATGCTGGGCCGCAGGGGCGTCAGCGCTGTCTTTTTGTCGCGATGGCTGTTTTCTGCCGTTGGCCCGTGGATCAATTTCGTCGCCGGGTCAGGACGGTTTTCCTGGCTGCGTTTTTCCCTGGCCTCGGGTCTTGGCGAACTTGTCTGGGTTTCGCTCTATCTTGGCCTTGGCGTCTGGTTCTCGTCACAAATCGAGGCAGCCAGCGAGATGGCATCTTCTGTACTGGGTGCGCTGGCATCGGGCTTCATCTTCGTCATCCTGCTGCGCATGCTGGTCAGAAAGCTGCGAGGCGAGCTGAACAACCGCGCTTGACCCGTGACGCGCGACCGGCGTCTCAGGCCTTCAGCTGCGCCAGGAATTTACCGAAGACGAGGATGCCTTCCGGCCAGGGGCCCTGGCCGGAATCGGCATTGATGTGGCCGCTTTCGCCGCCATCAAGAAAGAGCGATCCCCAGCTGGCCGCCAGATCCTCGGCCACATCATGGGCGCAGAAGGGATCGTTGCGGCTGGCCACCACCAGTGACGGGAAGGGCAGCGGATCGCGCGGGTAGGGACCGAAGGTCATCAGGTGTTTTGGGCGGATGGCCGGATTTGATGTGTCGGGCGGGGCGACCAGAAAGGCGCCGGCGACCTTGCGGCCGACTTCGGGTGCTGCCAGCACGCAGACGGCGCTGCCGAGCGAGTGGCCGACAAGGACCACCGGTTTCGTGGCCCTGTCCACCTCTTCGACAAGGCGGGCGGTCCAGTCATCGCGTACCGGCTTGGACCATTCCGCCTGCTCCACGCGCCGCGCGGTGGAGAGCTTGGCTTGCCAACGGCTCTGCCAGTGGTCCGGCCCGGAATTGGTGTAACCGGGAACGATCAGGATTTCTGCATCCGAAACTTTCATGCCCGCGCATGTGGCGTTTCGGTCCGGCCAAGTCAACACCCGCCGGGCCGGCGCAGCGGCCCATTCATCATGGTTTCTTCACCTTCAGCACAGCGGTGCGGCGATCTGCCTTGTTTGCGACACGGTTTCGTGGCAGAGGAGCTGCGTCGCCGGGTTTGAGCGTAGAGGACCGGACCGGTCCCAGCCCGAGGCGACCTTGCAATTGTCCCACAAGATCGTTGCCCGCACGCCGCGCCCCATCCGGGTGCTTTTCTTCGACGGCTGCCGATCTACGCTGGTTTCCCCGAATTTTTGACGAAACACGCCGCAGCGGCGGGTCCGAGTGATCCCCTGCGGCAGGGAAAGACCACTTTGACCACATTTCATGACCTCGGCCTGGCCGAGCCCGTCCTCAAGGCCGTTCTGGCCGAGGGCTACGAAACTCCCACGCCCATCCAGCAGAAGTCGATCCCGGTGATGCTTACCGGCCGCGACGTTCTGGGCATTGCCCAGACGGGCACGGGCAAGACGGCGGCCTTCGTGCTGCCGCAACTGGACCGGCTGGCGCGCGACCGCACGCCCTCGCGGCCGAAGACGGCGCGCGTGCTGGTGCTGGCGCCGACGCGCGAACTGGCCGCGCAGATCGCCGATTCCGTCCACGCCTATGGCAAGGCGCTGAAGCCCTCCGTTGCCGTCGTGATCGGCGGCGTGAAGGCCGGGCCGCAGGTGCGCGCCATGGCGCGCGGCGTCGACTTCCTGATCGCCACGCCGGGCCGCCTGCTCGACCTGATGGACGAAGGCGCCATCACGCTGGAAGGCGTGAAAACCGTCGTGCTGGACGAGGCCGACCAGATGCTCGACCTCGGCTTCTTCCCGGCGATCCGCCGCATCATGGGCAAGGCCCCGAAGAAGCGCCAGACGCTGCTGTTCTCGGCCACCATGCCCGCGCAAATCCGCTCGCTGGCCGATGATTTCCTGACCGATCCGCTGGAAGTGGCGGTGACGCCGGCCTCCAAGCCGATCGAGCGCATCGAACAGCAGGTGGTGTTTCTGGAAAAGGCGGGAAAACCGCGCCTGCTTGCCCGCATGCTGAAGGATGCCGCGATGGAGCGCGCCGTCGTCTTCACCCGCACCAAGCACGGGGCGAACAAGCTCTGCCAGTTGCTGGAGCGCGCGGGCGTCATGGCGCAGGCGATCCACGGCAACAAGAGCCAGAACCAGCGCGAGAAGACGCTGGCGGCCTTCCGCGACGGCTCGCTGAAAATCCTGGTCGCGACCGATATTGCCGCGCGCGGCATCGACATCGACGATGTTTCGCACGTCTTCAACTATGAACTGCCGAATGTGCCGGAAGTCTATGTGCACCGGATCGGGCGCACGGCGCGCGCCGGGCGGTCCGGCCATGCGGTGGCCTTCTGCGATGCCTCCGAACGGGTGCTTCTGCGCGACATCGAGAAGCTGACCGGCATGAAGATCCCGGTGCTGGAGACCGACCTGTCGGATGCCGCACCGATTCCCGCCGCGCCGCGTGGCGAGGACCGGGCCAGCACCACCAACCGCAAGCCGCAGCAGGTCGCGCGCAAGCCCGGAGGCGAGCGCCGCCGTGGCGATGCACCGCGTGCCGACACCGGTGAAGAGGGCGCGACCCGCCGCCGCAAACGCCGCCGTGGCGGCAAGCCGGCCGGTGCGCCGGGCGAGGCGCGCAATGCCCAGCAGGCGCGATCCGGCGAGGCACGCAATGCCAAACCCTCAGGCCAGGGCCGCAATGCAGCCAAGCCCGGCGAGCAGCGCGCCGATGGTGCCGCGCCTCAGGGCAAGGGACGCAAGCGCCGCCGTGGCGGAGCGTCTGGTGGCAATCCGGGCGGCAAGGCGCCCTCCTTCGGCCAGCCGGTTTCCGGTGACCGCGGGGAACGCAAGCCCGCCGCCAATGGCAACGATGCCGGGCTGAAGCGCATGCTCGGCGCGTGACGCGCAGTTCCATTGATGTTTGACGGAAGCCCGGTGCCGCAAGCGCCGGGCTTTTTTGTTTGGGGGTAGGGCGCGGCTGTACCGCCCCGCTCGTTCTCCAGCGTCTGCGATAGGCGCAAACGCCCCCGCAATGCTCCTCCCTTCTCCCCTTGTGGGGTCCGAAGGACGGGCGAGACCCGTGGCTCGCCCCGGGCGGTGGATCGGAGCGCAGCGACGAGACGGATGAGGGGTGCTCAGGGCACCGTCGTCATCGTCGGGCTTGATGGCCAAGGAACCATTCCGTGATGTTGAGATGGACGCGGCAGTCGAGAAAGGTAGCGCGTTCTGCGGCGCTGGCGGTCATTAGCGGCACCATTATTTCTTTGTTAGGTCGCAGCCCATTTTCTCGAACAAATCAGTTGCAATTCGTTCGCCGCCAATATCATTGGCCTCTTCTTCATTTATTATCTGCAAACCAAGTCGCTCGCATTGTTTAATTTTCTCAATATCGAGTGCTTGGCCAGATTTGATCTGATTGTTTTCTTTTTTGATGTCGGCAATTGATTTTGCTTGATCGTTGACCTGAACTTGAATTGCACCAAGCCATGCAGCCAGACCAGCGCCTGCGATCCCAATCAATGCGACACTAATTTTCTCCGACATAATGCCCCCTAAGGCATATTATTTACTATTTTTCCTATGCACTCGCTCGCTTTATATATTCTTTCCCATAAAGGTTCCTGTATTCTATCGCAAGCTGAGAAAGATTTAGGTCTCCTCTAATTTTATAAGGATAAGTGGATATTACAATTCTTTCGATATTAAAGTCACTCATGTGGCCAATTGCAGAAATAACATGCCTGCAAACTTCCGTCTCTGTAGAGAATTGCAGAAACCTCCACCTCATGCTCGATCTTGCTATTATATTTTCCTTAATACCGCTTGCTGGTCGCTCAATCTTATCCCATTCAAGAAGTTCCCTTTCGGCGTCTTCGCTTGATACGTTATTCTTTAAAATCGACCACTTGCAAGATGTGATTGGGCGTTCGTATTCAATTGCATGTTTCCAATCACAGAGAAAGCTGATGGCTAGCAAGCGGTAGCCACTCAGAGAGCGAATTGGGAGTAGCTCGGAGCAGATTGTCTCGAATAGACTGATGACGGGTTGCGTTTTCATAAGCCAAGATCCTGTGCTGCTCGAAGGCTGGGTTCCATGAAAGCGAGAGATTTTATCATAGCCGAGATCTCGCGGGCATGGCCGTTCTCAAACTTTTGATCAATTTTTTGTCGATCAATTGAGTCGCGCTTAACTGATTCAATCAAAATTATTGCAAATGGAATACTTCTGTCATCTCTTAATGTGAATGCATAGAAGCAAGTAGACTTCATTCTAATTTTTTCTAAAACATCTCGCGGAATGCCAAAAAACTTTAAGTTTTCATCAGCATACTTATCCCAATTCGTAACTGGATTCGGTAGAGCCTTTACATAACATTCGCCGGATGACCAAGCCTTGCCAATAACCCCTTGATCGGGCGGGTATACGTCGCGTCTTCTTTCGCGAAATTCAGCGTTATCCGAGTATCGGCCCAGGAGACGAAATTTTTTGATCTCATTGTCGAACTTGTATATCGTTAGTCGCGACTTCACGTCCATTGTTAGTTCTTGATATATTTCCCGCGCTTTGTCGTCCCAGACGTCATAAAAATTTCTGTGTCCATCTCTTATCACTGCTTCTAGCGTTGAAATGTGATTAACTCTCTCAGTGATCTTATTGTTCCGACGGTATGACAAAAAAATTGAAGAAAATACGGCAACGGTTAGAGCGGAGAACGTAGCGAATGAATCGAAGGAAAAAATATCCATCGCTGTAAGGCCGGAAATTCCTCCAAAGGATATCAATTCAGGATGGTTGTCCTGAATAGCCTTTCCGGCCCTCTCGCCAATTTGCTTGGTCATAGAATCATCGCACAAAATAAAGGTCACCCAATATTATTGGGCGACCTATGGTTGTCAATTCGAGTTATCTTCCCCTCAGCTGCACCCGCTCGTTGACCCACATGTGTCGCACTTCTCGCAGGTGCCGTTGCGCACCATGGTGAAGTTCTGGCATTCCGGGCAGGAGTTGCCGGTGTAGCCCTGCATGATCGCCTTGGCGCGGCGGTCGGTTTCCAGCTTTTTCGCCTGGGCCTTCGCGGCATCGGCGTCCGCCTTGGCGGTTGCGGCCTCGGCCTGGGCGTCATCGGAGAAGAGCTCGTCCATCTCCACTTCTTCCACGAATTCCTTGGCACGCTCCTCGTAATCCCGCTTGAAGGCGGAAGCCTCCTCGCGCAGTTCCACCACGGTGGTGGCGGGGGCGAGCGCGGTGGCGGCGGAAGAGACGGAGCGGACAACCGGGGCACTAGCCGAGGCGGTGGGGGCCTTGGCGACTGGCTTGGCGGCCGGGGTGGCGGAACCCTTCGGTGCATCGGTGCCGGTGACGACCTTCAGCGTGGCGCCGCGGGTGAGGCCCTTGGAGACGGGCTGTGCCTTGCCTTCCGAAATGCCCTTGCCGAGCGCGGTGTTGCCGAAATCCGACGTGTCCACATGGGCCAGGTCATGGCGCTGGAGATAGGAGACGGCCAGTTCGCGGAACACGTAGTCGAGGATCGAGGTGGCGTTCTTGATGGCGTCGTTGCCGATGACCATGCCGGCCGGCTCGAATTTGGTGAAGGTGAAGGCCTCCACGTACTCGTCCAGCGGCACGCCATATTGCAGGCCGAGCGAGATGGCGATGGCGAAGTTGTTCATCATGGCGCGGAAGGCGGCACCTTCCTTGTGCATGTCGATGAAGATCTCGCCGAGACGGCCATCGTCGAATTCGCCGGTGCGCAGATAGACCTTGTGGCCACCCACGATTGCCTTCTGGGTGTAGCCCTTGCGGCGGTTCGGCAGCTTCTCGCGCTCGCGCGTCACCTTTTCGATGATGCGCTCGACGATCTTTTCCGAGATGGCAGCGGCAGCGGCGGCCTTGGGGGCCTCCACGATGGCTTCCAGCGCGTCGTCCTCGTCCTCTTCATCCGAGATGAGCGAGGCATTGAGCGGCTGCGACAGTTTCGAGCCGTCGCGGTAGAGCGCGTTGGCCTTCAGCGCCAGCTTCCACGACAGCATGTAGGCCGACTTGCAATCGTCCACCGTGGCATCGTTGGGCATGTTGATCGTTTTGGAGATCGCGCCCGAGATGAAGGGCTGGGCGGCGGCCATCATCAGGATGTGGCTGTCGACCGACAGGTAGCGCTTGCCGATCTTGCCGCAGGGATTGGCGCAATCGAAGACGGGCAGGTGTTCCGCCTTCAGCATCGGCGCGCCTTCCAGCGTCATGGCACCGCAGACGTGGATGTTGGCGGCCTCGATGTCCTTGCGGGCAAAGCCCAGCGCCGGGAGCATCTCGAAGGCCATGTCGTTCAGCTGCTCGTCGGTCAGCTTCAGCACGTCCTTGCAGAAATCCTCGCCCAGCGTCCACTTGTTGAACACGAACTTGATGTCGAAGGCGCTCTTGCAGGCTGCGTTGACGGCCTCGATCTTCTCGTCGGTGAAGCCCTTGGCGCGAAGGGTGGACGGGTTGACGCCCGGCGCCTGGTTCAGGTTGCCATGGCCGACGGCGTAAGCCTCGATTTCGGCGATCTGGGATTCGGTGTAGCCCAGCGTGCGCAGCGCCTCCGGAACGGCGCGGTTGATGATCTTGAAGTAGCCGCCGCCGGCGAGCTTCTTGAATTTCACCAGTGCAAAGTCCGGCTCGATGCCGGTCGTGTCGCAGTCCATCACAAGGCCGATCGTGCCGGTGGGGGCGACGACGGTGGCCTGCGCATTGCGGTAGCCGTGCTTCTCGCCGAGTTCCAGCGCGCGGTCCCAGGCTTTTGTGGCGTGTTCCACCAGAGCGGCATCGGGGCAGGCGGCGTGGTCCAGCGGCACCGGGTTGACGGCGAGGCCCTCATAGCCTTCGCCCAGGCCATGGGCGGCGCGGCGGTGGTTGCGGATGACGCGCAGCATGTGGTCCGCATTGCGCTTGTAATCCGGGAAGGCGCCCAGCTCACCGGCCATTTCGGCCGATGTTGCGTAAGACACGCCGGTCATGATGGCGCTGAGCGCACCGCAAATGGCGCGGCCCTCGGCGGAATCATAGGGGATGCCGGATGTCATCAGCAGGCCGCCGATGTTGGCAAAGCCGAGGCCGAGCGTGCGGTACTCGTAGGAGAGTTTCGCGATCTGCTTCGACGGGAACTGCGCCATCATGACGGAGATTTCCAGCACGACGGTCCACAGGCGCACGGCATGTTCGTAGGCCGCGATGTCGATGCGCGCGGTCTCGGCGTTCTTGAACTGCAGCAGGTTCAGCGAGGCCAGGTTGCAGGCCGTGTCGTCCAGGAACATGTATTCCGAGCAGGGGTTGGACGCGCGGATGTCGCCGGCCGCCTTGCAGGTGTGCCAGTCGTTCATGGTGGTGTTGAAGTGCAGGCCCGGATCGGCGGATGCCCAGGCGGCGTGGCCGATCTTCTCCCACAGGTCGCGGGCCTTGAGCGTCTTGTGCACCTTGCCGTCGATGCGGCGGATCAGGTTCCAGTCGCCGTCATTCTCGACCGCGCGCAGGAAATCATCCTTCAGCGAGACCGAGTTGTTGGAATTCTGGCCGGACACGGTGAGGTAGGCCTCGGAATCCCAGTCGGTGTCGTAGGTCTTGAACTCGATGGAGGTATAGCCCTGGCGCGCGAACTGGATGACGCGCTTGATGTAGTTTTCCGGAACCTGGTTCTTCTTGGCCGCCTTGATCTCGCGCTTCAGCGCGGTGTTGATCTTGGGGTCGAAGCAATCGTCATCATGGCCTTCGCAGTTGACGCAGGCCTTCATGATGGCGGTCAGGTGCTGGCGGACGATCTTGGAGCCGGTGACGAGGGCGGCCACCTTCTGCTCTTCGTTCACCTTCCAGTCGATATAGGATTCGATATCCGGGTGGTCGGCATCAACGACGACCATTTTTGCGGCGCGGCGCGTGGTGCCGCCGGACTTGATGGCACCTGCGGCGCGGTCGCCGATCTTCAGGAAGCTCATCAGACCGGAAGACTTGCCGCCGCCTGACAGCTTTTCGCCTTCGCCGCGCAGGTGGGAGAAGTTGGAGCCGGTGCCGGAGCCGTACTTGAACAGGCGGGCCTCGCGCACCCACAGGTCCATGATGCCGCCTTCGTTGACGAGGTCGTCACCGACGGACTGGATGAAGCAGGCGTGCGGCTGGGGATGCTCATAGGCCGACTTGGACGAGGTCAGCTTGCCGGTGAAGGGATCGACATAGAAGTGGCCCTGGCCGGGACCGTCAATGCCATAGGCCCAGTGCAGGCCGGTGTTGAACCATTGCGGGGAGTTGGGTGCCACCATCTGGTTGGCCAGCATGTAGGAAAGCTCGTCCATGAAGGCGGCAGCGTCGTCTTCCGAGGCGAAGTAGCCGCCCTTCCAGCCCCAATAGGTCCAGGTGCCGGCAAGGCGGGTGAAGACCTGGCGGGCATCGGTCTCCGAGCCGTAGCGCTCGTCCTCGGGCAGCTTGGCGAGCGCGGCCTCATCGGCCACCGAACGCCACAGGAAGGAGGGGACGTCGTTTTCCTCGACCTTCTTCAGGCGGGCGGGCACACCGGCCTTGCGGAAGTATTTCTGGGCCAGGATGTCGGCAGCGACCTGCGAGCAGCGCGCCGGCACATCGATGTTCTCCAGCCGGAAGACGATGGAGCCGTCCGGATTGCGGATTTCGCTGGTGGCCTTGCGAAATTCGATGGTGCCGTAAGCACCGGTCTCTGCCGTGGTGAACTTGCGTTCGATGCGCATCTTGGTTGGTCCCCTTCGTCCGATCTCTACATGTTGTGGCCCTGTGGCCGCCGCGCCGGTCCTCTCACCGGTTCGGCGCAGGCCGCGCCCTGAAGTCCCCCGCCAGGGGCGCTTGCGTCCCTGCCGATCACGCCGGTTCCGGCTCGGCCGGTCGGGCAAAAAGCGGGAAACAATGTCCCGCGAAGGCTTGCCCGACCCCCGGCACCGGTTACGGCGGCGATTCCTCTGGAATGAGGAGCGCACCGTATCTTGTGCCAGTATGCGCCGTAAACACTAAATATAGGGTTAACGAGACATTTACACAGGCGGAAACGCAAAAAAGTGAAGGGTGCCGGAACAAAGGGCCGGGCACGGCTTCGCCGGTCGTGGAAAACGTCCATTTCCCAGCCAAATGCCCGAATTGTTTCCGGAAAAAGCCGGCGCCGAAACGGCCCGGCAACGCCCCCAAACTCTTGACGAAAGTCATAAAAGGCGACTCGCCTGAAACCGTCAAGCACTCGTTTCCGGAAAGTTTTGTGACACAACATCTGGTGTGTTCACAATGTGGATAACGGGGAGAGTGGCGGCGGAGGCCTGGCAGGCGGGACGGGCAGGGCGGCGATCAATGGTCGCCGTTGCACAGACCGTGGTCGGACAGGGCCTGCAGCACACGGCATGTGCCGGCATGCTCGCCGTTGCAGGCCGCAATGCGGGCCAGTTCGCGCTCCAGCGCCTGAAGGCGGGCGATGCGGGCGCGCACATCGTCCAGTTGGGCGCCAGCGATGCGGTCGGCATCGGTGCAGGGCGCACCGGGATTGCCGGACAGCGCGACCAGATCGCGAATCGATTCAATGGAGAAGCCCAAATCCCTCGCGTGGCGGATGAAGGCGAGGCGGTCGCGTTCAGCCGCACCGTAGCGGCGCTGGTTGCCTTGCGTGCGGCCGGGATCGGGCAGCAGGCCGATCTGCTCGTAATAGCGGATGGTCGGAACCTTCACCCCGGTTTCGCGCGCCATGTCCCCGATCGACATCATCGGCATTTTTCCCTTGTAGCTATAGCGACTAGAGAAATTAGGATGGCTGCGACAGTGAATCAAGGAGACCATCATGGGTGCCGGACACCATCATCACGACCACGGCGCGGCTGTCTTCGACGGCATGGATGCGGCCTATCGCCGCCGGTTGTGGGCAGTCATCGCCATCAATGCGGTGATGTTCATCGTTGAAATGGCCGCCGGCCATCTGGCGCGCAGCCAGGCATTACAGGCGGATGCGCTGGATTTCCTGGGTGACAGCCTGACCTATGGCATCTCGCTGGCGGTGCTGGGCGCAAGCCTGAAGGTGCGCGCGACCGCGGCGCTTGCCAAGGGCCTCAGCCTGTTCCTGATGGGGCTTTGGGTGGCCGGATCGACACTCTGGAAGCTTTATGCGGGAGGCGTTCCCGATGCCCCTGTGATGGGCGTGATCGGCGTCATGGCGCTGGCGGCCAACGTGGCGAGCGTGATCCTGCTGATGGATTACAAGGATGGTGATGCCAATGTGCGCTCGGTCTGGCTCTGCTCGCGCAACGATGCCATCGGCAATGTCGCCGTGATGATCGCCGCGCTCGGTGTCTGGGGTACGGCCACCGGCTGGCCCGACCTGATTGTCGCGGCGATCATGTCGGGGCTGTTCCTGTCATCGGCCTGGCAGATCCTGCGTCAGGCGCTCGCCGAACGGCGTGGGGAAGCGCACCATGGCCATGAAATCCATAGGCATGAACATCATGGACATGAGCACCATGGACACGAGGACCATCACCACGCTTGAGGCCGCCGATGCGGATCACGGAAGGTATGGCCCGTTCGCCTCACGCAAACAGGCGCAGCAAGCCATAGGTCAGCGCGGCCAGTATCGCGGCAGCCGGAACGGTGATGATCCAGGCCGCGATGATGGTGGTGAAGTGGGTGCGGCGAACGAGGCGCCGGCGGGCCACTTCATCGCTGGAAACGGGCGCCTCGCCATTGTCGTCCCCGGCAGCTTCCCACGCTTTTTCCACGGGATTGGCGGCCATCTGTTCGCGCAGCTTGCCATATTTGCGCTCCAGATAGGCGCGGCGGCGCTTCGATTTGGCCGTGTACCATTCGCGGAAGAAGCCGACACCGAAGACCGCGCCCACCGCGATGTGGGTGGAGGAGACCGGCAGGCCGAGCCATGATGCAACGATGACGGTGATGGCGGCGGAGAGCGCCACGCAATAGGCGCGCAGCGGGTTGAGCTTGGTGATCTGCTCGCCGACCATCTTGATGAGCTTGGGCCCGAACAGCAGCAGGCCGACGGAGATGCCGATGGCGCCGATGACCATGACCCAGATCGGGATGCCGACCTTGGCCACCACGTCGCCCACTTCCGCCGTGTGCACGATGGCGGCGAGCGGGCCGACAGCGTTGGCGACGTCATTGGCGCCGTGGGCGAAGGAGAGCAGGGCGGCGGAGAAGATCAACGGAATGTGGAAGAGCTTGCGCAGCGACTGGTTGCGGTTCTCCATGCCTTCCGACTGGCGGCGGATCATGGGCGATGTGACAACCCAGGTCATGATGGCGACCGCGATGCCGAGGAAGGTGATGGCACCTCCGGAGAGCTTCACGATGTGCTTCACGCCCTTCATGGCCAGATAGGCGGCAAAGGCGCCCGCCATGATGGCGATCAGCACCGGCACCCAGCGCCGCGCGGCGGCGATCTTGTCGTCCTGGTAGATGATGAAGGACTTGATGAAGGCGAGAAAACCAGCGGCAATGACGCCGCCCAGCAGCGGCGAGATGACCCAACTGGCCGCGATGCTGCCCATGGTGGGCCAGTTGACCGCCGAGAAGCCCGCTGCCGCAATGCCTGCCCCCATGACGCCGCCGACCACGGAGTGGGTGGTGGAGACCGGCGCGCCGATCCAGGTGGCGAGGTTGACCCAGAGCGCCGAGGAGATCAGCGCGGCCATCATGGCGGCAATGAAGATGCCGGGATCAGAGACGGTTGCCGGATCGATGATGCCCTTGGAGATGGTGCCGACCACGTCGCCGCCGGCGATCAGCGCGCCGGCGCTTTCGCAGATGGCGGCAATGACGAGCGCGCCACCCATGGTCAGCGCCTTGGAGCCGACGGCCGGGCCGACATTGTTGGCCACGTCATTGGCGCCGATGTTCAGCGCCATGTAGGCGCCGATGGCGGCGGCAGCGATGATGAGGAGCGCACTCGGTTCCGAGCCGACATAGACGCCTGCGAATGCCGCAGACAGCGCGAGGAAGGCCAGCGCGACGCCGGGTGCAACAAGGCCACGGGAAAGCGACACGGTGGCGACTTCCATTTCGGAAATCTTGCCGAGGTCCTTGTCGAGAGTGACTTTCTTGAGTTGCGGCTTGTCAGCGGCCATGGCTTGCCCCGGTCGGTTGCTGGCGGTCATGGGCGCATAGCCCGCGCGGGCAGGCGCGGCAAGGGAATTGTCACAAAACTGTCACAAACAGGTTTCTAGGCCGCTGTTTTCCGGTGTTTTCCACGGAAATCAGCAATCAGCTCCGCGAGATCCGGTTCCATCACAAGGGCGGCTGCTTCCTGCGGAGAAAACCACTTGCGTTCACGTTCGCCGCGTTCCGGCCAATTCTTGCGCTGGTCCTTGACCTGCATGGCAAAGACGCGAACCTCGCAGCGCCGCCGGAGGCCTGACGCCAGGACCTTGTCGTAGAAATAGCTGCCGAGCGCGGTGTCGGCAGCGTTGCCTTCCACGCCGGCTTCCTCAAGGGCTTCGCGCATGGCGGATTCACGCAGGCTCTCGCCGTGCTCCGGCCAACCCTTCGGCAGGATCCATCGGCCGGTGCCCCGGCTGGTGACCAGCATGATCTCGATGCCGCGCGAGGATTTGCGCCAGGGCAGAAGGGCCGCCTGCAAGGCAGGCTCCGGCGCGCCCATGGCCCGGCGCACCCGTTGAAGGAGCTTGGCTTTCGTTTGCGGTGTCAGCATCGGCCCTGCAGGTCGTCATCCTCACATGCGGCCCGAACGCCGCAAAGCAAGGCTTCTAACATGATTCCGGGGTTCATGATGTGACGGTTTTGTGAAGCTTCGGGGTCTTTCGCCGAACGATCATGGCACCGGCGAGAAAGAAGACGGCAGAGATCATGAACCAGGCACCGGGGACCGGAAGCGGCGTGCCGCTTGCGGTCACAAAACCCAGCACCATTGAGGCCGAGAAGGGACCGGCGACGATCGCGAGCGAATTGACCGCGCCAAGCGTGCCCTGCACGAGACCCTGTTCGTTGCGTGGTGCCGCCTTCGAGCAAATGGCGGTGAGCGCAGGCAGGGCAAGGGCATCGCCCAGGATGTGAAAGGCGATCAGTGGAAACACCATCCAGCCTTGCGTGGCCAAGCCGTAGGCTGCCAGCGAGACCGCGGAGAGCAGGAAACCGGCCCATACGGTGCGCCATTCGCCGAAGCGGGCGACGACCGGGCCGACAAGCCCGCCCTGCACAATTACGAACATGATGCCGACGAATGCCAGCGAGAAGGAGGCCTCGCGCACGCCCCATCCGAAGCGGAAATCGAGAAAGAGCACCCAGGTGGCTTCAAGCCCGCGCTGGGCGACGGCAACGAGAAAAAGTGACAGCATCAGGGGCGCAAGACCGGGAAGGCGGGTGAGACGAGCGAGCGCGCCGAAGGGATTGGCATTGGATGGCGAAAACGGCTTGCGGTCTTCGGGTGCGAGCGATTCCGGCAGGAAGAAGAGGCCGAAAGTGAAGTTGAGCGCCGCCAGCCCGGCCGCAAACAGGAAGGGCAGGCGCAGGTCGATGCCGCCCAGCACGCCGCCAATCAGGGGGCCTGCGATGAAGCCGAAACCGAAGGCTGCACCGACGAGGCCGAAATTGCGCGAGCGGTCCTCCGGCTCGGAAATGTCGGCCATATAGGCGTTGGCGGTGGCGTTGGTGGAGGCGAAGATGCCGCCGAGGATGCGGGCCGCCGCCACCCAGATCAGCGAGGGTGCCCAGGCGACAAGGGCGAAATCCGCTCCTGCGCCCGCCAGCGCGGCAAGCAGGATGGGCTTGCGGCCGAAACGGTCGGAGAGCACGCCGGTCAGCGGCTGGAAGAAGAATTGTGCCAGCGCGAAGCCACCGGCCAGCACACCGTAGGTGAAGGCGGCGCCGGAGACATCGCCTCCACCCATGTGCTGGATGATCTTGGGCAGGACCGGCCAGGCCAGCCCCACGCCGAGCATGTTGATGACGATGGTGGCCAGCACGAAGCCCTTGGCGACGCGGCGGCCCGGAACTGCGGCGGTCTGGGTCAGCCCTTGTGCCCCTCGGAAATCGGCTGCTGATAGGTGAAGCCCATATCCCACGGGAAGTAGATCCAGGTGTCCTGGCTGACCTCGGTGACGAACGTGTCGACCAGAGGCACGCCCTTGGGTTTGGCATAGACGGTGGCAAAATGGGCCTTGGGCATCATGGCGCGGACGATGGCGGCGGTCTTGCCGGTATCGGTCAGGTCATCGACGATGAGCACACCCTCGCCGTCATTTTCCAGCATGGAGGGCGAGACCTCCTTCATCACCTTCAACTCACCCTGTTCGGTATAGTCGTGATAGGAGGCGATGGAGACGGTCTCGATGACGCGAATGTTCAGCTCGCGCGAGATGATGGCGGCCGGCACCAGGCCGCCGCGCGTGATGCAGACGATGGCGGAGTATTTCTCCGCCTTGCCGGAAAGGCGCCAGGCGAGCGCGCGGGCATCGCGATGGAACTGGTCCCAGGAAACGGGAAACGCTTTTTCGGGAAGTGACATGCCTGCCTCCGGGTGCCAGTGGGGTGACCGGGCATAGCGAATATGCGGCGCGGGGGCAATATCGCTCCCGCGCCGCGCGCAACCCCTCAGTAGCCGAGCAGCGCCTTCAGGTGCGCGACGACCGAGCGCGCCAGCGCGCCGGGCTCGTAGCCGCCCTCCAGCATCGACAGGATGCGGCCTTGCGCATGGGTGTTGGCGATGGCCGCCAGTTCCTCCGTCAGCCAGAAATAATCGGCTTCGGTCAGGCCGAGGCCGGACATGTCGTCCAGCACATGGGCGTCGAAGCCGGCCGAGATGAAGAGGAACTGAGGCTTGAAGGCGTTCAGCGCCGGAAACCAGTGCTCGCTGACCGCCTTGCGGAAGCCCTTGCTGTCGGTGCCCGATGGCAGGGGCACATCGACCAGGTTCGCCGTTTCCTTCTCGTGGCCCGTATAGGGATAGAACGGGTGCTGGAAGGAGGAGCAGAAGAGGACGCGCTTGTCGTTCTTGAAAATGTCCTCGGTGCCGTTGCCGTGATGGACATCAAAATCGACGATGGCAACGCGCTCGAAGCCGTATTTGTCCATGGCATGGGCAGCGGCGACGGCAATGTTGTCGAACAGGCAGAAGCCCATCGCCTTGGCATATTCGGCGTGATGCCCGGGGGGCCGGATGGCGCAAAAGACCGGATTGGCCTGTCCTTCCATGATGAGATCAACGCCCATGACGCCGCTGCCGGCGGAGCGCAAGGCTGCGGCAAGCGTGTCCTTCGACATGACCGTGTCGCCGTCGATCTCGACGGAGCCTTCGGTGGGCGCCATCTCGAAGACGCGGTCCACATAGTCCGGGTCGTGCGCCTTCTTCAGCTCCTCGCGTGCGGCGAGCGGCGCGTCGAAATGGCGGATCACGAAGTCGAGGCCCGACATGATGATCTGGTTGTTGATGGCATGCAGGCGTTCGGCATGATCGGGATGGTATTTTCCCGGATCATGCAGAAGGCAGTCATTGTGGGAAATCATGCCCAGCATTTCAGTCTTTTCCTCCCGCTTTTGATCGTCAGAGCCAGCGCTCGACGAGATAGAGTTCAGGTTCCTCCGGCGAACGGCGCATGGAGAAGCCAAGCGATTGCATGAGCTGCAACATGCCTGCATTCTCGGTCAGTACAGTTCCCTCCATGATGGTCAGGCCGCGGTCACGCGCTTCCGACATCAGGGCGCGCATCAGCTTTGTGCCGACGCCGCGTCCCTGCATGGAATCGGCGACGACGACCGCGAATTCGCAGCTCTTGCCATCGGGATTGGCCGAATACCGCGCGACGCCCACCTGCTTGCGCTCGTCGCCGGACCCTGCGATGGCAACGAAGGCCATTTCGCGCGAATAGTCGATATGGGTGAAGCGGGCGAGCATGGAGGGCGACAGGTCGTTCATGGCATGCATGAAGCGGAACTTGCGCGCCTGTTCCGACAGGTTGTGCACGAAGTCGCGCTCCGACTCGGCATCTTCGGGGCGGATCGGGCGAATGACCAGTTCCATGCCGTCGGACATCACCTCGCGCTGGATCAGGTGGCGCGGGTAGGGCGCGATGGCCACGTGCTCGTAGCGGCCCTGGGTGGCCGGTGGTCGCGAGACGCGGATGCGCGCATCGACCGCCATCACCCCTTCGGGGCTGGCGAAGAGCGGGTTGATGTCGAGTTCCTCGATTTCCGGCAATTCGCAGACCATGTCGGAGATGCGCACCAGCACGCCGATGACCGCCTCGCTGTCTGCTGGCGGGCTGTCGCGGAAGGCGTCGAGCAGGCGCGAGACACGGGTGCGGCGGATCAGACGCTGGGCGAGCACTGCGTTGAGCGGAGGTAGTGAGACGGCGCTGTCATCGAGCACTTCGACCATCTTGCCGCCGGCACCGAAGACGATGGTCGGGCCGAAGACCGGATCGCGTGAAGCGCCGGCGATCAGTTCGCGGGCATGGTCCAGCTTGACCATGGCCTCGACGGTGACGCCATGGATATCGGCCTCGGGCGCGCCTTGCGGGCATCCTCGACGATCTCGCGAAAGGCCGATTGCAGGGTGTAGCGCTCATGATGTTCATGCGTGCCGCCGACATCGGACTTGTGGGTGATCTGCGGCGAGTTGATCTTGACCGCCACGGGAAAGCCGACCGTTTCAGCCGCGATCAGCGCCTTGGCGGGCGACGAGGCTTCCAGCGTGGTGTTTACCGGAATGCGGAAGGCCGAGAGCACGGCCTTTGATTCCAGGTCCGACAGCATGGAGCGCCCTTCAGCCAGCACCTGCGCGATGATCATGCGCGCGCCGTCAACGTCGGGTGCCTCCAGGTCGGAGAGCGGTCCGGGAAGTTCGAGCGCCATGCGGCGGTTCAATTCGTGGCGCGCGAGATAGTAGAAGCCCTCGATGGCGCGTTCCGGCGTCAGAAAATCCGGGATGCCCTTGGAAGAGAGCAGCGCGCGGGCCTCGCGTACACTCGTTTCACCCATCCAGCAGACAAGGACCGGCTTGCGGTTGCCCTTGGGAATGGCGTCGATGACGGCCTGCGCCGCATCCATGGGATTGGTCATCGCCTGCGGTGTCAGCATGACGAGCACACCGTCGAATGCCTTGTCCTTCAGGCAGGCAGCGACCGCAGCGCCATAGGCTTGCGGTCCCGCATCGCCGAGAATGTCGACCGGGTTGGCATGGGACCAGAAGGGCGGCAGCACGTTGTCGAGCGCCTCGACGGTTTCAGGCGAGGGGGCGGGGATATTGACATGCAGGTCACCTGCACGGTCGGCCGCCAGCACACCGGCACCGCCGCCATTGGTGATGATGCCGAGATTGTTGCCGGCTGCGCGTTTTCCCGCCGACAGGATTTCGGCGGCCGCGAAGAGCTGTCCGTAAGTGTGGGCGCGCACGGCACCGGAGCGCTCCAGCGCGGCATCGAAGACGGCGTCCGAGCCGATCAGGGCACCGGTATGGGTGTGGGCAGCCTTTGAGGACTGGTTGTGACGGCCCGCCTTCAGGACGATCACCGGCTTGAGACCGGCTGCCACGCGCAGTGCCGAAATGAAGGAGGGCGCATGACGCACACCTTCGACATAGAGCAGGATCGCCTCAGTCTTGGGGTCGGTCGCCAGGAAGTTGAGCACGTCGCCGAAATCGACATCCACCGAGTTGCCGAGCGACACCAGTGCCGAGAACCCCAGGTGCTGCGGTTCGGCCCAGTCGGAAATGGCCGAGCAGAGCGCGCCGGATTGCGAGACCAGCGCGAGCCGGCCGGCAGGCGGCGGGCTCTTCAGGAAGGTGGCATTGAGCTTTGACCAGGGCCGGACAATGCCCACGCAGTTCGGGCCGATGAAACGGATGGAGTATTTGCGGGCGATGGCGCGCAGTTGCTCCTCGCCGGCCAAGCCCTTTTCGCCGGTCTCGCCAAAGCCAGCCGACAGGATGATGGCGTTGCGGATGCCGGCTTCGCCGCGATTCCTTCAGGATGGCGGCCACCGTGCGGACCCTGGCGTGGCGATGACAGCGAGGTCGATGGCATGTCGGCCGCGGCGATGGATGGGAAGCAGGGCTTTCCGTGCACCGCTGTGCTTTAGGATTGATGGCGATGAGGGAATGCCCTCATAGCCGCCGCCGATGATGGGAAAACCTTGGCGCCGACAGGATCGCGCTCTTGTCGGAGCACCGAAAACCGCGACGGATCGCGGGTCGAAAGGGGGGAGGTTGTTGGTCCCATGTCCCGGATTTTTCCGGCCTTTGCGGCCTGAATTTCGTCAGGGCAGGTGTGCCTGGCAGTTGACGTCATGTGACGGCAACGGCGCAATCCTGAACTCCCCGGAATTCATATTCGCCAGCCGGCCAGGTGGATCAGTGGCTGCCGCCCGGATCATTCCGGGCTGCATCCGCTCCTCCCTTTGAGCAACAGGGTGCGCGCAGAATTCAGCGTGACATCAAGGTGATGCAGGGCATGGTTTCAGAACGGTGCAGGTGACGCCGCCGAACAGAGCGCTCCGACAGGCGCCGAGCGCGGAATAGGCCCCATGACCAACAGGTCCGTCTGGGTGTCGGCGATCCGGTTTTTTCGATGATGTCGCCGGCAGGAATGCCGCCCGACAGTTGGGTCTCGATGGTGACATTGACGCCGTGACGGGCAAGCGCCGCCGCTGACCACGGCTCCTGCGAGAGTGGCCGTCTGGTCGGCGCGCCCTTCGGATCGACCGTGAAAAACCTCCACCGAGCGCGCGGCCGCGAGAGGAAGGAGCAGGGCGTCGAAGGCGGCGCGCGCGCGGCCTCACGCGTGCCGTTCCATGCGACGATCACGCGATCAAAACTGTCGGGGATGCGCGCGGCCCACAGCACGAACAGGACCGGGCGACCGCCCTCGAAGATTGCCCTTTCGACATTTGCCATGGCGCCAGGATGCTTTTCCTTGTCCGGCTGACCGGCAATCACCAGATCGGCGCAACGTGCAGACGCGATGATGGCATCGGATGTATCGATGTCGCCCCGTCTCGATCGCGCGCCATTCATGCTTCTGACATCGTCGCAGGCTGCCCGCTCGCGGAAGCGTGATTCCATCTGCGCCATGCGGTCGCGGTGCTTGTCCACCGACTGCACCCGCATGCGTGACTGGGCGTAGTAGGCCGGTGTGGAGAAGGCGCTTGCGCCCGGCTCGGCATGAAAGCCGGTCAGATGCGCCCCGAAACTGCGTGCAACGGGGAATGCGACATCAAGCAGACGGTCTTCGTCTTCGGGATATTGCAGAAAGGCGAGAACGGTCTTGTAAGACATGGCGTGCTCCTGGCGTCACCGGTTTGACGGGCAGGGCGGGTAGCCACCCTGCCACTTTTGCAATGCAACATATGCCGGGATCGGGGCCGTGCCTTGACCAGGGTCAAATCTCCGCACCCGCGATCCCTGGTCAGCGCGACATCAGCGTCAGTGTCGGCATGGACTTCATCACGGTGCGTGTGACGCCGCCGAACAGACGCTCCAGGATGCGCGAGTGGGAATAGGCCCCCATGACGAGCAGGTCGGCCTGCGTGTCGGCCAGCCGGTTCTCGATGATGGCGGCGGGCTTCACGCCGTCGGATATCTGCGTTTCGGTGGCAACCTTGACGCCATGGCGGGCGAGCACGGTGGCGATCTCGGCACCGGCCGTAACGGCAGTCTGGTCGCTTCCGGAGGCCGGATCGACGGTGAAGATTTCCACCCTGTCGGCGGCATGCAGGAAGGGCATCGCATCGAAGGTGGCGCGTGCGGCCTCGCGGGTTCCGTTCCAGGCGACGACCACCGTCTTGAACTCTGACGGGATACGGGCCGCGTAGGGAACGAACAGGACCGGGCGTCCGCTGTCGAAGATCAGCACTTCGACGTCATTGGGGATGGACTTGGTATTGTCCGGGTCCGGCTGCCCCGCGATCACCAGGTCGGCACAATGGGCGGAATTCAGGCCGGATACCGCTGAGTCGCCAATGAAGCTTTCCATGGAGCGCCATTCAAAGCTCATGGCTTCGACGCGGGCCATCTCATTGACCTTTTCTTTCAGGTCCTCTGCCCGCTGACGGCTTTCCTCGATGTTGGATTCCAGCACGCCGGCCTCGGGAAAGCCGATGGGCGTTGCGTAGGCGGCCGCACTCGGCTCGGCATGGACCGCGATGACATGGGAGCCAAATTTGCGCGCAATCACGGCCGCGGCGGAAAAGACACGCTCGGCGACGGTGAGGTCGGGCATGATGGCGACGATGGTCTTGTAGGTCATGGTTCATCTCCTTGATGCCGGACATGGTGTGCGGGCCTGCATCGGCAGGGCAGCCTTCATGCATGCTGCCGGCTTGCAGAAAGGATGCGCCGGAAACCCGGCCCGGGCCTTGACCTGCCTCAAGGCTGGCGCAGCCTCACATGTTGGGTGCGCCGGCTTCGATGCGGGAGCGGACAAGGTCCTGAACCGCTGCGACGGCGGGATCGAGCGCCTCGCGGGAACGCGCGCGCACAACCAGTTCGGTCCAGAAGCGGTTGCCCTCATATTTCGGGTAGGAGCCGATGATGGTCTCCGGGTGGGCCTTCTGGATCTCCGCCAGCGGCCCGCCGATCGTGCCTTCGCCAAACGGGCAGTGGACGGATTCCGACAGAAGTTTCGTGCCGGTCTTCAGGCCCGGAATGACATTGTCGAGCATGGCCTGGAAGATGGAGGGGACGCCCGCCATCACGTGAACATTGCCAATGATGAAACCCGGCGCGACGGAGATCGGATTGGCGATGTGGGCTGCGCCTTCAGGCATGCGCGCCATGCGCTGGCGGGCCTCGGTGAATTCCATGCCGCGCGCCTCGTAATGGGCGGCAAGCAGCGCATGGGCCTGCGGATCGGTGCGGCAGGGCACGCCGAAGGCGTAAGCAATGGAGTCGGCGGTGATGTCATCATGGGTCGGGCCGATGCCGCCCGTCGTGAACACATAGGTGTGGGCGGCGCGCAGCGCGTTGACGGCGGCGGCGATCGCTTCGCGGTCATCGGAGACGATGCGGACTTCCTTCAGGTCGATACCACTGGCCGTCATGATGTCTGCCAGGTGTCCGACATTCTTGTCCTTGGTGCGCCCGGAGAGGATTTCGTCGCCGATCACCAGCATGGCTGCCGTCACGATCTCGCCCATGGATGCGATCTCCCTGTTTGCGCGCCCAAAGGCATAGGGCGAGGCTGAGGGGCGTTCAAGTGGCATGTCTAGTGAACAATATGTCGATCTTTGTTCGACTATGTTGAATGATGGGTCGGGACTATGCCTGTTCCATCGATGGTGCCCTTGCGAGGGCCGGACAGGAGACAGACATGAGCAAGGTACTCGTGCTTTATTATTCGAGCTGGGGCCACAACGAGCAGATGGCGCAGGCCGCTGCGGAAGGTGCGCGCGCTGCAGGTGCCGAAGTGACCGTGAAACGCGTTCCGGAACTGGTGCCGGACGAGGTCGCCAAGACCTTCCATTACAAGCTCGACCAGGCGGCGCCGGTTGCCCAACCCGGCGAACTGGCCGACTACGATGCGATCATCTTCTCCACGCCGACGCGCTACGGCATGATGGCGGCTCAGATGAAAAATTTCCTCGACCAGACCGGCGGATTGTGGGCCAGCGGCGCACTGGTCGGCAAGGTCGGTTCGGTGATGGCGTCCTCGGCGACCCAGCATGGCGGCCAGGAATCCACCATCCTCAATTTCCACACCGTCCTGCTGCATCTCGGCATGGTGATCGTCGGCTTGCCCTATGCGTTCCAGGGCCAGATGGGCGTGGAGGAAGTGAAGGGCGGCAGCCCTTACGGCGCGTCCACCATTGCCGGTGGCGACGGTTCGCGCCAGCCTTCTGCGGTGGAACTGGAAGCCGCGCGCTATCAGGGCCGTCACGTGGCGGCGATTGCGGGCAAGCTCGCAGCCTGATTGCTTTCCCGGTGAGTGAAACGGACGGGGCGCTTGCCGCGAGCGCGCTGTCCGTCTAGCTTTGGGGGAACGGGAAGGAGGTGGCCTCATGCAGATCGTCTTTGCGTTCCTTCTGGCGGGGTTCCTGCTCCTGATGCTGCTCAGCGCATACAATGCCTGGAAGACGCTACGAATCGCGGCAGTGGCCGAGGCGACGGTTCCGCCCGACGGCCAAATTCTGCGGATCAAGGGCCGGCGCTTCCACGTGGTGGAGCGCGGATCCGGCCCGGCGATCCTGTTCGTCCACGGGCTTGGCGGCAACCTGCACCACTTCGACATCCCGCTGTGGGGCGCCATGGGCGAAGGGTACCGGCTGATCGCGGCCGACCGGCGCGGCAGCGGCTGGTCCGGACACATCTGGGGCGATGACGGGCGGCTGACCACCCATGCGAGCGACATGGTGGCGCTGCTCGATGCACTCGGCATCGACAAGGCGGTGTTTTGCGGCCATTCGCTGGGCGGTGCGGTTGCGCTGGCTGCCGCGCTCGACCACCCCGGGCGGGTGGCCGGCCTGGCGCTGCTGGCGCC
>JACKJW010000010.1 GCA_020637755.1 Brucellaceae bacterium | reverse complement strand
CTGCCGATGAAGAGGCCATTTACAAGCTCCGCTACCGGTCCTACTTGCGCAGCCATCTGGTCGAGGAAAACGACGAACAGATGATCTACGACGAGTATGAAGACCTGCCCAACTCCTACCGGTATGCCGTCCTGGTCGATGGAGAATTGGCAGCCACTCTCAGGTTCCACCATGTTTGTGCAGCAACGCCTTGGTCCCCTGCGATGACCAGCTTCAAGAGCTTGCTTGGTCCTCGCGTGGCGAACGGCGAGTCCTTCATCGACGCGAGCCGTTTTGCGGTCAGCCCGGAATGGACGGGATCGAACTCTCCGATGCCAGCCATCACGATCCGGCTTTCGTTCATGGCATGCGAGCATTTCAAGACACCGTATGCCATCAACATGGTGCGCAGCGATCACGCAATCTACTATCGCCGAATGTTCGGTTTCAGACAGATCGGCCAGCCCTACCAGTACACGAGCACGCTGAAGAGTGGCGGCAAGGTCGTCAGTGAAGTGCTTCTCTACGAGGGTGACCTGCGGACGGAGCGCAGCCGCATCTACACGAATTTCCCGTTCTATGTTTCGACGGCCCGCGAGCGGAGCCTGCTATTCGATCGTCCTGCAGCGGGTCAGGATGCGCCGCTGTCCGTCGCGCCGACAGCGCGTGTCGCCCTGAACAGCGCGGCCTGACACGGAACGTCCCGCCGGTTGCCTTGGCGCGTGCGCGGGTTCATAAGGAACGCCAGCAGTTCCGGCCAGGCCGGGAGTGGGGCGAGGCATGACTACAAAAAACGATCTTGTCCGGTCCTATATCTGGGCGCGCGAATTGACCGGGGAGGAGGTTGACCGCGCAGCCAAGGGAATTACGGAGCGGACGTGGCCCAAGGGCGGCTACATTGTTCACCGCGGTGACCGGTTTGACTTCTGGACAGGTATCCAGTCCGGGCTGGTCAAGATGAGCACCATTGGCATGACCGGCAAGGCGGTCACGTTTTGCGGGCTAGGCAACGGCGCCTGGTTTGGCGAGGGTTCGGTGATGAAGAACGAGGCGCGGCGCTATGACCTTGTCGCGCTGCGCGAAACTCGGCTGGCGCTGATGAACCGGGCCACCTTTGCGTGGCTCTATGAAAATTCCATCGGTTTCAACCACTTCCTGCTGCGCCAGATCAATGAACGGCTGAGCCAGTTCATTGCCACGGTCGAGCATGACCGCATTCTCGATTCCAAGGCGCGGGTGGCGCGCAACCTGTCCTGGCTGTTCAATCCGGTTCTTTACCCCGGCGTGGTGGAGACCGTGGAAATCACCCAGGACGAATTGGCCATGCTGACTGGCGTATCGCGGGCGATCACCAATCGCAGCCTCGGTGAACTCCAGGGCGAGGGCCTGCTGACGGCCGAACACGGGCGCATCACAGTGCATGACGTCAAGGGGCTGATCTCTTACGGCGATTGACGCTGCTGGGTGCCGGAAGCGGCGCGAATGCCCCAAAAAGAAGTGCCCGCCGACGCTTTTGCGGGGGCGGGCACTTCTTTTCCTGCCTCTAGAGGACCATCATGCTGTATGTCTGTCAATGGAAAAGTTGCCTCGCCCCTGTTTTCGTGGAAACCTGTCACGCATAATCACAAGCCTGCGAATAAAACGGCAGGCATCTAGGGAACACGCCCCCGCAGCTGACGGGGCTGTAACGAGGAGGTTGCCGCCTTGGCGCAACATCACGCGTCTCTTGATACGTTTCCGAAGTATCTTCTGGAAAATGCGAAGCGCTTTGCCGGGCGTCCGGCCATGCGGCACAAGGATTTCGGGATCTGGCAGAGCTGGACCTGGGCCGAGCAAAAGGAAGTGGTGCGCGGCTTCGCGCTGGGCCTGCGCCAGTTGGGCGTAAAGGCTGGCGACCGCGTGGCGATTGTCGGGGCCAACCGTCCGCGCCTCTACTGGAGCTTTGCGGCCATCCAGTCGATCCAGGCCGTTCCCGTGCCGGTCTATTCCGATGCGGTGGCCGAGGAAATGGCCTATGTGCTGGATCATGCGGGCGTGCATTTCGCCGTGGTCCAGGACCAGGAGCAGGTCGACAAGGTTCTCTCCTTCAAGGAAAAAATCCCGCAGCTCCATACGATGATCTACGACGAGCCGCGCGGTCTGCGCGACTATGACCATTCGCATCTCCATGCCTTCGAGGCTGTGGAGGCGGCCGGACGCGCAGCGTTGAAGTCCGATCCCGCGCTTGGGGGGGCGTGGGAGCAGGGCATCCAAAGCGCGTCCGGCGACGACATATCGATCATCCTTTACACGTCGGGTACCACCGGACGCTCCAAGGGGGTGATGATCAAGGCGAAAAACGCCGTGCAGGCGGCCTATGATACAGCCCATTTCGACAGGCTGAGCGAGAACGACCAGGTGCTGGCCTACCTGCCGCTTGCCTGGGTGGGCGACCATTACCTCAACTATGCGCAGGGCTATGTCTCGGGTTTCTGCATGGCCTGCCCGGAAAGCCCGGACACGGTGCCTCAGGACCTGCGCGAGATCGGCCCGACCTTCTATTTCGCACCGCCGCGTGTTTTCGAGGGCCTGCTGACCTCGGTGATGATCCGGATGGAGGATGCAGGGCCACTGAAGCGGCGCATGTTCCACCACTTCATCGATGTGGCCAAGCAATATGGCGAAGCCATCCTTGAGGGCCGCAGCGTGCCCTTCGGCGGCAAGCTGAACTACTGGCTCGGCAATCTGCTCGTCTACGGACCGCTCAAGAACGTGCTCGGCTTTTCCAAAATCCGCGTCGCCTATACGGCCGGCGAAGCGATCGGTCCGGATCTGTTCTCGTTCTTCCGCTCGCTCGGCATCAACCTGAAACAGCTTTACGGTCAGACCGAAGCCTTCCTCTATGTGACCGCGCAGAAGGATGATGCGGTGCGTTCCGATGCGGTCGGTCCGGCGGCGCCGAATGTCGAAATCCGCATTGCCGACAACGGAGAGGTGCAGTTCAAGTCACCGGGCATGTTCTCCGGCTATTTCAATCAGGACGACAAGACGGCCGAAACCATCACGCCCGATGGTTACGTGATGACCGGCGATGCCGGGTTCTTCGACGCGGACGGCCAGTTGAAAATCATCGACCGCGCCAAGGATGTCGGCAAGCTGACGACCGGTGCGCTGTTTGCCCCCAAATACATCGAGAACATGTTGAAGTTCTTCCCCAACATCAAGGAGGCCGTGGCCTTCGGTGACGGGCGCGACAAGGTCGGCGTGTTCCTCAACATCGACATGACGGCTGTGGGCAACTGGGCGGAACGCAACAACATCTCCTACGCCTCCTACCAGGAACTTGCTGGCCATCCGAAGGTCTACGAGATGATGGCCAGCCACGTGGACGAAACCAACCGCAAGCTTGCCGAAGTCGAGATGATGGCGGGCGGGCAGATCAGCCGCTTCCTCGTGCTGCACAAGGAACTGGACGCCGATGACGGCGAGCTGACCCGGACGCAGAAGGTGCGGCGCTCCTTCATCGCCGAGCGCTATGCCGACCTGATCGAGGCGCTCTATGACGGCTCGCAAGAGCGTTATGTCTCCACCGAGGTGACCTTCGAGGACGGCCGCAAGGGCAAGATTGCCGCGACCGTGAAAATCCGGGATGCGAAGGTGCATCCCGCCAGCCATGCAGCCATGAAGGAGGCGGCGGAATGAACGCTCCCCTTGCCCTTGCCGACTACAAGGCCTCCGAACAGTTCCGCCTGTCGGCCCACGAGGACAACATCGCGAAAGGCGAGGTGCTCCTCGATGTCGACAGCGTGTCGCTTTCGTTCGGCGGCGTGAAGGCGATCACCAACATCTCCTTCAACATCAAGAAGGGCGAAATCCGCGCCATCATCGGGCCGAACGGGGCCGGCAAGACCTCGATGCTCAATGTCATCAATGGCTTCTATCATCCGCAGGAAGGCACGATTACCTATCGCGGCCAGAAGCGCAGCCAGATGAAGTCGACCGAGGCGGCCAAGCAGGGCATTTCGCGCACCTTCCAGAACATCGCACTCTTCAAGGGCATGTCGACGCTCGACAACATCATGACGGGCCGCATCACGCTTCAGAAGAAGAACATCTTCTGGCAGGGGCTGTGGCACGGCCCTGCGATGAAGGAAGACCTGGAACACCGCGAGGCGGTGGAGCACATCATCGACTTCCTGGAAATCCAGCACATCCGCAAGACGCCGGTCGGCCGTCTGCCCTACGGGTTGCAGAAGCGCGTGGAACTCGGCCGGGCGCTGGCCGCCGAGCCTGCCCTGCTGCTGCTCGACGAGCCGATGGCGGGCATGAACCTCGAGGAGAAGGAGGACATGAGCCGCTTCATCCTCGACGTGAACGACCAGTTCGGCACGACGATCGCGCTGATCGAGCACGACATGGGCGTGGTGATGGATATTTCGGACCGCGTGGTGGTTCTCGATTACGGCCGCAAGATTGGCGACGGAACGCCAGCGGAAGTGTCCAGCAACCAGGAAGTGATCGACGCCTATCTCGGCGTCTCGCACGACTGAGGCCGGGGGAAACCAATGTCACCTGCATTTCTCAACTTCATCGAAACGGTCCTCAACGGCCTGATGTCCGGCGTGATGTATTCGCTTGTCGCACTGGGCTTCGTGCTGATCTTCAAGGCGTCGGGCATCTTCAACTTTGCGCAGGGCGTGATGGCGCTGTTTGCGGCACTGACGCTCGTCGGCCTCCAGACCGGGCAGGTCCCTTTTGCCCATCTCATCAATGCGATCTTCGGCACGGAGGTCCACACCTTCGGCTGGACCCTGCCTGCGGCCATCGCTGTCATCGGGACGCTTCTGGTGATGGTCGCCTTCGCGTGGCTGTTTGAAAAGCTCGTGCTCAAGCATCTGGTCAACCAGGAGCCGATCATCCTGTTCATGGCGACCATCGGTCTTGCCTATTTCCTGGAAGGCTTCGGCGACCTGATGTGGGGTTCCGACGTCAAGAAGCTGGATGTCGGCATTCCGTCGGGCGGGTCGTTCTGGTGGGAGGACTTGACGCGGGCATGGGCGGCCGAGGGCTCGAACTATTTCGGCATGTATATCGACGTGCTCGACGTGGTCGCCGCCGTCGTGGCCGTGGTGCTCGTCGTCGCGCTCACGCTCTTCTCGCAGTACACCCGCATCGGACGGGCGCTGCGTGCGGTGGCCGACGACCACCAGGCGGCACAGTCGGTGGGCATTTCGCTCAGAACCATCTGGGTCATCGTCTGGTCCATCGCCGGTTTCGTGGCACTGGTCGCAGGCATCATGTGGGGCTCCAAGTCCGGCGTACAGTTCTCGCTCTCGCTGATCGCTCTGAAGGCCCTGCCGGTGCTGATCCTTGGCGGCTTCACCTCCATTCCCGGGGCCATTGTCGGCGGGCTGATCATCGGTGTGGGCGAGAAGCTTGCCGAAATCTACATCGGCCCGCTCGTCGGCGGTGCCGTGGAAAACTGGTTCGCCTACATGCTGGCGCTCGCCTTCCTGCTGTTCCGGCCGCAGGGCCTGTTCGGCGAAAAGATCATCGAGAGAGTGTAAGACCATGCTGTACCGTGAAGCAGGCGATTTCAAATCCACCTACGCTGCCGACCAGCAGACCTTCCCGATCAAATCGGAACGCTATCTGTTCTGGGCGGCGATGGTCTTTGCCTTTGTCGCCGTGCCGCTCTGGCTGGCGGGCAGCCCGGCCAGCGCGCCCTATTGGGTGAAGGCCATCCTGCTGCCGTTCCTTGTGTGGTCGATGGTGGCACTGGGCCTCAACATCCTGACCGGCTATTGCGGGCAGGTGTCGCTTGGCACCGGCGGCTTCATGGCGGTGGGCGCCTTCGCCTGCTACAAGTTCATGACCGCCTTTCCGGAACTCAACATCATCCTGTGCATCATTGCATCGGGTGCGGTGACAGCGGCCGTCGGGGTGATCTTCGGCCTGCCGAGCCTGCGCATCAAGGGATTTTACCTCGCGGTCGCAACGCTGGCTGCCCAGTTCTTCCTGGTTTGGATGTTCAACAAGTTTGCCTGGTTCTATAATTATTCGGCTTCCGGCCAGATCACCGCGCCGGAACGCACGATCCTTGGCGTTGCGGTGACCGGCCCGAATTCGGTGCCGTGGGCCACCTATCTGCTGGCGCTGTTCATGGTGTTCACCTTTGCCTGGGTGGCGCGAAACCTGACGCGCGGACGCATCGGACGTTCCTGGATGGCCATGCGCGACATGGATATCGCCGCCGAGATCATGGGCGTCTCGCCACTTCAGGCCAAGCTCTCGGCCTTCGCGGTTTCGTCCTTCTACATCGGAATGGGCGGCGCGATGCTGTTCTCCGTCTATCTTGGCGCTGCGGAAGTGACGGAAGCCTTCGGCATCGACAAGTCGTTCGCCGCACTCTTCATGGTGATCATCGGCGGGCTTGGATCGATTCTCGGGTCGTTTCTGGGCGCAGCCTTCATCGTGCTGTTCCCGGTGCTGCTGAAGAACATCATGGTCAACGGCATGAGCTGGCCGACTGACCTTGCCGCGCACTTCCAGATCATGATCGTCGGCGCGCTCATCATTTTCTTCCTGATCGTGGAACCGCACGGGCTGGCGCAGCTCTGGCGCCTGACCAAGGAGAAGCTGCGGCTCTGGCCATTCCCTTACTGAGGGATACATTCGATGCAACCGGCCGGATCGCGGCCGGGTGCACTCTTCAACCGTCTCAAAATGGGAGGAACATTCATGAGACTGAAGACACTTCTGGCAACGGTCGCCGTTGTCGCCACGCTTGGAACGGTTCCGGCCATGGCCGACCTCACCTTCCCGGCGCTCAGCTACCGCACCGGCCCCTATGCGCCGAACGGCATTCCTTTTGCCGACGGCTATGCCGACTACCTGACGCTGGTCAACGAACGTGACGGCGGCATCGAAGGCGAAAAGGTCAAGCTCGCCGAGTGCGAAACCGCCTACAACACGGAAAAGGGCGTGGAGTGCTACGAATCGACCAAGGGTGAAGGCGCACTCGTCTACCAGCCGCTGTCGACCGGTATCACCTACCAGCTGATCCCCAAGGCAACCGCCGACATGATCCCGGTCCACTCGATGGGTTACGGGCGCACCTCGGCTGCCAATGGCTCGATCTTCCCCTACATCTTCAACTATCCGGCCACCTACTGGGACGGCGCCTCGATCATCATCAACCATCTCCTTGCGGAGAATGGCGGTGACATCAAGGGCAAGAAGATCGCTCTCGTGTACCACAACTCAGCCTACGGCAAGGAGCCGATCCGCACGCTTGAGGAACTGGCCAAGAAGCACGGCTACACGCTGTCGCTCTACCCGGTCGATCATCCGGGCCAGGAGCAGAAGGCCACGTGGCTGCAGATCCGCCGCGACCAGCCGGACTACACGCTGATGTGGGGCTGGGGCGTGATGAACCAGGTCGCCATCCAGGAAGCGGTCAACATCCGTTATCCGATGGACCACTTCATCGGCATCTGGTGGTCGGGTTCGGAAAATGACGTCAAGCCGGCCGGCGAAGCCGCCAACGGCTACAAGCACGTCACCTTCCACGGTGTTGACGCCAACTACCCGATCTTCGCGGACATCAAGAAGTATGTGGGCGATGCGGGCAAGTCGGCCGGCGACGGCTCCAACGTCGGCACGGTCCTGTACAACCGCGGCATGTATGCCGCCATGCTGGCCGTGGAAGCCGCGCGCAACGCCATGAAGATCCACAACACCAAGGCGATCACCGGCGCCATGATGCGTGACGGCATGGAAGCGCTGAAGATCGACCAGGCCCGCATGACCGAGCTCGGCCTGCCCGGCTTTGGCCCGGAGATCAACATCTCCTGCGCCAACCACGGCGGACCCGGTCTCGGTGCCATCGCCCAGTGGGATGCCAAGGAAGCCAAGTGGAAGCTGATCAGCGATTTCGGCCCGGCTGACCGCGAAGTTGTCGATGCCCTGATCAAGGAAGATTCCGAGGCCTTCGCCAAGGAAAACAACATCACGCCGAAGGCTTGCAACTAAGCCAAACGGTATCTCCCGGCGCGGGCATCCTGTCCGCGCCGGGTCTCTCACGAAAGATATTCCGGCCAGACCGACATTCCGGGAGGACAGGATGGGCGAACCCGCCATTGCCACAGAGCAGGCAGAGACCCTGCTGCAGGTCAACAATATCGAGGTGATCTACAATCACGTGATCCTCGTCCTCAAAGGTGTTTCGCTGAAGGTGCCCAAGGGCGGCATCACGGCGATCCTCGGAGCCAACGGTGCCGGCAAGACCACGACGCTGAAAGCCATCTCCAACCTGCTGCACGGCGAGCGCGGCGAGGTGACCAAGGGCTCGATCGAATTTGCCGGCGAGCAGGTGCACAACCTGTCGCCGAACGATCTGGTGCGGCGCGGCTGCATCCAGGTCATGGAAGGCCGCCATTGCTTCGGCCACCTGACCATCGAGGAAAACCTGATGACGGGTGCCTTCACCCGGCGCGACGGCAATGCCGCCATCAAGCGCGATCTCGAAATGGTCTACAATTATTTTCCGCGCCTGCGCGAGCGCCGGCAGAGCCAGGCGGGCTACACATCGGGCGGCGAGCAGCAGATGTGCGCGATCGGCCGGGCGCTGATGAGCCGCCCCTCGATGATCCTGCTTGACGAGCCGTCCATGGGTCTTGCGCCGCAACTCGTCGAGGAAATCTTCGAGATCGTGAAGAAGCTGAACGACGGCGAGAACGTGACGTTCCTGCTGGCCGAGCAGAACACCAACATCGCGCTGCGCTATGCCAAATACGGCTACATCCTGGAATCGGGGCGCGTGGTCATGGACGGCGAAGCGTCTGCACTGCGCGAGAACGAGGACGTGAAGGAATTCTACCTCGGCGTCGGCGGCGAGGGCCGCCGCTCGTTCCGCGACGTGAAGCACTACAAGCGGCGCAAGCGCTGGCTGGCCTGAGCGGCCTCCAGCCTACCGTTCGAGACCAAGGGCTGCCGCGATGGCGGCCCTTTTTTCTTCCGCCATGGCGCGCTTGCCGTAATCTGGCGTGTCGAAGGTTTCACCGGATCCCAGTGTCAGCGCCACGCACCAGGTCGGCTCGCGGCTGTCCCACTCGATCTCGCGGACGGTCAGCGAGACGACATCGTGGCGGCGGATTTCGATATGGCGCCGGCCGAACAGGTTTTTCGTGTCCAGCAGGAGCGAACCGTCGCCGAGCGTCCAGCGGGTCTCGCCTGTGAAGGCGGCGCCCAGCATGAAGGCGCTGCCGACGAAGATGGCGCCGAGGATGATGACCAGGAAGAAGGGGGACAGGGCGTTCAGCGGCCAGACCGCGCGCCACAATTCCTTGATGGCGATCACGACGCAGAAGGCGCCGGTGCCGGCGAGCAGGAGACGGACCGGCATGGGGAACAGGCGTGTGAATTCGCGGTCACCGGCCGGGATCGGGTGGTGCGGTGTCAGGGGCAATGCGGCCATGGTGTTCCTCCTTGCGGACGGAGTCTTCCTGGCTCTATCCTGACATCGCCTTGTAAAGGGCAAGTGGCGGAAATATTGACGATTTTAGCGACTGCGAGGGGGCTCAGCCGGATTGCGCGAGCTGCCCGGCGAGCTGCGGCAACTCACCCAGATGGCTGATTTCCCGGAAGCGTCCGTGGCTCACGGGCGCCGGGGCATGTTCCAGCTCCCAGGTGAATTCATGGGGCACATGGACGCCCCAGCAACCGGCTTCCAGCGCAGGCACGATGTCGGAGCGCAGCGAATTGCCGGCCATCAGGGCGCGCTCCGGCCCGTCCCCATGGCGGGAGAAGGCGTCGAGATAGGTGCGCACCGTCTTGTCGGCGACGATTTCGACCGCGTCGAAATGATCTGCCAGCCCGGAGGCGGCCAGCTTGCGCTCCTGGTCAAACAGGTCGCCCTTGGTGATGAGGACCAGACGGTAGCGTCCGGCCAGTTCGCCGAGGGCCTGGGTCACATGGGGCAGCGGCTCGACCGGGTGGTCGAACATCTCGTGGGCGGCGTCGAGGATCTGCCGGATCGCCGTGCCGGAGATGCGCCCCTGTGTGATCTCCACGGCCGTCTCGATCATCGACAGGGTGAAGCCCTTGATGCCGTAGCCATAGCGCTTCAGGTTGCGCCGTTCCACATCCAGCAGGTGGCTGCCGAGCATGTCCGGTCTGCAATGGGGAGAGAGGATCTCCGCGAAGCGCTCCTGCGTCAGCCGGAAATAGCGTTCGTTGTGCCAAAGCGTGTCGTCGGCGTCGAGGCCGATGGTGGTGATGGACGGGCCCAAGCGGTGCGCTCCCTTTGCTGCCACGGCACTGGTTGTGTGCAGGATGCGCAAAGGCCGGGAATGCGTCAACTTGTGCGCTCGTCCCGCCATTGGTGCCATTGCCCTTGGCGGCGCTTTTCGCTATTGCCATTGAAAAACAGTTAAAGGAAGGGATCCTTGCCATGGCCGAACACTTGCCGACCGGGCCGGTCGAAATGGGCGCAGAGATGGACTATGCCGAACACGAGAAGACCTATTCCCTGTTCCTCGGCCTGACCAAGTACGGAATCATCGCCAATGTCGCCCTGGTGATCGCCATGGCGTTCGGCTTTTTCACGACAGCCGGCTTCATTTCGTCGGTCATCCTGTTCGTCATCATTTGCGCACTCGGCGCTTTCCTGCTGAAATAAGCAGGCGTACAGGCCGGACAGGGTCTGTCCGCGTGTCCTGAGGGGGCAGGGCGCGGTCGGTCCATCATTTTCTTCACAAACCCCGGGAGGAACACGCGGTGGCTCATACTGTCTTCGTGCCCAAGGAAAGTGACAGCACGGAAGCGCGCGTCGCTGCATCACCGGAAACGGTGAAACGCCTCAAGGGCCTCGGCCTTGAGGTGGTGGTCGAAAAGGGCGCGGGTACGGGTTCGCGCATTCCCGACGCCGAGTTTGAAAAGGCCGGCGCGACGCTGGGCACGGCCAGCGCCGCCAAGACCGCGGACGTGGTGCTGAAGGTGCGCCGCCCGGATGCCAAGGAAATCGGCACCTACAAGTCTGGCGCGCTGGTGATCGCGGGCATGGACCCCTACGGTCACGAGGATGCCGTCAAGGCGATGGGCGAGGCGGGGCTGTCTGCCTTCGCGATGGAGTTCATGCCGCGCATCACGCGTGCGCAGGTCATGGACATCCTGTCCTCCCAGGCCAACCTTGCCGGCTATCAGGCGGTGATCGAGGGTGCCGCCGAATATGACCGCGCCATGCCGATGATGATGACGGCCGCGGGCACCGTGCCTGCCGCCAAGGTCTTCGTGATGGGCGCCGGTGTTGCGGGGCTTCAGGCGATTGCCACGGCGCGCCGCCTCGGTGCCGCCGTCACCGCCACCGACGTTCGCCCCGCCGCCAAGGAACAGGTTGCATCGCTCGGCGCCAAGTTCATCGCGGTCGAGGACGAAGAGTTCAAGGCTGCCGAAACTGCGGGCGGCTATGCCAAGGAAATGTCCAAGGAATACCAGGCCAAGCAGGCAGCCCTGGTGGCCGACCACATTTCCAAGCAGGACATCGTCATCACCACGGCGCTGATCCCCGGCCGTCCGGCGCCGCGCCTGGTGTCGGCCGATATGGTCAAGGCGATGAAGCCCGGCTCGGTGATCGTCGATCTGGCTGTCGAGCGCGGCGGCAATGTGGAAGGCGCGGTAGCCGGAAAGGTCGTGGAGAAGGACGGCGTCAAGATCGTCGGCCACCTCAACATGTCCGGGCGCATCGCAGCTTCCGCCTCGCTGCTGTTTGCCAAGAACCTCTATGCCTTCCTTGAAACGATGGTGAACAAGGAGACCGGCACGGTTTCGGTCAACCCCGAAGACGAACTGGTCAAGGCCACGCTGCTGACCCATGGCGGCAAGGTGGTTCATCCGGCCTTCGCGCCGAAGGAAGAACCCAAAGAGATCCTCATCGCTGATGCAGGCGACAAGAAGGGAGACGCATGATGGCCTCCGAAAAGCTCAATCAAAGCCTCGACGCGCTGGAAAAGGCCGTCAGCACGGTTCGCCAGGCGGTGACCTCCTTCCAGGTGGATGTGAAGAACGGTGCGGTGGATGCCGCTGCCGCCGCGCATGACACGGTGGGTCCGGCCGCGATCGATCCCTTCATCTTCCAGTTCTCGATCTTCGTGCTGGCGATCTTCGTCGGCTATTACGTCGTCTGGTCGGTGACGCCGGCGCTGCACACGCCGCTGATGGCTGTGACCAATGCGATCTCCTCGGTGATCGTGGTGGGCGCGCTGCTTGCCGTCGGCATCGCGGCATCGGGCCTTGCGACGGGCTTCGGCTTCGTTGCGCTGATCCTCGCCTCCGTCAACATCTTCGGCGGCTTCCTCGTCACCCAGCGCATGCTGGCGATGTACAAGAAAAAAGAGAAGTGAGGGCCTGACCCATGAGCACCAATCTGGCAGCCTTCCTCTATCTCGTCTCCGGCGTCCTGTTCATCACGGCGCTGCGCGGCCTGTCGCATCCGACGACCAGCCGCCGGGGCAACATGTTCGGCATGCTCGGCATGGGCATCGCCATCGCCACCACGCTGGCACTCGCGATGCCTTCGGCGGGCGGCCTCGGCCTGATCGTCGTCGGCCTCGCGATCGGCGGCGGCGCGGGCGCCTATATCGCCCAGCGCATCCCCATGACGGCCATGCCGCAGCTCGTCGCCGCCTTCCACAGCCTCGTCGGCCTTGCCGCGGTGCTGGTGGCAGCCGCCGCGCTCTATGCACCGGAGAGCTTTGGCATCGGTCAGGTCGGCCATATCCACGGGCAGGCGCTGGTGGAAATGAGCCTTGGTGTCGCCATTGGCGCCATCACCTTCACCGGTTCGCTGATCGCCTTTGCCAAGCTTGACGGCCGCATGTCCGGCAAGCCGATCATGCTGCCGATGCGTCACGTCATCAATGCGGGCCTTGCCATCGGCCTCGTCGTGCTGATCGTGCTGCTGACGCAGACCGAGAGCCACTTCGTCTTCTGGCTGATCGTGGCGCTGTCGCTGGCTCTCGGCGTGCTGATCATCATTCCGATCGGCGGCGCGGACATGCCGGTGGTCGTTTCCATGCTCAATTCCTATTCGGGTTGGGCGGCGGCCGGCATCGGCTTCACGCTCGGCAATCTGGCGCTGATCATCACCGGTGCGCTGGTCGGTTCCTCGGGCGCGATCCTGTCCTACATCATGTGCAAGGGCATGAACCGTTCCTTCATTTCGGTCATCCTTGGCGGCTTTGGCGGGGATGCGGCTGCTGCCACCTCCGACGATGGCATTGAGCGCACGGTCAAGCAGGGTTCGGCGGACGACGCCGCCTTCCTGATGGCCAATGCCTCCAAGGTCATCATCGTGCCGGGCTACGGCATGGCGGTGGCGCAGGCTCAGCATGCGCTGCGCGAAATGGCTGACAAGCTGAAGGAAAACGGGGTGGAAGTAAAATACGCCATCCACCCGGTCGCAGGCCGCATGCCCGGCCACATGAACGTGCTGCTGGCCGAAGCCAATGTGCCCTATGACGAGGTCTTCGAGCTTGAGGACATCAACTCGGAATTCGCACAGGCGGACGTCGCCTATGTGATTGGCGCGAATGACGTGACGAACCCGTCGGCGCGCGACGACAAGTCGTCGCCGATCTACGGCATGCCGATCCTCGACGTGGACAAGGCCAAGACCTGCCTCTTCGTCAAGCGCTCGCTCGGTTCGGGCTATGCGGGCATCGACAACACGCTGTTCTACAAGGACGGCACGATGATGCTGCTTGGCGATGCCAAGAAGATGACGGAAGAAATCGTCAAGGCGATGGATCACTGATCCACGCGACCTTCCCGAAACCGAAAAGCCCGCCTTCCGGCGGGCTTTTTGCTGTCTGATGCTGCGCGGCATCGGGGGTGCCGTACCGGTCAGCTTCCGCGCGTGCGTTCCAGTCCGGAGCGGGCGGGGCCGTAGTTCGGGTCCAGCGCTGCGGCGCGCGAATAGGAATCGCGGGCGCGCTTCTTGTCGCCACGGCGTTCGTAGATCAGCGCCTGGTTGGCCCAGCTTTCCGCCTTGGACGGATCAAGCTTGATGGCGAGGTTGAAGTCCGAGAAGGCATTGTCCTCGTCGCCAAGCGCAATGTAGGAGACGCCGCGCCCGTTGTAGGGCTCGGGGGCGTCGTTGGACAGCGAGATCGCGGTGGAGAAATCCTCGATGGCGTAGTCGTGCTGGCCGCGCGATTGGTAGATGAGGCCACGATTGTGATAGGCGCGCGGATCGGTCGTGTCGAGCTGGATGGCGCGCTCGTAGTCGCGGAAGGCGTCCAAGTCGCGGCCGGCCTTGCGGTAGACATTGCCGCGGCCGATATAGGCCACGTCGTAATTGGCGTTGAGCTGGATGGAGCGGCTGTATTCGTTGACGGCCTGGCCGGAATTGCCCATCATCGCGTAGATCAGGCCGCGGTTGGCGTAGGCCTGGTAGAAGCCGGGATTGAGCTGGATGGCGGTCTCGAAATCCTTCAGTGCATCCTGGTATTTTGCCGCGCGGCCATAGGCGGCGCCTCGCACATTGTAGGATTCCGGATCGCGCGGGTTGCGCTCGATCACCGAGGTCAGCGAGGCGATGTTTTCCTGCGAGCCCTGCGCCCGGTCCACTTCGGACAGTGACGTATTGGACATTGAGTCGGCCGACTGGCAGCCGGTCAGTCCCGCCGCGGCGGCGCTCAGCAGCAGCGCGGCAAGGGATCCGCGCAGCAAGGCGGCACGGCTGCAACGGGTGTCAATCATCCGGTTCGTCACTTCAAAATCCCCTCAACCGGCCTTGGCACACAGGGCGCCGGTTCCTGTAAACAAAAAGGCGGAGGCGATTTTCATCGCCACCACCTCCCCGTAAGTCCGGAAATGGACGAAAAAACGGCGGGCTCAGCGGCCCGGACGGCCACCGATCAGGCCTTCACGCTGGGCGCGCTTGCGGGCCAGCTTGCGGGCGCGGCGCACAGCCTCGGCCTTTTCACGGGCCTTCTTTTCGGACGGCTTCTCGTAATGACCGCGCATCTTCATTTCGCGGAAGATGCCTTCACGCTGCATTTTCTTCTTCAGGGCGCGGAGCGCCTGATCAACGTTGTTGTCGCGTACGAGTACCTGCACGAAAGTATCCTGTCTCTTGGCTGTTAAGGTTCAAACAGGCGGCGCTTCAGCCATGGACCCACCGGTCCGGTAGCAAATGCGTACCCGTCCGCCGGGGCCAAGCCCCGCGATTTGGAGGCGTCCCTACCAAATCCGGCTGGTGTTGTCGAGGGGCAAGGGGCTGAAAAAGAGCAGCACGGTGCTGTCTTCACATGTTGACGGTTGTGCCTTCGCCCTTGTGCTTGACCGCATCGAGATAGTGCGTGGCGAGTGCCAGTCCGATCCAGAAGGCGTTGAAGGCGAGGCCGGCCAGAATCACGATCCAGCCGGGCAGGGGGCCAAGCGCAGCACGCGCGACAATGGTGCCGATGTCGGGTGCCTGGAAGGGATGGACGACGATCTTGCCGAAATAGGCTGCCGCCTGGATGAGGAAAAGCCAGATGTAATTGCGCCGCAAGCGGCGGCCGACCGCGCGAAGATAGGAGATGTGATATTTCGGGCTCTTGTAGTCGCTGGCGAGAACGGCCGCCCATTCGGTCACCGGCGGGGTGCAGCCTTCGGTCAGCATCGGGGCGTAGATGTATTTCTCCATCCAGCGCGCGCGGGCGCGCCAGACATTGAAGAAGCGGTAGCGCCGGGCCTCGATGATGAGGAAGAAGGAAATCAGAAGGCCGACGAAAATGAGCGGCAGCGGCGAGGCGCCGGTGTTGGCGAAGGAGATGGAAAGCGCCACCGACAGTGAAACGACCGACCAGTTGGTGGTGGTGTCGAGGCGGGTTCGCCAGATCGTCGAACGGTAAATCTCGCCGCGATAGAGATGGGCGATGGCGCCCATCTCGCTGGCAGAAAACAGGATGTCGCCGTCGTCGGTCGCATCCATGGCGCTTCTCCTCCCGCCTTGTTTTTTCACAAGTTTACGCCGACCGGCGCGGTGCGCAACCGGGAGGAAGGATTGATGTCACGGACCAAAGCGCCATCCCCTGTCGCAATCAGGCAAACTTGTTGGGTCCGGCAAAGCTAGATAGGGTTGAAGCCTCCGAAATGGCCGCAGCCAGGGACGTTCTGCCATGCGCAAATATTCCGTTTTTGCCATCGCCCGCGAGGCGCTCCGGGGGCACACCGGCTGGGAGAAGCAGTGGGACAATCCCGAGCCGCGTGCGGCCTATGACGTGGTGATCGTGGGGGCCGGCGGGCACGGTCTCGCAACGGCCTATTATCTCGCCAAGGAACACGGCATCAGCAACATCGCCGTGCTCGACAAGGGTTGGCTGGGCGGCGGCAATACGGGGCGCAACACCACCATCATCCGCTCCAACTACCTCTATGACGAATCGGCCCATCTCTACGATCATGCGGTGAAGCTGTGGGACGGGCTTTCCCAGGACCTGAACTACAACGTCATGTATTCGGCGCGCGGCGTGATGATGCTCGCCCACAATGTGCATGATGTGCAGGTGTTCAAGCGGCACATCCATGCCAACCGGCTGAACGGCGTCGACAACGAATGGCTGACGCCGGAGCAGGCCAAGGCCTATTGCCCGCCGCTCAACATCGCGCAGACGGCGCGTTATCCGGTAGTCGGTGCCGCGCTGCAGCGGCGCGGTGGCACGGCGCGCCATGACGCGGTGGCCTGGGGTTATGCGCGGGCAGCAGCGGCGCGTGGCGTCCACATCATCCAGAATTGCGCGGTGACCGGCATCCGGCGCTCTGCAGACGGTGCGGTGGAGGGCGTTGAGACCACGCGCGGCTTCATCGGCGCGAAAAAGGTGGGCGTGGTGGCCGCCGGAAACACGACGCCCATCATGGCCATGGCAGGCCTGCGCATGCCGCTGGAAAGCTTCCCGTTGCAGGCGCTGGTCTCCGAGCCGGTCAAGCCGGTGTTCCCCTGCGTGGTCATGTCGAACACGGTGCATGCCTATATTTCGCAGTCCGACAAGGGCGAGTTGGTGATTGGGGCTGGCACCGACCAGTACACCTCCTATTCGCAGACCGGCGGCTTGCACATCCTCAACCACACGCTTGAAGCCATCTGCGAGATGTTCCCGATCTTCTCGCGCATGAAAATGCTGCGCTCCTGGGGCGGCATCGTTGATGTGACGCCCGACCGTTCGCCGATCCTGGCGAAGACGCCGGTGAAGGGCCTCTACGTCAATTGCGGCTGGGGCACGGGCGGTTTCAAGGCAACGCCGGGGTCTGGCCATGTCTTCGCGCACACGATCGCGCGCGACGAGCCGCATGCCATCAACGCACCCTTCACGCTGGAACGCTTTCGCACGGGCCGGCTGATCGACGAGGCGGCAGCCGCCGCCGTGGCGCACTGAGATGCTGGGCGCGGCTGCCCTGTGTGCCGTGCTGGCCGGTGGTACCGCCGAGGTGCCTCCGCAGGTGTGGGAGTGGTTCAAGGGGCCGGAGGCGAAGGATTTCCGCATGCAGCGCATCCACCGGCAGCCCGGTGAGGATGCGTGGCCCTTTGCCCATGACGAGGGTTATCTGATGTGCACCCGTTCCCAGGGCCGGGCGCTCGGCCTCTTTGTCCCGGTCAATGCGCAGGGCGACCTGCCGGAAGGGGTGACGTCGGGCGTGCTGTTGTCCGGCAATCCCTTCGAGATGCTGCCCTTCTATCTCGCCATGCCGTCGGTCTTCCGCAAGATGGCCGACCTGCAGGTGATGATCCGTCTGATTGCCCCCTTTGCCGAAACCGCCAAGCGCCTTTGCACCCTGCCCAAGGGCACGGTCCTGGAAAAGGGCGAATTGTGAGGATGACACGTTCATGCTGCTGATCCGCTGCCCCTATTGCGAGGAAGAGCGTCCGGAGCTGGAGTTCCGCGGCGCGGGCGAGGCGCATATCGCGCGGCCCGTAACCATTGCGGACATCACCGACGCGGAGTTCGAGGATTATTTCTTCATCCGCTCCAATCCTCGCGGCTTGGCCTTCGAGCGCTGGCGGCACATGCATGGCTGCGGGCGCTTCTTCAATGCTGCGCGCGACACGGTGACCGACAAGTTCGTGGTGACCTACAAGGCTGGTGAGCCGAAGCCTGATCTGGGAGCGAAGGAATGAGCGGCGCCTTCCGCCTTGCCGGCAAGGGCCGGTTGTCGCCGTCGCGCGCGGTGCGGTTCACCTTTGATGGCACGTCCTATGAGGGGCTGGAAGGCGATACGGTCGCCTCGGCATTGCTGGCCAATGGCGTGCATCTGGCCGGGCGTTCGTTCAAGTATCACCGGCCGCGTGGCATTCTCACCGCCGGGCCCGAGGAGCCGAATGCACTGGCTGCCATTGGCGCGGGCGCGGCACGGCACACGCCAAATGTGCGCATCACGGTGCAGGAGCTGCATGACGGACTGGTGGCGACATCCCAGAACCGCTGGCCGTCGCTGAGACATGACATTGGCGCGGTCAACAGCCTCGGCGCGCCGTTCTTTTCGGCCGGGTTCTACTATAAGACCTTCATGTGGCCGAAGAAGGCCTGGGACAAGCTGTACGAGCCGTTCATCCGGCAGGCAGCCGGTCTTGGCACGTCGCCGAAGGAGCCGGACCCGGACCACTACGCCTCCCGATTTGCCCATTGCGATGTGCTGGTGGTGGGTGCCGGACCGGCAGGCATCGCCGCCGCGCTGGCCGCGGCTCAGACGGGGGCAAGCGTGATCCTTGCCGACGAGAACCCGCTTCCCGGCGGTGCGCTTCGCCACGAAAGCGGCGCGCGCATCAACGGCATGAGCGGCTGGAGCTGGGCGCAGGAGACGATGGGCGAGCTGGCAGCGATGGACAATGTCCGCTACCTGACGCGCACGACGGCCTTCGGCTATCACGCCCAGAATTTTGTGGGCCTTGCCGAGCGCGTGACCGACCATCTGGCGCAGCCGGACAAGAGCCTTCCGCGCGAGCGGCTGTGGCAGGTGCGGGCAGGCGAAGTGATCCTCGCCACCGGTTCCATCGAGCGCCAGATGCTGTTTGACGGCAACGACCTGCCCGGCGTGATGATGGCAGGGGCGGCACGCACCTATCTCAACCACTATGGCGTTGCACCGGGCCGCAAGGTTGCGGTCTACACAGCCTGCGACAGTGCCTATGGGGCTGCCATTGATCTGGCCCGCGCCGGTGTCTCCATCGTGGCCATTGCCGATTGGCGCAACGATCCATCCGGACCGCTGGTGGACGAGGCGCGCGCACTCGGCATCAAGGTGCTTGGAGGCCATGAGGTGGTGAAAGCCAAGGGGCGGCTTCGGGTCACGGGCATTGACGTGCGTGCGCGGGACGGGGGCGGCAAGCGCTCCTTCTCCGTGGATGCGCTGCTCATGTCGGGCGGCTGGACACCTTCGGTCCATCTCTATTCGCAATCGCGCGGCAAGGTGGCCTGGGACGAAGCGACAGGACGCTTCCTGCCCGGCGCACAGGTGCAGGCCTGCCGCAGCGTGGGCACCTGCAACGGCACCGACGACCTGGCTGACGGCATCGCTGAAGGTCTGGCTGCCGGACGCGCCGCTGCCGGGGCCAGCGAGCATGTTTCCATCGGTGTGTCGTCGACGCTTGTGGAAAGGTCGGAAAGTTTTGCCGGCGGCTTGATCGGCAAGGACGGCAATGTGAAGGGCATGGCCTTTGTCGATTACCAGAACGACGTGAAGGCTGCCGACATCGTTCAGGCAGTGCGCGAGGGCATGCATTCCATCGAACATGTCAAGCGCTTCACCACCAACGGCATGGCGAGCGACCAGGGCAAGCTGTCCAACATGCACGGGCTGGCACTGGCGGCGGCCGAACTTGGCAAGCCGATCCCTGAAGTGGGCCTGACCACCTTCCGCCAGCCCTATACGCCGGTCACCTTTGGCACCATCGTCAATCACGGGCGCGGCGACTTCTTCGATGTCACGCGCAAGACGCCGATCCACGGCTGGGCCGAAGAAAACGGCGCTGTCTTCGAGGATGTCGGCAACTGGAAGCGCGCGCGGTTTTTCCCCGGTCGAGGCGAGGACATGCATGCCGCCGTCAACCGCGAATGCCGGATCACGCGCGCGGCCGCGGGCATGTTCGATGCATCGACGCTCGGCAAGATCGAGGTGGTGGGTCCGGATGCCGGGGCCTTCATGGACCTGATGTACACCAATCCGATGTCGAAGCTTGGCGTCGGCAAGCTTCGCTACGGCATCATGTGCCGCGAGGACGGCTTCATCTACGATGATGGCGTTGTCGGCCGGGTGGCGGAAGACCGCTTCCACGTGACGACGACAACGGGTGGTGCGCCGCGCGTCCTGAACCACATGGAGGACTATCTTCAGACGGAATTCCCGCACCTGAAGGTGTGGCTGACCTCGACGACCGAACAATGGGCGGTGATCGCGGTGCAGGGGCCGAAGGCGCGCGAGATCGTCGAGCCCTTTATCGGCGGCGCGGACATATCGGCGGAGAGCTTTGCGCACATGTCGATGGCGCAGGGCACGGTCTGCGGGGTTCCGGCGCGCATTTTCCGCGTGTCCTTCACCGGCGAGGCGGGTTTCGAGCTGAATGTGCCGGCAAGCCACGGCCGCGCGGTGTGGGAAGCGGTCCACGCGCGGACCATGGAACTGGGCGGCTGTGTCTATGGCACGGAAACCATGCATGTGCTGCGTGCGGAAAAGGGCTACATCATCGTCGGTCAGGATACCGACGGCACGGTGACGCCTGATGATGCGGGCCTGTCCTGGGCGGTCGGCAAGAAGAAGCCCGACTTCGTGGGTATCCGCGGCATGAAGCGCCCTGATCTGGTGGCCGATGGCCGCAAGCAACTGGTCGGGCTGCTGACAACCAATCCCGCAGATGTGCTGGAGGAGGGCGCGCAGATCGTCGCCGATCCGGCACAGGCGGTGCCGATGACGATGATCGGCCATGTCACCTCGTCCTACTGGTCGGAAAATTGCGGGCGCTCCATCGCCATGGCACTGGTGCGCGACGGGCGTGCCCGGATGGGCGAAACGCTGCATGTGCCGATGGAGGACCGGACCGTTGCGGTGACGGTCTGCGAACCGGTGTTCTTCGACAATGAAGGAGGGCGCATCAATGGATAAGTCCTATCCGCTCGACGGCCACGGGTTCGGCAATGGCCATGTGACCTTGGCGCCGATGCCTGCGATGTCCCGTATCAGCCTGCGGGCGGGAACGGATGCGACACCGTCGCTGTCAAAGGCGCTCGGTCTGGCGCTGCCGGAGACAATCTCGGCCGTCAGTGTTTCGGGCGCACGCGCGGCGTTGAAACTCGGGCCGGACGAGTTTCTGGTGCTCGATGGGAACGGCGCCGGTCTGGCCGCTGCCTGCGGGACCGGTGTCTTCAGCGCCGTCGATGTGTCGGAGCGAAACGTTGCGATCGAAGTGACGGGCCCGCGCGCGGCGACCGCGCTCAATGCGGCCTGTCCGCTGGACCTTTCGGCCAAGGCTTTCCCCGTCGGCACCGCCCGGCGGACAATTTTCGGCAAAGCCGAGATCGTGCTGTGGCGCAAGGGCGAGCAGGAGTGGCATGTCGAGTGCTGGCGCAGCTTCAGCCCCTATGTCTTCGGACTGCTTGAAGAGGGCGCGAGGGACGCGGCGGTTTGCGCCTGACGCTTCTTCCATGATCAAAAGGCCGGGAGCGATCCGGGCCTTCGGCATTTCCTGCCGGCGCGGATCAGGTCCGGTCCGGTTCCACACGCGTGCAAGACCATCTGCCGCGCGCGCGCCGCAAATGTGGCGAAAAAACCTTAATTGCGCCGCACGGGAACCAATCATCGTAGTTAACGTTTCCTTACAGACTGAGAGGAGACGTTACAAATGGCCACGCTGCCCCCCTTCGAGATGCCCGACCCGCGCTGGCCGGTTCCCGCTTCGGTGCTGGACGGGCTTTGGCTGGACAGCGACATGGCGGACACAAGGACCCGTTGGAGGTTTTCCGGCAGGACGTGGCAGGTCTCAGGCGCAGTGCCGCGCCATCATCCTTCCGCCGGGACGCCGGAGATGGCCCAGGATGGCGGGCTTGGTGAAGGGGCGGAAGACAGGTTTCCAGCCTCCGGTCCTGTGCCTGCGCCGCGGATGAGCGCGGGCGCACCCGGCGCGATCTGCAAAAGGCACTGACAAGACGTCCTGAAAGCGACGGGCCAACCCTGAAAGCCCCGAGTTCTAACGAAAAAGGCCCGGACCTCCAGCCGGGCCTTTTTCGTGCCCGCTCGTCAGATGGCCGAGACGCCGCCATCGATGGCTATGGTCTGGCCTGTCATGAAGCCGTTGGCAGGATCACAGGCAAACATCACCGCCTCGATCACCTCGTCGATTTCGCCAAGGCGGCGCATCGGCACACCGCGCACCAGATTGGCAACGGCGTCTTCCATCGGTTCGCCGGATGCGCGCAGGTCTGCCAGCACCATTTCCGTCTTGGCGTAGGCCGGGCACAGCGCGTTCACACGCACGCCCCGGCGCGCATATTCGGCAGCGGCCGAGCGGGTCAGGCCGACGACACCGTGCTTGGCCGCCGAATAGGCCGCGATGCGTGGTGCGCCGCCAATGCCGGCCAGCGAGGCCACGTTGAGGATCGCGCCCGAACGCCCGGTTTTTTTCGCCTGCGCACTCATCACCGGCAATTGGTGCTTCAGCGCATAGAAGACACCCATCAGGTCGATGTCGATGATGCGCCGTGCGGTTTCACTTTCCGTTTCGGGAAGCGGGGTCAGGCTCTGACCGATTCCGGCATTGTTGAAGGCGACATCGAGTGAGCCGAAGTGTTCCTGCGCCAGCGCCACCAGCTTTGCGCTGGTCTCCTCCCTGGCGATGTCGCCCTGCATGTAGGTCATGCGTGCGGGGTCGATCGCGGCGAAGGCGCTGCCGGGGTCCTGCGCGATATCAGAAAGCACGAGATTGGCGCCTTCCATGGCGAAGCGCTCGGCGGCGCGCTTGCCAAAGCCACCGGTGGCCCCGGTGATGAGTACGGTCAGTCCGTCATAGCGCGCCATGGGGCGGTCTCCTGTCGATGTGTTCTAGTGAATGTCTTTCACCGCCATGGCTGCCAGCAGGGGCACGGCGGTGCCGTAAAGGCGGGCCTTTTCCGGGTTCGAGGCGTTGCCGTCGAGCGCGCGCTTGTAGACCCCCTGCAGGATGGCGGCGAGGCGGAAGAAGGAAAAGGCGATATAGAATGACCAGTTGGCGATGGCAGGGATGCCGCGCCTTTGGCAATAGCTCGCCACATAGTCTTGTTCCGTTGGCAGGCCGATGGCGGCGCGGTCGATGCCGCCCAGACCCCGGAAGCCGGAATCGTGGGGCAGCCGCCATTGCATGCATTGATAGGCCAGGTCGGCCAATGGATGGCCGAGCGTGGAGAGTTCCCAGTCCAGCACGGCGATGACGTCCGGGCTGTCCTTGGTGAACATCATGTTGTCGAGGCGGTAGTCGCCGTGAACAAGGCTCACCGTTCCGTCATCGGGCGGCGTGTTGGCCTCCAGCCAGGCGATCAGGCGGTCCATGTCGGGCCGCGGCCCGGTTTCAGAGGCGTGGTACTGCTTGGTCCACCGGGACAATTGACGCTCGAAATAGGAGCCTGGCTTGCCGAAATCTGCCAGGCCCGCCGCCTCCACATCCACATCATGCAGGGCCGCCAGCGTGGCATTCATCGCATCATAGATGGCGGCGCGCTCCGCATTTCCGGACAGGTCCTTGAGCGACGGATCCCAGAAGATGCGGCCTTCGAGGAACTCCATGACATAGAACATCCGCCCGATGGGGCTTTCATCGCCTTCACCGGACAGGGCGAAGACGCGCGGCACGGGCACCTTCGTCGGTCCCAGCGCTTGCAGGACGCGGAATTCGCGATCCACCTGATGGGCGGATTTCAGCAATTCGCCGGGTGGCTTGGCGCGCAGCACATAGGCGCCGCTGGCCGCGTCGATCCGGTAAGTCGGGTTCGACTGGCCGGCGGAGAACTTGGTGACGGAGCGAAGACCCGAAAAGCCCGCAACATGCGCTTCCAGCCAGGGGGCAAGGGCATTGGCGTCGATGGCGTTCGGATCGCTCATGCCTGCACCGCTCCTTGCTCCATGATGGCAATGCCTTTCCATTCGGCGGTCAGCGCGGGCTTCACCTGGTTCTCGATCTCGACGGTGACACCATAGGTCATCTCGATATAGCCGGAAGGACGGATTTTCAGATAGTCGAGGGTGAACCGGCCACGGATGCGTGCACCGGCGGGAACCGGGCTGACAAAGCGGATTTTTTCAAAGCCGAAATTCACACCCGCCTTGCGCCCCTCCAGCCGGGCCATGGCCTGATAGGCAAAGACCGACAACATGGAAAGCGTGAGAAAGCCGTGCGCAATGGTGCCGCCAAAGGGCGTTTCAGCCGCGCGAACCGGATCGACATGGATGAAGTTGTGGTCCTTGGTCACATCGGCAAAGGCGTTGATCATCTCCTGGCTGATCTCGTGCCATTGCGACACGCCAATCTCCTTGCCAACGGCTTCCTTGAGATCGGCTATCGTCACCGGCGGCTTGCCGGACTGGTCCATCGGGTCGTTGAGATCGCTCATTGTTCCTGCCCTGTCCTCATTCCTTGAAGAGGCTCATTCCGTGCTGGACGGACTGTCCTCCGTCAAGGGGCAGGATGCAACCGGTGACGTAGGAACCGGCCCGGGAACAGAGGAACAGGGTTGCTCCGGCGATATCCGAAGGGGCGCCGATGCGGCCGATCGGCACGCGCGCGCCGATGCGTTTCGCATTCTCGTCGCCGGCTGTTGCAAAGGCCGTCATCTTCGACTGGAAAGGGCCGGGGGCGAAGGCATTGACCGTGATGCGGCGGCCTGCCAGCTCGATCGCCAGCGTCTTTGTGAGATGATGCACCGCGGCCTTGGAGGCCGTGTAGGAATAGGCCCCGTCGGCCATCGGTTGGGTGCCCATGACAGAGCCGAGGTTGATGACGCGGGCGGGATCATCGTCCGACGCCGCGGCTTCCAACTGGCCGGTCAGGCGCTGCGTGAGGTGGAAGAGACCGGTGACGTTGACATCCAGCACGCGGCCCCAGGCCTTCCAGGGGAAGCTCCCATAGGGTTCTCCCCAGGTGAGGCCGGCATTGTTGACGAGGATGTGCAGACGGTCCGTACGCGCGGCGACCTCGGCGGCCATCGCCTCCACGCCGGCTTCGGACGAGACATCGCCGGCAAAGGCTTCCACGGTGCCGGGGTAGCCCAGTGCGTTGATTTCGGCTGCCGTTGCCGCACAGGCCTCCAACTTGCGCGAGGCGATCAGCACACGCGCACCGCCCATCGCCAGGCCGGTCGCGCACATGCGCCCAATGCCGGTGGCACCGCCGGTGACCAGCGCCACCTTTCCGGCGACCGAAAACAGCTCCGTCAGATCCTTCATGGCTTCCTCCCTCACATCTTGCCTCGCGGCCTTGGCGCGGCCGTCTTGCCTCCGGCCCGCGGCCGGCTATTGTGGATCAACCATCCCGAAGCCGAAGCAGGGCGTTGACAACATACTCGGTAGTATGTTCATTATTTCGCCAGCCGTAAAGAGCCTTCGGAAAGGCCGCCGGCGACAGGGGCGCCAATCGCCCGGGAGGAACGTGATGACGCAAATGCCGGATTCCGGGGCGTTCGCGGCGGGGGATCCCCGCTTCGAAATTCTCCTTGCGGCGGCGGAGTGCTTCGAAAAGCGCGGCTATGCGTCGACCTCGATCGATGATGTGGCGCGCAAGCTCGGGGCCACCAAGGGCCGCGTCTATCACCATTTTCCGTCCAAGACGGATCTGTTCGCCGCCGTCTACAAGCATGGCATGGACATGCTCTACAGGCGGCTGGCCCCTATCCGCGCGGTGGAGATGGCGCCGCTCGACAAGCTCAGGGCCTTTGCTCTGGAGCATGCGCGCATGATGATTTCCACCAAGGCCTTTCAGCGTGTGGTCTGGGAGGGCGTGGAAATGCACCTGCGCGGATCGACCACGCCGGAGCAGCGGGAGGCGCTGGACGAGCTTCTGAAGGAGCGGCACCGCTACTCGGCCATTTTCCGCGCCGAGACGGAGGCGGCCAAGGCTGCGGGGTTGCTCGCCTATTCCAATATTTCGATTGCGAACCAGTTGATGTTCATGACGCTGAACTCGCCTATCTTCTGGTACACGCCGCGGCCGGGAGAGACCGCCGCAGAACGCGAGAAGATCGCGCGACAGGTCGTTCAATTCGCGCTGAGGGGACTCGGTGCAAGGGAGGAAGACATTGATGACTGACATGAATCTCGGGATGACCGAGCGGCTGAAGCCGATCCATGCAGCCGTGCGCGACATGGTGCAGAACGACATCCTTCCGCTGGAGGCCGAATATCTTGCCGAGGTGGCCAAGGGCAGCCGCTGGGAATACACGCCGCGCCAGACCGAGATTCTTGAAGGGCTGAAGGCCAAGGCGAAAGAGCGCGGCTTGTGGAATTTCTGGCTGACGGATTCCGAGCGCGGCTACGGGTTGAGCACGGTCGAATATGCCTATCTGGCCGAGGAGATGGGCAAAGCGCATCTTGGCGGCGAAGTCTTCAATTGCTCGGCACCCGACACCGGCAACATGGAGGTCTTCGAGCGTTACGGCACGCAGGCCCAGAAGGATGAGTGGCTGGCTCCGCTGCTCGAAGGCAAGATACGCTCCGCCTTCCTGATGACCGAACCGGACGTCGCCTCGTCGGATGCCACAAACATCTCCATGTCTTGCGTGCGCGATGGCGGCGACTATGTGCTGAACGGCGAGAAGTGGTGGTCGTCGGGGGCGGGCGATCCGCGCTGCAAGATCTACATCACCATGGTGAAGACGGGTGGCGAGGATGATCCCAAACACCGCCGCCACTCGCAGATCCTGGTGCCGGCGGGAACGCCCGGCGTCACTGTCCTGCGCGCCATGGAGGTCTATGGCGAGGATGACGCGCCGCATGGCCACATGCATATCCGCTTCGAGAATGTGCGGGTGCCGGCCGCCAACATCATCAAGGAGGCCGGGGCAGGCTTCGAGATTGCCCAGGGGCGCCTCGGACCGGGCCGCATCCACCATTGCATGCGCGCCATCGGGCAGGCCGAAAAGGCGCTGGAGCTGATGTGCACGCGCGCGCTACGCCGCGAAGCCTTCGGAAAGCCGATCGCGCATCTCGGCCAGAACTATGACATCATCGCCGAATGCCGGATGGAGATCGAGCAGGCGCGCCTGCTGTGCCTCAAAGCCGCCTGGATGATGGACCAGGGCGATGCGCGGGCGGCCGCACCGTGGATTTCGCAGATCAAGGTTGTCGCGCCGCGCATGGCGTTGAAGGTGACCGATGAGGCGGTGCAGATGTTCGGCGCGCAGGGCATCAGTCAGGATGCACCGCTGTCGCGCATGTGGAAGCATCTGCGCACCTTGCGTTTCGCGGACGGTCCGGATGCTGTCCACCGCCGCCAGATCGCGCGGCAGGAATTGCGCAAATACACACAGGAAAAGGTGTGATGCGATGAAGGCGATTGTCGCGCGTGATTTCGCACCCCTCGAAAAGCTCGACTATGCCGATTGGCCGGAGCCTGCCGCTGGCAAGGGGCAGATCGTGATCCGGGCCGAAGCCATGGGCGTCAATTTCCCGGACGGACTGCTGGTGCAAGGCCTCTACCAGATGCGTCCGGAGCCGCCCTTCGTGCCGGGCATGGAAACGGCCGGGACAGTGGTGGCCGTGGGCGAGGGCGTCGAGGGCTTCGTGGCAGGCGACCGGGCGGCCTCCATGATGCCGTTGGGCGGCTATGCGGAGAAGGTTGCTGTTCCGGCAGCGGCCGCGCTCAAGCTTCCCGCCGGGATGGATGCGGCGGATGCCTGTGCGCTGCTCGTCGGCTACTCCACATCGCATCACGCGCTGAAGCAGCGCGCGCAGTTGCAGGCGGGCGAGACGCTATGCGTACTGGGCGCGGCGGGCCTGACCGGGCTTGCGGCCATCCAGATCGGCAAGGTGATGGGCGCGCGCGTCATCGCGGTCGCCTCGTCGGAGGAAAAGCGGCAGATTGCCAGGGCCAACGGTGCCGATGAGGTGCTGGGCTACGAGAACCTGAAGGATGAGTTGAAGCGGGTGACCGGCGGAAGGGGCGTTGATGTCGCCTTTGATCCGGTCGGCGGCGAGGCCTTTGACGCGCTGTCGCGCTCGATGGCCTGGAACGGGCGCCTGCTGGTGATCGGCTTTGCCTCGGGTGCGATCCCCAAGCTGCCGGTCAACCTGACACTGGTGAAGGGTTATTCCGTGGTCGGGGTGTTCTGGGGCGATTTCACACGGCGCGAGCCGCAGGTCTTTGCCGCCAACCTCAAGGAACTTCTTGGCTGGTACGGAACGGGTGCCATCCGTCCGCTGATCGAGGGCCGGTTCCCCTTGAAGGATGCGCCGGCGGTCCTCCATCGGGTCTTGAACAGGGGAGCGACCGGCAAGATCGTGCTGGTGCCGTGATGGCGGAGGATACCATGAAAGCGCTGATCCAGAAGCACGACGGCTATGCGAGCGTGCCGTCACCCTTCAACCTTGAAGATGCCGCGCCCTATGTCGAACTGGCCGACATGCCGGTTCCACAGCCGGGCGAAGGGCAGGTGCTGCTGAAAATCCGGCTCGCCTCGGTCAATCCGTCCGACGTGATGTTTATCAAGGGGCTCTATGGCCAGCCGCGCCAGATCGGCCGGACCGCCGGTTTCGAGGGCGTCGGCGACGTTGTGGCGTCGGGCGGCGGGGCTCATGCCGACAGCCTTGTGGGCAAGCGCGTTTCCTATGCGGCGGGGCCGAACGGCACGGGCTCCTGGGCGGAGTTTGCAGTGGCGGATGCGGCGGGCTGCATCCCGCTGATGGATGGTGTGCCGGATGCCGATGGTGCGGCGATGATCGTCAATCCGCTCACTGCGCTCGCCATGTTTTCGATCGTGCGCGATGAGGGCGAAAAGGCCTTCGTGCTGACAGCAGGTGCCAGCCAGCTTTGCAAGCTCATCATGGGGGTGGCGCGCGAGGAAGGCTTCCGGCCGATCGCCATCGTGCGGCGTGACGACCAGATCCCGCTGCTGATGGCGGCCGGGGCGGCGCATGTGCTGAATGCGGCGGCTCCGGACTACGAGGAACGGCTGCAGGCGGTGATGGCGGCGGAAAAGCCGCGAATCCTGCTGGATGCAGTGACAGGACCGCAGGCAGCGCATATCTTTCATGTGATGCCTAGGCGCGCGCGCTGGATCATTTATGGGAGGCTGGACGCGACGCTTCCGGCCATCGAGGAGCCGGGCCAGATGATCTTCATGCACAAGAAGATCGAAGGTTTCTGGCTTACCGAATGGTTTCGCACTGCCGGTGACAAGGCGCGCATGGAAGCGGTGATGAAGGCGCAGAAGAATTTCGCGGACGGCACATGGAAGACCGACGTGACCGCGACGTTACCGCTTTCCCGTGCGGTGGAGGAACTGGCCGGGGAACTGGCCAAGCCGAACGGGAAGGTATTCCTGTCGCCCGGTTGAGGGCGGTGGGTGAAGGCCACCGCCGGAAATAATGGCGGGGCCTGGGAGAAGGCACGGGGCCGGAAAGGGATCCGGTGCCGCGACATGGGAGGAACCGCGTCCATGGACGTATTGCAGCTCTTGGTAAGCGGGCTGGCGAACGGCTGTATCTACGGCCTGATCGCGCTTGGCTTCGTGTTGATCTACAAGGCCACGGAAGCGGTCAATTTCGCCCAGGGCGACATGATGATGCTTGGCGCCTTCGTGACGCTGTGGCTCACCAATTCGGGCGAGATGAACCTGCCGTTCTGGCTTGCCGTTCCGCTCGCCATCATCCTCATGGGCGTGTTCGGCTACCTGCTCGACCTGATCGTGATCCGCCATCTGTCCGGTCAGAGCCAGGTGGCGCTCGTCATCCTCACCATTGCGCTCGGCTTCGTGCTGCGGTTCGTCGCCGGAACGATCTGGGGCTATGAGCCGCAATCGCTGGAAACACCCTTCGCGGGCAAGGATGTGCGCTTCGGTGGCATCGTGCTCGGCCTTGACGAAGTGGCGGTCATCATCTCCACACTGGTGCTGACCGGCGCCTTCTACCTCTATTTCAACAATACCCGCCTTGGCGTAGCCATGCAGGCTGCCTCGCAGAACCAGCTCGCCGCCTATTACATGGGCATACCGGTCAAGCGGGTGCAGTCGCTGATCTGGGCGCTTGCGGGGATGATGGCGACAGTGGCAGGCGTGCTTTATGCCTCCAAGGGCTCCATCGATCCGACCGCCGGCCTGCTCGGCATCAAGGCTTTCGCGGCGGCGGTCATTGGCGGCATGGGGTCGCTGCCTGGCGCGTTGCTCGGCGGTCTCGTGCTCGGCGTCATCGAACCATTTGCTGCACGCTACGGCCCGCCGGGCTACAGCCAGCTTGCACCCTACCTCCTGCTCTTCCTTGTGCTTGTGTTCCGTCCGCACGGGATCCTTGCGCAGGTCCACAGAAAGAAGGTGTGAGGCCATGCGCATCCTGTTCAAGACTAGCTACGACCAGGATATCAACCTGTTCAAGCACGGTTACCAGATGTTCTGGTATGCGCTGCTGCTGGTGATCCTGCTGGCCGCGCCGTGGCTGGTCAGCGGCTTCATGCTGGGCGAGATCACCAATGTGCTGATCTGGTCGATTGCCGGGATGGGGCTGATGATCCTCGTTGGCCAGACCGGGCAGGCCTCGCTTGGCCATGCGGCATTCCTTGCCATCGGCTGTTATGCCAACGCCATACTGCAGGAAAAGCTCGGGCTTCCGTTTCTGGTGACCTTTCCGCTTGCCGGGCTGGTCGCGGCGGCGGCCGGCGTGCTGCTCGCCATTCCGACAACCCGGCTGCACGGCATCTATCTCGCGATTGCGACGCTGGCGGTTTCGATCCTCATCGAAGACCTGATCGTGATCGCCGAGCCGCTGACGGGCGGTGTCGCGGGCATCCTCGTGCCCGACATCACCATCTTCGGCGTGGCGGTCACACGCTTCGGTACGCCGGGCCTGTTCTACTGGCTGGTGCTGGCCGTGGTGCTGGCGGTCGTCTATGCCTACCGCAACCTGTTGCGTTCGCCCATGGGCCGGGCCTTTGCCGCAGTGCGCGATTCCGAAATCTCGGCGCAGGCGATGGGCGTCAACGTGGCGCGTACCAAGGCGGTTTCCTTCGGCATCTCGACCGGTATCACGGGGCTGGCCGGTGCGCTGATGGGCCATTTCATCGGCTATGTGAACCACGAGGCCTTCATCATCCTGGTCTCCATCCAGCTTCTGCTGATGGTGGTGATCGGCGGGCTGGGCACGATCCACGGCGCCTTTTTCGGCGCTGTGCTGGTCGTCTTCCTGCCGCAGGCCCTGTCGATCCTGCGCGACTGGATCGGCAATATCACCGGTGCCGGGTCGATCACCATTCCGGGCATGGAAACGGCAGTGTTCGGGCTGATCATGATCGGCTTCATCCTGTTCGAGCCGATGGGCATCTACGGCATCTGGATCAAGCTCAGGACCTATTTCGAGCTGTTCCCCTTCTACCGGCGCGACATGTTCCGCCGCCAGAAAAGCTACCTCAAGACGGAGCGGATGCGATGAGCCTTCTGGAAGTCAGGAACGTCACGCTCAAGTTCGGCGGTGTCGTCGCGGTCAACAATGTCTCCTTCGAGGTCGAGGAGGGCGAGGTATTTGCCCTGGTTGGACCGAACGGCGCGGGCAAGTCGACGCTGTTCAACCTTATCTCGCGCTTCTACGACCCTTATGAGGGCGAGATCATCTTCGACGGCGAGAACTTGCTGCGGCACCCGCCGCACGACATTGCCAAGCTCGGCATCGCGCGCACCTTCCAGAACATCGAGTTGTTCGAGCAGGCGACCGTCCTTCAGAACCTGCTGGTGGGGCGCAACCGGTTCCGCAAATCCAATCTCGCCTCCGAAATGCTGTTCCTGCCATCGGTGCGCCGGGCGGAACGGGAAAGCCGTCGCGCGGTGGAGGAGGTGATCGACTTCCTCGACCTGCATTCCTATCGCGACAAGTACATTGCCGGCCTTCCCTATGGCGTGCGCAAGGTGGTGGAGATGGGGCGCGCGCTTGCCATCCAGCCGAAGCTGCTGCTGCTCGACGAGCCGGCCTCCGGCCTCTCGGTGGAGGAAACGCATGACGTCGCCTTCTGGGTGGAGGACATCAAGAAGCAGATGGGCATCACCGTGCTGATGGTGGAGCATGACATGCATCTCGTCGCCTCGGTCTCCGACCGGGTGATGGCGCTGGCCGACGGCCAGAAGCTCGCGCTCGGCACGCCGCAGGAGGTGCAGAACCATCCCGCCGTGATCGAGGCCTACATCGGAAGCGACGACACGGAGGCCGCAGCATGACCGCGCCGCTGATGACCGACACGAATGCGGCGGAGGGCAGCGATGCCGTGCTGCGCATCGTCAACCTGGAAAGCTATTACGGGCCGATCATGGCCTTGCGCGGGGTGTCGCTGTCGGTGCACGAGGGCCAGATCGTGACAGTGCTCGGTGCCAACGGCGCGGGCAAGACGACGCTGATGAAGACGATTTCCGGCGTGATGGACCCGGAAAAGGGCCAGGTCTTCTATCGCGGCACCAACATTGCCGGCGCCGACCCCGACAAGGTGGTGCAAGCGGGTCTCGTGCATGTGCCGGAAGGCCGCGAGGTCTTTCCGCTGCTGACCGTCGAGGAAAATCTCCAGATGGGCGCCTTCACGCGGCGTGACACGGCCGGCATCGCGGCTGACAAGGAGATGGTGTTTTCCTACTTCCCAATCCTGCGGGAGCGCCGCCGCCAGGCGGCCGGGACGCTGTCCGGCGGGCAGCAGCAGATGCTCGCCATCGGGCGCGGGCTGATGGCGCGGCCCAAGGTCATGCTGCTCGACGAGCCCAGCCTCGGCCTGTCGCCGCTGCTGGTGAAGGAGATCTTTGCCATCGTACGGCGCTTGAACCGGGAGCAAAAGGTGACCATGCTGCTGGTGGAGCAGAATGCGAAGGTGGCGCTGGATGTCGCCGACTTCGGTTACGTGATGGAACTCGGGCGCATCGTCATGGAGGGCGAGGCGTCCCGGCTGAAGGAGAGCAAGGACATTCAGGAATTCTATCTCGGCGTCCAGGAAACAAGCCAGCGCGGACAGAAGCGCTGGAAACAAAAGAAAACCTGGCGCTGACGGATTTGGGAGGATCCGATGACCATTCATGATGCGATGCCGCCGCAGGAGACCGTCAACGGCCTGTCGATCAACAAGGACCTGTCGAAGGGTCCGTGGTTCATCGACGGTTGCGACACGCTGCCGAAGCTCTTCCTCCAGCGCTGCCGGGAGCTTGGCCAGCGCACCGCGCACCGCGAAAAGGACTATGGCATCTGGCTGTCCTATTCCTGGGCCGACTATCTCGAGCATGCCCGCCTGATCGGGCTGGGGCTCCATCGCCTCGGCCTGCAGCGTGGCGATGTGGTCTCGATCCTGTCGGAAGACAACAAGGAATGGGTCTATGCCGACATGGGCGTGCAGGGCATGGGTGGCATCTGCTCGGGTGTCTACACGACCGACAGCCCTTCCCAGCTGAAGTACCTCATGGAGGATTCGGGTGCGAAGTTCCTGATCGTCGAGAATGATGAGCAACTCGACAAGTTCCTGGAAATCAAGGACGGGGTGCCCGGTCTCCTCAAGGTGATCGTGCTCGACGATGACGGGCTGCACGGGTTTTCCGACGACCGGGTGATCTTCCTCGACGCGCTTTACCGGCTCGGCCGCGAGCAGATGAAGGAAACGCCGGAGCTGTTCGAGGCGGAAGTGGCGCGCTCCCGGCCGGAGGACATTGCCATTCTCGTCTATACCTCGGGCACGACGGGCAATCCCAAGGGCGCGATGATCTCGCAGTCCAACATCATGTTCTCCATCTCGTCGGGGGCGGCCTCGGCGCCGATCCTGCCCGATGATGAGCAGGTCTGCTTCCTGCCGCTCTGCCATATCCTGGAGCGGCTTTTCTCCGGCTTTGCGACGATTGCGGGCAAGTCCACGGTCAATTTCGCCGAAAGCCCGGAAACGGTGTTCGAGAATGTGCAGGAAGTTTCCCCGCACACTTTCGTGGCGGTGCCGCGCGTCTGGGAGAAGATCTATTCGCGCGTGATGATCTTGATCGGCGATGCGACGCCACTCCAGCAATGGGCCTTCTCCAAGGCGGTCGCCGCCGGCCTCAAGAAGGCCGAGGCCGAACTGGCCGGACAGCCGGTTCCAGCCGGCACGGCGCTGGCCTGGAAATTCTGGGACGTGGTGGTGCTGCGCAACCTGCGCCGCATGCTGGGCATGGACCGGCTGCGGCGCGGTGGTTCGGGTGCTGCGCCGATCTCGCCCGACCTGCTGAAATGGTACCGTGCGGTGGGCGTGACGATCCTGGAAGGCTACGGCATGACCGAGAGTGCCGGGGTCATCTCCATCAATACGCATGATGAAAACCGCAATGGGTCGGTGGGGCGGCCGATACCGGGCGCCGAGGTGCGCATCGCACTCGATGGCGAAATCCAGTACCGCGCGGGAAATGTCTTCAAGGGCTACTGGAAGAACAACGAGAAATCCGCCGAAACGGTCACTGCCGATGGCTGGCTGCGCACGGGTGATATCGGCCGGGTGGATGGCGACGGCTATGTGACCATCACGGGGCGCCTGAAGGACATCATCATCACGGCGGGCGGCAAGAACATCACGCCTGCCGAGATCGAGAACCGGCTGAAGTTCTCGCCCTACATCTCGGACGCCGTGGTGATCGGCGACAAGCGCAAATATCTCACCTGCCTGATCATGATCGACCAGGAGAATGTGGAAAAGTTCGCCCAGGCGAAGCGTGTTCCGTTCTCCGACTTCCGCTCGCTGTGCGCGGCGCCGGAGGTCCGCAGCCTGATCGGCACCGTTGTGGAGGAGACCAACCGGGAATTCGCCCGGGTAGAGCAAATCAAGGATTTCCGCCTGATCGACACGTTGCTGACGGCGGAGGACGAGGAGTTGACGGCCACCATGAAGCTGAAGCGCGGCTTCGTGGAGAAGAAGCACAAGGCGTTGATCGATTCCATGTACTGACCGGGCAGTTCCCGGAGGGAGAACGCTTTCAACCGTATGGAGGAAAAACGGATGAAAAATACCATGACCAAGACCATTCTCGGCCTCGCCCTTGCCGGTGGCATGGCAACGACGGCCCTGTCCCAGGGCGTGACCGACACGGAAGTGCTGATCGGCTCCAACGGCGACATGTCGGGCATTTTCGCGCCCTTCAACGTGCAGGCCATCAAGGCGGCCCAAATGGTGCTTGATAACGTCAATGCCAAGGGCGGCGTGCATGGCCGCCAGATCAAGCTGATCGTAGAGGATCACGGCTACCAGCTGCCCAAGGCCGTGGCCAACTTCAACAAGCTGATCAATTCCGACGGCGTTTTCGCCATGATGCTGAACCTCGGAACGCCGATGAACATTGCCGGGTTCAAGCTGATGGAGCCCAAGCAGGTCGCCAACCTGTCGCCGCTCACCTCGGCACGCCAGATGCTGGAAGAGCCGATCACCTACAAGTATGCCGCCTATTCCTGGTACTACGACCAGATCTTCAAGGGCGTCGACTACCTGCTGAAGAACAAGGGCGGCGACGAGGTCTGCGCGATGTACATCCCGTCGGATTTCGGCAAGGAAATCCAGGAAGCCGCCAAGGCCAAGGCCGAGGAGGCGGGCAAGAAGTGGGCGGCCGAAACCACCCACAAGCCGGACGAAGCCGATTTCGTGGGCGCGCTGACCAAGCTGAAGGAAGCGGGCTGCGACATCGTGGCCACCGCGCTCGGCGTCCGCCAGACCATCGTTGCCGTGGCAACCGCCAAGAAGCTCGGCTGGACCGACGTCACCTTCATCGGCTCTTCGGCGGCCTATCACGAGGCGATCGCCTCGCAGCCGGGCGGCATCACCGAGGGATACTATGCGGCGGCCGGCTGGGCCGACTACAAGCCGCGTATGGACAATCCGGCAGTCAAGGCCTGGTATGACGCCTACAAGGCCAAGTACAATGAAGAACCGGGCATGGCCGCGATTCTTGGCACCGGTGCCGCCGAATCGCTGGTCGCGGCACTGGAAGCTGCTGGCAAGGACCTGAACCCGGACAGCTTCCGCGCTGCCATGGAAGGCCTGAAGATGCGTGACGAGGTCGCCGACATGGATGTCGACTATGGCCCCGATCATCATGGCACGGATGTGGTCGTCATCTCGGTTGTCGAGGGTGGCGTGTTCAAGGAAGTCGCGCGCGACTGATTGCGGGCGACCCTGCCTTCCAAATGAAAACGCCGCGCGGAGCGATCCGCGCGGCGTTCCCGCATCTGCCGTCAGGCAGTGTGGCCTCCTCAGACCGCTGCGGAATGGCGGGCGGCACCACGGCCGAAATATTCGTCGAAATGCGAGGCAATGACGCGGACGAACGGCCTGCCGGTTTCAGTGACGCGATACATGGAACCGTCGCGCAGGAAAAGCCCGTCGCGGTCACTTGCGGCCAGATAATCGGCCTCATCCTGGATCACACGGCCCATCTCGCCAAAGGTTTCCGTCACCCAGTCCCGCGAGAAAGCAAAATTGCACATGAGCTGCTCAATGACAGCGGCGCGCATGCGGTCCTGCGCGGTCAGTTCATAACCGCGCACGGCGGCCAGCCCTGTCTCGGCAACGCGGCGCTGGTAGTCCGCCGTTGCCGGGGAGTTCTGGATGTAACCTTCAGCATACTGGCTGATGGATGAGGCGCCCAGTCCGATCAACGTCCCGGCATCGTCGACGGTGTATCCTTGGAAGTTGCGCTTCAACGTTCCGTTCCTCGCGGCCAGGGCCATGGAATCACCGGGTTTTGCGAAGTGGTCGAAGCCGATGATCTCGTATCCCGCGGCGAGCAGGATTTCGGCGGCATGCTCTTGCTGGCGGTAACGCTCCAGCGTGCCGGGCAGGTGGTCCTCGCCGATCATGGTCTGGTGCTTTTTCATCCAGGGAACGTGGGCATAGCCGAAAAGCGCGATGCGGTCCGGGTCCAGCTCAAGGCAGGCGCGAACGGTCGCCGCAACGCTTTCCACCGTCTGGTGGGGCAGGCCGTAGAGGATGTCGAGATTGACCGAACCAACGCCGCGGGCGCGCACACCGTCGACAACCGATCTTGTCTGCTCGAAGGTCTGCTCGCGGTTGATGGCGGCCTGAACCCTTGGGTCGAAATCCTGAACGCCGAGGCTCGCGCGCGTCATGCCGATGGCGGCAAAGGCGTCGAACCGGTCCTCCGACATGTCATTCGGGTCCATCTCGACGCTGATCTCGGCGTCATCGGCGAAGGCAAAGCTTGCGCGAAGCTGCGCCCCGAGGCGGCGGATGTCGTCAGCTTCCAGCATGGTGGGCGAGCCGCCACCGAAATGCAGCGCGGTGACACGGGCCGTTTGCGGCACCAGCGTTCCGGCATGGGCAATCTCCTTGTGGAGATGGTCCAGATAGGTGCGCACCGGATCATAGCGGCGGATCTGCTTGGTGTTGCAGCCGCAGAACCAGCACAGCCGGTCGCAATACGGGATGTGGACATAGAGCGAGACGTGACCGCCGGCCGGGATGGCGCGCATCCAGGCTTCCTGTTCCGAAGCCCCGGTCTGGGGCGAGAAATGAGGAGCCGTCGGGTAGCTGGTGTAGCGGGGAACCGACACCGCATAACGGCTGATCATTTCGTCCTGCATGCTCGAATCCTCACCGGTTTGCGGCCATGCCTTAGCCCGCGGCAGGGGAGGTGACCTTGATCGTGGTCAATTGGCATCAGGGTGTGTGCAGGGGCTGGTTCGTCATCCTGCCCGCCCTCCAGCTTTCCTGTGGCGAATTTCACTGGCGCCTGCCGGGTCCTGCTGGTAGGAACCCCTCATGGACAAAAAGGTGCGCGAAGATATCCACAACTCCGATGTGCCTGCGCTTTGCCGTTCATGCGAAGCGCGGCATCGCGGCGTGTGCGGCGCATTGACGAGCGACCAGCTCGTCACGCTCAACAAGCATTCCTCACGCCGCAAGGTTCATAGCGGCACCGAAATGGTGGCCGAGGAGCAGGATATTTCCAACTACGCCAACGTTATTTCCGGCGTGGTGAAGATGACCAAGATGCTGTCGGACGGGCGCCAGCAGATCGTCGGCCTGCAATTTGCGCCCGATTTCCTCGGGCGGCCCTTTTCCAAGTCGAGCCGTTTTTCCGCAGAAGCGGCAACCGATGTGGAACTTTGCACGTTTTCCAAGGGGCTGATCGACCGGATGATCAAGGATTCGCCGGAACTTGAGCACAAGCTGCTGGAGCAGACGCTCAAGGAACTGGACGAAGCGCGTGACTGGATGCTGACGCTGGGGCGCAAGACGGCCGCCGAAAAGGTGGCGAGCTTCCTGCACCTCATCGCCGTCCATGCTGATCCGAATGCGCTTGATGAAGACGGGCCGGTCACCTTCGAACTGCCTCTGACGCGCGCCGACATCGCCGACTTTCTCGGCCTGACCATCGAGACGGTCAGCCGCCAGCTCACCAAGCTGCGCAAGGACGGCGTCATCGAGATCGAGAACAACCGTCATGTGACGGTTCATGACATGCTGCGTCTTGAGGACTGCGCGAGCCTCTGAGCGCCTGCAAGCCCCTGCTTCACTTCGTCACAGCGGGGGCCGGGAACGCGCCTGAGTTGCGCGCCAGCATGACAAGGTGTTCCTGCTCGAATGCGACGTGACGGCGCGTCGCCTCGAAGAAGCCGCGCAGCATGTATCCGACCGTCTCGTGATTGAGGCCCTTGTCGCCGGCGCCAAGCCTCAGAAGCGTGTCGGTCAGCTCCTCGGCGTAGCATTCATCCTGGGCGTGCTCATGTTTCAGCCGGGCGATCGTATGCGTTATGCCGTCGGCATTTGCTAGGATCCGCTCCAGCCTCGGGAAAACGGCATTCTCCTCGTAGCTGTGGACACCGCGCACCAGCGGCCAGAGCGCGCGGGCGGCATGGAGGCAGAGCTGGCGGTCAACATTTTCCGGCAGCGAATCAGCGATCTGTTCGAGTGTGTCGCACAGTTCCAGCTGATCCTTGTGGGCCTTGCGCATGCCCGTGATCGGGTCACCCTCGTAGCGGGTGCTGAATCCACCCGGAATCACGGATTTTTGCGAGGCCGGAAAATCATTCATTGACGGTCTCCGCGATTTCACCATGCTGCTGCACATCGACCTTATGCCAAGCGCTCCAGCCGCCTTCCTTGATCAAGATCAATGCGGGCGGACAGGTGCCAGCGCATGTGTCGCTCGAAGATTGCGGGGGTGTGCTCCGCGGTCGATCAACCCGTACAGACTCGTGAGGGGGTCACATTCATGACTTTCGCGGCCGAAATCGTCGCAATGGGCATCGCCACATTCCTGGCTGTGCTTGCCGCGGCGTTCGCCCATGACAGCCTCTTCCAGGCGCACATGGGCATTCTCGCTCTCGTGCTTGCCATCGGCACCGTCCTGCTGATGCGCCGCACTTCCTTCCACTCCGCCGAAAAAGACACGTCCGGCTACATGGACGGCCCGGTGCGCTACGGCGCCATCGCGACCATGTTCTGGGGTGTCGTCGGCTTTCTGATGGGCGTCATCGTTGCTGCCCAGCTGGCTTGGCCTGACCTGAACATCGAGCCTTGGCTCAATTTCGGCCGCCTGCGTCCGCTGCACACCTCGGCGGTCATCTTCGCCTTCGGCGGCAATGCGCTTATCGCGACCTCCTTCTACGTTGTCCAGCGCACCTCGCGCGCCCGGCTGTTCGGGGGCGATCTCGCCTGGTTCGTCTTCTGGGGCTACCAGCTGTTCATCGTCATGGCCGCCACCGGCTATGCGCTGGGCATCACCCAGGGCCGCGAATATGCAGAGCCTGAATGGTATGTCGACCTGTGGATCACCATTGTCTGGGTGGCCTACCTGCTCGTCTTCCTCGGCACGATCCTGAAGCGCAAGGAACCCCACATCTACGTGGCCAACTGGTTCTACCTGAGCTTCATCGTCACCATTGCCATGCTTCATGTCGTCAACAACCTGGCGATCCCGGTCTCGTTCCTCGGCATCAAGTCCTACTCCGCCTTCTCCGGCGTGCAGGACGCGCTGACGCAATGGTGGTATGGCCACAATGCGGTGGGCTTCTTCCTGACCGCCGGCTTCTTGGGCATGATGTACTACTTCATCCCCAAGCAGGCCGAGCGTCCGGTCTATTCCTACCGCCTGTCGATCATCCACTTCTGGGCGCTGATCTTCCTGTACATCTGGGCCGGTCCGCACCATCTGCACTACACGGCGCTGCCCGACTGGGCGCAGACGCTGGGCATGGTCTTCTCGATCATGCTGTGGATGCCTTCCTGGGGCGGCATGATCAACGGCCTGATGACGCTTTCGGGCGCCTGGGACAAGATTCGTACCGACCCGATCATCCGCATGATGGTCATCGCAGTCGCCTTCTACGGCATGTCGACCTTCGAAGGTCCGATGATGTCGATCAAGGCGGTCAACTCGCTGTCGCACTACACGGACTGGACCATCGGTCACGTCCACTCGGGTGCACTCGGCTGGGTGGGCATGATCTCGTTCGGCGCGATCTACTACCTGGTGCCGAAGCTTTGGAACCGCGAGCGGCTGTACAGCCTGCGAATGGTTACCTGGCACTTCTGGCTCGCAACGCTCGGCATCGTGGTCTACGCCGCCGTGCTGTGGGTCGCCGGCATCCAGCAGGGCCTGATGTGGCGTGAATATGACGAGCAGGGCTTCTTGGTCTACTCCTTCGCGGAGTCGGTCGCTGCCATGTATCCGTACTATGCGCTGCGCACGTTCGGCGGCCTGCTCTACCTGACGGGCGCGCTGATCATGGCCTATAACATCACCATGACCATTCTCGGCCACAAGCGCGAGGAACAGGGCCTGCCGTCCGCTGCTCCCGCCATGGCGCCGGCCGAGTAAGGAGGTCTTTCAAAATGGCTACCGAAAAGAAAGGCCTTCTGGCCAAGCATGAAAAGATCGAGCGCAACGCGTCGCTGCTTCTCGTTCTTTCCTTCCTCGTCGTCACCATTGGCGGCCTGGTCGAAATCGCCCCGCTGTTCTGGCTGCAGAACACGATCGAGAAGGTGGAAGGGATGCGTCCCTATTCACCGCTCGAACTGGCGGGACGCAACATCTACATCCGTGAAGGCTGCTATGTCTGCCACAGCCAGATGATCCGTCCGTTCCGCGACGAAGTGGAACGCTACGGTCACTACAGCCTGGCCGCGGAATCGATGTACGACCATCCGTTCCAGTGGGGCTCCAAGCGCACCGGTCCAGACCTGGCGCGCGTGGGCAGCCGCTACTCCAATGCGTGGCATGTGCAGCACCTGATGGAGCCGCGCAACGTCGTTCCCGAGTCGATCATGCCGAGCTACAGCTTCCTGGCCACCACGGAGCTGAAAGCGGAGGACATGGCAGAGCACCTGAAGACCCAGGCGCTGCTCGGCGTTCCCTACACGGATGAAATGATCGAAAATGCCGTTGCCGACCTGAAGGCACAGGCCGATCCCGAGGCTGACCAGTCCGGTGTCGAGGCCCGTTACCCGAAGGCCAAGCTTGGCGATTTCGATGGTGATCCGAAGAAGCTGACGGAAATGGACGCACTGGTGTCCTATCTCCAGATGCTGGGTACGCTCGTCGATTTCGAGAGCTACGACGCCGAAGCCAACTACCGCTAAGGAGAGACGTCATGGACTATCAGACCATGCGCACATTCGCCGACAGCTGGGGCCTGCTCTTCATGGCCGTGGTGTTCGCCGGTGTGGTGCTCTCCGTGTTCTTCGGGCCGGGCGCCAAGCGCGCGGCCCAGGAGGCGGCACAAATCCCGCTCAAAGAGGACTAAGCCATGAGCGACAAACATATTGACGAAGTCAGCGGCGTCGAGACCACCGGTCACGAGTGGGACGGCATCCGCGAACTGAACAACCCCCTGCCGCGCTGGTGGCTGTGGACCTTCTACATCTGCATTATCTGGGCCATCGGCTATACCATCGCCTATCCGGCATGGCCGATGCTGACGGACAACACCAAGGGCATGCTGGGCTGGTCCAGCCGCGGTGCCGTCGCCAGCGAGATGAACGAGGCCGAAGCCGCCCGCGCAACGCTTGTCGAGAAGATCAAGGGCACGGAAGTGGCCGACATCCTCGCCAACGATGAAATGCGCACCTTCGCCATTGCTGCAGGCGCGTCGACCTTCAAGGTCTATTGCTCGCAGTGCCATGGCTCGGGCGCACAGGGTGGCCCCGGCTATCCGAACCTCAACGATGATGACTGGATCTGGGGCGGCGATATCGGCGCAATCCACCAGACCATCTCGCACGGTATCCGCTACACGTCCGATGACGATACGCGGGTTTCGGAGATGCCGGCTTTTGGTGAAATCCTCGATGCCGGCCAGATCAAGCAGGTGGCGGCCTATGTCGCCAGCCTGTCGGGCACGCCGTCGGATGCTGCTGCTGCCACGGCAGGCCAGGCGGTCTTTGCGGAAAACTGCGCATCGTGCCACGGCGAGGACGCCAAGGGCCTGCAGGAGACCGGTGCGCCGAACCTGGCCGACTCGCTCTGGCTCTACGGTGCCGGCGAAGACGCCATTGCCGCGCAGGTGCGTTCGCCCCGGCACGGCGTGATGCCGGCCTGGTTGCCGCGTCTCGGCGACGTCAAGGTCAAGGAACTGGCCGTCTACGTGCATTCGCTGGGTGGTGGCAAGTAAGCCTTTCCCGGCCAGCAAGACGAAAAGACCCGGCGGAGCGATCCGCCGGGTTTTTCATTGGGGTGCGGCAATTCGTGCCAGCGCACGCCGCGCATTTGCCGGGCCTTCTCCCAAAGCCGGACGCGGCTGTTTGACCCATGTCAACGCGGCTTCGGGGATGCCAAACTAAACGTGCCCTGAAGATGCATCAATTTGACCGCAGACCGGATGCGCGGGCGCACCGGCAGGAACGAGGCAGAAATGGATACGGCCAACACGACCGAAGAAAAACCCGATGTCGAGCGGCTTGAAGCAGAAGCCGTCAACTCGCCGAAGGTTCGCCAGCCGCTCTACGCGGCGCGCAAGAAAGTGTTTCCCAAGCGTGCATCGGGCCAGTTCCGCCAGTTCAAATGGCTCGTCATGGCGATCACGCTCGGCATCTATTACCTGACGCCATGGCTTCGCTGGGACCGCGGCCCGCATGCGCCGGACCAGGCCATCCTGCTCGACATGGCCAACCGCCGCTTCTACTTCTTCTTCATCGAAATCTGGCCGCAGGAGTTCTTCTTCGTTGCCGGCCTGCTGGTCATGGCGGGTGTGGGGCTGTTCCTCATCACGTCGGCAGTCGGGCGCGCATGGTGCGGCTACACCTGCCCGCAAACGGTCTGGGTGGACCTGTTCCTTGTGGTGGAGCGCTTCATTGAGGGCGACCGCAATGCGCGTATCAAGCTCGATTCGGCGCCCTGGACTTTCGACAAGATCTCCAAGCGCGTCATCAAGCATGCGATCTGGCTGCTGATTGCGGTGGCGACGGGCGGCGCGTGGATCTTCTACTTTGCCGATGCGCCGACGCTGGCCATGAACTTCATCACCGGCAAGGCCCCGGCCATCGCCTATATCACGGTGGCGGTCCTGGCTGCGACGACCTACACTTTCGGCGGCATCATGCGCGAGCAGGTCTGCACCTACATGTGCCCCTGGCCGCGCATCCAGGCAGCGATGCTGGACGAGCATTCGCTGACGGTGACCTACAATGCCTGGCGCGGCGAACCGCGCTCGCGCCATGCCAAGAAGGCCAAGGCTGCCGGCGAGATGGTCGGCGACTGCGTGGATTGCAATGCCTGCGTGGCCGTCTGCCCGATGGGCATCGACATCCGCGACGGTCTCCAGCTCGAATGCATCACCTGCGCGCTGTGCATCGACGCCTGCGACCAGGTGATGGACAAGGTGGGCAAGGAGCGCGGCCTGATTTCCTACACCACGCTCGCCACCTATTCGCACAACGTGTCGCTGGCGACTGAAAACGGCAAGCATCCTGCCGACCCCAACCGCGTCTATGCCGATAACGGCAAGCTGCGGCCGGAGGTCTGGCATTTCCGCTGGAAGGTGCTGGCCCGTCCGCGCACGCTCGTCTATCTGGGTGCCTGGTCAGCCATCGGCTTTGCATTGCTCTACGCGCTGGGGTCTCGCGACCGTCTCGAACTCAACGTCCTGCATGACCGCAATCCGCAATTCGTGCAGCTTTCCGACGGGGCGATCCGCAACGGCTACAGTGTCAAGCTGCTCAACATGATCCCCGAGCCGCGCACCATCCTGCTCAAGATCGAGGGACTGCCCGGCGCCAGCATGCATATCCAGGAACTGGACCAGTTTGGCGGCGACAGCTATGCCATCCCTGTCGATCCTGATAAGGTTCGCGCGCTGAAGGTCTTCGTGTCGCTTCCCAAGGACTATGTGAAATCGGCGACCAGCAGCTTCCGCTTCACTGCGGAGGACAAGCAGTCCAACGAGCGCGATACCTACAGCGCGCAGTTCTTTGCCCCGGACGTGAAGAAATGACCCAGCAGAATGTCCAACGCCAGTTTACCGGATGGCACATGCTGGTGGTGCTGTGCGCCTTCTTCGGCGTGATCATCACCGTCAACCTGACCATGGCGTGGTTTGCCAATTCGACCTGGTCGGGACTGGTGGTGAAGAACTCCTATGTTGCGAGCCAGCAGTTCAACGGGCAGCAAGCGGAGGCGCGCGCCCATGCGGCGCTCGGCTGGAAACCGTCGGTCGCCTACCAGAACGGGACATTCGCCTTCACGCTTCTGGATGCCGCAGGCAAACCGGTGGAAACGTCGGGCGTGAAGGTGAAGCTGATCCGGCCGGCCCATGAGGGGGCCGACCAGATCGTCGCGCTGGCACCGGACGGACATGGCCACCATGCGGCGCAAGTGGCGCTGGCGGACGGGCAATGGGTGATCGAGGTGCTGGCCGAGGCCGGGCTGGAAACGCCCTACCGCCATGCCAAGCGCATCATCGTGAAGGACGGAGTTCATTGAGATGAGCTGCTGCGCCCCCGGCACGGAAGGTGATCTGGAGGCGGAAGCCTGCGGGCTGCCCATGGACGAGGAGATCCGGGCCTCCAGCCGGGCTGTGGGCGAGGGTGTGCTGCAAACCGACCTTTCCGTGCCCGGCGTCTATTGCGGTGCCTGCATTGCCAAGGTGGAAAAGGCGCTCGGCGAGGTGGAGGGGGTCGTCTCGGCGCGCGTCAACCTTTCCACCCGGCGCGTGGCTGTGAAGTGGCGGGATGGCAAGGTGATCCCCGCCTTTTCCGAAAAGCTCGCGGCGATCGGCTATCCTGCCCATATTTTCGATTTCGAGGCCGACGAGGGTGACCAGGACCTGTCGCGGCTGCTCAAGGCGCTTGCGGTGGCCGGATTTGCCGCTGGCAACATCATGCTGCTGTCGGTTTCGGTGTGGTCGGGCGCGGAGGGGGCCACGCGTGACGTGTTCCACCTGATCTCCGCGATCATCGCGATTCCGGCACTGGTTTATTCCGGCCGCGTCTTCTTTTCATCCGCATGGAGCGCGCTCAGACACGGGCGCACCAACATGGACGTGCCAATCTCCATCGGCGTGCTGCTGGCCTATGGTATGAGCCTCTATGACACGCTGAACCACGGCACGCATGCCTATTTCGATGCCGCCGTGATGCTGCTCTTCTTCCTGCTGATCGGGCGGACGCTTGACCATGTGATGCGCGAGAAGGCACGCGTGGCGGTGAAGGGGCTGGCGCGGCTTGCCGCGCGGGGCGCATTGGTGGAAGGACCGGACGGCGAAAAGCGCTGGATGGCGGTTGGCGAGATCGAACCGGGCATGCGCATCCTGCTCGGCGCGGGCGAGCGCGTGCCGGTGGACGGCCTGATCGTTGCGGGAAAGACCGATCTCGACTGTTCGCTGGTGACCGGCGAGAGCGCGCCACAGGCCGCGACGCAGGGTACGGAACTGCGGGCGGGCACGCTCAATGTCACCGGACCTGTCACCATGCAGGCGACGGCGACGGCCGGCGATTCCTTCCTCGCCGAGATGGTGCGGCTGATGGAAGCCGCCGAAGGCGGCAAGGCACGTTACCGCCGCATCGCCGACCGGGCCTCGCAACTCTATGCGCCGGTGGTGCATCTGGCTGCCTTCGTCTCCTTCCTCGGCTGGTACTGGCAGACCGGCGACTGGCATCAGGCGCTGACCATCGCCATCGCCGTCCTCATCATCACGTGCCCCTGTGCGCTCGGCCTTGCCGTGCCGATCGTGCAGGTGATCGCCGCGCGCCGCCTGTTCGAGCATGGCATCATGGTCAAGGACGGCAGCGCCATGGAGCGCATGGCCGAGGCCGACACGGCGCTGTTCGACAAGACGGGCACGCTGACGCTCGGCCAGCCGCGCCTTGCCGGTCCTGACGGGCTGGTGCCGGGCGCGCTCGCCACGGCTGCGGCACTTGCCCAGCATTCGCGCCACCCGCTGGCGCGCGCTCTCGGGGCCTATGCCGACAAGGTGGCCCCCGCCTTTCACGATGTGACGGAAGTGCCGGGCCAGGGCATCGAGGCGCGGGGACCGGAAGGGCTCTGGCGGCTCGGACGGGCTGGCTGGGCGCTGGAGGGCGGGAGCTCGGTGTCCGATGGCCTGACCTCGACGACACTGTCGCTGGACGGAAACGAGGTCGCGACCTTCCGCTTTACAGACCAGCTTCGCCCTGATGCGGCCAGTGCCGTGGCCGGTCTCGCAAGAGCGGGCCTGTCCATCGCCATGGTTTCCGGAGACCAGCCCGGTGCGGTGGCCGAAGTTGCACAGCGGCTTTCGATTGCCGACTGGACGGCGGGAATGCTGCCGGCGGAAAAGCTGGAGCGGGTTTCGGCACTGTCAGCCTCGGGCAGCAAGGTGCTGATGGTCGGTGACGGGCTGAACGATGCGCCGGCGCTTCAGGCGGCCCATGTGTCGATGGCTCCGGCAACGGCCGCCGACATCGGGCGCAATGCCGCCGATTTCGTGTTCCTGCGCGATTCCCTTGCAGCGGTGACCACGGCCCTGTCAGTCTCGAAACGCTCCGGGCGGTTGATCCGCGAGAACTTCACCATTGCGATCCTCTACAACGTCGTCGCGGTGCCGCTGGCGATTACCGGTCAGGTGACGCCGCTGATCGCCGCCGTCGCCATGTCCGGGTCTTCCGTGCTCGTCATTGCCAACGCGATGCGCCTGCTGGCAGGCAGCCGGGCGCAGGCCGCGGACGGTCACGCGGATGCACCGGCGCTCGCCAACATGCAGCCTGGAGAATAGGGCATGCGACGTGCCGATGCCGCGATCACAGCCAAGGCAGGACCACGCCCATGAACGTGCTGATCTATCTGATCCCCATCGCGCTTTTCCTTGGTGCGCTCGGCTTGGGAGCTTTCCTGTGGTCGCTGAAGAGCGGCCAGTATGATGACCTTGACGGGGCGGCCGAGCGTATCCTGCAGGACGATGACTGACTGCTGGCAGCGGAACTTGCCAACGTTCCGATTGCCCCCAAAAGCCCATCCGCAAACAAAAGACCTGCCGGTGACTGTCACCGGCAGGTCTTTCAGATGAGAGCGGGTCTTTGGAAGCGCGGGATCAGAACGGGATCGAAGCGCCGACACGGGCACCGTAGGCGTCATATCCGTTGACGCCGATACCGTCATAGAAGCCCATCAGGTTGAAGGTCATGCCGCTGAGCGCGACATAGTCGATGCCGGCCTCCAGCTTGCCCCGGAATTCCTGGGTCTTGATGATGTTGGCGCCGACGAGCTTGGTGCGGTCTCCGGCGAAATCCCAGATGCCCTTCAGGCCGACGGTGAAATCGAGCTTCGAGCCGCCCTCCAGATCCTTGCGGTAACCGACTTCCGGGCCGAAGATTGTCCGGCCGACTTCGATACGCTGGGACGGGATGAAATTTGCAGCGGAATCCGTATAGGCGCTCTGGCGCTCGGTGAAATACACGAGCTCGGCGTTGGGAGTGAAGCGCCAGTTGCCCTGCTTCCAGAACCCGGTCAGCTTGGCTGAATAGAGCTGGCGGGTGGTCGAGAAGCTGTCGGTGTAGGTGCCGAACGGATTGATGCGGTTCGATGACGTGCCCCATGCGGCGCGGGCATCGAAATAGAGGTGCGGGGTCAGGCGCGCGCTCACATAGGGTCCGGCCATCCAGCCGGTGCCCTTGGTCATCGTATTCAGCCTTTTCGATTCCTCATTGAAGAAATCGACCTGGACCAGGGCACCGACCAGCACTGCTGGATGGATCAGGTAGTCCGCGCCGGCATAGAGGATCGCGCCGTAGCCATCCTGACCGGCATTGCCGGTATTGTCCCGGTAGAAGGTCATGTGACCTTCACTCCAGACATTGAACCGGGGCATTTCGGAAGGATCGACCGGACCCTTGCCGTCCCGTGATGCATAGGCAGACAGCATGCGATGAAGACCGGTGCCGTAGCTCAGGCGTCCGGACCCGTTTTCATAGTTGCCGTTCAGCCCCATGGCCTGCATGAGGGTAGCGGAGCCGGCGGGCTTTTCCTCGGCGGCGAATGCCGTCTCGATGGCCTTCTGGGCACCGTTGGCAGCGCGTACGCGCGCGCTTACCTCTTCAAGATCGTTGGCCGGGTAATAGGAAGACTGCGCCATGGAAGCGGTCTGCTCTTCCGCGTCAGGGGCCGAACCATCATCGCCGAACAGCGAGCCGGTGAAACGGGAATGGAAATTCGTGGTGCTCGGTCCGGAGGTCGTAATGACATCAGCCCGGCGGTTCATGAAGTTGCGGATGATGGCACGTGTCTGGGCGACGGCGCCCGGTCCGGCAGTGCCGCTCGGGAAATCGGCGGAAACGGTGAAATCACAGGTGGCCGGGCCAGACGTATTCGTGACGACGAGGACGACGGCCTGACCCTTGGTCAGGTTTACCGACATCGGCTGCGTGACCGAGCTTCCCACATCGCCCAGATAGTTGGCGCCCTGGTTGTTGGGATCATAGGAGCCGTCATAGACCGACAAATGGGCGTTTGTGCCGCATGGGCTCGCACCGCTGTTGGGGTCAAAATAGAATGTTACGCACCCGCTTGGCTGGTCGTAGATGTAGTTTTGAGTTTCATAGTTATAGGTTGTGGCAGCGTTGAACAGGCCTGGATAGGCTTTGGGGGCGCCACACGAGCTCGGGACGGCATCGCGGAAAATGCGCCCTGTTTGCTGGGTTGCCCCGGTGAACGGCCCGGTCATCACAGGCACGGGCGCAGCCAATGCCGTCTCCACGCCAAGAGCGCTGTAGTTCAGCATCGCAATCGCTGCCATCGTGCACTTCAGAGCGCGTTTCATAGCCCACCCTTATTGAGAATTTCTTTGATTAGAATCCGATAACAATCGAATAACCCAGCGTAAAGGTGCCTGCCACAATTTCGCCTCATCCGCACACCGTTGACCTCGGCGAGTGGCTGAAATGCTACAATTGAAAGGAAAATCAAGCGCTTGGGTTGTCCGCACGAAGAAGCGCAACTCAAGGATGAAATATCTGGTGGATGGTGGGCGTGACAGGGATTGAACCTGTGACCCCTACGATGTCAACGTAGTGCTCTCCCGCTGAGCTACACGCCCATCCGTGAGCGGGCTTACACCACATTCGGGGCTTGCCCGTCAATAGGTTCCGCCATGTTTTGGCGGCAAAATGCCAGGGGCATGAAAAAGCCCGCCGCAACGGCGGGCTTGGGGGAATTTGCCGGGGTTTGGCCTGCTCAGGCGGCGGCCATCAGCTTGGAAACCTCGTTGACGAGATCGCGCAGATGGAAGGGCTTGGACAGCACCTTGGCATCCTTGGGGGCCTTGGAATCCGGATTGAGCGCGACGGCGGCAAAGCCGGTGATGAACATCACCTTCAAGTCCGGGTCGATCTCGGTGGCGCGCCGCGCCAGCTCAATGCCATCCATCTCGGGCATGACGATGTCAGTCAGCAGCAGGTTGAAGGGTTCCTCGCGCAAGCGCTCATAGGCGCTGGCGCCGTTGTCGTAGTCGCACACGTCATAGCCTGCGCGCTCCAACGCCTTCACCAGAAAGCGGCGCATGTCGTTGTCGTCTTCAGCCAGCAGGATGCGGGTCATCGTCACCGTCCGTTCTTGTCCTTGCCAGGGCAGGAATCCCACCCGATTCGTTCCTCCAGAACATGCTTGCCAAAGGGTAAACATCAGGTGAATGTCCTTCATACATTGCCTGCCCGGAGGCCTGCAAGCGGGTCCGAATGGCCATGGCGGAGAGGTCTGGACAGGGCGCAAGCGGACTGTCACATTCGGCTACATTCGCAATCCGGCACGAGGACAATGGACGCATCGCAGGATTTCCTGGCTGTCGAGCCGTTCAGCCTCCATGCCCCCGCCGAGCAGCGCGTTGCCTTCGTGTTCAATTCGCCGCATAGCGGCCGGCACTATCCTGCCCGATTCCTGGCGATGAGCCGGCTGGACCACCGCGCGATCCGCCGTTCGGAGGATTGCCATGTCGATCTGCTGTTCAGCCATGTCATGCGGCTCGGCGCGCCCCTGCTGGCGGCCAACTTTCCGCGCGCCTATCTGGATGCCAACCGGGAGGCCTTCGAGCTTGACCCCCGCATGTATGGCGACCGGCTGCCCGGCCACGCCAATGCGCGCAGCGCGCGGGTTGCCGGCGGGCTTGGTACCGTGCCGCGCATCGTATCGGAAGGTGTCGACATCTATTCCGGCAAGCTGCCGGTCAATGAGGCGCTTTCCCGGATCGAGCATGTCTACAAGCCCTATCACCAGGCACTCCGGCGGTTGCTGCTCACCACGCACGCGCGCTTCGGGCTTGCGATCCTGATCGATTGCCATTCCATGCCAGGCTCGGTGCGCGTGCCGGGCATGCTGGGCACCCCCGATTTCATCATCGGCGACCGGTTCGGCTCGTCGGCGTCCTCGGCGCTGGCGGATCATGCCACTGCGCTGCTGAAGGGGATGGGGTATTCGGTTGCCTACAACAAGCCCTATGCCGGCGGGTTCATCACCGAGCACTACGGACGGCCGGGGCGAGGCCTGCATGCGCTGCAGATCGAGATCAACCGCTCACTCTACATGGATGAGGCAAGCTACGAGCCCCATGCAGGCTTCGGGCTTCTGCGGGACAATCTCCGGAAGTTCACCGCCGATCTTGTGTCCATCCCTGAAAGCTGGCTAATGCCTGGCAGCATCGCTGCCGAATAGGGCATGCGGCTGCAGGCAAAAAAAGACCGCATCAGGAGATGCGGTCCAAGTCTAGGGAGGAAACGCCCAAGGAGGGCAAGGACAGGAAGAACCTGTCCTGTGATCGAGACTATGTTGCGCTGCACAAATGTCAAGCGTTAATTGTTGACTAAAGCTTGCACCTTCGGGCAATGCGCTTGCGGAAGCTTTAGCGCACCCGTGAGACGGGCGCCGGAATCAAGGTCGGGGACACCGGAAATGGACAGTTTTGGAGGGTTTTTCCGTGAGTTGGCTGCGGCTGCTGCTGCCGAGACGCTCCCGCGCTTCCGGGCGCGCACCGATGTCGTGAACAAGTTGTCGCAGGGCTTCGATCCGGTAACGGAGGCAGACCGCGAGGCCGAGCGCGCCATCCGGGCGCTGATCAAGGCGCGGTTTCCCGGCCATGGCATCCTCGGTGAGGAACACGGATCGGAGAACCTCGACAGCGAGCATGTCTGGGTGATCGACCCGATCGACGGCACGCGGGCCTTCATTTCCGGACTGCCAGTCTGGGGCACGCTGTGCGGGCTCTACCACAACGGACGCGCCGTGGCGGGCATGATGGCCCAGCCCTTTACCGGCGAGCTCTACTACGGCGACGCGACCGGGGCCTTCTACGAGGGGCCGGGCGGCGATACCCGCCTGAAGACGCGCGCGACTGCCGTGCTTGGGGATGCAACGCTGTTCACCACGACGCCGGCGCTGTTCAAGGACGGCAAGCGCGCGGGCTACGACCGGCTGGAAACCGCCGTGCGCCTGGCGCGCTACGGGACCGATTGCTACGCCTTCGCCATGCTGGCGGCAGGCCATGCCGATCTCGTCTGCGAGGCGGGCTTGCAGGCCTATGACATCGGCGGGCTGATTGCGCCCATCGAGCAGGCGGGCGGAGTGGTAACACGCTGGGATGGTGGCCCGGCGGAGCAGGGCGGCGACATTCTCGCCTCGGCCAATGCGGCGCTGCATGAGGAAGCGCTGGCCCTTCTCAACGGCTGATATCCGGCCTCAGACTGTCTCGCCGGTGAAATAGGCGAGCGCCGCCGCCATGAAGGGCGCGCGGTAGATGTCGGCCTCCTGCATCAGTTCGTGGCGGGCGCCGTCAATGGTCAGCAAGGCGCCGGAGCGCATGGCGCGCGCATAATGCTCGATGGCCTCGTTGGAGACGACGCTGTCATTTCCTGCCGCGATCATCAGGGCGGGCACGCGGATGGCCGCGATGAATTCCGGGTCGGTCACTTCTTCGATGGCCATGCAGGCGGCATTGACCCAGGAAACGGTGGGGCCGCCGAGCGCCAGTTCGGGATGGTCCTCATAGAGGCGCGCATTGCGCATGTAGCGCTGGTGGTCGGTTGTCAGCTTGTTGGTGGCGAAGGGCGCGATCTCGCGCGGGCGCGGCCCGCCGGCCATGTAGACGCGCCCGAGGCCAACCAGATCCAGGGTGCGGGCGAGCAGGGCGACAGCACCCGCCGACATCATCTTCTGACGGATGGCGAGAAGCGGCGAGCCCAGCACCATCCGGCGGATGCGGTTGGTCATGTTGCCGCTCGCCAGAAGCGCGATCAGCGATCCGGTGGAATGGCCAAGGATGTGGTAGGGGCCGCGGCAATCGGGCAGCACGATCCTGGTCATGAACAGTTCGAGATCATCCACATAGGTGGCGAAATCGTCGATATAGCCGCGCGACCGGTCCTTCAGCAGGCGGTCCGAACCACCTTGGCCGCGCCAGTCGAAGGTGGCCGTTCCGAATCCGGCTTCCGACAGTTCCCTGATCGTCTCGAAATATTTCTCGATGCACTCGTTGCGGCCATGCAGGATGATCACCGTGCCGCGCAATGGCCGCCCGGTCGCCTTGAAGGTGGCGTAGCGCAGGCGATGGCCGCCTGACGCCTCCAGATAGCCCGCCTGGGCTGCCGGGGGCACCGGGTTGTCGGCCATGGCAAACAGGATGTCCGGCTCTTGGGTCATCGCGCCTTCTGTTGTCCGCGCGCCGGGAAATCAGGCGCGGCTTGCCCAAGGGCATAATCAACCGGACTGCCAAAATCAAAAAGTTTCGGGGGCGCAAACGCAAAACCGGGGGTCTGCCCTTGCGGACAGGCCCCCGGCCTTCTGTGCGGTTCCGGGAGGAAGGGACGATACACCCGGTTCCACGCCGCCGGCGTTTGTGTGCGGCGCCAGCGTTGCATCCCTTTTATCAACGGTAAGCTGAACGGCGCCGGAAGGCGGCATTCATCTGGTGTTCATCGGAGGGCAGCCTGGCATCCGTGCGCCCTTGAAACGCTGGCCTGCAATTCCCAGATTTCAGGTGTGGCCGCCACTTCGGGGCCACTGGCCGGAACAGGGAACGCCTGATGACAGGGTTCTGACGCCAAGGCCAAACGCAACAACGTCGCTTTCAGGAGGACACCCATGCGTCACGTTGATTTTTCCCCGCTCTACCGTTCCACCGTCGGCTTCGATCGCCTGTTCACCATGCTGGACAGCCTTGGCGCACCGGACAGCGGACAGACCTATCCGCCCTACAACATCGAGCGCACCGGTGCCGATTCCTATCGCATCACCATGGCTGTGGCCGGGTTCGGCGAAGACGAGCTGTCCATCGAGGCCAAACGCAACGCGCTGACGGTCAAGGGCGAGAAGGTTGAAGAGGAAAAGACCGAGGGCAGCGAATATCTGCATCGCGGCATCGCCGCGCGCGCCTTCGAGCGCCGCTTCCAGCTGGCCGATCACGTGGAAGTGGCGGGAGCCGCACTGAAGAACGGCCTGCTCCACATCGACCTCAAGCGTGAAATTCCCGAAGAGATGAAGCCGCGCAAGATTTCCATCACCGCAAGCCCGGCCGGTTCGGTCAAGGAAATCGAGGCAACGGCCGGGTGACGGCCTGACCTCACGCGCGATCTCCAGTCGCAGGCGGCGCTTCCCGGCGCCGCCTTTTTGCTATGCGGTTCAGGCGGGCAGGGGTGTTGCCCGCCCCGTGGGCGCGGCCGGTTTCCAGAGCCGGACCAGCAGGGCATCGACCGAGACCAGACCGGCTCCCTTCACCACCAGATAGAGCAATGGGAAGAGCCAGAGCAGGCGCTGGTCGGCGATCATCGCATCGGGGAAGCGGTCGAAGAAGGAACCGGTCGCCTCAGCCCCGATCTTGTGCAGCGTGATATCAACGAGGGTCTGCACGAGGATGAAGCCGGTCATGCCGAGTGCGGCGAGGCGGGCAAAGAGGCCGAGCGTCACGGCCAGCGGCAGGAGGAACTCGGCATAGGTTCCGGCATGCACGATGATCTTCCACGGGAAGACGGCCACATTCGACACGTCGTAGCCCGCCGCCTCGATGATATGCGGGGCGATCTGGTAATAGGCGTTGTCCGCCACCGGAAAGAGGCCGGCCAGTCCGCTTCCCACCTTGGTGAGCGCGGAATTCCAGTAATATCCGAGCAGGACAGAGGCAAAGACCAACCTTGCTGCCAGCCCGGGCAGCCATGAAGACGTCGCGCGCTCCACTGCAGCGAAGACAGCGGCATGGGCCGCCACCACTGCGTTGATCCATCGTTTCATGATGTCCTCCCTTGTCAGCTTATGGCCGTGTGTGGCCGGAAAAGGCTCCGGCGGCGAGCAGGCGGGCAAGTGCCTGCGAAAAATCAAACCCGGGATCGGCTGAAAAACCTGTTTCAGCGGCATCCTCCAGCGGCACTCCTTCAAGAAGCGCGGCGGCGAGGGCGGCCTCGCCCGGCAACAGGGTGGCTGTCATCACGGTGAGATCAGGGCGTGTCACGAGGACGGATTCCGGGACCGGCTGCGGCAGCGGGCCCTCGCTGTCCTGCCGGGCCTGGCGGAACAGGTCTGCGACCGCCCACTCGCCCGGCACGATCCGGGTGGCGGGATGGGCGATGAATCGCAGGCCGGGCAGGTCATCGGCGGAAACAGCGGCCAGAAGGGCAGCGTCCAGCGCGGATGCGTCGGCTGCATGCCAGGCATCGAGCCAGGCGCGCTCGAGACGGGCCAGCGCGCCAAGCCAGGGCATCTGTTCGCGGGCCGGGGCAAAGCGGTCGAGGAAATCGCCGAAGCCTTCGCCATACTGAAAAAGCAGGGAAGACCGGGGCGGATGGGCGGCCATGTAGAGGCGCGCCACATGGGCGAAGCGCTCGCCGCCTGTCACATGGCGGACAGCCGGATAGACCTGTCCGAGCGCCTCGACCAGCGAATGGACCACATTGTTGCGATAGACATTGAAGCGCTGTGCGGTCCGGCCGCCGTGATGAGCTGCGAGATAGCCGGGTTCGCCCAAGTCCGGATCGGTCAGCGCACCGGCAAAGGTGCCGGTCTGCCAGAAGGGATCAACCGGCGACGGCATGGCGCGACCCCATCATGTAGTCGAGAGCGGCGGCATCGAGAATGTCACCGGCGGCCTTCGCCTCGGCCTTGAGGACCGGCCAGTCCGGCACATCGGCGTCCCATTCCACCAGCGTGGGAAGCGGGCCACACTGGCGGATGACGATGCGGTAAAGATCCCAGACCGGATCGGCGACCGGCCGGTCGTGGCTGTCGATCAGCAGCGGTGCGCCGGCCTCGTCGGCCTGCTCGTCATGACCGGCAAGGTGGATTTCGCCGACATGTTCCAGCGGGAAGCGCCCGAGATAGCTGATCGGCGACCAGCCGTGATTGGTGGCGGAAACGAAGACATTGTTGATGTCGAGCAGCAGGCCGCAACCGGTGCGCCGGACGACTTCGGCCAGGAAATCCGTTTCCTCCAGAGTGGATTGCTCGAAGAGCACGTAGGTGGAGGGGTTTTCCAGCAGGATCTGGCGGCCGATGGCGTCCTGCATCTCGCTGACATGGGCTGTGACGCGCTCCAGCGTGGCGGCTGTATAGGGCAGGGGAAGCAGATCGTTGTAGAACACACCGTCATGGGTGGACCAGGCGAGGTGTTCGGAGACCAGGGCCGGCTGGTAACGGTCCACGAGTGCGCGGAAGCGGGCCAGATGCGCCTTGTCGAGCGGGTTTTGGCCGCCGATCGACATGCAGACGCCATGCAGGGACAGGGCAAAGCGCTCGCGGATGGCTGCGAGCGCGGCGTGCGGCATGCCTCCGGCGCCCATGTAATTCTCGGCATGGACTTCAAAGAAGACGCCCGCGCCGGCGTCGGCGAGGATCGCGTCAAGGTGTTGCGGCTTGAAGGATGCCCCCGGCATGCCTGCCGGGGACAGGTCCGGAAAACGGCGGCTGCCATCCTTGTCCGAGGGGGTGGGGGTCATGGGAAGCACCGCCGGTCTCCGGTTGGGGTTCATCACATCTTCGGCAGGTCGCGGTCGAGCGCGGCGAGCGAGCCCATCCTGCCGTCGGGCAGCATGACTTCCGTGCCCGACTTGGCGAGCACCGGCTTGGCGGTTTCGCAAGTGCCTTCCTTGACCAGCGTCCAGGAATTGCCCTGATAGTCCACCTTGGAGGTGCCGGCGCAGGTGGTGCCGGGACCGGCGGCGCAATCGTTCTGGCCGGCCATGGAAACACCGAAGCACTTCTGGTCGGCGGCGTGGGCGGCGGAAGTGGCTGCCAGCATGGAGGCACCGGAAATGGCGGTGGCGACGGCGCCGGCAAAGAAGGCGGCACCAAGCTTCTGTTTGGACATGGGTTGTTCCTCTCGATTGTTCGCATGGCCGGTGCGCTGACCGGCCCGCGAACCATCGCCGAGAGGCGTCTCACTTGGAAATAAAGGCCGTGTGAGAGGAAATCACCGGGCGCTGACAGGCCCGTGATCGGGCCTGTTACCGTGTTTCAGGTGCTGAGCGCGCGGAATGCGGTGACATCTTCAGGTGCCGTGGCAAAGGAGGTCACGAGGCGGGTGAGAACCTCGCCGCTGCCGATGTCACCCTCGAAGCCATGCGGCGGGTTCCAGGGGTAGAGCCTTGCGCCTGCCGCACCCAGTTCGTCCAGCCGTGCCTGGCCCATGATCGCGAAGACCTCGTTGGCCTGCGGCTGCCATGCCAGACGCATGGTGCCTGAGGCGGTTATGGCGTCCGCCAGTTGCCGGGCCATGGCATTGGCGTGGCGGGCTGAGCGCAGCCAGAGATCGCCTTCCAGATAGGCATCGAACTGGGCGGCGATGAAGCGGGACTTGGAGAACAGCTGAGCGGCGCGCTTGCGGATGAAAGGCAGGTCGCGAGCCTGTTCCGGATTGAAGAAGACCAGCGCCTCGGCGCACCAGCATCCGTTCTTGGTGCCGCCGAAGGAGAGCACGTCCACGCCGGCCTTCCAGGTCATCTCGGCCGGTGTGCAGCCGAGTGCGACCAGCGCATTGGCAAAGCGCGCGCCATCCATGTGGAGGGGCAGGCCGTGCTCGCGCGCCACCGCGGAAATGGCGGCAATGTCCTCCAGGCTGTAAAGTGTGCCCGCTTCGGTCGCCTGCGTGATCGAGACGGCCATGGGCTGCCCGGCATGGATGAAACCGGGCGGAAAGCGCTTCAATTCGCGGGCCAGCAATACCGGATCGATGCGGCCAAGCGCCCCGTCAACCGGATGCAGGCGGGCGCCACCTGTGAAATATTCCGGCGCGCCGCACTCATCCTCGATCATGTGGGCCTCGCGGTGGCAGAAGGAGACGCCGCCCGGCCGGTTGAGGGCGGCGAGGGCCAGCGCATTGGCCGCCGTGCCGGTGCCGACGAAGAAGACGGCGACCTCGCGGCCGAAAAGCGCGTTGAAGCGTTGCTCGACCCGCCGGTCGAGATCACTTGCACCATAGGCGGCGGCAAACCCGTCCGCCTCGCGTGTCAGCGCTTCATTGATCGCGGGGTGGGCGCCGGCCCAGTTGTCGGATGCAAAATTCATGGCCGTCCGCCGTTCCTGTCAGGAGCGGACAATGACGCAGCCGGAGCGCTGTGGAAAGGGGGCGGAGGCCTCGCGCAAGTCCGCCACCGATTTTGCGCGGCTTGGGACATATTCGTTCGGACATCAACAATCGCGGGTTCGATTCATGCGCAGTTGGCCTCACCCGCCCGTTTTTGGCCCTTGTGCCATGACCGGGATTGTGCCATAAAGAATTAGGACAGCATTGCTGTCTTATTCCTTCGAATGAGAGGCCGGTACGGACGGAAGTCCCGACCCGGTTTTCTGCGCGCGAAATGCGCGATATAGAGCGTGGCCCGCAGGCACGGACAAGCGTCCGGCAGCGGGAGCGTCCGGGCCGGGGTGGCCGGGCGTGTCAGACATCCGCCCCGACGGCCTTTCGCAAGATTGCCGCGTGAAAACCGGGTTCTGCCCCAAGGGCAGACCCAAGATACGAGTGACCGCCCGGCCAAGGGGCGCATCTGGAGGATTGAGGTGATGACGGACCTGACGCCATCTGTAACGACCGGAATTGACGCGGCCGCACAGACGAAAGCGCGCGCCGGCAAGACCCGCGACGCCTTCAATGCCGGCCTTCCTGCGGCCCAGGGCCTTTATGATCCGCGCAACGAGCACGATGCCTGCGGTGTCGGTTTCATTGCACACATGAAGGGCGTCAAGAGCCATCAGACCGTCGCTGACGGCCTGCAGATGCTGGAAAACCTGACGCATCGCGGCGCGGTGGGTGCCGACCCGCTGATGGGCGATGGCGCGGGCATTCTCGTGCAGGTCCCGGACCGTTTCTTCCGCGAGGAAATGGCAGCCCAGGGCGTAACGCTGCCACCGCCCGGCGACTATGGTGTGGCGCATCTCTTCATGCCGCAGGACGCCGGAATGCGCGCCCATTGCGAGACCATCATCGCCGATGCCGCCAAGGCGGAGGGCGTGCCGCTGATCGGTTTCCGTGATGTGCCCGTCGATAATTCGCGCCTGTCCAAGGAGCCGGACGTGGCGGCCTCGGAGCCGTTCCACCGCCAGGCCTTCTTCGGCCGTCCGGCCCATGTCACCGATGACGAGGACTATGAGCGCAAGCTCTACATTGTCCGCAAGGTGATCTCGGGCCGTGTGCACAAGGAAACGGAAGGCCGCGACAACGGCTTCTACATCGTGTCGATGTCCTCGCGCACGCTCGTCTACAAGGGCATGTTCGAGGCTTGGCAGGTGTCCACCTACTACCAGGACCTGAAGGATGAGCGCTTCGAGAGCGCCATCGCGCTCGTGCACCAGCGCTTCTCCACCAACACCTTCCCGTCATGGAAGCTGTCGCATCCCTATCGCATGGTCGCCCATAACGGCGAGATCAACACGGTGCGCGGTAACGTCAACTGGATGGCGGCGCGCCAGGAATCGGTCGATTCGGAGCTGTTCGGCAACGACATCGAGAAGCTGTGGCCGATCTCCTACGAGGGCCAGTCGGACACTGCCTGTTTCGACAACGCGCTGGAGTTCCTGCACCAGGGCGGCTACTCGCTGCCGCATGCCATGATGCTGCTGATCCCGGAAGCCTGGGCCGGCAACAAGCTGATGGATGCCCAGCGCAAGGCCTTCTACGAGTACCATGCCGCGCTGATGGAGCCGTGGGACGGCCCGGCCGCCGTGGCGTTCACCGACGGGCGCCAGATCGGCGCGACGCTGGACCGCAACGGCCTGCGTCCGGCCCGCTACATCGTGACCAGCGACGACCGCGTCATCATGGCGTCGGAAGCCGGCGTCCTGCCGGTTGCCGAGGACAAGATCATCAAGAAGTGGCGTCTCCAGCCGGGCCGCATGCTGCTCATCGACATGGAGAAGGGCCGCATCGTCTCCGACGAGGAGATCAAGGCCGAGATCGCGGGCATGAACCCCTACCGCGAGTGGCTGGACAACACCCAACTGATCCTGGAAGACCTGAATCCGGTGGAGCCGCGCGCGTTGCGCAAGGATGTGTCCCTGCTCGACCGCCAGCAGGCCTTCGGCTACACGCAGGAAGACACCAAGATCCTGATGGCGCCGATGGCGACGACGGGCCAGGAAGCCATCGGCTCGATGGGCACCGACACGCCGATCTCGGCCATGTCGGACAAGTCGAAGCTGCTCTACACCTATTTCAAGCAGAACTTCGCGCAGGTCACCAACCCGCCGATCGACCCGATCCGCGAGGAGCTGGTGATGAGCCTGGTGTCCTTCATCGGCCCGCGCCCGAACATCCTCGACCACGAGGGTGCTTCGCGCCGCAAGCGGCTTGAAGTGCGCCAGCCGATCCTGACGAATGGTGACCTCGAAAAGATCCGCTCCATCGGCCATACCGAGGACCGGTTCGACACCAAGACGCTGGACATCACCTACGCGGCGGGCGAGGGCGCGGCGGGCATGCCTGCTGCTGTCCAGCGGCTGTGCGAGCGCGCCGAAGCAGCAGTCCACGGCGGCTACAACATCATCATTCTGTCGGATCGCCAGATCGGCCCGGACCGCATTGCCATTCCGGCACTGCTGGCAACGGCTGCCGTGCATCATCACCTGATCCGGCACGGTCTGCGCACCTCGGTCGGACTGGTGGTGGAATCGGGTGAACCGCGTGAAGTGCACCATTTCTGCTGCCTGGCGGGCTATGGCGCGGAGGCGATCAACCCCTATCTCGCCTTTGACACGCTGCTCGGCATGCATGGACGCGGCGAGTTCCCGCCGGAAGTCTCGGCCGACGAAGTGGTCTACCGCTTCATCAAGTCGATCGGGAAGGGTATCCTCAAGGTCATGTCCAAGATGGGCATCTCGACCTACCAGTCCTATTGCGGCGCGCAGATCTTTGATGCGGTCGGCCTGAAGTCGTCCTTCGTGAAGACCTATTTCACGGGCACGGCGACGACCATCGAGGGCGTTGGCATCGAGGAAGTGGCCGCCGAAACGGTAATGCGCCACACCGACGCCTTCTCGGAGGACCCGGTGCTGCGCGGCACGCTGGACGTGGGCGGCGAGTACATGTACCGCATGCGCGGCGAAGCTCACATGTGGACGCCGGACAACATCGCCACGCTCCAGCACGCGGTACGCAAGGGCAACTTTGCGACCTACAAGGAGTTCGCCGAGCAGGTGAACTCCCAGACGGCGCGTGCCAAGGCGATCCGCGGCCTGTTCCACATCAAGGGAGCCGCCGAGGCCGGCCGTTCGCCGGTTTCCATCGACGAGGTCGAACCGGCTTCCGAGATCGTGAAGCGCTTCTCGACCGGCGCCATGTCCTTCGGCTCGATCAGCCGTGAGGCGCATACGACGCTGGCCATCGCCATGAACCAGATCGGCGGCAAGTCGAACACGGGCGAGGGCGGCGAGGAGCCGGACCGTTTCCATCCGCTGGCCGACGGTTCGCCGAACCCGGAGCGTTCCGCCATCAAGCAGGTGGCCTCGGGCCGTTTTGGCGTGACGACCGAATACCTCGTCAACTCCGACATGATCCAGATCAAGGTTGCGCAGGGCGCCAAGCCCGGCGAAGGCGGGCAGCTGCCCGGCCACAAGGTGGATGCGACGATTGCCAAGACGCGCCACTCCACGCCGGGTGTCGGCCTCATCTCGCCGCCGCCGCACCATGACATCTACTCGATCGAGGATCTGGCGCAGCTGATCTACGACCTGAAGAACGTCAACCCCAGCTCCGACATTTCCGTCAAGCTGGTGTCGGAAGTGGGTGTGGGCACGGTTGCGGCCGGTGTTGCCAAGGCGCGCGCCGACCACATCACGATCTCGGGCTATGATGGCGGCACGGGTGCCTCGCCGCTGACCTCGCTCAAGCATGCCGGCTCGCCTTGGGAAATGGGGCTTGCCGAGACGCACCAGACGCTGGTGCTGAACGGGCTGCGCTCGCGCGTGGCGCTGCAGGTCGATGGCGGGTTGCGCACCGGACGCGATGTCATCATCGGCGCGCTGCTCGGTGCGGATGAATTCGGCTTCTCAACCGCGCCGCTGATTGCGGCGGGTTGCCTGATGATGCGCAAGTGCCACCTGAACACCTGTCCCGTCGGCATCGCCACGCAGGACCCGGTGCTGCGCAAGCGCTTCAAGGGTGCACCTGAGCATGTGGTCAACTACTTCTTCTACATTGCCGAGGAAGTGCGCGCGCTGCTGGCGGAGATGGGCTACACGAAGCTGGAGCAGATCGTCGGCCAGTCCCAACTGCTCGCCAAGGACGAGGTGATCGCCCATTGGAAGGCGCAGGGTCTGGACTTCTCGAAGGTCTTCTTCAAGCCGGAAGCCGCCGCCGATGCGATCCGCTGGACCGAGCGCCAGAACCATCCGATCCAGGACATCCTCGACCGCAAGCTGATTGCCGAGGCGGCGCCAGCGCTGGAGCGCAAGCAGCCGGTGCTGATCGAGACGACCATCAAGAACGTCGACCGTTCGGCGGGCGCGATGCTGTCGGGCGAAGTGGCGCGGCGGTATGGTCACAAGGGCCTGAAGGACGACACGATCCATGTGAAGCTCTCCGGCACGGCCGGGCAGTCCTTCGCCGCCTTCCTGGCGCGCGGCGTGACCTTCGAGCTGGCTGGGGATGGCAACGACTATGTGGGCAAGGGCCTGTCGGGTGGGCGCATCATCATCCGTCCGCCGTCTGACACGCAGATTGTGGCGTCGGAATCCATCATCGCGGGCAACACGGTGCTCTACGGAGCGACCGAGGGCGAGTGCTACCTGGCCGGTGTGGCGGGCGAACGCTTTGCCGTGCGCAACTCCGGCGCGGTGACCGTCGTGGAGGGCGTGGGGGACCACGGCTGCGAATACATGACGGGTGGTGTGGTGGTCGTGCTCGGCCAGACAGGCCGCAACTTCGCGGCCGGCATGTCGGGCGGTGTCGCCTATGTGCTGGACGAGGCCGGAGACTTTGCCGAGCGCTGCAACATGGCCATGGTGGAGCTGGAGCCGGTGCCCGAAGAGGACGACCTGCTCGAAAAGCTGCATCACCACGGTGGCGACATTGCCCACAAGGGCCGTGTGGACGTGATGGAAAACATGACCAGCCATGACGAGGAACGCCTCTATGCGCTGATCGCCGCCCATCACCATCACACGGGGTCGGCGCGTGCCGCGCAAATCCTCAACGATTGGGCATCGTTCCGTCCGAAGTTCCGCAAGGTGATGCCGGTCGAGTACCGCCGCGCCCTGCAGGAGATGGAGCGCATGAAGATGGGCGTGGCAGCGGAGTGAGCGGCATGATCATCTCCACCACCAACACGCTGCAAGGCCGTGACGTTGCCGAATACAAGGGCATCGTCACGGGTGAAGCGATCCTTGGCACCAATATCTTCCGCGATATCTTCGCCGGTATCCGCGACATTGTCGGCGGCCGGTCGGGTTCCTACGAGAAGGTCTTGCGCGAAGCGCGCGAGACCGCCCTTCGGGAACTGGAAGACGAAGCGCGCAAGATGGGTGCCAACGCCGTCATCGGCGTCGACATCGATTATGAAAACATTTCCACCGGCTCCAGCGGGTCGATGCTGATGGTCTCGGCATCCGGCACCGCCGTGGTGGTCCGGTAAGGGGGACAGGACATGGGCAAGGTAACAGGCTTCATGGAAATCGACCGGCAGGTGGCGAAGTACCAGCCGGCCTCGGATCGCATCCGCCACTTCCGCGAATTTACGATCCCCATGAAGGACGAGGCGGTGCGCGACCAGGCCGCGCGCTGCATGGATTGCGGCATTCCCTATTGCCACGGGCCGACAGGCTGCCCGGTGCACAACCAGATCCCCGACTGGAACGATCTGGTCTATAATGGCAACTGGAAGGAGGCGATTGCCAACCTCCACTCCACCAACAATTTTCCGGAATTCACCGGTCGCGTCTGCCCCGCACCCTGCGAGGAAGCCTGCACGCTGAACCTGGAAGACATTCCCGTTGCCATCAAGACGGTGGAACAGGCGATTGCCGACAAGGCCTATGAGATGGGCTTCATCCGCCCGCAGCCGCCAGCCACCAAGACCGGCAAGAAGATCGCCGTGATCGGTTCCGGCCCGGCTGGCATGGCGGGCGCCCAGCAGCTTGGCCGCGCGGGCCACGAGGTTCATGTCTATGAGCGCGAGAGCAAGCCCGGTGGCCTGCTCCGTTTCGGCATCCCGGACTTCAAGATGGAGAAGAACTTCATCGACCGCCGTGTCGAGCAGATGGAAGGCGAAGGCGTCACGTTCTTCTGCAACGTCAATGTCGGCGTGGACAAGACGGTGGACGAGCTGCTCGGTGCCTATGATGCGGTGCTTTATTGCGGCGGTTCCGAAACGCCGCGCCCCGCGGGCATTCCCGGCACTGAGCTGCACGGCGTTCACGATGCGATGCCCTATCTGGTGCAGGCCAACAAGCGCATGGGTGGCGAGGAGATTGGCTCGGTTGCCTGGCCGTCCGAGCCGATTGTTGCCGGCGGCAAGCATGTCGTGGTGGTCGGCGGCGGTGACACGGCGTCCGACTGCGTGGGCACGGCCTTCCGGCAGGGAGCGGTACGCGTGACGCAGCTCGACATCCGCCCGCAGCCGCCTGAAAAGGAAGACAAGATGGCGGTCTGGCCCTATTGGGCGACCAAGATGCGCACCTCGTCTTCGCAGGCCGAAGGCGCAGAACGCGAGTTCCAGGTGGCGACGCTCGAATTCATCGGCGAAGACGGTGTGCTGACCGGCGTGAAGTGCTGCAAGGTGGACGAGAAGCGCAAGCCGATTGCCGGAACCGAGTTCATCATCAAGGCGGATCTCGGCTTCATCGCCATCGGCTTTGCCGGCCCCATCGATGGTGGCGTGACGGCCGATCTGGACGGGCGTCTGGCGCTCAACAAGGATCATCGCGGTTCAGTCAACGTGGTTGCCGACGAAGTGTCCTACAAGACCTCCGTCGGTGGTCTCTACACGGCGGGCGATGTGCGCCGCGGCCAGTCGCTGGTGGTCTGGGCCATCCGCGAAGGCCGCCAGGCGGCCCATTCCATCGACAAGGACCTGATGGGTGAAACCCTGCTGCCGCGCTGACACAGTGTCGCAGTTACCCTTTGAAAGGCGCTCCCCGGAGCGCCTTTTTGCTTTCATATGCAACTATTGAGATGAATCAAGGCGGGCGCTTCCCGGGGGCGCGAACCTCCGGCCACCGTCGCAGCGCATCAGTGCGCGCGACATTCTTGGAGGCTGACATGCTGAAGATTTTCGGAGCGATCTACATTCTCACCGCGCCCACCATCATGGGCATCCTGGTCGTCGCCCTGCTCACAATGAACATGTTCGACAGCGGCAAGATCATCATGGCCGCCGTCGCAGGGGCGGTTGTCGCACTGCCGATTTCCTGGCTTGTCGGCAAGCGCATCCTGGCGCTGACCCACGGGGCCTGATGCGGATGCCCGCGGGCGGGTATGTGTGCGGTAACGGATTTCAGCGCAATGCGCCGGTCTGGTCCGGTGTGGGCTAGGGCTTGGCGGGTGCGCGCCGCGTAAAATCGTCGGCGCGGCCCGCGGCGGGCGGCGGGGCGACGCCCTCGACGGCAAGGTTTTGCACCGGCACCGGCGAGAGGGGCAATTCGGTCTGTGGCTTGACCACGAGGCCGAGCAATTCATCGCCACCGTCAAGCTCGGGGTCGGTCATCGCCATCGGGTTGGTGCGGTCGATCCTGGGAATGCCGGCAGCCGGATCAATTGTGAGATTCGGCAGGTTTTCCGGTCCGAGCGTCCCGACGGCAGGTGAGGCAGCGTCACCCAGGATCTTCTTCAACGGCTTCTCGGCGTAGAAGGCGAGCTTGCGGCGCCCGGCCTTTGTCAGGTTTATGCCGTCGGAGGCGCGCAGGCGCACCGGCTGACCGTTGATATCGGGACCGGTGGTGACGAAGGCTCCGTTCTCGTCGACGAAGCCTTCCCAGACATCGATGAACTCGCCGCCGGCCTCTTCAGCCGCCTTCTTGTAGAAGTCGTTGAAGGCCAGCATGTCCGCCGACATGGACGACATGCGGAACGACGGTGCACCGAGCCAGACAAGCGGGATCTTGCGGTCGCGCACCGGCTTGGCGAAGGCGGCGAGACGTGCCTCGTATTCCTTGTCCCAGGCCTGCTCGCGCAGACGCAGCGACGTGCCGCTGGCGCGCATCTGCTGACGGTCATTCGAGCCGATCATCATCACCACGACGGCAGGCTGAACCTCGTCCAGAATCGCGGGAATTTCGCCCGGCCAGTTGTAATAGTCGTCGCGCACGAAGCCGGACGAGCCGCTCGACTTGTCGACCACCACGACGCCGGGCAGATTCTGGAAGGCTTCCTTCAGGCCATCGGCCATGCCGCCGGCCAGAAAGTCGCCGACGACAAGCACCTTGCGGGCGTTTTCCAGCTTCTCGACGACTGGCTTTTCCGGTTCGGCAGGTGCAGCAAGGCGCGCCGCCGGTTTGCGGCGGGTCTGCCGGGAGGCCTTGGGTCTGGATTGGGTGCGCCGATCGCGTGCTGCCGGGCGGGTGCGCTCGCGCACCCGGTCGCGGCGTTCTATGCCGAACAGGCGTTCGAAGAAATTGCTCTGCGCAAGGGCCGGAGGCGGTGCGACGAAGCCTTCCAACGCGGTGAACATGATGGCCAGCACAAGGGCGGCAAGCAGGGGCGCGCGGCGTCTGCCTTCAGCCTTGCAATGGGGCATCATGCGCTCTCCGTTCATTTCCTGCGCAGGGCGTTCAGCACTTCCTTGCTGGGATAACCATCCTGCGTCAAGCCCACGCGGGCCTGGTAGGCCTTGATGGAGCTTTCCGTACCCTTGCCGATCTTGCCGTCGATTTCGCCGTCATAGAAGCCGAACTGCTTGAGATGGCCCTGCAATTCCTGCTTCTCGGCAAAGGAAAGCGGGGTAAAGGGGCGGCTCCAGTCGTTTGCGAGGCCACCATGGCCCGCGATTTCGTCGGCCAGCAGGCTCACGGCCATCGCATAGGTGTCGGCGTTGTTGTAGCGCTTGATGACGGAGAAATTCTTCAGCATCAGGAAGGCCGGACCGCCGCGGCCATCGGGCACCTTGAGGGTGGCCACGTCACCGCCACGCGGGAAGGGCTTGCCATTGGGGCGGGTGACGCCGATGGAGGCCCACTTGTCGAGGCTCATGGCACCGGAGGGAAACTTGCGGCCGGCCGGAAGGCTGACTTCGTAGCCCCAGGTCCTGCCCGGCTGCCAGCCGTTGCGCTTCAGCAGGTTGGCTGCAGTGGCGAGCGCATCGGGCACCGAATTCCAGATGTCGCGGCGCCCGTTGCCGTCCATGTCCACGGCATAGGCCTGATAGCTGGTCGGGATGAACTGGGTGTGGCCCATGGCGCCTGCCCACGACCCCATCAGGTGGCTTTCGTCGATGTCGCCGGTCTGGAGGATCTTCAGTGCAGCGACGAGCTGGGTGCGGGCAAATTTGGCGCGCCGCTTGTCAGCATAGGCGAGCGTCGCCAGCGAGCGCGGCACCGAGCGCATGACCTTGTCATTGGTCAGGATGCGGCCATAGTTGGATTCCACCGACCAGATGGCCAGCAGGATGTGGCGGTCGACGCCGAAACGCGCCTCGATGCGGTCGAGCCAGGACTTGTACTGGCTCGCCATCTGGCGGCCATGCTGCACCGATTCATCGTGGATCCGGTTGTCGAAATATTGCCAGAGCGGGGCCTTGAATTCCGGCTGGTAGCGGGCCTTTTCCAGCACCTCCGGGTCGGGCTCGGTGACACCACGAAAGGCGCGGTCATAGGTGGCCGACGAGACGCCGCTTTTCGCTGCGACCGGCTTGAAACCGGCGATCCAGCTCTGGAACTTGGCATCGGCATGGGCTGCGCCCGTGCCGGTGGCCAGAACGAAGGCGGCGGCGATGGCGGCGCGGCGAAGGGTGCTTCCGGCAGGGGGGAACATCTGGATGGTCTCCGGGTTCATCTTTGGGTCCATATGTTCACAAGCCGGTTAGGAATTGGTTTACCATAAGACGAATCATCGGCTGTCCAAGCTGAAATGCAGGCGTCCGGGAGCGAATGCAAACGTTTCGTAGAACACAATTTTGGCATGAACGTGCCCGATGCACGCGGCCCTGCGCCCCTTTGTCCCGAAGGAACTTTCCATGAAGAAACTCCGCAAAGCCGTCTTTCCGGTTGCCGGTCTCGGCACCCGTTTCCTGCCCGCGACCAAGGCGATCCCCAAGGAAATGCTGACCGTCGTGGACCGTCCGGTCATCCAGTATGTGGTGGACGAGGCGCGCAAGGCAGGCATCGAGCACCTGATCTTTGTTACAGGGCGCAACAAGGGTGTCATCGAGGACTATTTCGACGTCCAGTACGAGCTTTACGAGACGCTGGAATCGCGCGGCAAGACGGCGCCGCTGGAGCAGCTGAAGGCGATGCAGCCGTCCCCCGGCACCACCAGCTTCACCCGTCAGCAGGTGCCGATGGGCCTCGGCCACGCGGTCTGGTGCGCACGCGACCTGGTGGGCAACGAGCCTTTCGCCCTGCTGCTGCCCGACATGATCATGCAGTCCGAGACCAATTGCATGAGCGCCATGGCCGATCTATTTGCCCGGACCGGCGGCAATGTGATCGCCGTTCAGGAGTGCAAGCCGGAAGACGCCTCCAAGTACGGGATTGTCGGACGCGGCAAGGATGTCGGCAACGGTTTCGAGCTGACCGGGATGGTGGAGAAGCCCGCACCGGGCACTGCGCCGTCAAACCTCTTCATCAACGGCCGCTACATCCTGCAGCCGGAAATCTTCGACATCCTGGAAAACCAGACGACGGGGGCGGGTGGCGAGATTCAACTGACCGACGCCATGCTGCGCCTGCAGGACAGCCAGCCATTCTACGGCTACCACTTCACCGGCAAGACCTTCGACTGCGGCAATCCGGAAGGGTTTGTCGAGGCCAACATGTCGTTTGCCCATGCGCGCGCGGACCTGCGCGAGCATGTCGAAGGCATTGCAAAGGGGCTGATCGGCTGACCGCGCGGATCGCAGCTGACATGATCAGGCCCGTGCCATCCCCGGCGCGGGCCTTTTTCGTCAATGCTGCCACTTCATGCCGACAAAGACGCTGTTGGTCACCGTGTCGCGGTTGGGCAGCGTCGAGGTCAGGCGTTCGTGGCGCACGCGCGTGGTCAGGCCGAGATTGCGGTTCAGCCACCAGGTGAAGCCGAGCTGCCCGGCCATGGTGATATCCTGCCCGCCAGCCGCGGTCACATAGTCACGCAGGGAAGCGGAGAATTGCGCATTGGCCGTCAGGTTGGCGCGCAGGCGGTGCTCGATGGCGAGTGTGGCCGAATGCAGGAGGGAGCCGGAATCGCCCGGCGTCGTGGTGCCCTCCACCGAGGTCTCGCCGGTCAGCGAAACTTGTGTCCCGCGCTGCGGCGACCAGTTGAGATTGGCCATGAGCGACAGGCCGGAAATGGCCGGGAGGCGCCGGTCGTCGGCCTTTTCCTGCTGCCACCCGGCGGCCAGTTCACCGGTCAGCTTTTCCCCCATGCTAACTTCCACACCGGCGCGAAGCGCGATCCGGTCCGCGGAGCGCTGGTAGCCGGCGGCATCGCGGGTGTTGTCGTAGAAGCGGCGGCCATATTCGCCTTCCACGAAGGGAACCAGTGCGGGCGAGACCTCGTAGCCAAGGCGTAGCGTGGCTGTCGCCAGCGAGGAATTGCGATCCTTCTGCGAAAGGGTGCCGCCGCCGGTCAGGTCAGCATCGCCATAGGCCTCGCGGGTCAATGCACCAGTCAGGCCATAGCGCAGCTTGCCTTCGGTCTTTTCCAGGGCGACGCTGCCTTCAAAGGTCTGAAGCAGAGGGCGTCCGGCGGTTGCGGGCAGCGGAACGGGCGATTCGGCATCTTCGCGCTTGATCTTGTAACCGGCCTTCGCGGTCAGCGCGTGATTGTCGATCAGGTCGAGGCGCAGCGTGGCGTCGAGCCCGGCATCGGGTTCGGATTGCCCCGGTCCGGACGTGGCCTCACGCCATGTGACATAGGCGTTCAGCTGGGCCTGATGACGCGTCCAGCCGGAGACGGCATTCACGCGCGCGGTGGTTTCCCAGAAGGTACCGCGCTGCTTCACCGTGCTGGATGTGGCATTGTCGGTCACGGTCAGGCCGGTTTCGAGGCTCGGGGTGAGCGTGAAGGTGCCAAGCCTGAGGCCGGTGGGCGCGTAAGGGTCCTCATCGGCCGTGCGGTCGAGCCCCTCGATGGCTTCGGTGCGGGCATTGTCCGTCTTGGCGCGCGTGTTGCGTTCCTCGTCGTCCGAGGGCACGGACGGTGCGCGCACCGTTCCGGTGAGAATGTCCTGTGGCTCGTCGCGGGTGGCGGTGCGGCGCTTCTTGACGGCGGCTTGTTCCTCGGCCAGCGCCTCGTTCTCGGCTTCGCGTTTGCGGGCGCTGACCGGCAGGCGCGGGGCTTTCGGCCGCGTGGGGTCGGCGCCGTCGGGTCTGGATTCCTCCAGTTCATCGGGCGAAACAGCACCTTCCGATTCCGGCAGGTAGACCTTGTTCTGCGCGTCCTTTTCGGCCTTCGCCTTGGCCTTGTCGGCATCCGATTGGCTGAGAGCGGTCGACTGGTCTTTCAGCTTGCGCCGTTCCAGCGGGCTCAGCACCTTCTGCTCATCCTCGACATTGCCGCGCAGGTTCAGCGACTGGGCGAAAGCCGGGGCCGAGAGACAGGCCAGCACGGCGACGCCGGCCGCAAGCGCGGCGCGTCGGCGGTCGGTACGCTTGTCGGGTCTGGTCACTGCATGTGGTTCCGGCTTCGGCGCAGGGCGCATTTCTTTTACGAAATCTAAAGGCGTGTGGTTAACGGAACCTTTCCGCCTGCTCCTGCCGACGAACGCGGCAATGGACACATTCCCGCGAACGCGCTAGAGCGCTTGCCCATGAACAGGCTCAATGTTTCACCCGGCCTCGACGGCCACGAGATCATTGCCTCGGCCGAGCGGACGCTCCGGACCGAACTGGCGGGCATCGAAGCGCTGATCGGCGCAATGGATCGCGGTCTTGGCGATGCGTTTGCCGAGGCCGTCGGGCTGATCGCGGCTGCCAAGGGACGCCTCATCGTCACCGGTGTGGGAAAAAGCGGGCATATTGGCTCGAAGCTGGCCGCGACCTTCGCGTCTACCGGCACGCCGTCCTATTTCGTGCATCCGGCGGAAGCCAATCATGGCGATCTCGGCATGATCGCGGGTGGCGATGTCATCGTCGCCATTTCCTGGTCGGGCGAGACGGCAGAACTGAAGGGCATTGTCGCCTATTCGCGCCGCTTCTCCATTCCGCTGATAGCGCTGACGTCGGGTGTCGATTCAGCCTTGGGACGAGCGGCCGACGTGGTGCTTGCCCTGCCGAAGGCCGAGGAAGCCTGCCCGCACGGGCTGGCCCCGACGACCTCGACCATGCTGCAACTGGCGCTGGGCGATGCGCTGGCGATTGCCCTGCTGGAAGCCCGCGGCTTCACGCCGGAGCATTTCCGCACGTTCCACCCCGGCGGGTCGCTGGGCGCCAGCCTGACCATGATCGGCGACATCATGCATACGGGTGAGCGCGTGCCGCTGGTGGGCGCGGGAACGGGCATGCGCGAGGCGATCCTGGAAATGTCGGCCAAGGGTTTCGGCTGTGTCGGGATCGTCGGCGAAGGCGGCTTGCTGGCCGGTATCGTGACGGATGGCGACTTGCGCCGTCACATCAATTCCGACCTGCTCGCCATGACCGTTGACGAGGTGATGACACGCACGCCGCGCACCATCGCGCCCGATATGCTGGCGGCGTCGGCGCTGTCGGTGATCAACTCATCGTCCATCACCACGCTGATGGTGGTGGAGCAGGGCCGTCCGGTGGGCATCATCCACCTGCATGACCTTCTGCGCATCGGCGCGGCCTGAAACCAGCCGCGCCTCTTGTTTCTTCGCTTTCAGAGCGCTTCGATACCAAGCACGTTGGCGTCGGCCGAGATGACGCGAACGCGGCTGCCGGCCGGCATGTCGTCTCCGGTGACGCGCCACATCGTGTCGCCGATGCGCACACGGCCGTGACCGTTTTCGACGGGTTCTTCCAGCGTGGCCGTGCGGCCGACAAGCTGGGCGGCGCGCTGGTTCAGCAGCGGCTCGTCGCTGTCGGTGGTATGCCGGTCCATGACGCGCTTGCCGACCCATGCGCTGACCAGCGACAGGATGACGAAGAGCACCATCTGCAATTGCCAGCTCCAGACGGTCGTTTCCCACAGCATCAGCGACAGCGTGCCGACGACAAGGGCGGCAATGCCGATCCACAGCAGGAAGATGCCGGGAACGAGGATCTCGAAACCGAGCAGGATGAGGCCCAGAACCATCCAGTTCCACGGACCCAGTTCGGAGACGACGCGTTCGATCATGGGTGTTACTCCCGGTCTGGTGCGGCTCAGGCGCCGGTGCGCGGCAGGCGGAAGCCCGTGCGCGGCTTGTTGGGATCGGCCGGCGAGCCGTTGTCATCGCCGCCGAACACTTCCCTGGCGATGGAACCGATGCCGCCCAGTGAGCCGATGAGCGATGAGGCTTCCATGGGCATCAGCACGACCTTGGAATTGCTGGCCGAGCCGATGGTGGCCATGGCCTCGGTGTATTTCTGGGCAACGAAGTAGTTGATGGCCTGCACGTCACCGGACGCGATGGCCGCCGACACCATCTGGGTGGCCTTGGCTTCTGCTTCGGCGGCACGCTCGCGCGCCTCGGCGTCGCGGAAGGCGGCTTCCTTGCGGCCCTCGGCTTCCAGCACCTGCGCCTGCTTCAATCCCTCGGCCTGAAGAACCTGCGCCTGCTTGCGGCCCTCGGCCTCAAGGATCTGGGCGCGCTTTTCGCGTTCGGCCTTCATCTGGCGGGCCATGGAGTCGACAAGGTCCTGCGGCGGGTTGATGTCCTTGATCTCGATGCGGGTGATCTTCACGCCCCAGACGCTGGCCGCCTCGTCGACGATGCGCAGCAGGCGGTCGTTGATCGTGTCGCGGTTGGACAGCAACTCATCGAGGTCCATGGCACCCATCACGTTACGGATGTTGGTCATGGTGAGGTTGAGCAGCGCGTTTTCGAGATTGGCGACCTGATAAGCCGCCTGCGGTGCACTCAGCACCTGATAGAAGGCAACGCCATCGACGGCGACGAGCGCGTTGTCCTTGGTGATGACTTCCTGGGTCGGGATGTCGAGCACCTGTTCCATCATGTTCATCTTTGCACCGACGCGATCAAAGAAGGGAACGATGAGGTTGAAGCCAGGCTGGAGTGTCTTGGTGTAGCGTCCGAAGCGCTCGACCGTGAAATTGTAGCCCTGCGGGACTGTCTTGACCCCGGCGAAGATGACGATGACGGCCAGCGCCACGAGTACGAGAATGGCAATATCGAGTCCAGCGAACATGCATCCAATCCTTCTCAATCAGCGCTGACGGCTTGCGATGCAGCGCACGGTCACGTTTTGCATATGGGGATGGCCCCGGTCCCTCACAATTGCCCTAGCGCAATATCCTTAATGCAGGATTGTGGCGCCGGAAACCGTGCCGGGTGAAAGTGCCAGGGTTCAGACCCGGCGGCGGATTTCGTGGGGCGATTTGCGCGGCGTCGCAGGCACGGCCTGGGTGAGGCTTCCCGCAAAGCGGATGCCAGAGCGGGAGACCAGTGATGGAGCGGCTGCAGGCGCGGCCGCGCGGACCGGGTTGGCACGGGCTGCCTGGTTGCGCTCGGCGGGGGAAACAATCCCAAGGGCGGCAACGGCATTGCGGTAGGTTGTCAGCAGCTTTTCAAGCTTGACGGCGCGCTCGCCGATCAGGAACAGCGGCACATTGGCCCGGTCGCGCAGGAAGAGCCAGCTGCGCTCCTTCGACAGGATCTGGAATTGGCCATTGATGTTCACCGTGCCGTCGAACAGGTGCCACGGGATCGTCTTCGGCTTCATGCCGGTGCCCTGTGCGGTGATGCCGTCCAGAGCGATGGTGAGCACCGGTCTGCCGGACAGCGTCATGCGCACGAAGGCCAGCGCCGCCCATCCACAGAGCAATGCCAGCACCGCGAAGGCGATCAGGGCAAGATTGCCGGGCAGCATGCGCGCCATCTCGTCAAGCGGGGCGTCGATCGCCTTGTCGAAGCCACGCGGGCTGCCACCCATGGAATTCATACCAGTGTCGAGGCCGCGCAGCCGGAAGGCTTCCACCTTGACCAGAACCGGATTGAGGAGTGCACGGCGCGCGCCATGGGCAAACCAGAGCGCAAGCAGGCCGAAGATTCCGGCCATCAGCAGCCCGCGCCACAGAATGACCGGGAAGGTGACGGACGGCAGCGGGCTGGCCTGACGGTTGAATTCACTCATGCTCTGCTTCCCCGGATTTTGGGGAAGCGTTGCATATCAGTTTTGCAATTCCGTGAATCAGGTTGCGAAATTCGGCGACTTTCAACGCGGGCGGGTCACACCCATCCGCCCAGCTCCCGCCGCACGATGGTTTCGATCACGGCCATGCCTTCGGCGCTGTCGTTCAGGCAGGGAATGTGGGTGAAGTTCGTGCCGCCGTGCTCGTGGAAGATTTCCCCGGCCTCGCCCGCGATTTCCTCCAGCGTTTCCAGGCAGTCCGACACGAAGCCCGGATTGAAGACGGCGATGGACTTCACGCCATCCTTCGCCAGTTGCTCCACAGTCTTGTCGGTGTAGGGCTGGAGCCATTCCTCCGGGCCGAAGCGGGACTGGAAGCAGGTCATCAACCGGCCCTTGTCCCAGCCGAGGCGCTGTTCCAGCAGGCGTGACGTCTTCATGCAGTGGCAATGGTAGGGATCGCCCTTTCTGAAATAGCTCTGCGGGATGCCGTGATAGGAGGCGATGACCTTTTCCGGCTCGAAATCGAGCGTGGCGAGGTGGTTTTCGATGGAGCGGGCCAGCGCCTCGATATAGGCGGGCTCGTCATGCCAGGACGGCGCGGTGCGGATGGCGGGCTGCCAACGCAGGCCTTGCAGGACCTCGAAGAACTTGTCGTTCACCGTGGCCGTCGTGGATGCCGAATATTGCGGGTAGAGCGGCACCAGCAGGATGCGGTCGCAGCCCTTGGCGATCATGTCCTTCGTCACGGTCTCGATGGAGGGTTGGCCGTAGCGCATGGCCCAATCGACATGGACGGCCGGAAGGTCGGCAAGCGCGGCGGCGAGCTTTTCGCCCTGCGCGCGGGTGAAGGTTCTCAGCGGGCTTTCGTTCTTCTCATGGTTCCAGATTTCGGCATAGGCCGCGCCGGACTTTTTAGGACGCGTGTTGAGCACGATGCCGTAGAGGATCGGGTACCAGAGCGCACGCGGCCACTCGATGACGCGCCTGTCGGACAGGAATTCCTTCAGGTAGCGCCGCATGGGCGCATAATCCGTGCCGTCCGGCGTGCCGAGATTGACCAGCAGCACCCCGGCCTTGCCAATGGAGACCGGCGGATGGCCTTCGGGAAGCGGGCCGACCGGCTTGGCATCCTGCGGGCGGATGGGCGTGGCAAGTGTCATGGATATCTCCCTCGGCATGGTCCGGGGGCCAGTCCCGCCCCGTCTTATCCGCCATATAGGACAAAACCCGCCCTGTTGATCAGGGCGGGTCCAAATTTTTCCGCTATCTGCCTGCGATGTTTCAGTTGGCGGGCGGTATGACCAGTTGGCTGCCGACCACCAGCCCCTTGGCGGCGGCGCCGGGATTGGCGGTGGCAATCGTCTTCCATTTCTGCGCATCACCGTAATAGGTCTTGGCGAGGTTCCAGAAATTGTCGCCGGAGACGATGGTGTGGCTCCCGGCCGTCGCGGATGGCGGGCTGAGTTCAGCCTTCATTTCCACTTTTGCTTCGGCAGGTTTGGCCGGTTCGGGAGCTGGCGCGGCAGCGGCTTCGGCGGCAATCCGGGTGATGCGCCCGGATGCGTTCAGCGGCTGGTAGGGGGAGTTGTCGCGGATATAGTCCGCCACCACATCCTCAACATTCGGGCCATAATCATAGGCATCCTGCGCGTCGGTGACGAACATCTTGTAGCCGTCGCCCCCTGCGCGCACATAGTTGTTGGTGGCGACGGAATAGAGCTTGTCCGGATCGAGCGGCACATAGGCATCGCCCTCGGCGACCATCACGCCGGAGATGCGGGCGCCAGCGGGCTTGGTCACGTCAAAGGCGTATTTCATGCCGGCGACCTGCGCGAAACGCCCGGCGCCTTCCTCGATCTGGCTGGCACCGTTTTCCAGCGCGGCAAGCAGGCCTGCGCCCTTGATGCGGAAGGTCGCAACCGTGTTCTGGAAGGGCAGCACGGTCAGCACTTCGCCCATGGTCACCGTGCCCCCGTCGATGGAGGAGCGCAGGCCGCCGCCGTTCTGGATGGCGATGGTGACGCCCTGGTTTTTCACACGGGCGAGCATGGCATCGGCGACCAGATTTCCCATGGCGCATTCGCCAGTGCGGCAGGCGTCGCGCGCTGCGTCAATGGGGCCTGCACTGGTGCCGACTTCCTTCTTCTTCAACGCTTCGATGGGGGCGCCAAGTTCGGCGATGCGAGCCAGCACGTCCGCATCGGGCGTGACGGACGCGTCGAGCAGCAACGGATCGCCCTTGGCCTGCGTCACCACGCCCTTGTCATCAAAGGTGACAGCAAGCCTCCCGAGATAGCGCGAGTAGGAACCGGCCTGCACGACCGGCACCTTGTGTCCGTCAGGATTGTCCACAAGGGTCGGGTAGGGGCCGGCCGCTTTCTCGTCACCATTGGCGAGGTAGGTGTGTGAGTGTCCGCCCACGACCACATCAACGCCGGGGATGCGGGCGATGACGGCCAGGTCGCGCGGATAACCGACATGGGTGAGGGCGATGATCTTGTCGATGCCCTGCGCCACCAGAGCGTCGACTGCGGCCTTGATGGAAGCGACATCCTGCGCGATCAGCACCCCGTCGCCCGGCGAGGACAGTTCATCGGTGTCGTTGGCGACCGCGCCGACCACGCCGATTTTCTGGCCACCCCTTTCCACGATCACCGACGGCGGGATTTTCCCGGCAAGACCAGACTTGTAGCCCGGCAGCACGTTGGCCGAGACGACCGGGAATTTCACTGCACCCAGAAAGCTGACGAGGCCCGGCTCACCATCGTCGAACTCATGGTTGCCGATGGTCATCACGTCGAGACCCATCCGGTTCAGGAACTCGGCTTCCACGGTTCCCTTGTAGGTGGAATAAAAGAGCGAGCCTTGGAAATTGTCGCCGGCGCTCAGGAACAGCACGCTGTCTGCGCCCAGCGCCTTTCGCTCCGCCGCTGCGGCGGCGACGAGGCGGGCGGCGCCGCCGAAGCATTTGCCGTCTGCCTCGTCCTTCTGCCCGCAGGTCGAATCGTACTTGTTGATGGATTCGATGCGGCTGTGCCAATCGTTGATATGCAGGATGTTGAGGGTGAAATCGGCAAGGGCCGGTGCCGCCGAAAGGGCGAGCACCGATGCCGAGAGCGCGATGGTGAGGGCGTGACGTTTCATGGGGACGCGGTCTCCTGATCAGGGTTCCTGCCGTCCGGTCCGGCCGGTGGTCTTGCGGCCAGTCCGGTTTCGTCCGCATGGTTCCATCGCCATTCCGGCGATGCAAGGCATTTGGCCGCCAGACGGTGCCGCGCTGTGCGCAGCGTCACACGGCGCGCGGCCGGGCGTGGCCTGCCCGGCCGGTTGGCAGAGGCACGTCAGCCCGCGTAGTCGCGCTCGTCGGCAATCACCTTGCCGTCGTTGGGCAGCGTTCCGGCCTCGACCACCTCGACAGCACCGCCCAGCTTGGTGATTTCGCGCAGCGTCGCGGAGATGGCGGCGGCGTCGGCATCGCCGCGCTCCTCCACCAGCAGCCGCATGGCGTCCTGCTCGCCGTTCCGGCTGACGATGAGGCGGGCTTTCAGCACCTCCGGGTGGCGCTTGAGCACGGCGTCCACCTGTTTGGGGTCGACGAACATGCCCTTGATCTTGGTGCGCTGGTCGGCGCGGCCCATCCAGCCCCTGATCCGCATGTTGGTGCGTCCGCAGGGTGACGGTTCGGCCAGCACGGCCGACAGGTCGCCGGTGCCCAGGCGGATGAGCGGATAGGCGTCGCTGAAGGAGGTGACGACCACTTCGCCCACCTCGCCGTCGGAAACCGGATCATCGGTGCCGGGGCGGACAATCTCCACGATCACGTGCTCATTGACCATCATGCCGGGCAGGGGCACGCCGTCCGGGCCGGCCGTCTCATAGGCGATGACGCCGAATTCAGCGGTGGCATAGCATTGCAGGACGGCAATGCCGCGCGCGCGGTATTCCTCGCGCAGGCTCGGGAACAGCGCGCCGCCCGAGACGAGGGCGCGTTTGAAGCAGGTGAGCGGTTCCCCGGTTTCGGCTGCCCGGTCGAGGATGACCTTCAGGAAATCCGGCGTGCCGGTATAGACGGATGGTTGCAGCGCGCGGATGGCGTCGACCTGCATGTCGGTGTTGCCGACGCCCGCCGGGAAGACGGTGCAGCCGAAGGCACGCGCACCCTCGTCGAGGATGAAGCCGCCGGGCGTCATGTGATAGGCGAAGGCATTGTGCACCACGTCGCCGGGCCGGATGCCCGCCGCATGGAAAGCGCGGGCGGCGGCCCAGGGATCTGGGCCAATGCCCTGCGGCTCCCAGAGTGGGCCGGGCGACATGAAGACGCGGTTGCCCTTGAGTGCTGCGGGATTGGCAAAGCCGCCGAAGGGCGGGTTGGCTAGCTGGAATTCCAGAAGCTCCGGCTTGCGCAGGACCGGCAGTTTCGCAAGTGCCTCACGCGAGGTGACCGCCGCCGGATCGATGCCGCCGAGCCAATCGGCCAATCCGGGAGCGGCCCGCATGGCGCTGGCGAGAAAGCCCGGAAGGCGTGCGAAAAGCTCTGATTCGCGTGCCGCGGGCGCGCGGGTTTCCAGCCCGTCAAAATGGCTCATCATGTTCCCTCCTCCTTATCGTTGCCAAATTTATGGCAACCGGAAAAAGGGCCGATCAAGCCGCCAGTTTACATTTTGGGCTGCCGGGCGAAAAAAAAGCCGGTTGCCCGGCTTTTGTTTCAGGCGCTGATTACGCAGTCAGCTTGTGACGCGGCGCACCAGCGTGAACTGCTGGCCGGATGCGCTGGTGCAGTTCAACTGGGTGGGCGAAGCAAGCGCACAATTGACCTGTGTCGTGGTCTGGCGGATCAGCGAATTGACAGTGATGGTGACCGTCTTGTCGCCGGTGTGGGTATAGGAACCATCGGCAAGCTTGTTACCCGTGTCGGCTGCAATGGTCTCGAAGGCACCGGCGTTGAAGTTGGAGAAGGCGACGCCATCGCTCGACACCCACTGGCCTTCGATGCCGCGCGGCTGGAGGCGGGCCTGCGGGCCGGGACCGGCACTCTGGCAACCTGCGGCAGCGAGCGCCACGGCGACCATGGAAAGGGAAATCAGTCTGCGCATCGCTGGGCTCTCCTCGTCCGCACTGTTGCGCCTCCTTCCTCCGCCAAACCGGCAAAAGCAAGGCAACACTCGCAATTATTTGAATAAATTGCGGTGATTTGCAACCGGCGTCCTGCTTTTCAGGGCTTGCTTGGCAAGACTCCGTTAAAAAACGGGCACCAAAGGTCCCTGCCGGAATTGCCGCCCCGCTCATCCGAACGGCACGAAGAGGGCCGCGCAGGGCTTTTCAATGCGCGCGCCGTGCTGCGAATTGCCTCGGCATCGCCCGATTTCGCGGCAGCGGCAAACGTCGCTGCAGACTGCTTGACGGCGTTGAGTGCACGCACGAATTGCGGGTCTCCGGCCAATTCCTTGCCGGCTTCGACTTCAAGCCGATCTGCCAGCCACTCAAGCACGCCGGCATCGGCGATGGCGTCCGCGCCGTCCTCCTGTCCGTAGGTGCGCCCGGCGATACAAGCCGGATAAACCCGATTGCGGCGGATGGCCAAGGCCGCATCTTCCGATGCTTGCAGACCGGTGGGTGATCGCGCCGCAGATTTGAAGCCGCGGCCTTATTTCCCGCTTTCGACGACCTGCTTCAGGTTGGACAGGCCCTTTTCGTAGTCGGTGCCGATCCATTTTTCGAACATCAGACCGAACCAGCGCGACATCGGGTTCATGCCGAGGTCGGTATCGAATCCCCAGGTGACCCGTGTATTCCCGCCTTCAGGAGACAGCAGAAAGAAGGCCTGCGCGGTCCCCATTTCACCGAAATCCAGTTCTGTCGCCAGCTTTTCATTTTCCACCGATTCGACGATCTGCTGGCTGCCGGAACCCATTTCCTTGCTTTCCCAGGCAGACTTTTGTCCGACGCCGGAATCCGGGCCGGTGAATGTCAATTTCATGGAAGGGTCCATCTTCTCCCAAGGCGACCAGTCGCTGTGCTTCCTGAGGTCGTTGAGATGGGCGAAGACGGCCGCAGGCGGTGCCGCGATGGCGATGTTGCGTTCAAGATGGACTTTGCGTGGCAGCAGGTAGGCACCGGCGACCAGGAGCACGGCGAGCGCGGCAAGACCAAGAAACAGGCGTTTGAGAATGCGCATGGGAGGCTCCGTTCCCGCAGATTGAATCGGGACCGGAACCTATATCAGATGGTGCGACGGGAAAAGGCTCCCTTACCGGACCAGAATGTTGCGGAACTGCCAGGGACGCTTCATGTCGAGGTCTTCCTCGAACAGGCCGGGGCGGTCGGTCAGCGGCGTCCAGTCGGTGTAGACGCCCTTGATCTTGCCGAGATACTGGCTTTGTACCTCAAGGCAGCGCGCGTGGTCCATCTCGTCGGCCTCGACAATGCCGGCCTCAGGGTTTTCCAGCGCCCAGACCATGCCCGCGAGCACCGCGGACGACACCTGAAGGCCGGTGGCGTTCTGATAGGGCGCGAGCTTCACGGCCTCGTCCAGCGTCAGGTCAGAGCCGTACCAGTAGGCGTTTTTTTCGTGGCCGTAGAGCAGGACGCCCAGTTCGTCGCGGCCATCGGAGAGTTCCTCGGCGTCGAGCACGTGGAACTGCTGCTGCGGCTTTCCGGCGCGGCCGAACATCTCGTAGAGCGAGAGCACGGCATTGTTGCAAGGGTGATAGGCATAGTGGCAGGTCGGGCGGAAATCGACCTTCCCGTTCTTCTTGTAGACCGTGTAGAAATCGGCGATTGAGACGGACTCATTATGCGTCACGAGGAGGCCGAATTGCGGGCCGGGCGTCGGGCACCAGGTGCGCACGCGGGTGTCAGCGCCGGGCTGCTCCAGATAGATGGCGCACTTGGAGCCCTTCTTGTGGCCCCGGGCATTTTTCGGCTTCCACTTTTCATGCGTACCCCAGCCGAGTTCGGCCGGCTGGAGGCCTTCGGAAATGAAGCCGTCAACGGACCAGGTGTTCCAGAAGACATCGCGCGGCTTGGGCTTGATCGAGCGCTGCGTGTCGCGTTCTGCAATGTGGATGCCCTTGACCTTCAGCTTCTTCATCAGCTTCGCCCAGCCGTGACGGTCGTCGCGGGCGGGCACGTCCACCTTGCGGCCGGTATCCTCGGCAATGTTCAGGAGGGCTTCCTTGACGAACCACGAGACCATGCCGGGATTGGCGCCGCAGCAGGAGACGGCCGTCGTGCCGCCAGGGTTTTCACGGCGTTCGGCCAACAGCGTCTCACGCAGCGCATAGTTGGTGCGCGCGGCATTGCCGAGGTTCTTGTCGTAGTAGAAGCCGAGCCAGGGCTCGATGACGGTGTCGATGTAGAGCACGCCAAGCGACCGGCAATAGGCCATCAGCTCCACTGAAGAAGTGTCGACCGACAGGTTGACGCAAAAGCCCTGTCCGCCGCCAGCGGTCAGATAGGGTTTCAGCAGGCTCTTGTAATTGTCCTTGGTGACAGCGGCGCGGACGAAGTTCACGCCATGCTTTTTCAGGATCTCGGCATTCTCGCCTTCGGGATTGGGGTCGATGACCACCATGCGCGACTTGTCGAACTTGAAGTGGCGTTCCAGCAGGGGCAACGTTCCGCGACCGATCGAGCCGAAGCCGATCATCACCACAGGACCGGTGATCTCACCGTAAACGGGCCAATTCTGTTCTGCCATTTTTCAAGACGCTCCATGTTCATGATGCCGGGCGAGGCTCCCAGCAAAAGCACATAAGGCTGTCACAATAAAGCTGAAACAAGGCGCAGGGTTAAGGCTGCGCCGTCCCCGAAGGCAGCCGGAACGGGGGCAGGCGACTGGCGGGGACTGCTTACGCCTCCATCGCCTCCAGCTCGTCGATCAGCCCCTCGATGACGGCAAGCCCCTTCGACCAGAAGCCCGGATCGGAGGCATCCAGCCCGAAGGGGGCCAGGAGTTCCGAGTGATGCTTGGTGCCGCCGGCGCGCAGCATGTCGAAATACTTCTGCTGGAAGCCGCTTTCAGCGTTCTGGTAGACCGCGTAGAGCGAATTCACCAGACAGTCGCCGAAGGCGTAAGCATAGACGTAGAAGGGCGAGTGGATGAAGTGCGGCACGTAGGCCCAGAAGGTCTCGTAGCCCGGATGCAGCACCACGGACGGTCCGAGGCTTTCGCCCTGCACTTCCACCCAGATCTGGCCGATCTGTTCGGAGGTCAGTTCGCCATCGCGGCGCGCGGTGTGGATGCGGCGCTCGAATTCGTAGAAGGCGATCTGTCGCACGACCGTGCCGATCATGTCCTCCACCTTCTGGGCCAGCATGGCCTTGCGCTCGCGCTTGTCGGTGGTCGCTTCAAGCAGCGAGCGGAAGGTCAGCATCTCGCCGAAGACGGAAGCGGTCTCGGCGAGCGTCAGCGGGGTTGAGGCCATCAGCGCGCCCTGTTCGCCGGCCAGCACCTGATGGACGCCGTGGCCCAGCTCATGGGCAAGCGTCATCACGTCGCGCGGCTTGCCGAGATAGTTCAGCAGCACATAGGGGTGGGCGGAGGGAACGGTCGGGTGGGCAAAGGCGCCGGGGGACTTGCCGGGACGAGACGGCGCATCGATCCAGTTGCGGTCAAAGAAGCGGCCGGCGATCTCGGCCATTTCCGGCGCGAAGCCGCCATAGGCTTTCAACACCGTCTCGCGTGCCTTGTCCCACGGGATGACGGCCTTCGGCGTTTCGGGAAGTGGCGCGATGCGGTCCCAGTGGTTCAGCTTGTCCATGCCCAGCCAGCGCGCCTTCATGGCATAATAGCGGTGCGAGATGCGCGGATAGGCCGCCTTCACGGCGGCTGCCAGGGCGTCGACAACCTCGCGCTCCACGCGGTTGGCCAGATGCCGGCTGTCGGCGATGTCATCGAAGCCGCGCCAGCGGTCGGTGATGTCCTTGTCCTTGGCGAGTGTGTTGGTGATGTGGGTGAAGAGGCGCAGATTGTTGCCAAGCGTTTTCGCGACCGCCCCGGCAGCCGCCTTGCGCTTGAGCGGATCGGCGTCCTGCATCAGCGTCAGCACCGGCTCCATGGGCAGGGTCTGGCCGTCCACCTCGAAACGCAGGGCCGAAAGCGTCTCGTCGAACAGGCGGTTCCAGGCGCCGCGGCCGGTGACGGATTTTTCCAGGAAGAGCTGCTCCACCCGGTCTTCCAACTGGTAGGGCTTGTCCTTGCGCAGGTCCGTCACCCAGGGCCGGTAGTGGCCGAAGGCGGGGTCGGCATCGAGCGCGGCCTCGACCGTTTCGTCCGGAATGCGGTTGAGTTCCAGCGCGAAGAACAGCAGGTGCGCGGCGGCATCGGTGATCTTTTCCGACAGGTCGCCATAGAGCTTGGCACGCGCCGGATCGGACGTGTCCCCGGCATAGAGCAGGCCGGCATAGGACATGATGCGGCCCATCAGTTCTTCCAGCGCTTCATACTGGCGAAGCGCCCCGCCGAGACCGGCCTCACCGGTCTTGCCGGCCGCCTCTTCGAGCCTGCCCTTCCAGGCGCCCTCGAAAGTCTTTGCGCGGGTGGCGGCCTCTGCCAGGTCGCGCTTGAGTTCGGCGCTGTCCATGGCGGGATAGAGGTCGGAAAGATTCCATTCGGGCAGGTCGCCGAGCACCGCCGCACCGGCATCGGAGGCAGCGGCCCGTACGGATCCGGGCTGGCGGGAATGGATCATGGAAAACTCCGTTTGCCTAAAATGCGGACCATTCCGTCAAGGGCCGTTTGACCGCGTTTCTTGAGCCTATGTTCATGGCGCTGTGCCAAGTTGGTCCATGACTTAATGCCATGAGCCCAACCCGACAAGGCCGAGACGATGACACACACGATCCTGACCGTCGATGACGATCCCGTGCAGCGGCGCCTTGCGCAGGCTGCGCTGGAAAAGGCGGGCTATCGTGTCGAGCAGGCCGGCAGCGGAGAAGCCGCGCTGGAGGCGCTGACGGGGCCGGATGGCGGCCGCGTATCGGCAGTGCTGCTGGATCTCGTGATGCCGGGCATGGACGGTCTGGCGACGCTTGCGCGCATGCGCGAGAGCGGTCTGGAGATGCCGGTGATCGTGCAGACGGCCAAGGGCAGCATCGACACGGTGATCGCGGCCATGCGCGCGGGGGCTTTCGATTTCGTGGTCAAGCCCGCTTCGCCCGACCGGCTTGCCGCCGCCTTTGCCGCGGCGCTCAAGGTTGATGCCAAGGCGGGGGAAGCGGCACGCCAGAAGCGCCGCCCGCAGGCCGGCACCATCACCTTCAAGGACATCATCACGCAATCGCCGGCCATGGACCGCGTGCTGACGCTGGCCCGGAAAGCGGCCGCCTCGATGATCCCCATCATGATCGAAGGGGAATCGGGCACCGGCAAGGAGCTCGTTGCTCGCGCCATCCAGGGATCCGGCGACCGGTCATCAAAACCCTTTGTCACCGTCAATTGCGGTGCAATCCCGGAAAACCTTGTCGAGAGCATCCTGTTCGGCCACGAGAAGGGGGCCTTCACGGGCGCGACCGAAAAGCACACCGGCAAGTTCATGGAGGCCAATGGCGGCACGCTGTTCCTTGACGAGATCGGTGATCTGCCGCTGGACGCCCAGGTGAAGTTGCTGCGCGCGGTACAGGAAGGCGAGGTCGATCCGGTCGGTTCGGCCAGATCGCACAAGGTCGATATCCGCATCATCTCAGCGACCCACCGTGACCTGATGCAGGCGGTGCGCGACCAGAAGTTCCGCGAGGACCTCTATTACCGTCTCAATGTCTTCCCGATCCGCGTACCGCCGTTGCGCGAGCGCCGCGACGACATTGGCTGGCTGGTGCGCCACTTCATCGAACGTCACCGCCAGGCTGACGAGTCCTGCCCGGTACGCACGGTCTCGCAGGAGGCGTTGGCCATGCTGGCGGCCTATGACTGGCCGGGCAATATCCGCCAGCTCGAGAACGCCGTCTTCCGCGCCGTGGTGCTGGCCGACGGGCCGGAGCTGACGATCGACGAATTTCCGCAGATCCGCACGCAGGTTGAAGGTGTGGCCGGGGACCCGTCGGCCCACATGCCGCCGTTGCCTTTCATGCAGCAGGCGCCGGTTGCGGCCGCGCGGCCCGCGGAGCAACCGGCGGCCCGGGTGATCGACTTGCCGCGCCCGGCTTCCATCCAGCCGGAGCCGTTTGCGGAGACCGGCGCATCCGTGCAGCCGGCCGTCCACATCGAGGCGCTGGACAGCGAGGGCGAAGTGCGGGCGCTTGCCGACGTGGAACACGAGATGATCCGGCTCGCCATCCTGCACTACGAAGGGCAGATGAGCGAGGTGGCGCGGCGTCTCGGCATCGGGCGCTCGACCCTCTATCGCAAGCTCAAGGAATACGATATCGAGCCCGAGGACGTGCGTGCCGAGCGGCTGGCCGGATAAGGCTCCAGCCTGATCAGGATCAAGGTTCGTCCAGCAAGCCGGTCCTAATGTCTCCATGGACGGGTTAACACCTTGTTTGCCATGAATGCATTCGGCTCGGGCCAGCGTCGGCACTTGCCATCGTTACACCGCATTTTTGAACAATAAGCGCTGATTAACCATTCTGTCGGAACATGTCCGGTATCACGCCCGGCGTGTCCGGGGACGAAAAACGATAGCCGCAAGGCGGGACGAGTGGCGAAGGAAATGGCGAGCAGCACGCGCGAATCGCACGCAGTTCAGCGGGCCTTTGCATGGCTTGCGCGCCTGGTTTTTGCGGGCGTCCTGCTTGCCTTCGCCGCCAATGCGGCCTCGGCCGAAACCCGTACGCTCAAGCTCTACTACATCCACACCGGCGAGAAGGCCGAGATCACCTTCAAGAAGAACGGCCGCTACCTTCAGAGCGGGCTCAACCAGCTCAACCGGTTCCTGCGCGACTGGCGGCGCAACGAGCCGACCAAGATGGATCCGCGCCTTTTCGACGTGGTGTGGGAAGCCTACCGGTCGGTCGGTGCGCGTGACTACATCCATGTTGTTTCCGGCTACCGTTCGCCTGCGACCAACGAGATGCTGCGCCGTACGCGTGGCGGCCAGGCCAAGAAGAGCCAGCACATGCTGGGCAAGGCCATGGACTTCTTCATTCCCGGCGTGAAGCTTTCCAGGCTGCGCGAGGCGGGCTTCAAGATCCAGGGCGGCGGCGTGGGCTATTATCCGCGTTCCGGCTCGCCCTTCGTTCACCTCGACGTGGGCAATGTGCGCGCCTGGCCGCGCATGACCCGCACCGAGCTGGCGCGCCTTTTCCCCGACGGCAAGACGCTGCACCTGCCCGCTGACGGCCGGCCGATGCCGGGCTACAGCCAGGCGATGGCGGAGTACAAGCAGCGGCGTGGCGCGCCCGTCAGTATCGACAAGTCAACGGCGGTTGCCTCCAACTCGCGCTCCGGCAAGGGTCTTCTGGCCGCCCTGTTCGGAGGTGCGGATGAGGAAGAGGAAGTCAGCGGCGAAGTTGCCCGGGTCACGCCCAAGCCGCGTCCGGCGGCACCCGCTGCCCCGGCAGCCGCTCCTGCCGAGCCGCCTGCGGCAGCTGCGCCCGAGCCTGCGCCTGAACGCGAGAAGAGCGCGGAAACCCTGATGGCGGCCCTGCCGCGCAGTGCTGTTCCCGCTCCGGTCTTTGCCGAGCGTGCGCCGCCGCGCCCCTCCGCCGATGTGGGTGCGCCTCAGCAGGCCGAACCGGCCGCGCCGCAGGATGAACCGGTCGTGGTGGCCGACATCCCGCTTCCGACGCGCCGTCCCGCTTACACGCCTGCGCAAATTCCCGATACCGGCGGTGAGGAGCTGGTTGCGGCCCTCAATGCCGGAAACGAGCAGGCGGGCCGGGTCGTGACGTCCATTGCGCCGACGCCGCGCCCCGAAACCGGTTCGCGTGAAATCCTGACCGCGCTCGCCGAGGCCGATGTGGAGCCGAAGCCTTCCGCCATTCCGCTGCCCGGCCAGCGTCCGGAGCGCGCTCCAGCTGAAACGGTGATCGCGGCACTTCCGTCCGAGCGTCCGGCAACGCGCGATCTTGCCGTGACGGGCAAGGGCGCGCGGGTGACCGCCTCGCCGCTATCGGCAATCCGTGGTGCGCAGGACCCGGCCGAGCGCACCGAGCGAGTGCTTTCGGGTGCGCGCACCACCGACAAGACCTCGCGGCCCGACGCGACGGCTGCCCGTCCGGCGCCGCGTTCGGTTGAAAAGCCGATCGAGCGCGACAGTGCCCGTTTCGCCTTGCAGGCTGGATCCGTGCCGCAGCCTGCCAGCCCGCCGCGCACGTCGCCGGCACTGCGTGCCGCGCCCTCGACGGTGCTGGCAAGCGGCTTTACGCCCGGTGCCCGGCAGGAGAACGCCAACCGGTTTACCGGCAAGGCGGTTACCTTCCTGTCGGTCGTGAAGTTTTCCTCGACGAACTGAAGGCGTGCAAAGCGGGTCCCGGCCGCGCGCCCAGATGCCCGGCAGGCTGCTCAGCCGGCCCGAAGAGCGGCGGCTGCACGCGCAAGCGCCTCGATCCCATCCCAGTCACCCTTCGTGACCAGATCGTCGGGCGCCACCCACGAGCCGCCGACGCAGATAACGTTCGGGAGCGACAGGTAGTCGCGCGCATTGGAGCTTGAAATGCCGCCGGTCGGGCAGAAGCGGACCCCGGCCAGCGGCGAGGCCAGCGCCTTGAGGTAGTCCGCACCGCCGGACTGTCCGGCGGGAAAGAATTTCATCACCGAATAGCCTTCTTCGCGCATCGACATGATCTCCGACGGCGTGTTGGCACCAGGCAGGAAGGGCACGGAGGAGGAACGGGCAGCTTCCAGCAACTCGATGGTCGTGCCGGGGCTGACGATGAATTTCGCTCCGGCATCCACCGCCTGGTCGTACTGACGGGCCGACAGGATGGTCCCCGCGCCGACGATGGCCTCTTCGACCTCGTCGGCGACCAGCCTGATGGCGTCGATGGCGGAAGGCGTACGCAGCGTGATCTCGATTGCCGGCAGCCCGCCCCTGGCCAATGCGCGGGCCAGCGGCACCGCGGCGGACAGGTCGTCCAGCTTGATCACCGGGATGACGGGCTGGCCTTCGAGGATCGACAGCAGCAGTTCGGTTTTCTTGACAAGGGCCATGGCGCACGCTCCGGGAAGTTTTCAATCGATTTAACAACTGCCGGGGCACCTGTCCATTCGCCTTTACCGCTTTTGCAGCGCCCTCAGGGAAACAATGAACCCGAGCAGGCGCCGGATCAATGTCCAGAGGCCGGCGCGGCCGGGACCAAGCGGCATGGATTTTTCCAACGCGGCGGCAGCGGCGTCATCGAAGCGCCCGTCAGGAGCAAGCCCGCTGGCCTGACGGAAGCGGTTCAGCGCGGCTTCGGTTGCGGCCCCGAACTGCCCGTCGATCCGGACCGGGTAGCCGGCGACAGTGAGGCGCCGCTGAAGATGCATGACCGCCTTGCCCTTGTCACCGCGCCCGAGACCGCGCGAGGGCGGGTCCCGTTGCAAGGAGCTGTAGCGGAGGCACGCGGCGGCGAGCTTGGTGTGGTAGCCGCTGGCTGCGAAGGCCGGGCCGTTGTAGCCGCGTGCAAAGGCCGCCCAGTCGCGGCTCTCCAATGCCTTGGCGAGCCCGGCCTTGGCGATGAATTTCAGCATCAGGCGCACCTGTCCGCCCGCTCCCTCGCGGGCCTCGGCAACGAGCGCCTCGACGCTGGCATAGCCGAGCCAGGCCCAGTGGGCGCCCATCACCTGCCCGATGCCCCAGGAACAGCTTTCGCGGGCGGCCTTGGCGTCAATGGCTTCGGCGCGGGCCAGCAGGGCATGGCGCGCAGCCTGCGATGACGGATTGGCGACCTTGCCGGCCCGCGGATCGGCCAGGCCGGCCGCGCGGGCAATGTCGCGGGTCCGCCCGGTCAGCCTGCGGTCGAAGTAGTGGCCCTCGAAGCGGATCAGCGGTTCGTCGCGGCCATTGACGCGAGCAAACACCTTGCCGCCGCTCTCGACCTCCGCGATGGCAAGGATGGCTGCGGGGTCGTGTCCGGCTGCGCGCGCTGCTGCGGCGATCTCGGGGATGACGGATTGCGGGATCATGGTCTGGCTCCTGTCTTGTGCGGTGGGCCAAAGTCTCGCCGCGTTTCGGCTGCCGTGGACAAAGCGGTGCGGCGGCGCGGCGTGTCCGGTCTTGCGCGAGCGGGGCTGGCGGCGTAGGTGCAGGGCCATGGAACAGAGCCGTCAAACAACCAAGGAGCAGGGGCCATTCAAGGTCGCCGCGCTCTACAAATTCTGCCGTCTTGCGCAGCATGAGGCGATGCGCGAGCCGCTGACGGCGCTGTGCCAGCGTGAAGGCATCCACGGGACGCTGCTGCTGGCGCGCGAGGGGATCAACGGCACCGTTGCGGGAACGGACAGTGCGATTGCCCGGCTCATCGCCTGGCTGTCGGAACAGATCGGCCTTGACGGCATGGAGTTGAAATACTCCGCCGCCGAAGCCATGCCCTTCCATCGCATGAAGGTGCGGCTGAAGAAGGAGATCGTCACCATGGGTGTGCCGGATGTCGATCCGCTGGCCGGCACCGGTGCCTATGTGGAACCGGCGGACTGGAATGCTCTCATTTCCGATCCCGATACGGTCGTCGTCGACACCCGCAACGACTATGAATATGCGATCGGGACCTTCCGGGGCGCCCTTGATCCGCAGACAAAGACCTTCCGTGAGTTTCCCGATTGGGTGGAGCGCCATCACAACCTGCTGGCCGGCAAGAAGGTTGCCATGTTCTGCACCGGTGGCATCCGCTGCGAAAAGGCCACGGCCTATGTGCGTTCGCTCGGCCTTGGCGAGGTGTTCCACCTGAAGGGCGGCATCCTGAAATATCTGGAGGAGGTGCCCGCCGCCGAAAGCCTGTGGGACGGCGAGTGCTTCGTGTTCGACGAGAGGGTCTCGGTCGGTCACGGACTGGAGGAAGGTCAGGCGATCCTTTGCCGTGCCTGCCGTCATCCGCTGATGCCCGAAGAGTGCCGGTCCCCGGACTATGTGGAGGGCATATCCTGCCCGCATTGCATCGGCGAGCGCTCCGACAACGACCGTCTGCGCTATGCCGAGCGGCATCGTCAGGTGTGTGCGGCGGAGGCGCGTGGCGAGCGCCATGTCGGTGTGCGCGCCGACGGCGAGACGTAAAAAAAGCCGGGCTTGCCCACCTCCTGTCATTGTATCGCCAAATGCGTGTTCCTACTTCTGGTTCATCCGGAACCCAGAGGAGGGACTTTCATGCTTGATCCGAAGAAACTGCTTGGCGACCTGCTGGGCTCTACCATCCCCGGCACCGGCTCGACCGTCGGCGAGAAGGCCGAGCAGGCCAAGCAGCTGGCCAAGGACAATCCGCTGGCGACCGGCGCGCTGGTTGCCGTGCTGCTCGGCACGGGAGCCGGCCGGGCCGTCACCGGCTCGGCCATCAAGCTTGGCGGTCTGGCCGCCGTTGCTGGTCTGGCCTACAAGGCCTACCAGAACTATCAGAACGGATCGAAGCCCGGCGAAGCAGCGGCTGAAGGCGACCAGGACCTGTTGCCGCCGCCCTCCGACACCACCTTCCATCCCTCGCAGGCCCCGCAGGGCGAGGACATGTTTGCACTGACACTGGTGCGCGCCATGATCGCGGCGGCCCGCGCCGACGGCCACATTGACGAGGCCGAGCGTGCACGCATCACCGAGCGTGCCACCATGGCCGGACTGGATGACGAAGTAGCCGGCTTCCTTGAAGCCGAACTGTCGCAGCCGGTCGACATTGACGGGCTGGTGGATGCCGCCAAAACCGACGCGCAGAAGGTGGAGCTCTACACCGCCTCGCGGCTGGCGATCGACCCGAAGACGCGCGCCGAGCGCGGTTATCTGGACATGCTGGCGGGACGCCTGCGTCTGCCCGACGCCCTGATCGACCATGTCGAGGCGACGGTCACGCAGTCCTGAGCCAGATGATTGAGCGTT
>JACKJW010000001.1 GCA_020637755.1 Brucellaceae bacterium | reverse complement strand
CCTCCGGAAGAGATCATTTCGGGATCGTTGACCGGGCTGACACGGCCGGTCCAGCCGCGCTCGGTGTCCTCGGAAATGGCATCGAGGCGCGCGGCAATGGTGTTGGCCATCGCCTCGGCTTGGCCCGACTGCAGGATCGCCGGGTCCAGTGCGCCGGCAATTGCCGCCTGCTCCACCGCAGCGCGGTCATAGCGCGTGTGGAGGCCCTGGATCAGCGAACGCACGGCCAGAGCATCATCGATCACGCCGCGCAGGTCCGCGCCGGAGCGAACTTCACCATTGCCGAGTGTCAGCGTCGCCTCGTCGAGGCCCAGGTCGATCAGGTAGTTCTCGAAGGCCGGCTCGTCCTTGACGTAGACCGAGGACTTGCCGCGCGTCACCTTGTAGAGCGGCGGCTGGGCGATGTAGAGATGCCCGCGCTCGATCAGCTCCGGCATCTGGCGGAAGAAGAAGGTGAGCAGCAGCGTGCGGATATGGGCGCCGTCGACGTCCGCGTCCGTCATGATGATGATCTTGTGGTAGCGCAGCTTCTCGGCGTTGAATTCGTCCTTGCCGATGCCCGTGCCAAGCGCCGTGATCAGCGTGCCGATCTGGTCCGACGAGATCATGCGGTCAAAGCGCGCGCGCTCCACGTTCAGCACCTTGCCCCGCAGCGGCAGGATCGCCTGGTTCTGGCGCGAGCGGCCGGACTTCGCCGAGCCGCCGGCCGAGTCGCCCTCGACGATGAAGATTTCGGACTTCGCCGGGTCCTTCTCCTGGCAGTCGGCCAGTTTGCCGGGCAGCGAGGTGATGTCGAGCACGCCCTTGCGCCGGGTCAGCTCGCGCGCCTTGCGCGCGGCCTCGCGGGCGGCAGCGGCTTCAACCACCTTGCCCACCAGCGCCTTGCCTTCCGCCGGATGCTCCTCCAGCCATTCGGCCAGCTTCTCGTTCATCAGGCTTTCAACGACCGGGCGCACTTCCGAGGACACGAGCTTGTCCTTGGTCTGCGAGGAGAATTTCGGGTCGGGCACCTTGACGGAGAGAACGGCGGTCAGGCCCTCACGGCAGTCGTCGCCTGTCAGCGTCACCTTTTCCTTCTTCATCAGGCCGGACGAATCCGCGTAACCGGTGATCTGGCGCGTCAGCGCGCCACGAAAACCGGCCAGATGGGTGCCACCGTCGCGCTGGGGAATGTTGTTGGTAAAGGCCAGCACGTTCTCGTGGTAGCTGTCGTTCCACCACAGCGCCACTTCCACCGTGATGCCGTCCTTCTCGCCGGAAATGGAAATCGGGTTTTCCACCAGCGGCTTCTTGGCGCGGTCGAGATATTTCACGAAGGCCTCCAGCCCGCCTTCGTAATGCAGTTCCACTTCCTTGGGGTCCGCATGGCGCTTGTCAGCCAGCAGGATGCGCACGCCGGAATTGAGAAACGCCAGTTCGCGCAGCCGGTGCTCCAGCGTGGAGAAGTCAAATTCGGTTCTGGTGAAGGTCTCGGGCGAAGGCAGGAAGGTCACCTCGGTGCCTGTATAGGTGCCCGCATCGCCTGCCACCGCCAGCGGCGCATCGGCGACGCCGTGGGTGAAGGTCATCTCGTGCCACTTGCCCTTGCGCGCGATCTTCAATTTGAGCATCACCGACAGCGCATTGACGACCGAAACGCCGACGCCGTGCAGCCCGCCGGAAACCTTGTAGGAATTCTGGTCGAACTTCCCGCCTGCATGAAGCTGCGTCATGATGACTTCCGCCGCCGACACGCCTTCGCCGGGATGGATGTCGGTCGGGATGCCGCGCCCGTTGTCGGTCACCGTGCAGGAGCCGTCGGCATTCAGCGTCACCGTCACGCGCGTGGCATGACCGGCCAGCGCCTCGTCGATGGCGTTGTCAACGACCTCGTAGACCATGTGATGCAGGCCCGAGCCGTCATCCGTATCGCCGATATACATGCCGGGGCGCTTGCGCACCGCATCCAGGCCCTTGAGAACCTTGATGGAATCCGCGCCGTATTCCGGGCTGGCGCCGGGCGTTGTCTCGGGCGTGTCGGTCATGGAAGTCCTGTTCTCTGCAACTGAGCCGGGCACCGCAGCGTGAGCCGAATCATGGCACCCATTCGTGCCCGAAATATAGGCGATCAGGCCCGCCTTTCCAAACATTTGGGCCTTTTTGCCTGGGGACGAAGGCGCCCCGAGTTCATGCGCCCTGGACAGCATCACGCGCCGTTGAACCGTTACGACATGGCGCGGCCTCGACCGCACATCGCCGCAGCCCTATATTCGTCTCAAAGGAGACTGCCATGGACACAAGGCCCGTGCCTTTTGCGCCTCCCGCGCCCGTGCCGCGCACCAGCCCGCCATCCTTCCTCCAGATGGTGCGCATCGTTTACCGCAATCCGCTGGAGCTGTGGGGCGAGCCCTCCTACAACGAGCCTTGGATTCATATCAAGACCGGCGTCGGCGGGCCGCTGCTGGTCGCCAATGATCCGGCTCTGGTCCGCCATGTACTGGTGGACAATGCCAGGAACTACAAGATGGCGCGGGTGCGCCAGAAGATCCTGCGCCCCATCCTGCGCGACGGGCTGCTGACGGCAGAGGGCGAAACCTGGAAGCGCTCGCGCCGCGCCATGGCGCCGGTCTTCACCCCGCGCCATATCCAGGGCTTTGCCCGCCCCATGCTGGAAACGGCCGAGCGCTTCGTTTCCGTATACGAGCAGCGGGAAGGGGCCTTCGACATGGCCCATGACATGACGCAGCTCACCTATGAAATTCTGGCCGAGACACTGTTTTCCAACGAGATCGCAGGCGAGCCGGAGCTTTTCGGCGAGCGCGTCGAGCGCCTGCTGGAGACCATGGGCCGGGTCGACCCGCTCGACCTGCTGGCAGCGCCGGATTGGCTGCCGCGCATCACGCGCCTGCGCGGGCGCTCCGCGCTTGCCTTCTTCCGCAAGATCGTCCGTGAGACCATGGAGATGCGCCGCGCCAAGCTGGATCGTGACCCGCCGGAGGATTTCCTCACCTTGCTGCTTCGCGCCGAGGGGCCGGACGGGCTGACGCGCGACGAGGTGGAGGACAATATCATCACCTTCATCGGCGCCGGTCACGAAACGACCGCACGCGCCCTTGGCTGGACGCTCTATCTGCTCGCCCATGCGCCGCAGGAACGCGAGAGGCTGGAAGAGGAGATCGGCCGGGTGACGGCCACGGTGGACGATCCCTGGCTGTGGCTGGACGCCATGCCGTTGACCCGCGCGGCCTTCGAGGAGGCGCTCAGGCTCTATCCGCCCGCCCCGTCGATCAACCGCGAGGTGGTGGCGGACGAGACCTGGCGCGACCTTGAGCTCAAGGCCGGTACGCAGGTTCTCGTCATGCCCTGGGTCATCCACCGCCACCGCCTCTATTGGGACAGGCCGGAGGCCTTCATGCCCGAGCGCTTCTGGCCGGAGAACCGCGACGCCATTGACCGGTTCCAGTATCTGCCCTTCGGTGCCGGCCCGCGCATCTGCATCGGTGCCGCCTTCGCGCTTCAGGAGGCCGTGATCGCGCTGGCTGTCCTGATGAAACGCTTCCGCTTCGACATGGCGCCGGGTGCACCCGAGCCGTGGCCGGTCCAGAAGCTGACGACCCAGCCTGACGGCGGGTTGCGCATGGTCGCTACTCCGCGTTGATCCGCCGCCTTGCACAAAAAATGCAACGAATGCAGGACAAATCTCGGCCACGGCTTCCATTGCAAAGCGCCGGAGCCTGAATTAGGTGAAGGGCAGGTCCGGGGCGTGGAGTTCCGGGCAGGATGAAAAGACAGACGGGAAGTGCCGCGCGTGACCAATGACAGGCCCGCAACTCCGCTGCTTGACCGGGTTCATGTCCCGGCGGACCTGAAGCAGTTTTCTGATGGCGAGCTTGCCCGCCTCGCCCAGGAATTGCGCGCGGAAACCGTTTCGGCCGTCTCGGTGACCGGCGGTCATCTGGGTGCCTCGCTCGGCGTCGTTGAAATGACGGTTGCCATCCACGCCGTCTTTGACACCCCGCGCGACAAGCTCGTGTGGGATGTCGGCCATCAGGCCTACCCCCACAAGATCCTGACCGGGCGGCGCGACCGCATCCGCACCTTGCGGCAGGGCGGCGGGCTTTCCGGCTTCACCAAACGCACCGAAAGCGACTACGACCCCTTCGGCACCGCCCACTCCTCCACCTCGATTTCTGCCGCGCTCGGTTTTGCCGCCGCGCGCGATTTCGGCATGGATACCGGCGACGCCATTGCCGTGATCGGCGATGGCGCCATGTCGGCCGGCATGGCCTATGAGGCGCTGAACAATGCCGGGCACCTGGGCAAGCGGCTGTTCGTCATTCTCAATGACAACGAAATGTCGATCGCCCCGCCCGTCGGCGCCATGTCGAAATATCTCTCGCGTCTCTATGCCGAAAAGCCGTTGCAGGACTTCAAGTCGATTGCGAGGAGCGCGCTGGAGCTTCTGCCGCCGCCTTTCCGGGAAGGGGCGGAACGCGCCAAGCATCTCGTCAAGGGCATGGTCGTCGGCGGTACGCTGTTCGAGGAACTGGGCTTTTCCTATGTCGGACCCATAGATGGCCATGACATGGAACAATTGCTCTCGGTGCTGCGCACGGTCAGGGCACGCGCAACCGGCCCGGTCCTGATCCACGCGCTGACGAGGAAGGGCAAGGGCTACGCGCCCGCCGAAAGGGCCTCCGACAAATATCACGGCGTGGCAAAGTTCGATGTCATCACCGGCGAGCAGAAGAAGCCGGTCTCCAACGCGCCCTCCTACACCAAGGTTTTTGCGGAGGCTCTGGTGCGCGAGGCCGAGGAAGACCCGCGCGTGGTCGCCATCACCGCCGCAATGCCGTCGGGAACCGGCCTCGATTTCTTCGGCAAGCGCTTTCCTGCCCGCACCTTCGATGTCGGCATTGCCGAACAGCACGCCGTCACCTTCGCAGCGGGGCTGGCCGGCGCGGGCATGAAGCCCGTCTGCGCCATCTATTCCACCTTCCTGCAGCGCGGCTATGACCAGGTCGTCCATGACGTGGCCATCCAGAACCTGCCGGTGCGCTTTGCGATCGACCGGGCCGGGCTTGTGGGTGCCGATGGCCCCACCCATGCCGGTTCCTTCGACATAGCCTATCTCGCCAACCTTCCAGGCTTTGTCGTCATGGCACCGGCCGATGAGGCGGAGCTGAAGCACATGGTGGCGACCTCAATCGCCATTGACGATGCCCCGTCGGCCTTCCGCTTCCCGCGTGGCGACGGCGAAGGCGTCGACATGCCCGAACGCGGCACGGTGCTCCCGATAGGCAAGGGCCGGATCATTCGCGAGGGCACAAAGGTCGCACTTTTGTCGCTCGGTACGCGCCTCGGCGAATGCATGAAGGCAGCCGAGGACCTGGAAACGCGCGGCCTTTCGACCACAGTCGCTGATGCCCGTTTCGCCAAGCCGCTGGACGGGGACCTCATCGCCCGCCTTGCCCGCGAGCACGAGGTTCTGGTGACGGTTGAGGAGGGCGCAATCGGCGGCTTCGGCAGCCATGTGCTGCAATTCCTCGCACAACACGGGCATCTGGATCGCGGTGGCCTGCGGGTACGCTCCATGGTGCTGCCGGACAGCTTCATCCAGCACGACAGCCCGTCGAAAATGTACGACGAGGCCGGCCTCAACGCGCCCCACATTGTTGCGCAGGTGCTGGCCGCGCTGGGCACCGGCGAAGGGCTGGAGGCCCGCCCGGGCCGCGCTTGAACGGCAATCACCGGAAGATTTTGGCGGCAGCAGGTTTCAAGCCAGCATGTGGGCCATGAGCGCGCGCAACTGCGCGGGCTTCACCGGCTTGCGCATGACCTCCATGTGGCTGCCGCGTGCCACCTGGGCTAGGTCCTCGGAAAAATCGGCGGTGGTGATGAGCGCGGGCACCGCCTGCTTGAGCACGCGGCGCGCTTCGGTGATGGCCTCGGTGCCGAGGTCGCCCTGGTCGAGATGCTGGTCGGCGATGATGATGTCCGGCCGGAACCCGTCTTCTTCAACGAGATGAAGCACTTCGCCGAGCGATGCGCCGGAACGCACCACACATCCCCATCGCCGGAGCAGCGCATCCATCGCGCGCCGCACCTGCACATCGTTCTCGATCAGCAGGACACTGGCGCTGTCCATGCCGTAGGTGCGCGGCCGTTCCACCTCGACAGGCCCGAGCGGCAGGTCGTCGGCAATGCGCGCCGCCAGCGGCGCCTTGAGCTTGAAGATCGTGCCTTTGCCGACAGTCGATGAAAAGGTCAGCTCGTGGCCGAGCGTTGCCACCATGCGCTTGACGATGGAAAGTCCAAGACCCAGCCCGCCCGTGCGATCATCCTCGCCGGCATCCGGTCCGCGGTGGAATTCCTCGAAGACGGCTTCGTGCTCGTCCGGCGGAATGCCCTTTCCGCTGTCGATCACGTCCACACGCACCTGCCCGCCGGCAAGCCGCGCTCCGATCAGCACACCGCCGGATCTTGTGTAGCGGATCGCGTTGGAAATGATGTTCTGCAACACGCGGCGATACATGCCCGGGTCGGAATGGATGACAAAACGGGTCGGCCGGAAGCGCAGCGTCAGACCCTTGCGGGCCGCCAGCGGCGCAAAATCCGATTGCAGTGACTGGAACATCGGCTCCAGCGAAACTGGCTGGATTTCCGGCTTGATGACACCGGCGTCGAGTTTGGAAATGTCGAGCAGCGTGCGCAGCAACTCTTCCATGGTATCCAGCGAGCGCTCCACCTGCTTGACCAGGATATGCCCTTCGCTGCCGGCTTGCATGTCGGACAGCGCCGAAACCGAGAGCCGTGCGGCATTGAGCGGCTGCAGCACGTCATGGCTGGCAGCGGCAAGAAAGCGCGTCTTGGACAGGTTGGCCACTTCCGCGGCTTCCTTGGCCTTGACCAGTTCGTGATTGGATTTTTCAAGCCGGCGCAAGGTGGAGCGCAGTTCCTCGGTGCGCGCCTTGATCCGGCCCTCCAGGCTGATCGCGGTCTGGAACAGGGAAAATGCGTTGCCCTGCTGTTCCATCGAGCGTTCCACGCGGCCCATGAGCGCGCGATTGATGCGCTTCAGTTTCTCGACGTCATTGATGTCTTCGATGGGCATGAATCACTCGGCAGCCTTGGCGGGATCGGGCAAATGGCCGAAGGCCACGCCCGTAAAGGTCTGGTTGAGATGCATCGAGCGGTACTGCTCCCCGTATGTGGCAAAGCCGATCACGTTGTTGCTGACATAGAGGTCTGAGACGTCACGGGCAATCTGCCGGTTTTGGGCATCCAGCCGCCTGTGCGTGCACTCGAAGCCAAGGATCATGTCGATTCCGTTGAGCTGTTTTGCGACATCATCGAGCGCCGCCCGCGTCGTTTCCACCATCCCTGTCGGCTTGGCAACCGTGAGGACGATGCCGTCATCGATGGCACAGAAGAACGAGAGCGAACCGTCGTCATTGGGTTTCTGGATGGAGCGGCAATAGTAGTCGGCGCCGACCCGCACCACCACCGGATGCGAGGCGAAGGAGAAAGGTCCGAGCGAGTGCGGGTCCATGCCGATGGCACTGGCATATTCCGTCGCTGCGGCTTCGGCGTTCAACTCGTGCACGATACGCTGTTCCGGATCGGAGGCCGTGACGACAAGCTTGGTGTCAGTCGGCACGAAATTGTCTGTCTTGAAGATATGGAATGGCACGCTTGTGTTGACCAGCACGATCACGACCGCATCGACGGCGGCCTTGCCGTTGCACAGCACCGTGGTCTCCTTGAAGCGCATGTCGTCACCGGCTGAACCGCCAAGAAGGGGAATGTCATCCAGGCCCCAGTGGATCGCCGAGGTGATAGCCTCTTCGGCGTAGCACAATCCGTCGATCAGGCAGACGGCGAAGCTGCGCGCATCAGGTGTAACCGTCTGCTGGCTGATGTCCAGGCGAAGCCGCTCCACCGCTCCGGTGATCCTTTCCATGCCGCCCGACGAGATGTCGCGGATCATCGTCGCCATCACCGAAAAGCAACGCTTGGGCAGGAGCACGGCAACCGCATTTCCGGCAACAAGGCCGGCTGGCGTGATCTCGCCAGCCGTCGTGCAGCCGGCATGGGGCACGCCCGGCGCCAGTTCGCGGAACGCGGCCGCCAGATCCTGCGGTGAAAAGATTTCAGGGGAATGGAAGACATAGGCGAACGCGCCGCCGGCCGCCTCGGCCTCGCGCGCGATCCGCTGACAGAACTCCCTTGCGGTGCCGCTGGTTGCAGACAGTGCCACCGTTCCGCATGTGTATTCCGTCCTCGTGTACACCAGGCCGGTCTCCTCCTCCCCGGCACTGTGGCTTCTCTATGGCCGATCCGGGTCAGCTATTATGCGCAAGGCTGCCTGGCAAAGCAATCATGCTCAAGTGCCGGCCAATCGCCCGCTCGCGACCGAAAGTACAATGGTTTACCCAGGGGGCTGTCGGCATTGTTTGCAGCGGACAGGTGGCGGGCCTTTCCGTGCCGGTGCAACTGGAAGGGTGCCGGTCAGCTTCCGGAAATCCGCTCACCTGATGTCACGCCGGACTTGCAAGGACGGCCTTTTGCGTAAATCCTGCCATGTGCAACGCATGGCCCTTTGGGAGGAGGACAAATGTCTCAAGTAACAATGACCGTCAACGGCCGGCAGGTGTCCGGCGACTGCGAGGACCGCACGCTGCTCGTGCACTTCCTGCGCGACAATCTCGGCCTGACCGGCACCCATGTCGGCTGCGACACATCGCAGTGTGGTGCCTGCGTCGTCCACGTCGATGGCAAGGCGGTCAAGTCCTGCACGACGCTCGCCGTCCAGGCGTCCGGTTCGTCGGTCACGACCATCGAGGGCCTCGCCAGCGGCGCCGACCTGCACCCCGTTCAGGCGGCCTTCAAGGAGCATCATGGCCTGCAGTGCGGTTTCTGCACCACGGGCATGATCATGGCGGCCTCCGACATGATCAATCGCTACGGCGCCGGCAATCTCGACGAGAAGACGGTCCGCGCTGAGCTGGAAGGCAACATCTGCCGCTGCACCGGCTACCACAACATCGTCAAGGCGATCCTGGCGGCGTCCGACGCCATGGCCAAGGATGCCAAGGCAGCCTGAGACAAGCGAATAGCGAAATAGTGAGTAGCCAATAGGGAGTAGCGGAAGACAAGCGATCTGCGAAATCGGGACACGGGCGAGGCCTCAAATGAAAGGGCCGCTATTCGCTACCCGCCATTCGCTATTCGCCGGTGTCCCGCTCCCTTATCCTTAGGGAGGAAAATCCGATATGGGTATGGAAGGCATTGGCGCACGCGTTGCGCGCAAGGAAGACAAGCGGTTCATCACCGGGGCCGGGCGCTACACCGACGACATGGTGGTGCCGGGCATGAAATATGCGGCCTTCGTCCGCAGCCCCGTGGCTCACGCCAAGATCACCGGCATCGACACCTCGGCGGCAGAAGCCATGCCGGGCGTTATCGGCGTGCTCACCGGCGCGCAGCTCAAGGCTGACGGTATCGGCAACCTGATCTGCGGCTGGATGGTTCATTCCAAGGACGGTTCGCCCATGAAGATGGGTGCCTGGGAACCGATGGCCACCTCCACGGTGCGCTATGTGGGTGACGCAGTTGCGATCGTCGTTGCAGAAACCCGCGGCCAGGCCCGCGACGCGGCCGAAGCCGTTGCCGTCGACTACGACGAACTTCCGGCGGTCGTTTCCGCGGTCGACGCGCTGAAGCCCGGCGCGCCGCAGCTTCACCCGGAAGCCGAGGGCAACCTGGTGTTCGATTGGGAAATCGGTGACGAAGGCGCAGCCGATGCCGCATTGGCCGGTGCTGCCCACGTCTTTGAATACGACATTGTCAACAACCGCCTCTCGCCGAACCCGATGGAGCCGCGCGCCACGCTTGGCGTCTACGACAAGGCCGAGGATCACTACACCTGCTGGACAACCTCGCAGAACCCGCATGTCGCCCGTCTGGTGATGAGCGCCTTCTACAACGTCGCGCCGGAAAACAAGCTGCGCGTCATCGCTCCCGATGTCGGCGGCGGCTTTGGTGCCAAGATCTACATCTACCCGGAAGAGATCATCTGCCTGTGGGCCTCCAAGCGCACCGGCGTGCCGGTCAAGTGGACGGCCGACCGCACCGAAGCCTTCATGACCGACGCCCATGGCCGCGACCACGTGACCAAGGTGAAGATCGGCTTCGATGCCGGCCATCACGTTGTCGGCCTGAAGGTCTCGACGGTTGCCAACCTTGGCGCCTACATGTCGCTCTTCTCGTCCGCGACGCCGACCTACCTTTATGCCACGCTGCTGTCGGGCCAGTACAACATCCCGGCCATCCACGGCAACGTGAAGGCGGTTTACACCAACACCGTGCCGGTCGATGCCTATCGCGGTGCCGGCCGTCCGGAAGCCACCTTCCTGCTGGAACGCACGATGGAACAGTCGGCCCGCAAACTGGGTGTCGACCCGGCCGAACTGCGCCGCAAGAACTTCATCCGTTCCTTCCCGCACCAGACGCCGGTCATCATGAACTATGACACCGGCAACTTCGAAGCTTCGCTCGACGCCGCCCTTGACGCTGTCGACTACAAGGGCTTTGCCGCCCGCCGCGCCGAGAGCGAGAAGAACGGCAAGAAGCGCGGCATCGGCATGAGCTGCTACATCGAGGCCTGCGGCATCGCGCCGTCGGCTGCGGTCGGCTCGCTCGGTGCAGGCGTCGGCCTGTGGGAATCGGCCGAAGTGCGCGTCAACGCGGTCGGCACCATCGAGGTGCTCACCGGCTCGCACAGCCACGGCCAGGGTCACGAGACGACCTTTGCCCAGCTCGTCAACACCCGTCTCGGAGTGCCGATGGACAGCGTTTCCATCGTCCATGGCGACACCGACAAGGTGCAGATGGGCATGGGCACCTACGGCTCGCGTTCCGGCGCGGTCGGCATGTCGGCCATCGTCAAGGCGCTCGACAAGGTGGAAGCCAAGGCCAAGAAGATCGCGGCCCATCTGATGGAAGCCGACGAGGGCGACATCGTCATCGAGAACGGTGAGCTGAAGGTTGCCGGTACTGACAAGTCGGTGCCATGGTTCCAGATGGCGCTCGCCGCCTACACGGCCCACAACCTGCCCGCCGGCATGGAGCCGGGCCTGAAGGAAACCGCCTTCTACGACCCGACCAACTTCACCTTCCCGGCCGGTTGCTACATCGCCGAGGTGGAAGTCGATCCGGAGACGGGCAAGACGGACATCCAGCGCTTCGTCGCTGCGGACGATTTCGGCAACATCATCAACCCGATGATCGTCGAGGGCCAGGTCCATGGCGGCCTCACCCAGGGCATCGGCCAGGCCATGCTGGAAGGTGTGCACTATGCCGACAACGGCCAGCTGCTCACCGCATCCTACATGGACTACTGCATGCCGCGCGCCGACGACGTGCCCTCCTACGAGGTCTCGCACCAGACGACGCCCTGCACGACCAACCCGCTTGGCATCAAGGGCTGCGGCGAGGCCGGTGCCATCGGTTCGCCCCCGGCCGTGATCAACGCGATCACCCACGCAATCGGCAACGAGAACGTGACCATGCCGGCAACGCCGATGAAGGTCTGGAAAGCCGCCAACGGGAAGTGACCGGATGCGCGCCCGCGTGACAAGCGCGGGCGCAGCCATCGGTCCAGGAAGCACTTGAGGACTTGATCATGTACAACACCACCTATCACCGTGCCGGGTCGGTTGAGGAAGCAGCGAAGCTTGCCTCGGCCAATGACGAGGCGAAGTTTGTCTCCGGCGGCCAGACGCTGATCCCCGCCATGAAGTCGCGCCTTGCCGCGCCGTCGGACCTGATCGACCTGCGCCACATCGCCTCAATGAAGGGCATCACGATCTCGGGCAAGTCGGTCACCATCGGTGCCGCGACGATCCATTATGACGTGGCGGCGTCGAAGGAGCTGGCGGCGGTCTGCCATGCGCTCTGCTCGCTGGCCAGCCACATCGGCGACCCGCATGTGCGCCACATGGGCACCATCGGCGGCTCGATCTCCAACAACGACCCGGCCGCCGACTATCCCTCCGCCATGCTGGCGCTGGGCGCGACCATCGTCACCAACCAGCGTGAGCTGTCCGCCGAAGACTTCTTCACCGGCCTGTTCGAGACGGCGCTGGAGGCAGGCGAGATTGTCACGGCGGTGAAGTTCACCGCGCCCGACAAGGCCGGCTACGCCAAGTTCCCGAACCCGGCCTCGCGCTATGCGATGACCGGCGTGTTCGTGGCCAAAACCGGTTCGGACGTGAAGGTTGCCGTCACCGGCGCAGGCGAGAACGGCGTGTTCCGCGCCTCGGCCATCGAGGCCGCGCTCAACGCCAACTTCTCTCCTGACGCAGTGGACGGCGTGTCCGTCTCCGCTGACGGGCTGATGGCCGACATGCATGCCTCCGCAGACTACCGCGCCAACCTCATCAAGGTGATGGCAGGCCGGGCAGTGCGCGCCGCCGGCTGATTGCGCACATCATCGCAAGCGATGGAACGGGCGGGGCCAAGGCTCCGCCCGCTTTCTTTGTCAGCCGGAATTTTTCGGCCACCGGAATGCCTGTTGCCGCAGCACGCGCCTCTCTTACTGACCGGTCTTCACTGCAAACCAGACGGCGACGCAGGCCAGAAGCAGGGACAGGACGCGGCGTGCGATCTTCTCGCGTGCCGGATCCGTCAGCAGCGGCGCAACGCTGCCCGCCGCCAGCACGATGAAAAGGTGGATCGCCGTCGCCACCGCCACGTAGATCGCCGTCAGCGCCAGCGTGTGAACCAGCAGCGAGCCCGACGCGTCGACGAAGGTTGGCAGCACCGTCACGTAAAACACTGCCGCCTTGGGGTTCAGCAGGTTGGTCATCAGCCCGCGCAGGAAGTGCTTGCCGTTGCCGTGCCCCGCCGTGTCGCCCTCCACCAGCTCCTCGCCCCGCCAGCCATCCCAGGCAAGATAGAGCAGGAACGCGACTCCACCCCAGCGCAACAGGCTGTAGGCCGTCTCGGATGCGGTAATGGCTGCCGTGGCGCCGAGCGCGCCCGCAATGCCCACAATGGCGAGTCCGAGTGCAACACCGGCCACGGTCGCCAGCCCTGCGCGCCGGCCTTTGCCAGCCGCCACCAGAGCCAGATAGGTCATGTTCGGTCCCGGCGTCAGCTCGATCAGGAACGAAGCGAGGGCAAATGTGAGCATTGATTCGGGAAAAAGGTTCAATGCGCCTCGTCCCAGTTCTTCGCCGCGCGTGCGTCCACGGCAAGCGGCACGGTCAGGTGCACCGCAGGGAAGGCTGCACCCTCCATCACGTCGCGGATGACGGGGATGGACATGTCCGCCTTGTCCTCTTCCACCTCGAAGATGAGCTCGTCATGGACCTGCAAAAGCATCCTGGCCGGAGAACCGGCTTCGGCCAGCGAGTCCTCCATGCGCACCATGGCGCGGCGGATGATGTCGGCGGCAGACCCCTGGATCGGCGCGTTGATGGCCGCGCGTTCGTTGAAGGCGCGCACCGACGGATTGGGCGCCTTGATCTCCGGGTAATGGATGCGTCTCCCGAAGATCGTCTCGACATGGCCCTTGGCCCGCGCGGTCTCCTTGGTGGCATCCATGTAATCCTTGATGCCGGGGAAGCGGGCGAAATAGGCCTTGATATATTGCCCGGCTTCCTCGCGCGGGATGGACAACTGGTTGGCGAGGCCAAAGGCCGAGATGCCGTAGATGATGCCGAAGTTGATCGCCTTGGCGCGCCGCCGCACCTCCGGTGGCATGCCCTCGACCGGGACACCGAACATTTCCGAGGCCGTCATGGCGTGGATATCCACGCCCTCAGCAAAGGCCTGCTTCAGTTCTGGAATGTCGGCCACATGGGCCAGCACGCGCAATTCGATCTGGCTGTAGTCGGCCGAGATCAGGACGTTGCCCTTTTCCGGCACGAAGGCCGTGCGGATTTTTCGCCCCTCTGCCGTGCGCACCGGGATGTTTTGCAGGTTCGGATCAGACGAGGACAGCCGGCCGGTTGTCGTCGCCGCCAGTGCGTAGGATGTGTGGACGCGCTTCGTCTCCGGGTGAATGAAACCCGGCAGGGCGTCCGTATAGGTCGATTTCAGCTTTGTAAGCTGGCGCCAGTCGACGATCTTGCGCGGCAGTTCGTGGCCTTCGGCGGCGAGGTCCTCCAGCACCTGCGCGGTGGTGGACCATTGTCCGGTCTTGGTCTTTGTACCGCCCGGAAGCCCCATCTTGCCAAACAGGATGTCGCCCAGTTGCTTCGGCGAGCCCGGGTTGAAATCCTCGCCCGCCAGACCGGAAATCTCGTCTTCCAGCGCCGCGGCCGCCTGCGCCAGCTCGCCGGAAAGGCGGCTGAGGATCTGCCGGTCCACCGATATGCCGCGCTCTTCCATACGGGCCAGCACAGGCACCAGCGGACGCTCCAGCCGCTCATAGACCGTGACCATGCCCTCCGCCACGAGGCGCGGTTTCAGCACCTGCCACAGGCGGAACGTCACATCGGCATCCTCGGCTGCGTAGGCCGTCGCCTTGTCGAGGGGAACGTGATCGAAGGTCACGGCGGATTTGCCGGAGCCGCACACATCCTTGTAGGCAATCGGCGTGTGGCCGAGCCAGCGCTCCGACAGTGCATCCATGCCATGCGTGCCCTTGCCCGCATCCAGCGCATAGGACATGAGCATCGTGTCATCATGGCTCACCACATCGATGTTGTGGCGATGCATGACCACGAGATCGTATTTCAGGTTCTGCGCAATCTTCAGGACCGATGCGTCTTCCAGCAGACCCTTCAATTCGGCGAGCGCGGCGCGCACCGGAATCTGCCCCTCGACCAGCCCGCCACCGAGCAGGTCACCCATTCCGGACTTGTGGGCCAGCGGCACGTAACACGCCTTGCCCGGAGCAAGCGCCAGGCTGAAGCCTGCCAGCTCGGCCTGCATCGGATCAAGTGAGGTGGTTTCGGTATCGAAGGCAACGAGCCCCTGCTCGCGCGCCTCAGCGATCCAGTCCTTGAGACGGGCAAGACCGGTAACGGTCTCATAGGCTGACGTATCGATCTTCGATGCCACCGCCGCTTCGGCGCGGGCAGCAGCGAGGTCTGCAGGGGTTTCACCCTCCCCCCTGTGGGGAGGGTCGGCGCGAAGCGCCGGGGTGGGGGTAAGCTGTCGGGAACCTCCACCCGCTCCGGCTTCGCCTTGCTCGCCAGAGCGACCTCCCCACAAGGGGGAGGTGGGGAGCGCGGCATCCATATCCGGCCCATGCGCATCCGCCCCCCATTGCGTCTCCACCGTGGCAGCGTCCACAGCGCCGGCATCGGTGCCGGTGTCCTCGGCAACGCGGCGCGTCAGGCTGGTGAACTCCATTGCCTTCAGGAAGGCGACAAGCTTCGGCCCGTCCGGCTCATCCAGCACCAGCGCATCCAGCGCATCAAGGCCTGGCACATCGTCCTTCAACCGCACCAGCTCGCGCGACAGCAGCGCCTTCTCCCTGTGCTCGATCAGGTTTTCGCGCCGCTTGGCCTGCTTGATCTCGCCCGCCCTGTCCAGCAGCGTGTCGAGGTTGCCATACTCATCCAGCAGCTGCGCCGCCGTCTTCGGCCCGATGCCCGGAACGCCGGGAATGTTGTCCACGCTGTCGCCGGTGAGCGCCTGCAGGTCGATCATCTTCTCCGGCCCGACACCCCATTTCTCGATTACTTCGGGAATGCCGATGTCCTTGTCCTTCATCGGGTCGTACATCGACACCTTTTCGTTGACGAGCTGCATCAGGTCCTTGTCGGACGAGATGATGGTCGCATCACCGCCGGCTTCCCGCGCCAGCTTCGCATAGGTAGCGATGATGTCGTCGGCCTCGAACCCTTCCATCTCGATGCAGGGCAGGCCGAAGGCGTGCGTCGCCTGCCGGATCAGCCCGAACTGTGGCACGAGATCCTCCGGCGGGGCGGAGCGGTTCGCCTTGTATTCGGGATACATTTCATTGCGGAATGTCTTGGAGGAATAGTCGAAGATCACCGCGAAATGGGTAGGAGTCACGCCGACCGATGTGTCACGCGCCTGGCGCAGCAGCTTCCACAGCATGTTGCAGAAGCCCGACACGGCGCCGACGGGCAAACCGTCGGATTTTCGTGTCAGCGGGGGCAGGGCGTGATAGGCGCGGAAGATGTAGGCCGAGCCGTCGACGAGGAAGAGATGATCACCGTTTTTCATGGGTGACAGGATTAACCAAGGCCCGCTTCCGCGTCCACGGCGATTTGCCCCGGCGGCCGGCTCACGCTTCCGTTACACAGATTTAATCTTCGTGCCCTTGTTTTGCCTTTTTCCGGTTCCCAAATGCTTGTCATCGGCAAGCGAAAATGCCGCGTCCGCGATCAAAGGCCCCGTCCCCCGCCTGATCCGGACATTGGGGCAGCATCCCTATCCCCCTCTCGGGAAGCTGCCGGATTGAAAAAGACCGCCGTGGTATCCCCCTCCGCCACGGCGGTTCTTTTTTGCCCGCTCCCGCCTTCCGCCTTTCCTGCCAAGACAGTAGTCTCGCCCCCTGTGATTTGCCGGAGACCAAGACCATGAACGCCATCGACCGCGTGCTGGACGATATCGACGCCCGCCTCGACGGGTCGCTGGAGCACCTGTTCGGACTGCTGCGCATCAAGTCGATCTCGACCGACCCGGCCTATGCGGGCGATTGCCGCGCGGCGGCCGAGTGGCTGGTCGCCGATCTTCGCGCCATCGGCTTCGAGGCCTCTGTGCGCGACACGCCGGGCCATCCCATGGTCGTCGCCCATCATGCGGGTGCGACGCCCGATGCCCCCCATGTCCTCTTCTATGGCCACTATGACGTTCAACCGGTCGATCCGTTGAATCTCTGGACCTCTGATCCCTTTGATCCGGGCATTGGCGAGGAAAGTGGCCGCAAGGTCATCACCGGGCGCGGATCGGCCGATGACAAGGGCCAGCTGATGACCTTCGTGGAAGCCTGCCGCTCGTGGAAAAGCGAGACCGGCGCGCTGCCCTGCCGCGTCACCATCCTGTTCGAAGGTGAGGAGGAGAGCGGTTCGCCCTCGCTGAAACCCTTCATCGAGGCCAATGCAGAGGAATTGAAGGCGGATTTCGCCCTCGTCTGCGATACCAACATGTGGGACGCGGAGACACCTGCCATCTCGGCGGGCCTGCGCGGGCTCGTCGGCGAGGAGGTCACGGTGAAGGCGGCCAGCCGCGACCTGCATTCGGGCTATTACGGTGGTGCGGCCGCCAACCCGATCCGCATCCTGTCGCGCGTGCTGGCCGACCTGCATGATGCCGCGGGCCGCGTCACCATTCCCGGCTTCTATGACGGAGTGCACGAGACCCCGCCTGAAATCCTTGACATCTGGGAAGGCCTTGGCGAGACGGCGGACAAGTTCCTCGGGCCGGTCGGCCTGTCGGAACCCGCCGGCGAGAGCGGGCGCTCGATCCTGGAATTGATCTGGGCACGGCCCACCGCCGAGATCAACGGCATCTGGGGCGGCTATACCGGTGAGGGCTTCAAGACCGTGATTGCGGCGGAAGCCTCCGCGAAACTGTCCTTCCGTCTCGTGCACGATCAGGAGCCGGCCAAAATCCGCCAGGCCTTTCGCGATTTCGTGCGTGCCCGCATCCCGGCCGATTGCTCGGTGGAATTCCATGAACATGGCGGCTCACCCGCCATCCAGCTCCCCTATGACAGCCCGCTGCTGAACACCGCCAGGGGCGCGCTCTCGGACGAGTGGGACAAGCCCGCCGTCATGATCGCGATGGGCGGATCGATCCCGATTGTCGGCGATTTCCAGCGCATGCTCGGCATGGAGTCGCTCCTCGTCGGCTTCGGCCTGGCCGATGACCGCATCCATTCGCCCAACGAAAAATACGAGCTGACCTCGTTCCACAAGGGCCAGCGGTCCTGGGCGCGCATCCTGGCCGCGCTGGCCGATGCCCGCCAATCCTGATCTGAACGACTGAACCGGAGGACCTGCTGCATGACCATCCGCGCGCACAAGGGCGACCTGCCCAACCTCGACAACTACCGGGTCAAGGCAGTGGCCATCGACACTGAGACGCTGGGCCTTGTGCCGCAGCGCGACCGGCTCTGCGTGGTCCAGCTGTCGCCGGGCGACGGCACGGCGGACGTGGTGCAGATTGCGAAGGGCCAGACGTCCGCGCCCAACATCGAAGCGTTGCTGGCCGATCCGGCGATCGAGAAGATCTTCCATTTCGGCCGCTTCGACATTGCGGTCATGGAACATGCCTTCGGGGTGCGGGCCAATCCGGTCTTCTGCACCAAGATCGCCTCGCGGCTCACCCGCACCTACACTGATCGCCACGGGCTGAAGGACATCTGCAACGAATTGCTCGACATCCAGCTCTCCAAGCAGCAGCAGTCGAGCGACTGGGCAGCCGATGAGCTGTCACCCGCCCAGCTCGAATATGCCGCCTCCGACGTCCTCTATCTGCATCGCCTGCGCGATACGCTGGCCGGGCGGCTGGAGCGCGAAGGGCGCACGGAGATGGCCGAAGCCTGTTTCCGGTTCCTGCCGATGCGCGCCCGCCTTGACCTGGATGGCTGGCCGGAGGCGGACATTTTCGCCCATAGCTGAGGGATTGAGCAGATTTTAAACAGTTCCTCAGGGCTTCGCTTACCACGCGCTTAACACCCCCTTAAACCGCCGCATTTAGTCTCCAGGCCGGGCACGATGTGAAATCAGGCAAGGCGGGAAGGCATGGCACGGGGAAAGAAGCGGATCGAACCCACTTTCGATGCGCCGGCAGATGGCCGCGCCATGGCCGTTTCGGCAGACGACCGTGTCGTGCAGCCGCGCAAGCCTGCCAAAAGGGCGCCCGGCAAGCGCAAGGCGGGTTCGGCGCGCAAGGCCAGGACTTCGCGCCAGCGGCTCGGCTTCTTTGGCCTCATCCGTGGCGCACTCTACTGGTCGCTCATCCTGGCCATCTGGGGCGGTATCGGGCTGGCCGGCATTGTCGCCTTCTATGGCGCAAAGATGCCGTCGGCCACCACCTGGGAAGTTCCCGCCCGTCCGCCCAACGTCAAGATCGTCTCCGTCGATGGCAAACTGATCGGCAATCGCGGCATGACCGGCGGCGAGGCCGTCGGCCTGCATGAAATGTCGCCCTATATCCCGCAGGCGGTGATCGCCATCGAGGACCGCCGCTTCCATTCCCACTTCGGTATCGATCCCGTTGGCCTGGCGCGCGCCATGGGGTCCAACCTGCTCAAGGGCCGCATGCATCAGGGCGGCTCCACGCTGACCCAGCAGCTGGCCAAGAACATGTTCCTAACGCCCGCCCGCACGCTGGAGCGCAAGGTACAGGAAGTGCTGCTGGCGCTCTGGCTGGAGCAGAAGCACAGCAAGGAACAGATCCTCACCATGTATCTCAATCGGGTCTATTTCGGCTCGGGTGCCTACGGTGTGGAGGCGGCCTCGCGCCGCTATTTCGGCAAGCCCGCTCGTGATGTCTCGCTGTCGGAGGCTGCGCTGCTTGCGGGCCTGCTGAAGGCCCCCTCGCGCCTTTCGCCCGCCCGTGACCCGAAGGCGGCTGGCGACCGCGCCAAGCTCGTCATTGCCGCCATGCGCGAACAGGGCATGATTGGCGATACGGAATTTTCGCTCGCCATGAAGGCGCCCGCCACGCGCGCCGCAGCCTACTGGACCGGTTCGGAGAACTACGTCGCCGACCGCATCATGGAAGAACTTCCCGGCCTCATCGGCGACGTGAAGGAAGACGTGGTCGTCGACACCACGCTCGACCTGACGCTGCAGAAACTGGCAGAAAACTCCATCCGGGACCTGATCGCCGCCAAGGGCGGCAAGCTCAATGTCAGCCAGGGCGCGCTGGTCTCCATCGACGGCTCGGGCGCGGTACGCGCCATGGTCGGCGGCTATGACTATGCCAATTCGCAGTTCGACCGGGCCTCGGAAGCCCGCCGCCAGCCGGGTTCCACCTTCAAGCCCTTCGTCTATCTGGCAGCACTCGAAGCCGGGCGCACACCCGACAGTGTTCGCAACGACGCGCCCATTCGCATCGGCAAATGGACGCCGGAAAACTTCAAGGGCAAGTACTACGGCAAGGTCACACTGACGACCGCGCTGAAGAAATCGCTGAACTCGGTCTCGGCCCAGCTGGCACAGGAAGTCGGGCCGAAGACGGTGGCGGAAGTGGCCCACCGCATGGGCATCGAGAGTGACCTGACGGTCAACGCCTCCATCGCGCTCGGCACCTCGGAAGTCACGCCGCTGGAACTGACGGCCGCCTATGTACCCTTCGTCAATGGTGGCTACCGCCCGGACATCCACTTCATCCGCCGCGTGACGACCATGAAGGGCAAGGTGGTCTATGAGCACCAGCAGACCGCCCCGCGCGTGATCCGCGAGGACATCGCCGCCATGATGAACACCATGCTGAGCGGCGTGGTGGAGGATGGCACAGCAAAGAAAGCTGATTTTGGATGGCCCGCCGCCGGCAAGACCGGCACCACGCAGAATTCTCGCGACGCCTGGTTCATCGGCTACACGTCAAACCTGGTGACCGGCGTCTGGTTTGGCAATGATGACGGCGCCTTCATGAAGGGCGTTACCGGCGGCATGCTTCCGGCGGAAGCCTGGCGCACCTTCATGGCTGCCGCCCATGAAGGTCTGCCGGTTGCGCCTCTGCGAGGGATGTGGAAGCCGGGCATGACACCGCCCGCCCCATTGCCCGGCAACGCGCCCGCCGCCACACCGCCTTTGCCATCATCCATGCCGCGCCCGGCGGAAAGCGTGTCCGTCGCCCCGGTGCCGCGTCCCGTGGCCAGGGTCGGCAATGCACCGGCTGAAAACACCGTCAAACGCGCCATCCGCCAGAGCGCAGGGCAGGACACCACCGCCTCCATCCGCCCGGTCCCGAAGGTCGGCGTCGGCGAACGGCAGAAATCCGGCTCGATCATGGATGTATTGCTGGGGCGGTGAGGGCGATTGCCACAACCGGTCACCTCACCCCTCAGGCATGCCGCCGAGGTGGCTGAGCAGTTCGGCCACATTGCCCGCACAGAATTTCTTGAGCAGCTTGGCGCGGTAGGTCTCCACCGTGCGCGGGGAAATGTCGAGCAGGCGGGCGATCTCCTTGGACGTACGCCCTTCGCCCAGATGCATCACGATCTGCCGCTCGCGGGTGGACAGTTTGGCCACCGGCCGCTCGTGCGAAAGGTCGGCAAAGCTCCACACGGCCTTGGCCAGCGGATCGCCATCCTCGGTCAGCGTGCGCCCGCGCACCCGGCACCAGAAATTCGACCCGTCGGCGCGCGCCATGATGCGCTCGTCGGAGTAGCGGCCCGTCTCGCGCAACGGCTTCACGCCCACCTCGCGGATCGCCACGAATTCCTCGAAGGAGGGGTAGAGGATCGCGAAGGACTGGTTGAGCAATTGTTCCCGCTTGTAGCCGAACATGGCTGCAAAGGCCGGGTTGCAGGCCACGATCACCCGATTTTCCGTCATCACGATGCCGACAGGGGCCGCCTCGAAAGCCAGCCTGTCCAAGTCTGCGTGGTTTTGCTCATCTGCCATGCGTAGTTCTACGATATTGGCGCTTATAAGTCTTTGGTTGATAGTATCTGGCACAAAGCGGCGCAATCGAAAACAGGGTTTGGGAGCACCCCTGCGCCGGGACCGGGAGGATACCGAAGATGAATCTGGCCCACTGGCTGGTCAGAGCTGCGGCCCTGTATCCGCATGCACCCGCGCTGCTGAAAGGCACGGCGGTGGATGCCGATTACGCAGGATTTGCGCAGCGCGCGGGCGCCATCGCCGCCGCGCTCGTCTCTCGTCATGGTGTGGCACCAGGTGACCGCGTCGCCCTTTTCGCCGCCAATTGCACCGAATATCTGGAAGCCATGTGGGGCGTCTGGCTGGCGGGCGCTGCCGTCGTGCCGGTCAACGCCAAGCTGCACCCGCGCGAAGCCGCTTGGATCGTCGGCGACGCTGGCGCGACGCTATGCTTCGTCACCGCCAAGGCCGGTGAAGAGCTGGCGTCCATCCTGCCGGAAGCCAGGCTGATCGGCCTGGAGGGTGAGGCCTTTGATGCCATGCGTACCGGTCCCGCGCTGGAGGAGCCGGTGGAGCGTGCGCCCGATGATCTCGCCTGGCTCTTCTACACTTCCGGTACCACCGGCAAGCCCAAGGGCGTCATGATCACCCATGCCAACATCCAGGCCATGGTGCTCGGCTACTTTGCCAATGTGGATGATACGCATCAAGCCGATTGCACGCTCTATGCCGCGCCCATCAGCCATGGTGCCGGGCTCTACAATGTCCAGCATGTGCTGAAGGCCGCACGCCATTGCGTGCCGCTGTCAGGCGGCTTCGAGCCGGCGGAAATCCTGTCGCTCGCCAAGGCCCTGGGCCGCGTCCACATGTTTGCCGCACCCACCATGGTCAAGCGTCTGGTAAGCCACGCCAGGGCGGCCGGTGAAACGGGCGAGGGCATCCGCACCATCGTCTATGGCGGTGGGCCGATGTATCTCGCCGACATCATCGAGGCCGTCGATGTGCTCGGTCCCCGCTTTGCCCAGCTGTACGGGCAGGGCGAAAGCCCCATGTGCATCACCGGAATGACCCGTGCCATGGTCGCCGACCGCACCCATCCCCGTTGGCGCGAGCGCCTCGCCTCCACCGGTGTCGCGCAGGCCTGCGTGGAAGTACGTGTCGCCGATGGCGACGGCCGCGCGCTTCCCGCAGGCGAGACCGGAGAAATCCTCGTGCGTGGGGCTGCCGTCATGGCTGGCTACTGGAACAACCCGGAGGGCACTGCGGCCACGCTGAAGGATGGCTGGCTGTGGACCGGCGACATGGGTTCCTTTGACGAAGACGGCTTCCTGACGCTGAAGGACCGCTCCAAGGACGTCATCATCTCCGGCGGCTCCAACATCTATCCCCGCGAGGTGGAGGAAGCCTTGCTCACCCATGCGTCGGTCGCAGAGGTTTCGGTCATCGGCGCGCCGGATGCAGAGTGGGGCGAGATTGTCGTCGCCTTCGTCGTGCCGCGTGACAGGCAGGCCTGCGACGATGCCGCGCTTGACGCCCATTGCCGCGATACCATCGCCCGCTTCAAGCGTCCCAAACAGTACCGCTTTGTCGAAGCCCTGCCGAAGAACAATTACGGCAAGGTGCTGAAGACCGAGCTGCGCGCCGCGCTGGAGCGCCCCGAAACGGAAAGTGAAGGCATATGAGCACCTTGACCGGCCGCACCGCGCTTGTCACCGGGTCCGTCCAGGGCATCGGCCTTGCCATCGCCAGGGCACTGGCCGGTGACGGCGCGCGCGTCGCCGTCCACGGTCTCGCCACGCCGGAGGAGGCCGCCAGCGCTGTCGCCGCCGTCAAGGCCGCCGGTGCGCCGGAAGCGATCTTCCTGGACGCCGACATGCGCGATGCCACCGCCATCGATGCCATGATGGATGCGGCCGGAACGTTCGGCCCGGTCGACATTCTCGTCAACAATGCCGGCATCCAGAAAACCGCACCGCTGGCCGAGGTGACACCGGACCTCTGGGACGCGATCATCGCCGTCAACCTGTCGGGCGCCTTTCACACCATGCGCCGTGCACTCCCCGGCATGGCGGCGCGCGGCTATGGCCGCGTCATCAACATCGCCTCCGTGCACGGCCTCGTCGCGTCGAGGGACAAGGCACCCTATGTCGCTTCCAAGTTCGGCCTTGTCGGCATGACCAAGGTCGCCGCGCTGGAATATGCGGCGGCCGGCACGCGCGAGAGCGGCGGGGTGACGGTCAACTGCATTTGCCCCGGCTGGACCGAGACCGCGATCATCGAGCCGCAGGTGGCCGCCCGCGCCGCCGCCCATGGTGGCGACCGGGCCGCAGGCATCGCGAGCCTGCTGGCCGAGAAGCAGCCGAGCCTGCGCACATCCGATCCCGCCGAACTCGGCGCGCTGGCGGTCTTCCTGTGCCATCCGCGCGCCCACAACATCACCGGTGCATCCTTCCCCGTCGACGGGGGCTGGACCGCCCAATGATCAGTGCGCCGGATGGTCCGGCGCGCCCACCAGTTCTTTCAAGGAGGAGAGAAACCATGAAGAAACTGATTTCCGCACTGGCCATGGCCGCGGCGCTTGCCGCCGGGGCCGTGACCGCAGCCAAGGCCGAGGACCCGGTCAAGATCGCCATCGTGCACGGCCTGTCCGGCTCGCCGCTGGAGGCCTTCTCCAAGCAGACCTCCGTCGGCTTCAACCTGGGCCTGGAATACGCGACCAACGGTTCGATGATGGTCAAGGGCCGCAAGATCGAGGTGATCGAGAAGGACACCCAGTTCAAGCCGGATGTCGCCCGCTCGGTGCTGGCCGAGGCCTATGGCGACGACGGCGTGCTGCTCGCTGTCGGCGGCACCTCGTCGGGCGTCACCACGGCCATGCTGCCGGTGGCCGCCGAATACGAGAAGATCCTGCTGGTGGAGCCCGCCGTGGCCGATTCGCTGACCGGCCCGGATTCCAACCGCTTTGTCTTCAAGACCTCGCGCAATTCGTCCATGGACATGCAGGCGCAGGCCAAGGCGCTGAACCCTGATGACAAGCTCTTCGTCGCGACGCTGGCCGAGGACTATGCCTTCGGCAAGGACGGCATCGCCGCCTTCAAGAAGGCGCTGGAAGGCACCGGTGCGACCATCGTCACCGAGGAATACGTGCCGCTGAAGACCACCGACTACACCGCGGTCGGTGAGCGTCTCTTCAATGCATTGAAGGACAAGGAAGGCCGCAAGGTCATCCTCATCTATGTCGCCGGTTCCGGTGACCCGATGGGCGCCCTCGTTGGCATGGACCCCAAGCGCTACGGCATCGAGATTTCGACCGGCGGCCACATCCTGGCCGTGCTGCCGACCTACAAGCGCGTGCCCGGCATGGAAGGCGCGATCTACTACTACTACGACCTACCGAAGAACGCGGTGAACGATTGGCTCGTTGCCGAACACAAGAAGCGCTTCGACGCCCCGCCGGACTTCTTCACCGCCGGTGGCATGGCCGCCGCGCTTGCCGTGGTCAAGGCGCTTGAAACAGCCGGTGAATGGGATACCGAGACGCTGATCAAGACCATGGAAGGCATGACCTGGGATACCCCCAAGGGTCCGATGACCTTCCGTCCGGAAGACCACCAGGCGCTCCAGTCCATGTACCACTTCAAGATCAAGGTGGATGACAACGTGAAGTGGGCCATCCCGGAACTCGTGCGCGAGATCAAGGCGGACGAGATGAACATTCCGGTCGGCCGCAAGAACTGACGGTCCGCCTTCAAGAACTTGCGGCATCGGGACCACCCGGTCCGCCCCCAACGTGCCGCAAGACGCCTTCTCCCCTCTTGCCAGGGGAGAAGGCGGCAGACCCGCCCAACGGGTTTTGGGGGACAGCGCGTGGGAAATCGCGCAACCACATCATTTGCCAGGTCGGATGACATGACGGACATTTCTGGCGCTCCCTCGCTGGAGTCGCACAACCTTACCATCCGCTTCGGCGGCCACACGGCGGTCAACAATGTCACCTGCGCCTTCCGGCCGGGCGAGCTGACCGTGATCGTCGGCCCCAACGGCGCAGGCAAGACGACATGGTTCAACCTCATGTCGGGGCAACTGGTGCCAAGCGCCGGCCGGATCCTGAAGAACGGGCGCGACGTCACCGCGCTGCCCCCCTCGGCGCGCGCCAAGGCAGGCTTCGGCCGTGCCTTCCAGCTCACCAACCTGTTCCCCAAGCTCTCCGTGCTGGAGAACATCCGGCTTGCCGTACAGGCCCGCCACGGCATCGGCCCGCGCATCCTGCGCCCGGTTTCCGCCTGGCCGGACCTCGCCCGCAAGGCCGAAGCCCATCTCGCCGCCGCCCGGCTGGAGAAGGTGGCCCACATGCCCGCCGCTGCCCTGCCGCATGGCGACCAGCGCAAGCTGGAAGTCGCCCTGCTGCTGGCCATGGAGCCGGACATCTTCATGTTCGACGAGCCGACAGCCGGCATGAGCGTGGACGAGGCGCCCGTCATCCTCGAACTCATTTCCGAGATCAAGAAGGACACGTCGAAGACGATCCTGCTGGTCGAGCACAAGATGGACGTGGTGCGCGCGCTCGCCGACCGCATTGTGGTGCTGCACAACGGTGAGCTGGTGGCAGACGGCGATCCGGAAGAAGTGATTGCCCTTCCCATCGTGCGCGAAATCTATCTCGGTATTCCCGCGGAGGACGCCGCATGAGTCAGCCCATTCTCTCGCTTCAGGATGTCCACACCGACATCGCGCAATACCAGATCCTGCACGGTATTTCCTTCGATGTGCCGGAGGGCGGCACCTATGTGCTGCTCGGCCGCAACGGTGCCGGCAAGACCACGACACTGCGCACCATCATGGGCCTGTGGCAGGCACGCGCCGGGCGCATCGTCTTCGAAGGCAAGGACATCACGCGTCTGCACACCTCCGACATCGCCCGTCTCGGCATCGCCTATGTGCCGGAAAACATGGGCGTCTTCGGCGGGCTCACGGTGGAGGAAAACATGCGCCTTGCCTCCGCCGATGGCAGCTTCGATGCCGGGCGGCTGAAGCGCATCCACGAGCTGTTCCCGGCCATGAAGACCTTCTGGGAAAAGCCCGCCTGGTCACTCTCCGGCGGCCAGAAACAGATGCTCGCCATCTCGCGCGCCATCATCGAGCCACGCCGCATGATCCTCATCGACGAACCGACGAAGGGGCTGGCACCGGCCATCATCCGCGCCATGATCGATGCCTTCCGCGAGATCGCCGCTGACACGACCATCCTGCTGGTCGAGCAGAACTTCATGTTCGCCTCATCGCTCGGCGCCCATGTCTCGGTGATCGACGACGGCCATATCGCCCATACGGGCTCCATGCCGGAGCTCGTTGCCGACAAGGACCTCCAGACGCGGCTCCTGAGCCTTTCGCTCGACGCGCACCAGTGATCCGGAGAAACACCATGACCCTCTCCACCCTTTTCAACCGCATCGGTGGCGTCAATGCCCTGCCGGTCCTGCTGATGATCATTGCCCTGCCGTTGATCGGCTCGTTTCCCTCCTGGGTCACGCTCACCGTGGCAGGCCTTGCCATGGGCATGATGATCTTCCTCATGGCCTCGGGCCTGTCGCTGGTCTTCGGCCTGATGGACGTGCTGAACTTCGGCCATTCCGCCTTCATCTCCTTCGGCGCCTTCATTGCCGCTTCCGTGTTGGCAGCGCTGGCCGCCTGGGTCCAGGCGGATTCGCTGACGCTGAATTTCCTCGCCCTGTTTGCCGCCATCGGCGCGGCGGCTCTCTTCGGGCTCGCCGCCGGCTGGTTCTTCGAGCGCGTCATCGTCAAGCCGGTCTACAAGGATCACCTGCGCCAGATCCTCATCACCATCGGCGCACTGATCGTCGCCGAGCAGATCATCCTCGCCGTCTGGGGCGGCAACCCGGTTGCCGTGCCGCGCCCGGCCCTGCTGGAAGGGTCATTCATCATCGGCGACGTGGCCATCGAGGTCTATCGCGTCTTCGCCTTCTTCCTTGGGCTCGTGGTCTTCATTGCCCTCTACACGGTGCTGAACCGCACCCGCATCGGCCTGCTGATCCGCGCAGGCGTGGAAAACCGTGAGATGGTGGAGGCACTCGGCTTCCGCATCGACCGGCTTTTCATCGCCGTCTTCATGGCGGGCTCGGCTCTGGCCGCCATGGGCGGGGCCATGTGGGCGGGTTACCAGGGCCTGATTTCCGGCACGCTCGGCGCCGAACTGATGATCCTCGTTTTCATCGTCGTCATCATCGGCGGGCTGGGCTCCATCGAGGGATCGCTGCTCGGCGCGCTGCTCGTCGGCCTGCTCGGCAACTATGTCGCCTTCCTGTTTCCCAAGCTGTCGCTGGCCTCCAACATGCTGCTGATGATGGCGATCCTGCTGTGGCGGCCCTGGGGCCTGCGCCCGGCGCTGAAGCTGTGACGCGGGGGAGGAAACAATGATCGACACGACCCTTTCCATTCAACCCGCTCACGCCGGGCGCCTGCGCACCGGACGCCTGATCGTCTATGGCGTAGCCGCGCTCATCGGCCTCGTCTTGCTGTTTGCACCGTTCCTCTTTCCCGACGTTCGCGCCCAGCAGGTGGCGGCCCGCATCTGCGTGTTCATTGTGCTGGCGGCCTCCTACGACCTGCTGATCGGCTACACCGGCATCGTCTCCTTTGCCCATACCATGTTCTTCGGACTGGGCGCCTATGGCGCGGCAATTGCGCTGAAGCGGATGGGCGCGGGTTTTGATGCCGTGCTCCTCGGCGGCGGGGCAGGCGTCATCGCCGCGTCCCTGCTCGCCGGGCTGATCGGCGTGCTGAGCCTGCGCGTGAAAGCGATCTTCTTTGCCATGGTTACGCTTGCGGCAGCGTCCGTGATGATGGTGCTTGCCTCGCAATTGTCGGAGTTCACCGGCGGCGAGGACGGGCTGGTCTATTCCGCGCCAAAACTGTTCTCCCCGGCGATGAAGCTTTTCACCGATGGCAACGGTGGCGTGCTGAAACTCTTCGGCGTGTCGATGAATGGCAAGGTGGCAGCCTACTATTTCGTCTTCCTCACGTGCCTGCTGCTCTTCTACGTGCTGACCCGCATCGTCCGTTCGCCGCTTGGCACCGTGCTGGAGGCGATCCGTGAGAACGAGATGCGCGCCGAGGCCATCGGTTATCGCGTCGTCGCCTACCGCACAGCGGTCTTCATCATTGCCGCTGTGATTGCGGCACTCGCAGGGGTCGTCTGGGCGGTCTGGCTGCGCTACACCGGTCCGGAAACGACGCTCGCCATGTCGATCATGATCGACATCCTGCTGATGGTCGTCATCGGCGGCATGGGAACCATGATCGGCGCGGTCATTGGCGTCACCATCATGAGCCTCGCACAATTCTACCTGAAGGACCTGATGGAAGTGGCGGCAGACGCCACGGCAGGCGTTCCCTTCATCCAGCATCTCGTCGAGCCGGACCGCTGGCTGCTCTGGCTTGGCATCCTCTTCATCCTGCTCGTCTATTTTTTCCCGGCCGGCATTGCCGGAACGCTGCTCAAGAAAGGAACGCACTGATGTCCGTGCGCCGCTCCGCCTATGTCCGTTCCGGCACCCATGAGCTTCATGTCTCCGAATGGGGCGATCGCGCCCGCCCCCTTCTTGTCATGTGGCACGGGCTTGCCCGCACGGGCCGTGATTTCGACGAGGCGGCCGCGGCGCTGAGTGACGACTATTTCGTGGTCTGCCCGGATACGCTGGGGCGTGGCCTCTCCTCGTGGGCCACCGATGCGGCGGTGGATTATTCCTATGCGACCTTCGGAACCCATGCACTGGCGATCCTTGATCACTATGGCGCGGACACCCTGCGCTGGGTCGGCACCTCCATGGGCGGGCTGATCGGCGTCACGCTGGCAGCGGGCCGCCTGAAAGGCCGGATGACCCATCTGGTCGTCAACGACATCGGCCCGGCGATCCCCGAAAGCGCCACCGGGCGCATCGCGTCCTATGTCGGCAATCCACCGGTCTTCGACACAATGGCCGAACTCGAAACCTGGCTGCGCACCAACTACGCGCCTTTCGGTGACAACGCGGACGCCTTCTGGCGGCGCATGGCCGACACCTCGGCACGCCGCACCGACAGCGGCAAGGTCACCGTCCACTACGATCCGCAGATTGTGACGCAGTTTACCCTGCACAAGGGCGATCTCGACTGCTGGCCGCAGTGGGATGGAGTCGCGGCAAAGACGCTTCTCCTGCGCGGTGAGACCTCGGACGTGCTGCCCGCAGCCGTTGCCACTGAAATGACAGGGCGCGGCCCTAGGCCGGAGCTGGTGGAGTTTGCCGGTGTCGGCCATGCGCCGACGCTGGCCACGGAAGGCGAGATCGCCACGCTCCGCGCTTTCCTGCGCGGCTGAGCCATCCGCAGGCCGCGGCCGCTCGCCGGAATGCTTTTTCGCGTTCCGGCGAATCCGGCGAAAAGTGATTTGCCCTGCCACCTGCGGGCGATGGCTGCATTCCTTCACGATTTTGCACTGCAGCGCGACAATGCGGGCAATGGATCAAGTCCGTTTCCCCGCATGAAACGCCCGTACTGGCACGCTCCCGTTCATGCTCCTGCGGACTTGCTCCCTGACCGCGGCCTGCGCCGCATCAGCCATGGAGAAAGTCGCATGAAGATCCTGACCGCCAACCGCCTCACTGACGGAATTGCTGTCTGGCTGGCCGACGATCACGGCTGGAGCGAGTGCATCTCGAAGTCCTGCCTCGCAGGGGATGCTGCCACCGAGGAAAAGCTGACGCGCGCCGGTCAGGCCGCCTACCTCAAGAACGAGGTGATCGACGTCAACCTGATCGAGGTGGATGTGCTGGAAGGCCGCATCGTGCCGCGCCGCCTGCGCGAGCGCATCCGCGCCGGTGGTCCGACCATCACCGTCAATGCCGACCTGCCCGCCGGTGCCCCCGCGCGCCGAGCGGCCTGAGGACCACGTGCCATGTACCGCTATGACGAGTTCGACCATGCCTTCGTGAAGGCGCGCGTCGCGGAATATTCCGATCAGGTGGCCCGCCGCCTTGACGGCGAGTTGACGGAAGACCAGTTCCGCCCGCTGCGCCTGATGAACGGTGTCTATCTGCAGCTCCATGCCTACATGCTGCGTGTCGCCATCCCCTATGGAACGCTGTCGGGCCGCCAGATGCGCATGCTGGCCCATATCGCGCGCAAGTATGATCGCGGCTTCGGCCATTTCACCACGCGCCAGAACATCCAGTTCAACTGGCCGAAACTGTCGGACACGCCGGCGATCCTGGTCGATCTGGCGAGCGTCGAGATGCATGCCATCCAGACTTCGGGCAACTGCATCCGCAACGTGACCGCAGACCATTTCGCCGGTGCCGCCGCTGATGAGGTGGGCGATCCGCGCCCCCATGCCGAGATTCTCCGGCAATGGTCGTCGCTGCACCCGGAATTTTCCTACCTGCCGCGCAAGTTCAAGATCGCCGTGACCGGTGCGGAGCGTGACCGCGCCGCGATCCAGGTCCACGACATCGGCCTGCAGCTGAAGAAGGACGAGGCTGGACGCACGGGCTTTGCCGTCTGGGTCGGCGGTGGTCAGGGCCGCACGCCCATCATCGCCAAGCTGATCCGGGAGTTCCTGCCGGAGGAGCACCTGCTTTCCTATGTGACCGCGATCCTGCGCGTCTACAACCTGCATGGCCGCCGCGACAACAAGTACAAGGCGCGCATCAAGATCCTCGTCCACGAAACCGGAGCGGAGGAATTCGCCCGCCAGGTCGAGGCTGAATGGCAAGCGCTGAAGGACGGTGAGCTGACACTGCCGCAGGCCGACATAGACGCCATTTCCGCTTATTTTGCCCCGCCATCCCTGCCGGATCGCGCCGAGGGTGTCGTGGCAGAGATCGCGGCCAAGCAGCAGGACAAGGGCTTTGCCGGCTGGCTGAGGCGCAATGTCACGCCGCACCGCCATCCCGATTACGGCATCGTGACCATTTCGCTGAAAGGCATCGGCGAGGTGCCGGGCGACGCATCGGCCTCCCAGATGGACGAGGTCGCTGCCATCGCGGAGGACTACGCCTTCGACGAAATCCGTGTCAGCCACGAGCAGAACCTGATCCTGCCCCATGTCGCCCGCGCCGACCTGAAGGCCGTTTACGACCGGTTGAAGGCGGCGGGTCTGGCGACCGCCAATGCCGGGCTGGTCACCGACATCATTGCCTGCCCTGGCCTCGACTATTGCGCGCTTGCCAATGCCCGCTCGATCCCGGTCGCACAGGAGATCTCCACGCGGCTGGCCGCCCGTCAGGACGAGATCGGTGAGCTGAAGCTGAAGATTTCCGGCTGCATCAACGCCTGTGGCCATCATCACGTTGGCCATATCGGCATTCTCGGCGTGGAGAAGAAGGGTGCGGAGCTTTACCAGGTGACACTCGGCGGATCGGGCGGCGAGGATGCCTCCATCGGCGAGATCATCGGACGCGGCTTCGAGCCGGAACACATTGCCGCAGCCATCGAAACCATCATCGACACCTATGTCGCCCTGCGCACCGGGCCGGAGGAAACCTTCCTCGCTGCCTACCGCCGCACCGGGCCGGCGCCATTCAAGGAGGCGCTCTATGCTGACCAAGCCAAAGCTGCCTGACGCCGCCGAACTGGCTGCCGAAGCCGCCGCCGAATATGAGGAGCGCTATGGCGCATTGCCGCCGAAGCTCATCATCGAGATCGCCGCGCGGACGCTGTTTCCGGGTGACGTGGTGACGGTCTCGTCCTTCGGGCGCGGATTCCGCCGTCTTGTTGCATGCTGGCCGAGGTCGACCGCTCCTTGCCGGTTGCCTTCCTCGACACCGGCAAGCATTTCGCGCGGAGAGACACTCGATTACCGTGATGCACTGGTCGGGGATTTCGGCCTGACCGGCCTGACCGTCATCAAGCCGCTGGAAGCGCGTCTGGCCGCCGGTGATCCGGACGGCAAATTGCATCTGTCCAGTACCGATGCCTGCTGCGACATCCGCAAGGTGGAGCCGATGGCGCGCGCCGTCGAGCCGTACGGCGCCTGGTTCACCGGGCGCAAGCGTTTCCAGTCGGCCACGCGCGCCGCGCTGCCGGTCTTCGAGGCCGTCGGCCATCGCATCCGCATCAATCCGCTGGCCCGCTGGAGCGCCGACGACATCCGCAACTATGCCCTGTCGCGCAAGCTGCGCGAAAATCCGCTCGTCGCCTATGGCTACCTGTCGATCGGCTGCTTTCCCTGCACCTCGGTGGTTCAGCCGGGCAACGATGCCCGCTCGGGCCGCTGGGCCGGTCAGGCCAAGACCGAATGCGGCATCCATCTGTCCGGGCTGGAACAGTCGCTCGCCTCGTCGGAACTTTGAGGGAAGGAACGGGATCATGACAGCAGAACCGGTCAAGGCCGTTTCCGGAACGCTTCTCTGGGATGGCGATGCCTTCGTCACAGACAGCTGGACGCGCGCGGATGATGCGTCGCAGGGCGGGGCGGACAGCCGCCTCATCCTGCCATTGGACGCGTTCCTTCTGCTGGACGCATCCGAAATTGCCTCTGGCCGTTTCGCGCCGGAGGTTCTGCCGGGCGAGGATATTGCCCGCCTCCTGCCGCATCTGGCGCGTCTGCCCCTGATCGTGCTGGCCTTTCCGGCCTACAATGACGGGCGATCCTACTCCAAGGCCGAACTGTTGCGCACCCGCCATGGGTATCACGGTGCCATCCGCGCGTCCGGCGATGTGCTGGTCGACCAGATCCCGCACATGATCCGCGTCGGCTTTTCGGAACTGGAAGTCACGAACCCCGTGGCGCAGCGCCGCCTGGAAGAAGGCAAGCTGACCGGTTTCGCACTTCACTACCAGCCTGCCGCCAAGCCGTCGCAAGCCTCCGGCGGCTATTCCTGGCGGCGCAGGCCGTCGGCCGCCTGAGCACGGCCGCCGCGCTTCAGGTTGAGCAGGTTGCCCGTCAGGATCAGCGCTGCGCCGGCCATGGTCAACGTGTCGATTCCCTCGGCATAGACCATGTAGCCGGCGAGCGCCGTCAGCGGCACGCGCAGGAAATCCATCGGCACCACCACCGTGGCATCGGCATGGGTCATCGCCTTGGCCATGCACAGGTGTGAGAACGTGCCGCAGAAGGCCACGACCAACAGCCACGGCCAGAGGCCCTCGGGAACCGGCTTCCACACCATGAGTGCCGGGACAAGGCCGATCACCGCCTGGATGATGAGCATCCAGAAGATGATGACGATCGGCTTGTCGGTGCGTGTCAGGCTTTTCACCAGGATGACAGAAATGGAGAAACCGGCGGCGGAAGCCAGCGAGATCAACTGACCTGGATCGGCATGCCCGGCGTCGGGCCTTACGATGATGAGCACGCCGGCAAGGCCGAGCACGATGGCTGCGATCTTGTAGGGGTTCATCGTCTCCCCCAGCACGAACACCGCGAGGATCGCCGTCCAGATCGGCATGGTGAACTCGATGGAGATGACCTGCGCCAGCGGGATCATCGTCACGGCCAGCAGCCAGCAATATTGCGCCACGTAGTGGACAATGTTGCGTGACACGTGCCGCACGGGATGTGCCGTGCGCATGGCGGAAAGCCCGCCGCTTGCCAGCACCAGCGGCAGCAGCATGACAAAGCCGGCCAGCGCCCGGATTTCCATCACCTGGAAGACGTCGAGCCGCGTTGCGGTTTCCCGCCCGGCCACTGCCATCGTCACCAGCAGCGCAAGCCAGCCGCTCATCCACAGCGCAGCCTTGCCAAGCGATTGCCCGTTTGCGCTCACCCTGTCCCTCCCGTTTGCGCGCCGACAGTGAAGCGCGGCACCGGCGCGGTCAAACGCATTTTGCGCGGGCCCGGCTCAAACGGGTTTCACCCGGGCGGCGGTCTTGTTGGCGAAGGCCTCCAGCCGGTCGCGCGAGGCAGGCTGCGTGTTGACGATGCCGGCCACCACCGATTCCGCATAGGCCGCATCCAGCGCGCTCATGTTCTGCATGTGGGAGATCGCCGAGCAGATCGCGAAATTGGAAAGCGGCGGGTTCTTGGCTGCCGCCCGTGCAATCTCGAAAGCCTTGGCCTCGCTGTCATCCACCAGATACTGCGCCAGCCCCACCGAAACGGCTTCCTCATCCTTGTAGATGCGCCCCGTCAGCATCATGTCGATCATGCGAGCCTTTCCGACGAGATCGGCAACGCGGATGGTGGCACCGCCACCGGTGAAGAGGCCGCGCTGGCCCTCCGGCAGGGCGAAGTAGGTGGTGCGGTCGGCCACCCGGATATGGGCGGCGGAGGCCAGTTCCAGCCCGCCACCGACAACCGCACCCTTCAGCGCCGCAATCACCGGCACGCCGGAATATTCCATCTTGTTGAAGGCCTCGTGCCAGCGCAGGCACACATGCATGAAATCCGACGCGCTGCGTTCCTGCCGGTGGTGCTCCACCAGGTCGAGGCCGGCAGAGAAGTGGTCACCCGCCGCGCAAAGCACCACCGCGCGCACGCCGGAGCGGGGCAGGGCGGAAAACAGGTCGACCAGTTGCTCGATTGTCCCGGCATCCAGCGCGTTGCGCTTGTCGGGCCGGTTCAGCCGCACCGTTGCGATGCCCTCTCCGTCAATCTCCATGGCAAGGGTGGTAAGCGTCACGTCTTCAAGCTTCATTCTGGCAAGCCTCCCTGTCGGTCCTTGCGGCGATATTGGACCGCCTCGTCGCGTGCGCGCAATGTGCAGATATGCAAAGACGGTGTGTATGGCCTGTGCGCATCGGCTTTGTGCGTGAGGCCTGTCGGACAGCCGCCCAGGCAAGAGAGAAGCCGCCCGCAACGGGCTCCGGTTCCGGGGCGGCGAGCCGCGCGCGAATGCTTGTGCCAGAAAAGCGAAACGCCGCCTTCCGGTGAGGGAAAGCGGCGCTTTTTCAATCGCTTGTGCGATCAGAATTGGTGCCCAGAAGAGGACTCGAACCTCCACGCCTTGCGGCACACGGACCTGAACCGTGCGCGTCTACCAATTCCGCCATCTGGGCGTTGCAGCGGTGATGTATTCGGCCACACCGCCGCTGTCAACGCGATATGAGCGAAATTATTTGGCCAGAACGCTTTTTTCAGTGACCAGCGTATCGGCTCCCAGCGTGTAGATCATCGGCTCGCCGGTAGCGATCTCGAAGCCCACGATGGCGTCCTTGTCGAGCTGTTCCAGCACCATGCAGATGGAGCGCAGCGAGTTGCCGTGCGCGGCCACGATTACCGTCTTTCCGGCCATCACCTGCGGCAGGATGTCGGTGACGAAATAGGGCAGCGTGCGCGCCAGCGTGTCCTTCAGGCTCTCGCCGCCGGGCGGCGGAACGTCATAGGAGCGCCGCCAAACATGCACCTGCTCCTCGCCCCACTTGGCACGCGCATCGTCCTTGTTGAGGCCCGACAGGTCGCCATAGTCGCGTTCGTTGAGCGCGATGTCCTTGCGCGTCTCAAGGCCGGTCTGGCCCATTTCTTCCAGGATAAGCTTGAGCGTGTTCTGGGCGCGCGTCAGATCGGAGGTGAAGGCGATGTCGAAATGCAGGCCCCTGGCCCTGAGCGCCTGTCCGGCGGCCTTGGCTTCCGCCACGCCCTTCTCGGTCAGGCCCGGATCCTTCCAGCCGGTGAAAAGGTTCTTCAGGTTCCATTCGCTCTGTCCGTGACGGACGAGAACCAGCGTGCCAGCCATGTCGATGCTCCTTGCATGTATCTTCTGCCCTTTCGGGCGGTCGTCTTGAAAACTCAGGCGCCGGTCAGCCCCAGCACATCCTGCATCGTGTAGAGGCCGGGCTTGCGGCCATGCGCCCAGAGCGCGGCCTTGACCGCGCCGCGCGCGAAGATCGACCGGTCCTCCGCATGGTGCGACAGCGTGATACGCTCGCCCGGCCCTGCCAGGATCACGGAATGGTCGCCGACAACCGAACCGCCGCGTAGCGTGGCAAAGCCGATGGTGCCTTCCTCGCGCGCGCCCGTATGCCCGTCGCGCACGCGCACCGATTTGTCCTTCAGCGCAATCTGCCGCCCGCGCGCGGCGGCCTCGCCAAGAAGCAGCGCGGTTCCGGAGGGCGCGTCCACCTTGTGCCGGTGGTGCATTTCCAGCACCTCGATGTCGAAATCACCGGCCTCAAGTGCGCGCGCCGCCTGCTCGACGAGCACGGCCAGCAGGTTGACGCCAAGGCTCATGTTGCCGGACTTGACGATCGCCGCGTGGCGCGCCGCCGCTTCGATCTTCGCATTGTCCTCGTCCGAGCAGCCTGTCGTGCCGATCACGTGCGCGATGCGCGCCTGCGCCGCATAGCCGGCAAAGGACACCGTCGCGGCCGGGCCGGTGAAATCGAGAATGCCGTCGGCTTTCGCGATGGCGGCCAGCGGATCGGCAGTCACGGCGACGCCGAGCCTTCCCGCGCCCGCCATCTCTCCGGCGTCCTGACCGAGCGCCGCCGAGCCTTCCCGTTCAAGGGCTGCACACACGGTGGCACCCGGCATTTCGGTCACGGCACGGATCAGCGCCTTGCCCATGCGCCCCGCGGCTCCCGCCACGACAAGCTTCATCTCCTGCATCATAGGTCTCCTTCGCCGGTACGCGTGGCATCCGTGTCGGCGGCGGGCGCATCCTGCCGCGCCACCTGCATGTCATGGAACCGCCGGTAGATGCCGGAACCGTCGGCCATCAGCGTGGCGTGGGTGCCTTCTTCCACCACTGCTCCCTTGTCCATGACGACGATCTTGTCGGCATTGACCACGGTGGAAAGGCGGTGGGCGATCACCAATGTGGTGCGGTCGCGCATCGCCGTGTCGAGCGCCATCTGCACCATCTTCTCCGATTCATTGTCGAGCGCGGAGGTCGCTTCGTCGAGCAGCAGGATCGGCGCCCGGCGCACGATGGCGCGCGCGATGGAAAGGCGCTGGCGCTGGCCGCCCGAAAGCGTCGCGCCACCTTCGCCGACCGGCGTATCATAGCCCATGGGCTGGGCGAGGATGAAGTCCTCGGCATGGGCAGTGCGTGCCGCAGCTTCGATCTCGGCATCCGTGGCATCGGCGCGGCCGTAGCGGATGTTGTCGCGGATCGTCCCCTCGAACAGATAGGGCTGCTGCGAGACATAGGCGATGGCATGGCGCAGCGAGGATTTCGTGACCCCGGCAATGTCCTGCCCGTCGATGAGGATGCGCCCGGATGCCGGATCGTAGAAGCGCTGCACCAGGGCGATCAGCGTGGTCTTTCCGGCCCCCGACGCGCCGACAATCGCCGTGGTCTGCCCGGCCTTGGCCGTCAGCGACACGCCGCGCACCACCGGCAGGGCGGAATTGTAGCCGAAGGTGACATCGTCGAAGGTGATCTCGCCCGCATCGGTCTTCAGTTCCGTCGCGCCCGGCGCATCCGGCTGGTGGGCTTCCTCATCGAGCAGCTCGTAGATCATGCGCGCGTTGACGAGCGCCTGTTCCAGCCCGACCTGCACCCTGGCGAGACGGCGCGCCGGATCATAGGCCAGCATCATGGCCGTGATGAAAGCGACCATGGAACCGGGCAGGCTGCCCGTTTCCAGCGTCTTGAAACCCGTATAGGCGACCGCACAGGAAACCAGGATGCCGGCGAGGATCTCGGCTGCGGGCGTCGCACGCTCCTGCACCTGCGTGATCTTGTTGGAGCGTGCTTCGGCCTGCTCGATCAGTTCCGCCATCTTCCCGTGCAGCTGCTCCTCCATGGTGAAGGCCTTGACGATGGAAATGCCCTGCGTTGTCTCCTGGAAGGCGCCAAGCAGGCGCGAGTTCAGGTTGACGAGCTGGCGTGTCACCAGTCGGATGCGCTTCATCAGGTGGTTGATGCCGAAGGCAATGGGTGGGCCGAGAAGGAACAGCACACAGGACAGCACCGGGTCCTGGTAGAACATGACCCCGACAAGGCCGATCAGCGACACGGCATCCCGCGCGATCGACGTCAGCGTGATGTTCATCACGTTGCGCACGCCGCTGATGTTCTGGTTCAGCTTGGCGGTCAGCTGGCCGGAGCGCTGGTCGGCATAGAAATTCATGCCGAGCGAGAGCAGCTTGTCGAAGATGCGCCGCTGGTAGCGCGCGACAATGTTGTTGCCGACCTTGGCCAGCGCAATCGCCTGTCCGTAGGAAGCCAGCCCGCGCACCAGGAAGGCCAGGAACACGGAGCCCGACAGCAGGAAGATCACATCCTTGCGGTCGCGATAGAAGATCTGGTCAACGACATCGCGGATGATCCAGGCGAGATAGGCGGTCGCTCCGGCAATAGCCAGCAGGCAGACAATCGCAAAGACATAGGTCCAGAAATAGTCGCGTCCGTTCTCCGCGACGATGCGGCGCACGACGCCGATCACCTCGCCGGCGCGCGGCCTCTGTCTTGTGACGTTCTTTCGTCCCATGAAGCGGGGTTCCGTTGACTGCCTCGGCGTGCGCCTTCGCTTGCGCGCGCGCCTTCATAACGGCATTGCGGCCCGAAAACCAGTGCTGAAGCGAGGCGCTTATTCTTCCGGGCGCGGCGTCGGCAGCGGCATCTCGGCGGGCTTGGGCGCCGGCGCGAAGGCCGAAGCGGGCACCGGCGCCGCCGCATCCGTTCTGGCGGCGATGGCCGTGCGCGGGCCGGTCACCGTCACCGCAGCCTCCGAGACGGGGGAGGGCGCATCCAGCACGCTGCGGCAGGCCGGCGGCAGGGCAGCCATGGTCATCACGTCGCGCGCTTTCGGCTCCTTTTTGGTGCCGGGCTTCGGCTTGCGCCAGGGCTCTTCAGTGAACCACCAGTCCAGCGACTTGTCGCAGCCGTCGCTGCGGGACGGTTCGGCCTGTCCCTTGCAGCCGGTCGAACCCTTCGGGCAGCCGATGCGCAGGTGGAAATGATAGTTGTGTCCCCAGAACGGGCGGACCTTGTAGAGCCAGGAGCGGTCGCCCGTCACCGTGTCACAGAGCTTCTTCTTGATGCCCGGATGGACGAGGATGCGCTCCACCTGCGGAAACTTCGCCGCATTGCGCAGCACGGCCTCATGCGCCTTGGTCCAGATGCGGTCGTCCACGTAAAGCGAATCGCCCTTCAGCATGGAGACCGCCGACATGCTTTCGCGTTCACCGGCAGAAAGGCGGCGGTCGGGCATGGGTGTGAACCAGATGTCGGCATCCAGCCCGATCTGGTGCGAGGCATGGCCGGTCAGCATCGGCCCGCCGCGCGGCTGCGAAATGTCGCCGACAAGCAGGCCGTTCCAGCCGTCGGCCCGTGCCTTCTCCGAAAGCTGCGCGACAACGGCGATCAGGTCCGGATGCCCCCAGCGCCGGTTTCGCGAAAGACGCATCGCCTGCCAGGCCGGACCGTCGGTGGCAATCGCCACGCCACCCGCAAAGCAGCCCTTGGAGTAAAAGCCGTAGGAGGCGGGAGCCGTGGCGGCAGGCAGCTTCTGCGCGCCAAACAGCGTCTTGGCCAGCGGTTCGGCATTGGCCGGTGCCAGCCCGGCCGACAGCAGCAGCATGAGGATTCCGGTCAGTCGGAAGATCAGGGACATGGGCGCAATCCGGTTTGTCTCGTCAGCTGGCCTTGATCCGAGCGGGACCCATCAGGCCTCAACAGCCATTGCTGGCTGCCTCATCGTTGGCCGCCATATGGTTTGCAAACTGTAAACGCGGCACCGGACACTGTCACCCCGACGCGGCGGGAGTGTGGCGCAGAGCGCATTTTCAGCGCCAGTTGCCTGCCTGCCACATGGCCGTCAGCGCGGAGCGGTAGTCAGGACGGCGAAATGTGTAGCCGCTTTCCTTCAGCCGGGCATTGGAGACACGCTTGTTCTCGCCATAGAAGGACCGCGCCATGGGCGAAAGCTCCGCCGTGGCGAAATCGGTTTCCGGCGGCGCATCCACGCCCATCAGCTCTGCGGCGAAGGCGATGACGTCTTGCGGTGGGGCGGGTTCATCATCGGTCACATTGAAAATGCCGCCAAGCCGCGATTGGGCCAGATGCGCCGTAGCCCCGGCAATGTCCTCCACATGGATGCGGTTGAACACCTGTCCGGGCTTCACGAGACGCCGCGCCGTTCCCGATTCGAGATTGCAGAAGGCATTGCGGCCCGGCCCATAGATGCCGGACAGGCGCATGATGGCGACTGGCAGGCCCAGTTCCTCCCCCATCGCCTGCCAGGATTGTTCCGCCTGGCGCCGCTGGATGGAACGGCGCGAGCGCGGCGCACAATCGGCGTCCTCGTTGATCCAGGCCCCGTCATGGTCGCCATAGACGCCGACCGTCGAGTAATAGCCGATCCATTCCAGCGCGGGCATGGCCCCGGTGAGCAGCGGCCGCGCCGCAGCAAGTAGCGGATCGCCGTGGTCGTCCGGACCGGCGGAAACCAGAAGATGCGTGGCATTGGAAAGACCACCGTCGAGCAGACTGGATGCCGTCCCGTCGAACAGGACCGGGTTGAGCCCGGCCTCGCGCAGACCGGCAAGCCGCGCGGCCTGCCGGCTCGTCCCGGCTATCTCCTGCACCACGCCTGAAAGCGCCTGTGCCGTGGCCAGCGCAGAATAGCCTGCGCCAAAGATGAAGAGTCTCATGCCGTTACCGTCCCGTTTCCTCGTCCCCGCCGAGCGCCCGCGTCCATTCGTCCAGCACGTCGCCGTCAGTCTCGCAAGCGGCATGCTGCGCCGTGAGCACCGCCATGTCTGCACCGAGCCTGTGAAGCGCCCAGACGGCTGCACCACGCACCAGTGGCGACGCATCCGCCAGAAGACCCTCGACCGGGACGCGGAGCGATGCGTTGCCGGAATTGCCAGCGGCGATCAGCGCGTTGCGGATGAACCGGTCCCGCCCGATCCGCTTGACTGGCGACCCTGAGAACATGGTCCGGAAGGCCGCGTCGTCAAGGGTGAGCAAATGGGCGATCTCCGGCGCGCGCAAATCTTCGCGCGCCTTGAGCTTGGCCTCGGATGCTGCGCGGGCAAACTTGTTCCACGGGCAGACGGCAAGGCAATCGTCGCAACCGTAGATGCGGTTGCCCATCAGCGGCCGGAACGCGTGCGGCACTGGCCCCTTGTGCTCGATCGTCAGGTAGGAAATGCAGCGTGCAGCATCAATCCGCCAGGGTCCGGTGAAAGCTTCCGTCGGGCAGGCGTCGAGGCAGGCGCTGCAGGTGCCGCAATGATCCGTCTCCGGCACATCGGCCGGCAGCTCGGCGCTGGTGAAGATCGCGCCGAGGAACAGCCACGAGCCAAGCTCCCGCGAGACCAGATTGGTGTGCTTGCCCTGCCAGCCGATGCCGGCCCGCATGGCCAGCGGCTTTTCCATCACGGGAGCCGTGTCCACGAACACTTTCACCTCGTGGCCTGACCGCGCTGCCAGCCGCCCGGCCATCGCCTTCAGCTTGCCCTTGATGACGTCGTGATAGTCGCGGTGGCGCGCATAGACCGAAATCGCGGCCTTGTCCGCTTCCCCGAGCAAGGCCAACGGATCGTCTTCCGGGCCGTAATTCATGGCGAGCATGATCACGGAACGCGCCTCCGGCCAGAGCGCCTGCGGACTACTGCGCCGCTCAAGCGTCTCGGCCATCCAGTCCATGGTGGCGTGGCGTCCTTGCGCGACAAAGGCAGCGAGGTCACCGGCAATGTCCGGGGCAAGTGCGGCGGGCGCAATGGCGCAGGCGTCAAACCCCTCCCGGCGGGCATCCTCGCGGATCAGGCGGGCGAGCGTGCCGGGGTCGGTGATGATCCCCCGGCCCGCCATCAGAAATCCGGGTCCGCGTAGTGGGAGACGGGCGGCAGGCCGGTGACCCGCTCGGCCAGTAGCGGACGGAAGGAGGGGCGCGATTTCATGCGCGCATACCACTCGCGCGCCGCAGGGAAGGCGTTCCAGTCCACCTCACCCAGATAGTCGAGGATGGAAATGGCCGCACCGGCCGCCATGTCGGCATAGGTGATGCGTGATCCCGCCAGCCAGTGCCGTGTCGCGGCCAGCCAGTCGGTATATTTCATGTGCTGGCGGATATTGGCGCGCGCTGCACGCAGCGCTCCCGCATCCGGCGCGCCGCCCCCGGCATCCGCTGGCATGGCCAGCTTGAAGACGCGCTCGCGCACCATGTGGCGCGTCACATCGCCGTCGCATTTGACAAGATACCAGTCGACAAGGCGGCGGATTTCCGCCCGGTCGAAGGGATCGCCGGAAATCAGCCGCTTGTCGCGCATCAGCACGCCACGCGTCTCGTCAAGATATTCGGCAATCACACCGGCACCGGAAATCGGAATGTCGCCTTCTGCCAGAAGCACCGGCAGCGTTCCGGCCGGGTTGAGCTGGAGGAATTCCTTGCGCCGCTGCCATGGCCGTTCCTCGATCAGCGACAGCTCTTCGCCATATTCGCCGAGGATCAGCCGAACATGGCGGCAACCGGCAAGCATCGGGTGGTGGAAAAGGGTGAGCATGCGATCCTCGTGCGGCCTTGAAGCGGCGGTGGCGAATCGCTTGTCCGGCGGCTAAACCTGTTACGGGCGATTCGCGTCACGCTTTGTGAACCGTCCCGAGCTATAGGCACTCGCAGGGGTGCTGACAAGCAAGCCCCATTTGCCCGGACAGGAGCCATCATGGCCGATCAATCCATCGTCGATGCCGTTCTTCTCGGGCTTCTGGAGGGGCTGACGGAGTTCATCCCCGTGTCTTCCACGGGCCATGTGCTGCTGGCCGGCCATTTCCTCGGCTTCAAGTCCACCGGCAAGGCCTTCGAGGTGCTGATCCAGCTGGGCGCCATCCTCGCCATCCTGACCGTCTATTTTGGCCGGCTCTGGAAAATCCTGACCGACCTGCCGCGCGATGCGCGCACGCGGCGCTTTGTCCTCGGCATCCTGATCGCGTTCCTGCCGGCCGCGCTCATCGGTGCCCTGGCCCATGATTTCATCAAGTCCGTGCTGTTTGAAAGCCCGATGACCATCTGCGTCACGCTCATTATCGGTGGCATCATCCTGCTCTGGGTGGACAGCTGGACGCTGAAGCCGCGCTATACCGATGTCATGGATTACCCGCTCCATGTCTGTCTCGGCATCGGCCTGTTTCAGTGCCTGGCCATGATCCCGGGCACCTCGCGCTCCGGCTCCACCATCGTGGGCGCGCTGCTGCTCGGCACCGACAAGCGCTCGGCGGCCGAGTTCTCCTTCTTCCTCGCCATGCCCACCATGGCCGGTGCCTTCGCCTATGACCTCTACAAGAACCGCGACATCCTGTCGGCAGCTGATCTGCCCGTCATCGCCACCGGCTTCGTCGTCGCCTTTGTCGTCGCCGTTTTTGTTGTCCGCCATTTGCTCGATTACGTCTCGAAACACGGATATGCACTGTTCGGCTGGTGGCGGCTGATTGTCGGCGGGCTCGGACTCGCGGCCCTGCTGGCCTTCGGCTGAGCGCTCAGGCGAGGGCCATGAGCCCGCGCCGCATCAGGTCGAGCGCCAGCACGGTCAGCGCGATGCGGAACCATTTGCGGAAGGCATCTTCCGGCATGCGTTCCAGCAGTGCCGTGCCCCACACGGTCCCGGCATAGCCGGTGGCGATCATCGCGGCAACCAGCGGCAGCCAGCGCGCAAAGGCGAAGCCCAGCGCGCCGAACACCACGATCTTCATCGCGTGAAGTACGGTCATCAGTGCCGCATGGGTCGAGACGATGGCCTTGCGGTCGCCGCTGAGGAACTGGTTCAGGAAGGCCGCCATCATCGGCCCGGTCGCACCCAGCGCCATGGTCAGGAAGCCGATCACGCTGCCGCCGATGGCAAGCCCGCCCTTCGACAGCCGGTCGAAGCCCGGGATCTTCGTCCACGTGACGGCGATGATGAAGGCTCCGAGCACCAGTTTCATCAGGGCGTCGGGCAGTTCCAGCACGATGAAACCACCCGCGATCGAACCGATGACGGCGCCTGCCATGAAGGGCAGCAGCACCGGCCAGTGGATATGCGCCCGCTGGTGCCAGGCGCGCCCCGTGTTGGAGCCGAGCTGCACCGCGCCATGGACGGGGATGAGGGCCGCGACCGGCACCATCAGGCCCATCAGCGCCAGCATGAAGACGCCACCGCCGACACCGAACGCCGCGGTCAGCGCGGAGGTGAAGAAGCTTGCCGTAACAAGGATGATCGCCGCCGCCGGCTCAAGGCCGGAGGGCACGAGACCGGAGATCGCATCCACCGCGGCCGGTCCTGCGGTCAGGCGTGGCCCTTGCGCGTGAACTGGCCGGCGGGGCGGAACTTCCACATCCACGACGGCGCCAGCGCCTCGATGGTGCGGCCGGTGATGCCGAGACCTTCCAGCGTCCGGCCAGCGGCCTTGGCCTCCGGCGAGACGACATTGTCCACCTTGAGCAATTCCACCTGGTCGGCGGTGATGAGCTTGCCGGGAAGCAAGCCGAACACCTTGCCCATCAGCTTTGCAACACCCCAGGGCAGGGTGACGAGCATGCGCTTGCGATCGATGATCTCAAGCATCGTCTCCATGCAGTCGCGGAAGCTCAGCACCTCCGGTCCGCCGATTTCGTAGGTTCCGGCAGCCACCGTGCCGTCAACCGAGCGGGCAACCGCCTCGGCAAGATCGCCCACGAACACAGGCTGGAATTTCGTCTCGCCGCCACCGATCAGCGGCAGGAAAGGGGAGAAACGGCTCATTTCGGCGAAGCGGTTCAGGAAATCGTCTTCCGGACCGAACACGATCGACGGGCGCAGGATCACCGCGCCGGGAACCGTCTCCAGCACCGCCTCTTCGCCCAGCGCCTTGGCGCGGGCATAGCCAGCGGGCGAATTCTTGTCGGCCCCGATGGCGGAGAAATGGGTGAGGCCCGCACCGGCGGCGCGTGCCGCTTCGGCAACAGCCCGCGCACCGAACACCTGCACCGCATTGTAGGTCTGCTTGCCGCTCTCGTTCATGATGGCGACAAGGTTGATGACGTGGTCGGCACCGGCGACCGCGCGGTCCACCGAGGCCCGGTTGCGCAGGTTGGCCTGCACCGCGTGGATCTGGCCGACATTGCCGAGCGGCTGGAGATGGAAGGCGAGGTTCGGGCGGCGGCAGGCGACGCGCACCTGGTAGCCACGCCGCGCCAGGGCGCGCACCACATGGCGGCCAACGAAGCCGGAGCCTCCGAAAACGGTAACGAGCTTGGGGGTGGAGGTGATCTCGGTCATGACTTGTCCGTCTTTCCATCACGACGGGCGACGGTGCATCGCGCCCGCATCTTGTCCTGCCCCGCTTCTTAAAGAAATTTTGTCATGACGCAAAGCAGCAATTCGGCGCATTCCGCCGCAACTCCGTGAGGCACTCTCAGGCCGCAGCCTCGTCCCGCGCATCACCCGCCGCTGGCGTCAGCAGCCAGCCGGCGAACCCGGCCGCGATCAAGGCGCCGATGATTTCCATGACAACAAAAAGCGGCACATCCGCCGGGCGGATTCCGGCGAACGTATCAGAAAAGGCACGCGCGATGGCCACCGCCGGATTGGCAAAGGAGGTCGATGCCGTGAACCAGTAGGCAGCGGTGATATAGAGTCCGACGAGCGCCGGAATGGCATCGGCCTTGAAGCGAAGTCCGGCAAGGATGGTGAGGACGAGGCCGGATGTCGCCACGATCTCCGCGATCCATTGGCCGCCGCCGCTCCGCACGGTCTGCGACAGTTGCAGGAGCGGAAGCTCGAACATGGCATGCGCCAGCAGCGTGCCCGCAATGCCGCCAGTGATCTGGGCAACCATGTATGCTGCGCAGTCACGGGCGGACACTTCGCGCCGCACAAGGAACACCAGGCTGACGGCCGGGTTGAAATGCGCGCCCGAAACCGGCCCGAGTGCGGTGATGAGAACGAACAGGATCGCGCCTGTGGGTATCGTGTTGCCGAGCAGTGATACGGCGACATCGTCGGACAGCCGATCGGCCATGATGCCCGAGCCGACCACGGTGGCTACCAGTATCATGGTGCCGAGTGCCTCGGCAGCAACTCGGCGGGAAAGATCAAACGCCATGGGTCACAGGCCCCCCGCGCGCGCCAGGTCGGTTGCGCCGTCGAGCGCGCCGATGCCGGCAAGTGCTTCTTTCAGGTCCTCCGTGTTCATCTGTTCCACGGGCAGGGCGGCCAGCGCCAGCGCGCGGGCTTCCAGCAGCCGGTAGGCCTCCTCGAAGGCGGCGAGCCGCTCGGCCTCGCTCTCGCCCTTTCCGGCGGGGTCCGGAATGCCCCAGTGTGCCTTGACCGGAGCCCCCGGCCACAGCGGGCAGCTTTCGCCGGCCGCCGCATCGCAAACCGTGATCACGATGTCCATTTGCGGCGCCTCCGGCCCGGCAAATTCGTCCCAGCTCTTGGAGCGGAAAGCAGCGGTATCGTAGCCCTTCATGGCAAGCAGCTTCAGCCCGTCCGGGTTCGGAATGCCGCGCGGATGCGACCCTGCCGAATAGCTGGCGAATCGGCCCCCGCCATGGCGCGCGATCAGCGCCTCGCCCAGGATCGAACGGGCAGAATTGGCCGTGCAGAGAATGAGAATGTTGACAGGTGAGTTCATGGCAGACCTCAATTGCAGCCGCACGTGACGGCTTCGATGACGGGGGCGCAGAGTTCGGGATTGCCGTTGCAGCAATCCTCCATGAGAAAGGCGAGCAGGTCGCGCATGGCGGTGAAACCGGCGCGGTAGCGGATCAAGCGGCCCTCGCGTTCATGGGTGACAAGACCGGCCTGCGACAGGATTTTCAGGTGGGCCGAGAGCGTGTTCTGAAGCACGCCGAGCCGTTCGGCAATGTCACCTGCCGCAAGCCCGCCCTCGCCTGCCTTGACCAGCAGCCGGAAGATCGCCAGCCGTGTTTCCTGACCGAGGGCTGCAAGCGCGCAGAGGGCATCGGCTTCATTCATATCGATAAATCCAGAAATAACGAAGCGTTCCTACCACCGGGCCATCCCGCCGGCAAGCCCGATGCGCTCGACCGGCATGAAAAAGCCCGGCGGGTCCTCCCCGCCGGGCTCCTTTGAAAACGCCGGTCAAGAAATATCAGGCGAAGACCACCGTCTTGTGGCCGTTCAGCATGACACGGTTTTCCAGATGCATCTTCACCGCGCGCGCCAGCACCCGGCTTTCGATGTCGCGCCCTGCCGCCACGAAATCATCCGGGCTCATCGCATGGGTGACGCGCTCCGTCTCCTGCTCGATGATCGGGCCTTCGTCCAGTTCCGGCGTCACGTAATGGGCGGTCGCGCCGATCAGCTTCACCCCGCGCTGGTGGGCCTGATGGTAAGGCTTGGCCCCCTTGAAGCTCGGCAGGAAGGAATGGTGGATGTTGATGACCTTGCCGAACAGCCGATTGGATAACTGGTCGGAGAGCACCTGCATGTAACGCGCCAGGATCACCAGATCGGCCCCGGAGCTGCGCACCAGGTCGAGCAGCTTGGCCTCCTGTTCGGCTTTGTTGTCCTTGGCGACCTTCCAGCAATGATAGGGGATGCCGGCAGCCTCCGCAGTGGCGCGGCTGTCCTCGTGGTTGGACACCATTGCCACCACATCGGCATCCAGCCAGCCGACGCGGATCTGGTAGAGCAGGTGAAGCATCGCGTGGTCGAATTTCGACACCATGATGATGATCCGCGGACGGCGCGACCGGTCAGTCAGCGCGACCTTCATGTCGAAGCGCGTGGTCACCGGCTGGAGATTGCGCTCAATGTCCTCGCGGGTGATGCCGCCGGGGGCGTTGAAGGCGATGCGCATGAAGAAGCGGTTTGTCTGGCGGTCCCAGAACTGGTTCGATTCGGCAATGTTGGCGCCAAAAGCGGCAAGCTCGGTCGTCACGGCCGCCACGATGCCGGGCCGGTCTTCGCAACTAAGGTTCACCACAAAGGGACGTTCGCTCATCATCTGTGTCCTTGAACTTCGCGCATGGCCCGCTCGGTGCCGGGTTGCGGGCTTTCCATAATGCGCCTTGGCCGCCGACACAAAGTCTTCCTGCATGGCGGCCGGGATTTCGTGCCTGCCACCGGCATCCACCGTCTGTCTTGCGACGGCACCGCCCGCCGTGATGCCTGAATGCGGCAATGGCGCAGATTGCCGGCTGCCTATCGCAAGTCCTGAGGCAGCAGCGCGTCGGGCATGTTCTGGTAGGAGACCGGACGCAGGAAGCGGCGGATGGAGAGGGTTCCGACCGACGTTGCCCCGAAATTGGTCGAGGCCGGGTACGGTCCGCCATGCACCATGGCATCGCAGACCTCCACGCCGGTCGGGAAGCCATTGGCGAGAATGCGCCCCGCCTTGCGCTCCAGAACCGGCATCAGCGCCTGACCCTCTGCCGTGTCGCCCGCATCGAGGTGGAGGGTGCAAGTGAGCTGGCCCGCCAGCGACTTTGCCACGCCCATCATCTGGGAAAAGTCCCGGACCGTGACGATGAGGCCGAGCGGACCGAACACTTCTTCGCCCAGCAGGTGGTTGGCCAGCCAGTCGTCGCCCGCGACGCGATAGAGATAGGGCGTCGCGTTGCGCAAGTCGCAGGTGGAGGTCAGCAATTCCTGCACACCCGCCGAACCTGCTATGCGGTCGCGGCCTGAACGGTAGGCGGAAGCGATGCCGTCGGTCAGCATGGTTTGCGCGGCGACCGGTGCCAGCGCGGCGGAAGCAGCGGCCGCGAAGGCGTCGGCATTCGCGCCCCCGATCACCACGGCGATGCCGGGGTTCGTGCAGAACTGCCCGGCGCCCATGGTCAGCGATCCGGCCCAGCCCTTGGCGATTTCCGCGCCGCGCGCCTGCAGTGCCCGGGGCAGCAGGAACATCGGGTTGACCGAGCCGAGTTCGCCGAAGAAGGGGATCGGCTCGGGGCGGGATGCGCAAAGGTCAAACAGCGCGCGGCCCCCGGCAAGCGACCCGGTGAAGCCGACCGCCTTGATCAGCGGATGGGTGACCACCGCTTCACCCACGTCGCGCCGGCCGCCCTGGATCAGGCTGAACACGCCCGGATGAAGGCCGCAGGCCCTGATCGCCGCATCAATGGCCTGCGCCACGATCTCGCCCGTGCCCGGATGGGCGGAATGGCCTTTGACCACGACCGGACAGCCGGCCGCCAGCGCGGCCGCCGTGTCGCCACCCGCCGTCGAGAAGGCCAGCGGGAAATTCGACGCTCCGAACACGGCCACCGGGCCGACCGGCCGCTCCACCAGCTTGATGCCCGGGCGCGGCAGGGGCTGGCGGTCCGGCAGGGCGGCGTCATGGCGCCGGTCGAGATAGTCGCCCTTCAGGATGTGGGAGGCAAACAGGCGCAACTGGCCGGTAGTCCGCCCGCGTTCGCCAATGAGACGCGCTTCCGGCAGGCCGGTTTCCGATGCGCCGATTGCGGTGATCGCGTCGCCGCGCTTGTCGATCTCGTCGGCAATGGCGTTGAGGAAGGCCGCCCGATCGGCCCGCGCCGAGTAGCCGTAGGACCAAAAGGCCTCTTCCGCAGCCACGCAGGCCGCATCCACCAGCGCAGGCGTTCCCACCGCGAAATCATGCGCCTCGCCATGCGCCGGCTCGGAGCGGAACGTGCCCGCGCCGGAAACCCAATTGCCCGCAATCAGATGCTTGCCCGTCAACATTTCAGTGTCCCTTTTCAATCATCAAGGCGGAAATCCGTATCTGCCTTTCCGCGAAATCCGCCATCGATCACGTAGGCATGACCGGCACCCGGATCAGCGGCTTTCCGGGTTTCGGAATAGCCCTGCCATGCCGTGGTCACTAGCATGCGGTCGAGGTCCTGGCCCACAAAGGCCGGGCAACTGGTTTGGCCGGCCGGAACCTCGAATGTCGCGACCAGCTTTCCGTCCGGCGCGAAACCCGACACCGATCCGCCACCCCATGCCGCGTTCCACAAGACGCCACCCGCATCGGTGACCGATCCGTCGAACCAGCCGCCGAGCGGCAAGTCGGCGCCGGTGAGAAACGGCTCGTGCTCCCCGGCGGGCAGGCCGGTCGCCGGATCGAGCGCCACGCGGAAGATGATATTGCGGGCGGTGTCGGCGAAATAGCCGATGCTGCCGTCAGGCGAAAAGCAGATCGAGTTCGGAATGCTGATCCGGTCATAAAGCCGCGTGACCGTCTTTCCGTCTGTCCAGTAAATGGCACCGGCCTCACGTTCGGCCTTCTTGCCCATGGTCCCGATCCAAAGCCTGCCGGACGGGTGGACGCGTCCATCATTGGAACGGGTCACGGGGTTGTCCGCTTCGAGCGGAACCAGAAGGCTGAGCGCTCCATTGGCCCGGTCCCGCAGATAGATCCCGTCGTCCATGGCGAGCATCTGGCGATTGTCATCCACCCGCGCGATCACCGATCCCATGCGCGGCAGAACGTGGGTGACCGTCTCGCCGGAGGCGAAGCGATGTTCGAGCAGGTGCCTGCCCACGATATCGAACCACCAGGCAGTATCGGAGGCGACGTCGTAGTGCGGCCCTTCTCCCAGTTCGCTGCAGGGGCCGGGCAGCCGCCGGATCAGCGCCTTCGTGATGGTCATGGATGGGCCTCCCTCATTTGCCCCAGGACAGCGCCAGCACGTCGAGGTCGCGGGCCAGGTCGAGCAGGCGGGAGCGGGTGCGTGGCGACATCGGCTTCAGCGGATGGCGCACATGATCCGAGCCGATCACCCCGCCCTCCATCATCACCGTCTTGGCCGCGCGCAATCCGCATTGCCGGTTCTCATGGTTGATCAGCGGCAGGCAACGCGTCCAGTGCTCCAGCGCCGTATCGAGGTTTCCGGCCAGATGTTCGGTGACGATCGGCTTGATCTTCTCGGGAAACATCGCAGAGGTCATCGTGCCGGTGCAGCCGGCGTCGAGATCCGCCAGCAGCGTCACCGCCTCTTCGCCGTCGAATGGCCCGGCGATGTGCTCACCGCCCGCCTCGATGAGCGCTGCAAGCTTGTCGGCGGCAAACGGCACCTCGATCTTGAAATAGGAAACATTCGCGATCTCCCTGGCCATGCGCACCAGCAGATCGACCGGCAGCGGTGCGCCCGAAAGCGGCGCATCCTGCACCATGATCGGGATGGAAATGGCATCGCTGACCGCCTTGAAATGCTCGTAGATGCCCTGCGGTGCAGGCACCAGGCCGACCCCGTGATAGGGCGGCATCATCATCACCATGGAAGCGCCCATGGCCTGCGCATCCCGCGCACGCCGTACGGCAATGGCGGTCGAAAAATGGCTGATCGTCACGATCACGGGAACCCGGCCTGCCGCGTGCTCGAGGCTGAGCCGCATCAGGATGGCGCGCTCCTCGTCAGAAAGCAGGAACTGCTCGGAATAGTTGGCAAGGATGCAGATCGCGTCCACGCCCTGGTCGATCATGCAGTCGATGACGCGCTTCATCCCGTCCAGGTCCACCTGCCCGTCATCATGGAAGGGCGTCGGAGCAACGGGCAGGATTCCGGAGAGCGGCTTGGTCATGGAACGGTCCTTTCAGGCATGGCCGGATGCGCATGGAAGCGGGAGACCTGGCGGAAAGTCTGCCCCGGCATGAGGAGAATCGAGGGAAAGTCGGGATGGTTCGGCGCGTCGGGCCAGGCTTGCGGTTCAATCGCCAGCCCGGCATGGCGCCGGTGCGGGCGGCCGTGATGGCCGAGCCAAGGCGCCGTGTTGATATGCGCGCCATCATAGAGTTGCAGCCCTGGCGCAGTGGTCGCGACGTCGAGCACGATGCCGCCTGCTTCCAGCCGGCAGGCCGGATGCAGGGGGACGGTACCGTCGAGGCAGAAATTGTGGTCCAGCGGCTCGTCGCCGGGCTCGATGATGTTTCGCGCCTCGTGGAAATCGAAGCGCGTCCCGGCGACCGGCCGTGGCGCGCCGAGCGGGATTTTCTCCCCGTCAACAGGCAAGTAGGTCTGGGCGTTCACCCTCAGGCGGTGCCCGGAGAGATCAGGCTTTCCGTCGAGGTTCCAGTAAGCGTGGTGGGCCGGACTGCAGAAGGTCGGCGCATCGGTCCGCCCCTCGATGGTCAGGGTGAGCGCCCCGTCAGCCTCCAGCCCGTAGGTGGCCACAAGGTCGAGATTGCCGGGAAAGCCGCCCTGGCCGTCGGCAAGCCGGATGCACATCCGGCACGAGCGGTCGCCATGGCCGTCGAGCACCCAGTTGGCCGTGCCCGAGCCGCTGGTCCCGCCATGCAGCGCCGTCCTGCCATTCTCGTTGCGTTCAAGCTGCAGCTTCCGGCCATTGAGCGGCGCGCTTGCCTTGGCGATTCGGTTTGCCACCCGTCCGGCGATGACGCCGAAGAAGCGCATGACCGTGAGATAGGGCGGAAACTCAGGGGAGCCGAGCACCAGTGCGTGGTCCACACCAGATATGCGCAGATCGGTCAGCCCCGCCCCCCACGTCATGATCCGGGCAACCGTGCCACCGTTTTCCAGCGTCACGCGATGGACAGCCTCGCCTTCCGGTCCGGTGCCGAAGCGCTCCGGCGCACTCATGCCAGTGCTCCGTCATGGGCCGCGACGATGCTTTTGGCCGCGTGAGACACCGTGTCTGCGCTGTCGCCCGGCCTGTAGAGTGCCGTGCCGATGCCGAAACCGGCAGCGCCCGCCGCGAACCAATCGGCGAAATTCTCCGCCGAGGCACCGCCCACCGCGTAGAGTTCGATGTCCGGCGGCAGGACCGCCTTGACCGCCTTAACGCCTGCGGGGCCTGCAAGCGAGGCGGGGAACAGCTTGATCGCCCGCGCACCGGCGGCAATCGCGGCGAAACATTCGGTCGGCGTGAAAACGCCGGGCATGCTCACCATGCCGCGCCCGACGGTGGCGCGGATCACCGCCGGATCGCAATTCGGCGACACGATGAGCCGCCCCCCCGCGCCCTCCACCTGCGCCACCTCGCCGGGTGTCAGCACGGTTCCGGCCCCGACGAGCGCCTGATCTCCGAAGGCTTTTGCCAGCCGCGCGATGCTGTCGAAGGGCTGCGGGGAATTCAGCGGAACCTCGATCATTCCGAACCCGGCCCCGACCAGCGCGGCGCCGATGTCCACGACCTCGTCCGGCTTCACCCCGCGCAGGATGGCAACCAGCTTGCGCATCATGCCACCTCCTGCATCATCGCGGCATGGGCGCTCCTGAGGCCGGCCAGCGTCAGCGCCTCGCCCATTTCAATCACCACCTCGCCGCCGGCTATCCGCAGCGCCTCGCCATAGGTGGCCGACAGGTTCCCGGCGCCGACCAGGTGCACGGGACGGCCGGTCCAGAGCGGGCGCATCGCGGCCAGTTCCGCACCAATCAGCAGGCCGGAAAGGCGCGAGCGCCCATGGGCACCACCGGTTCCGGAAAGCAGCGAACCGGCGCGGACGGAAAAAAGCGAAGCGGTCAGCCGTTCCGGCAGGTCCAGCATTTCGCACACTGCGGCGGCAAAGGCCCGCCGGTCTTCGCCCCTGGACGCCACCGAGTGCCTCAGCACCGAATGCCCCGCCATCAGGGCAAAAATCTCGCCGGTCATCACCGTGGTGAAGGTCACCACCTGGCCACCTTCGATGCGCACCCATTTGCTGTGGGTGCCGGGCAGGCAGGCGATCGCATCCGTGTTGCCAAGCTGCGCGACGAGGCCCGCAAGCTGGGTCTCTTCGCCGCGCATCACGTCGGCCGGAATGGCTTGCGACAGTCCCGGCACGATGGAGACGGCGATGCGTGTGTCGGCGGTTGCAACCGCCGCCATGCCGCCGCCGGACACCGGCGTGCAGGGCACGGCGCGATAGGCAGCTTCCTTCCATCCCTGCCGCGCGCCCGCCATGCCGCAGATCATCACCGGAACCGGTTGCGCCGGGCTGGCCGGCAGCCAATGCCCGGCAAGCGACAGCAGGATGGGCTCATAGCGTTCCGGTGACAGTCCGCCCATGCCGTCCTGCGACGCAGCCCGCGCCAGCACGGCACCGTCCCGGCCCATGGCCCACAGCCGGAGCGAGGAGGTGCCCCAGTCGGCGGCGATCCAATGCAGCTGTTCGGAAACCTGTGCGGACGGCATCGGCCCTCACTCGTGAAACGGTTCGACAGTGACGCGACGGCCGATCAGGAAGGCATCGGCCACCTGCGCCATCGGCGACATGTCCATGTCGGTTCCGCCGCTCCGGACCAGCTTCGCCATCTTTGAATAGAGCCGCCCGTACTCGCCGTTCAGCAGCGGGTTCGATCCGTCATCGCTGTCGTTGTGTGAGCCACCCCCGGCCACCTCCTCGCCATTGATGGCAAGCCTCGCCCCGCCGTCGGACAAGACCAGCCGTCCGCCATCGGTCAGGATGTCGATGCTCCAGGTTTGCTCGCCTTCCTGCCGGAAATCGAACGCCGCTGTCATGTCCGCGCCGTGCGGATGGGCAAAAGTCAGGTTTGCGGCAATCGGCGTCTCGCAGTTTTCCGGAAACAGCAGCTCGGCCTCCGACAGGTGAAAGCGGTCGGGCAGGATTTCCGTCACGATCGAAAGCGCATTGATGCCGGGATCGAACACGCCGAGACCCCCGGCTTTCCAGATCCAGTCCTGGCCCGGATGCCAGCGGCGCACATCTTCCTTCCAGGTCACGGCCAGGCTGACAATGCGCTTGTCCTTCAGCCAGGCCTTGGCGGGAGCGACTTGCGCCGCCTCGCGCGAATGCCATGTCGCATAGATCGATACGCCCGCCTCGCGCGCCATGGCCTCAAGCGCGAAACACTCCGAAAGCGTGGCGCCTGGCGGCTTTTCCAGCATCACGTGGCGGCCTGCGAGAAGCGCCGCCTTGGCATGGTTGAAGCGCGGAACGGGCGGCAGGCAGAGCGATACCGTGCCGATGTCGGGGCGGGCTTCCAGCATGGCGGCAAGATCATCGAAGGCCTGAACCCCGGCGACCGACCCGTGGCGCGACACGGTGGCCGCCAGCGACCAGTCAGGCGAAGCCGACAAGGCCGGCACATGCTGGTCCCGGGCGATCTTTCCGATGCCCACCAGCGCAATCTTCATGGCGGCAGAACGCGGGCTCATCAGTGTGCATCCTTTCCCACAGCTGCGCCGCGGCAGCCCTTGAGGAAATCGAGATCGGCCCCGGTATCGGCGCCCTCGACATGGGCCTGATGCAGCCATTGATAGCCGGAAGTGGCCATCCCGGCCGCTGGCGTCCAGTTTGCCAGCCGTGCCGCCAGCTCTTCATCGGAAATGTCGAGATGCAGCCGCCGGTCCGCCACGTCGAGTTCGATCATGTCGCCGGTTTGCACCACCGCCAGCGGCCCGCCGGCCGCGGCTTCCGGTGCCGTATGCAGCACCACCGTGCCATAGGCCGTGCCCGACATGCGCGCGTCCGAAATGCGCACCATGTCGGTGATGCCCTTGCGGAGCACTTTCGGCGGCAGGCCCATGTTGCCCACCTCCGCCATGCCCGGATAGCCCTTGGGCCCGCAATTCTTCAGCACCATGACGCAGGTCTCGTCTATGTCGAGCGCATCATCGTTGATGCGGGCCTTGTAGTCGTCGATATCCTCGAAAACGACGGCGCGGCCGCGATGCTTCATCAGGTGAGGGGAGGCAGCCGACGGTTTGAGCACGGCACCCTTGGGCGCCAGGTTGCCCCTCAGCACGGCGATGCCGCCTTGTTGCGCCAGGGCCTTTTCCACCGGCAGGATGACATCTTCATTGTGGTTGACGGCATCCTTCACCTCGTCCCAGATCGCCCCTCCCGAAACGGTCAGCGCATCCTTGTGCAGAAGCCCGGCCTCGCCGAGCCGCTTCAGCACCACCGGCAGTCCACCGGCGTAGAAGAATTCCTCCATCAGGTATTTGCCCGACGGCATCAGGTTGACGATGGTGGCCACGTCACGCCCGCACCGGTCCCAGTCCTCCAGCGTCAGGTCGATGCCGACGCGGCCCGCAATGGCCAGCAGGTGGATCACCGCATTGGTCGAGCCGCCGATTGCCCCATTGGTCCGGATGGCATTTTCGAAGGCCTTCTTCGTCATGATGTCCGACGGCTTGAGATCGTCCTTGACCATCTGGACGATGCGCCGGCCCGTCAGTTGCGCCATCACGCGGCGCCGCGAATCGACGCCGGGTATGGCCGCATTGCCGGACAGGGCCATTCCCAGCGCTTCGGCCATGGAGGCCATGGTGGAAGCTGTGCCCATCGTGTTGCAGGTGCCCGACGAGCGGCTCATGGAAGCCTCAGCCTCCAGGAATTCGTCCTGGCTCATCTCGCCCGCCTTCACGGCTTCGGAGAATTTCCACAGATGCGTCCCCGAGCCGATGCGCTCGCCGTGGAACCAGCCATTGAGCATCGGTCCACCGGTGACCACGATGGAGGGCAGGTCGGTGGAGGCGGCCGCCATCAGCAGGCTCGGCGTGGTCTTGTCGCACCCGACCAGCAGCACCGCGCCGTCGATCGGCTGCCCGCGCAATTGCTCTTCCACGGCCAGCGCCGCAAGGTTGCGAAACATCATCGCCGTCGGGCGGAAGGTGTTTTCCGAGGCCGAAAAGGCCGGAACCTCGACCGGAAAGCCCCCGGCTTCCCAGACGCCCGCCTTCACCCGTTCGGCGAGGTCGCGCAGGTGGCCGTTGCAGGGCGTCAGGTCCGACCAGGTGTTCATGATGCCGATCACCGGACGTCCGTCGAAAAGGTCGTGCGGCCAGCCCTGGTTCTTCAACCAGCCGCGGTGGTAGATCGTGTCGCGGCTGGTGCCGCCATACCATTCCTGGCTGCGCAGCTTGCGAGGCCAGGGTGCGGGCTTGAAATTCATGACTTCACCTCGATGACTGTCCTGTTGCGCCGCGCGTCAGGACTGCTTCTGCTTGTAGTAGACGTCGAGGAACACCGCGATCATCAGGACCACGCCCTTGATGACCTGCTGCCAGTCGATGCCGATGCCCATGATGGACATGCCGTTATTCATCACGCCCATGATGAAGGCGCCGATCACCGCGCCCGTCACCTTGCCGACGCCGCCGGTCGTCGCCGCGCCACCGATGAAGACGGCCGCGATCACGTCCAGCTCGAAACCGAGACCGGCCTTGGGCGTCGCAACGTTCAGGCGTGCGGCGAAGATCAGGCCGGCCAGCGCCGCCAGTGCGCCCATGATGGCGAAGGTCATCAGCGTGAGGCGTTCCGTGTCGATGCCGGAAAGCTTGGCCGCCTTCTGGTTCCCGCCCATGGCATAGATGCGCCGTCCGAAAGTGGTGCGGGTGGTCACGAAGATGAACAGGGCGATGAGGGCAAACATGACGATCAGCACATTGGGCAGGCCCTTGTAGCTGGCCATCAGATAGCTGAACCCCATGACGCCCACCGCGATCAGTGCATTGCGGGCGAGGAAGATGATGTCCGGCTCTTCTGCGAGGCCATGCTCATGCTGCTTGCGGCGCTCGCGAAAGTTTCCCCACAGGATCAGCGCTGTCACCAGGCCACCGATGATGAGCGCCAGAAGGTTGAACTCCTTGCCGCCCAGTGTGAAGGCAAACAGGTCCGGCACGTAGCCGGATGACAGGAGCTGGAACACTTTCGGAAAGGGTCCGACCGAAGCGCCCCCGAGCACGGTCAATGCGAGGCCCTTGAAGATGAGCATGCCCGCCAGCGTCACGATGAAGGCCGGAATCTTGTAGTAGGCGATGAAGAAACCCTGGGTGCCACCGATCAGCGCGCCGAGCACCAGGCACAGGACGACCGACGTGAACGGGTCGAGTTTCATCTGCACCATCAGCACCGCTGCAACGGCACCGATGAAACCGGAAACCGATCCGACCGACAGGTCGATATGTCCCGCCACGATCACCAGCAGCATGCCGAGCGCCATGATGACGATATAGCTGTTCTGCAGGATGATGTTGGTCATGTTCACGGCGCGGAACAGCGTTCCGTTGGTGGTGAACTGGAAGAACACCATGATGGCGATCAGCGACAGCAACAGCGCATAATCCCGGATATTGGCCTTCACGAACCGCATCATGTCGGTTTTCGGCCGGCTCTGGTCGGCGGCTTCGCTCATCTCAGTTCTCCCACGATTTCATGATGGCGCGCATGATCTTTTCCTGCGACGCCTCCCGGGTCGGCATCTCGGCCACGAAGGCCCCTTCGTTCATCACGTAGATTCGGTCGGTGATGCCCAGCAGTTCGGGCATTTCCGACGAGATGACGATGACGGCCTTGCCCTGCTCGGCCAGCTTGTTGATGATCCCGTAGATTTCATATTTTGCGCCCACGTCGATGCCGCGTGTCGGCTCGTCGAGGATCAGCACTTCCGGCCCGGCAAACAGCCATTTCGCCAGCACGACCTTTTGCTGGTTGCCGCCTGACAGGTTGACCGTCTGCTGGTAGACGCTGGAGGACCGGATGCGCAGGTCTCGGCGGTAGTCGCTGGCCACCGCCAGCTCCTTGATGTCGTCGATCACACCGTTGGTTGATACATCCTTCAGGTTGGCCAGCGTCGTGTTGTGCTTGATGTGGTCGATCAGCACCAGGCCGTAGGTCTTGCGGTCCTCGGTCACATAGGCAAGCCCGGCCTTGGTCGCGCGCGGGATGGTGGAGACATCAACCGGGGCACCGTGCATCTTCACCGTTCCGGAAATGCGCTGGCCCCAGGACCGGCCGAAGATCGACATGGCGAACTCGGTCCGCCCGGCGCCCATCAGCCCGGCAATGCCGACGACCTCGCCTGCCTTGACGTTGAGGTTGACGCCCTTGATGACCTCTCGGTCGTTGTGGAGCGGGTGGTACACATGCCAATCCTCCACTTCAAGCACCGGCGCGCCGATGGTGGCGCTGCGCGGCGGGTAGCGGTCGGACAATTCACGCCCGACCATCGCCTTGATGATGCGGTCCTCGTCAACCGAGCCGTTGGCGCAGTCCATGGTGTCGACGGTGGTCCCGTCACGCAGGACGGTGATGCGGTCGGCGACCTTCAGCACTTCATTGAGCTTGTGCGTGATGAGGATGGAGGAGATGCCCTGTGACTTGAACTCTTTCAGCAGTGCCAGCAGCGCGTCGGAATCATGTTCGTTGAGACTTGAGGTCGGCTCGTCGAGAATGAGCAGCTTGACCTTCTTGTTGAGCGCCTTGGCGATCTCGACAAGCTGCTGCTTGCCGGTGCCGATGCTGTCGATGATCGTGTCCGGATTTTCCTTCAGCCCGACCTTGGCGAGCAGGCCCTTGGTGCGCGCATAGGCTTCGTACCAGTTGATGACGCCCCTTCTTGCCGTCTCGTGGCCGAGGAAAATGTTCTCGGCAATCGACAGCAGCGGAACCAGCGCCAGTTCCTGGTGAATGATGATGATGCCGCAATCCTCGGAATCGGTGATCGACTGGAACTGCCGCGTCTCGCCCTCGAAACGGATGTCGCCGTCATAGTCCCCGTGCGGATAGACGCCCGACAGCACCTTCATCAACGTCGACTTGCCCGCGCCGTTCTCCCCGACAACGGCGTGGATTTCCGCCGGCATGATGGACAGGTTGACATGTTCCAGCGCCTTGACGCCCGGAAACGTCTTGGTGATGTCGCGCATCTCCAGAATCGGCTGCATGTTTCCTCCCTCCATGCCTGCCTGCCACTACGCGCCGCCCGATGGACCGCGTCAGCCGCGCCGGAAAAGAAACGGGGGCGGCGCAGGCCGGCGGGCCCGCCTCCGCCCCCGTCTGGTGCCGTTACTTGAGATCGTCGGCCTTGATGTAGCCGGAGTCGACCAGAAGCTTCTGGATGTCGTCCTTGCCGACCGTGTAGGGAACCAGCAGGTTGGACGGAACGACCTTGACGCCATTGTCATAGGTCTTGGTGTCATTCACTTCCGGTTCCTTGCCCTGCATGACGGCATCGACCATGTCGGCGGTCTTCTTGGCAAGATCGCGGGTGTCCTTGAAGATGGTCGAGTACTGCTCGCCGGCCATCATCGCCTTGACGGACGGAACTTCCGCATCCTGGCCGGTGACGACCGGCATTTCCGCGCCCGGCTCGTAGCCGACGCCCTTCAGGGACGAGATGATGCCGCGCGACAGGCCGTCATAGGGAGCCAGCACGCCGTGCACCTTCTTGTCGGTGTAATTGGCAGAAAGCAGGTTATCCATGCGCGCCTGTGCAACCGCGCCATCCCAGCGCAGCGTGCCGACAGTTTCCATGCCCATCTGGCCCGACGGGATGACGATGTCGCCCGAATCGATCAGCGGCTGGATGACGCTCATCGCGCCGTCGTAGAAGAAGAAGGCGTTGTTGTCGTCCGGCGAGCCGCCGAACAGTTCGACATTCCACGGCTTCACACCGGCAAAGCGCTCCTTGAGGCCCGCCACCAGCGATTCCGCCTGCAGCACGCCAACCTTGAAATTGTCGAAGGTGGCATAGAAGTCGACATTGCCGGAATTGCGGATCAGGCGGTCATAGGCGAACACCTTGGCGCCGCTGTCATGAGCCTGCTGCAGCACGTCCGATAGCGTGGTACCGTCGATGGCGGCGATGATGAGAACCTTGGCGCCCTTGGTCACCATGTTCTCGATCTGCGCGAGCTGGTTGGGGATGTCGTCTTCGGCAAATTGCAGGTCCGTTGCATAGCCCCGGGCCTGGAACTCCTTGACCATGCTTTCGCCGTCCGAAATCCAGCGCGTGGACGATTTTGTCGGCATCGCGATGCCGACCATGCCCTTTTCCTCAGCGACAGCCGGTGCGGCCATCAGGCTGACGCCGACAGCAAGCGTCGCCAGAGCCGAAATGATCTTCCTCATGAATTTCCTCCCAAAGAAAAATGTGCAGCCGCCATTCCTCCTGCCGGCAGGCGGTGCCCGTGTCAGATCAACTTGATCCCGCGGCCATGCTAAGGACCTGCCTTGTTGCAGTTCAAATGCATAGATTGACAATCTGCATGGCAAATCTGGTAAGTTGTTGAACGTCAATTTCAGGGTTCCGGGCGATGTCCAACCTTGCCAACCGGCTGCAACTGCGCGACCTCCGGCTGATCGAGGCAATTTCGGTCACGGGGCAACTCGCCCTTGCGGCCGAACGTCTGTCCATGACGCAGCCTGCGGCTTCGCGCCTTCTGGCGGCCATTGAGCAGACGATCGGCTCGCGCCTCTTCCTGCGCCATCCCAAGGGGATGACGCCGACGGCCGTCGGCGAGGTGCTGGCCCGCAATGCGGCCGCCATTCTCAACGACCTGGACGAAACCCTTCGCGAGGTTGATGCCGTGGGGCTGGGGCGCGCCGGAACCGTCAGGGTCGGCGCCGTCACCGGCGCTGCCGTCGCTTTTGTCGTGCCGGCAGTGCGGCAGTTGAAACGGGATGCATTGGGGGCCGACGTCCACGTCGATGTTGCCCCCAGCGATGCGCTGATCGACGGCCTGATGCGCGGGGAATATGATTTCGTGCTGTCGCGTGTTCCGCCAGGCACTGACGCCCGGCAATTCTCGATACGCCGCGGACGGGTCGAGTCGATCAGTTTTCTGGTCCGTTCAGGGCATCCGCTCGCCTGCGGCAAAAACCCGGACCTCGACGAACTTGCCGGTTATGAGCTGGTGATACAGGCCTCGCATACACCGATGCGGCAGGCCGTGGAGGAGGCATTCGTCAACAGGCACGTACCGCTGCCAAAGGAAATCGTGAACACGACGTCACTCCTGGTGATGATTGCCTATCTCGCCTCGAGCAACGCCATTGCGCCCGTTTCGCGCGAGGTGGCCGAACTGTTCGGTCCTGCGGGCATTGGCAGCACGCTTCAGGTCATCAGCATCGACGATCCCATCATCGTGCACCCCTACCACCTGATCTCGCGCCGGAACCATGTCATCAGCCCGCTGGCCGCAAGGCTGCGCAGCCTGGTCTTCGCGGGCCTTTCTGACGGGGAATGAGGGGTTCGGGACCGGCGTCGCATGGTGAAGCGGGATCTGATCCCGGTGAGCTCAACGGGATTTGGCCGCCATCCGCGCAACCGGGTCATTTCATGGAGCCATCGCCTTGACAGCCCAGGCCCTTGCCTTCAACGCGATGGGTCCGGCGTCGCCAATGTTCAGGCGGAGCCGTTTTTTCAAGGCTTCGCGCGCCTCGCCGGACAGCTTCGCCGCATATCCGGGCGCCGGCCCGGCGCCCAGGGAAAACGAGTGCCAGAAATCCTCGAAGGTCAGGAACCGGGTAGGAATTTCTATCGCTACGGCATCGGGCTTGTTCCAGCCCGCACTGCGGCAGAGATCGGTCAGCCCGTCCGGCGTGCAGAAGGGAAACCGGTTCTTTTCGTCGAGATCCGCAGCGTGTTCGTCAAGCTCGGCTGCGGCTTTCCAAAACGCATCGATGAAACCTGGGCTGCCACCCGGGTAATCCCAGACATAGAATGAAACCAGCCCGCCAGGCCTGGCCACACGCACCATTTCGGTGAGAGCCTTGATCCTGTCCGACACGAAATTGAGCATCAGAGCCGAGGTCACGACGTCGGCGGCATGGTCCCGAAGCGGGAGGCTTTCGGCGCTCCCTGTCGCGAAATGGGCGCGTTCGTCACCGGTTGTCTCTGCAGCATGCGCCACAAAACCTTCAGATGGGTCGATACCCGTGACGGATCGTGGGTCGCATTTGCCGAGTATCGTCTGGCTCAGGGCGCCCGTTCCGCACCCGATATCGAGCCAGTCGGCCTGGACAGGCGCTTCAAGCCAGTCAAGGTAGCGGCCCGCAATTTCCCGGCTCCAACGGCCCATATAGCGTTCATAGCTTTGTCCGGCGCTCCACGCATCGTGACGCGCCGCCAGGTTTGTTATGCTGGTCTGTTGGTCGGGCAGAGTTGCGATCTTCGCCATGGCGTCCTCCCTGCAAAAACGGACCGCCCTGCGCGGATGCACCTTCGGTTCGATCCGGTGTCAGCGTATTTTTGTGTTTTCTGATCCGCAGAAGAATGCGTTAGATTGGCAATTGTTTATTTCAGAAAGCGGAATGGTACGGTGGATCGCCTGCTCACCATGTCTGTCTTTGTCGCCGTTGCCGAAGAGGGCGGATTCACGCCCGCTGCAAGACGTCTCAACATGTCGCCGCCCACGGTCACGAGGGCTGTCTCCGAGCTGGAAGGCCACCTTGGCACGCGTCTGTTTCACCGCACCACGCGCTCCGTCGAACTGACCGAAGTCGGGCGTACCTACCTCGAAGATTGCCGGCATGTTCTTTTCGAGATCGAGGAGGCGGGAAACAGGGCGGTCGGGCTGCAAGGCGCCCCGCGGGGAAAGGTGACCATAACCTCGTCTGTCTTGTTCGGCCGCATGGTGATGACGCCAATTTTGCTCGATCTTCTGGATCGCTATCCCGAATTCTCCGTCGAAACGCTTTATGTCGATCGGATAACCCATCTGATCGACGAGGGAATCGACATGGCGATCCGCATCGCGGACCTGCCCGATTCATCCCTGAAGGCTGCGCGGGTCGGCCATGTACGGAAGGTGCTGTGCGCCTCGCCCGGGTATCTGGACATCAAAGGAACACCGGCCACGCCCGCGGACCTGAGCAATCATGAAACGATTGCGTTCAGGCACATGACGCCCAACGGCGAGTGGCCGTTCCGGCTGAACGGCAAGGTCTACCGCCACCGGGTCCGTTCGCGGCTCGTCACGAATGCCGCAAGCACGGCAATTGCGGCAGCCGTCGAGGGAAGGGGCATAACCAGGGTCCTTTCCTATATGGTCGCGCCGGAGTTGAAGGCGGGCAGACTTTTGACCCTGCTGGAAGAATTTGAAGTCGCCCACATCCCGGTTCACGTCGTCCACAAGGAAGCAGGACATGTCTCCGCGCGTGTCCGGACCGTCTTCGACTTTCTCGTCGAACAGTTGCGCAGGGAATTTTCGGCCAGTCTGTACCTGGGTCCCAAACCATGACCGGGAATATCCCGCAGCAGGCGCGGTTTCCCGGAAGGGGATCGAACCGCTGACCTCCTTGCCGCGCACCCGCAGCGCCTGTGGCGCGAGGACGCGCATGGCGAGAGGCTGCATGCAGGATCGGGTGTGGCACGGGGAAGATTTGGTGGATGCCCAAGCGGGATCGAACCGCTGACCTCCTTGCCGCGCACCCGCAGCGCCTTTGGCGTGAGGACGCGCATGGCGAGAGGCTGCATGCAGGATCGGGTGTGGAACGGGGAAGATTTGGTGGAGCCAAGCGGGATCGAACCGCTGACCTCCTGCATGCCATGCAGGCGCTCTCCCAGCTGAGCTATGGCCCCGTAACCGGCCCGTCTGGGCCTTGGGATCACTGTGGAACCGGGGTTCCGACCGTGATGGCGGGCTTCTAAACAAGCCCTGCGGCAAGATCAAGAGGCTTTTGTCCGCCTTGCCGAATTTTCTTCTCCGGCGCCTCCCGCGGGAAGGCGCCGGAGAGGAACCTTATTCGTCGTCGTCCTTGCCGCCGACACCGATGAGGCCGGAGACGTCGTCGTCATCCTCATCCTCCTCGTCATCGGCCAGGAACGGATCGTCATCGTCATCGCCGAGATCAATGTCGTCATCATCGTCGCCGAGATCGTCGTCAGACGAGGCCGCGCCCTTCGCGCCACCGGTGGTGTCGTCTTCTTCCGCGTCTTCCAGCGACACGGTTTCGGCGTCCATCTCGTCCTCGTCGTCCAGATCCTTCTCTTCCGCTTCCTCGGCTTCCTCTTCCTTGATGGCGGAAACCTTGTCCTGGAAGTAGGTCAACGGATAGGCCACGCCCGTGTAGGGCGAGACGATCGGGTCCTTGTTCAGGTCGTAGAATTTGCGGCCCGTTTCGGGGCAGACGCGCTTGGTGCCAAGTTCGGGTTTCGCCACGGCTTGTCCTCGTCGGTTTCCCGGGCATCGCGCCCGGTTGTTCAGGTGTCTGCGGGCGCATGGCCCGCCAAATCTCGTCCGGTTCTTGAAAGTGCGGACCCTTGGCGTCAAGTGTTTTTCCTGTCAAGGCGAAAAAAGCTGGTACCACCACCCATCCCCGGCCTGCGTGCAGCCGTGAAGCGGGGTGACGCAGCCTTCGCAAAAGTGCTAGAGACCCGCCCGGTAACCCGGCACCGGCCGGGATGGCCGGTCCGCATCCCTGCCGTGCGGCGCCGGTCCGATGATCGGCTGGAGGCAGACGGACCGAAGTGATGTCGCATACCGGCACCCCGAAACCCGCCAAGGCCACGTCCGGCCCCGCCCTGTCCGGCAAGGTCCGCGTGCCGGGCGACAAGTCCATCTCGCACCGGTCGTTCATGTTCGGTGGGCTGGCCTCGGGTGAAACCCGCATCACCGGCCTGCTTGAAGGCGAAGACGTTCTGGCGACCGGCCGCGCCATGTCGGCCATGGGGGCCTCCATCCGCAAGGACGGCGGCACCTGGATCATCAACGGCACCGGCAATGGCGCGCTCCTGCAGCCGGAAGCCCCGCTTGATTTCGGCAATGCCGGCACCGGCTGCCGCCTCACCATGGGGCTGGCCGGGGTCTATGACATGGAAACGACCTTCGTCGGCGATGCCTCGCTGTCGCGCAGGCCCATGGGCCGCGTGCTGAACCCGCTGCGTGAGATGGGCGTGCAGGTGAAGGCCGAGGAAGGCGACCGCCTGCCCGTCACGCTGCGCGGTCCGAAGGATCCCGCTCCGATCACCTACCGTGTGCCGATGGCGTCGGCGCAGGTCAAATCCGCCGTGCTCCTCGCCGGGCTGAATACGCCGGGCATCACAACGGTCATCGAGCCGGTGATGACGCGCGACCACACCGAGAAGATGCTGGCCGGCTTCGGCGCCTCGCTGGAGGTGGAAACCGATGCGCTCGGCGTGCGCACCATCCGCCTGCAGGGCCAGCCGAAACTGACCGGCCGGGTGATTGACGTGCCGGGCGATCCCTCCTCAGCCGCTTTCCCGCTGGTCGCCGCTCTCATCGTGCCGGGTTCCGACATCGTGATTGAAAATGTCCTGATGAACCCGACACGAACCGGCATCATCACGACGCTTCAGGAAATGGGCGGACAGATCGACATCATCAACTGGCGCGATGCGGGAGGGGAGGACGTCGCGGACCTGCATGTCCGCGCCTCCGGCCTGAAGGGCGTCACCGTGCCGCCGGAGCGCGCGCCGTCGATGATCGACGAATATCCGGTGCTGGCCGTCGCCGCATCCTTTGCCGAGGGCGAGACCGTGATGCGCGGGCTGGACGAACTGCGCGTGAAGGAAAGCGACCGGCTGTCGGCCGTGGCCAACGGGCTGAAGGCGAATGGCGTCGATTGCGACGAGGGCGAGGACTGGCTGACGGTGCGCGGCCGTCCCGATGGCAAGAGGCTCGGCGGCGGCACGGTGGAAACCTGGCTCGATCACCGCATTGCCATGAGCTTCCTCGTGATGGGCCTGGCATCGCAAAAGCCCGTGACGGTCGACGACGCCACCATGATCGCCACCTCCTTCCCGGAATTCTTCGGCCTGATGGGCGGGCTGGGTGCGGTGCTGGAGGTGGAGGCGTGAAACCGCCACTCACCATCGCCATCGACGGCCCCGCCGCTTCCGGCAAGGGCACGCTGGCGCGCCTGCTCGCCGGCCACTATGGCCTGCGTCATCTCGATACCGGCCTTACCTACCGTGCGGTTGCCAAGGCGCTGCTCGACGCGGGTCAGCCGCTGGACGATGAGGCCGCCGCCGAAGCCGCCGCCCGTGCGCTCGACCTTGGTGCCATGGACCGCGCCGTGCTGGCCGATCACGCCGTCGGCGAGGCGGCCTCGAAGGTTGCGGTCATGCCGGTGGTGCGCCGGGCGCTGGTGGACAAGCAGCGCGCGTTTGCCGCATCAGGCAACGGCGCCATCCTTGATGGCCGTGACATCGGCACGGTGGTCTGCCCGGATGCGCCGGTAAAGCTCTATGTCACGGCCTCGGCGGAGGTCCGCGCCAGCCGCCGCTATCACGAGATCCTGTCGAATGGCGGAACCGCCGACGAGGCGCAAATCCTGGAAGACGTGAAGCGCCGCGACGCGCGCGACATGGGCCGGGCCGACAGCCCGCTGCGCCCCGCCGATGACGCGCACTTGCTTGATACGTCAGACATGGATATAGAGACCGCGTTCCGGAAGGCCCGCGCCATCATCGATGCCGTGCGGCAAGCCTGACGGGGCATCAACCGCCTGCCCGCATTCTCCGTGCGCCGGTCCGGCAAGCTGCCTCACCCGCAGCCTGCCATGAGGTCTCCTTGCAGGAGGCCGGAATGACGCCGGCAGGTAAACCGAAACGCGAACCCCCGGCGCAAGCTGCCCGCCACCGATGCGGGTATCCCAGGAGAAAACATGTCTGATATGAATCCGTCGCGCGACGATTTCGCCGCACTTCTCGACGCATCGCTTGATGAAACCCCGTTGGCCGAAGGCTCGGTCGTCAAGGGCAAGATCACCGCGATCGAGAAGGACATGGCCATCATTGACGTTGGCCTGAAGGTTGAGGGCCGCGTGGCGCTCAAGGAATTCGGCGCCAAGGCCAAGGATGGCTCGCTCAAGGTCGGCGACGAAGTCGAAGTCTATGTCGAGCGCGTCGAGAACGCACTGGGCGAAGCCATGCTGTCGCGCGAGAAGGCTCGCCGCGAGGAAAGCTGGGTCCGCCTGGAAGAGAAGTTCAACGCCGGCGAAAAGGTCGAAGGCGTCATCTTCAACCAGGTCAAGGGCGGCTTCACGGTCGATCTCGATGGCGCCGTGGCCTTCCTGCCGCGCAGTCAGGTCGACATCCGTCCGATCCGCGATGTCACCCCGCTCATGCACAACCCGCAGCCTTTCGAGATCCTCAAGATGGACAAGCGCCGCGGCAACATCGTTGTCTCGCGCCGCACCGTGCTTGAAGAGAGCCGCGCCGAACAGCGTTCGGAAATCGTGCAGAACCTCGAAGAGGGTCAGGTTGTCGAAGGCGTGGTCAAGAACATCACCGATTACGGTGCCTTCGTGGACCTCGGCGGCATCGACGGCCTGCTGCACGTCACCGACATGGCATGGCGCCGCGTCAACCATCCGACCGAGATCCTGAACATCGGTCAGTCGGTCAAGGTGCAGATCATCCGCATCAACCAGGAAACCCACCGCATCTCGCTCGGCATGAAGCAGCTCGAGTCCGATCCGTGGGACGGCATCGGCGCACGCTACCCGCTCGGCAAGAAGGTCACCGGTACGGTCACCAACATCACCGACTACGGCGCCTTCGTGGAACTGGAGCCGGGCATCGAAGGCCTGATCCACGTTTCCGAAATGTCCTGGACCAAGAAGAACGTCCATCCGGGCAAGATCCTCTCGACCACGCAGGAAGTCGAAGTCGTCATCCTCGAAGTCGACCCGTCCAAGCGCCGCATCTCGCTCGGCCTCAAGCAGACGCTTGAGAACCCGTGGGAAGCCTTCGCGCGCAACCATCCGGTTGGCAGCCAGGTCGAGGGCGAGGTCAAGAACAAGACCGAGTTCGGCCTGTTCATCGGCCTCGACGGCGATGTGGACGGCATGGTCCACCTCTCCGACCTCGACTGGAACCGTCCGGGCGAGCAGGTCATCGAGGAATTCGAGAAGGGCATGGTTGTCCACGCCCAGGTCCTCGACGTGGACATCGAGAAGGAGCGCATCTCGCTCGGCATCAAGCAGCTTGCCAGGGATTCCCTTGGTGACGCGGCTGCCTCCGGCGACCTTCGCAAGAACGCCGTCGTGACCTGCGAAGTCGTCGCGGTCAAGGATGGCGGCATCGACGTCAAGCTGGTCGATCACGACGGCGTCGAGACCTTCATCAAGCGCTCCGACCTGTCGCGTGACCGTGACGAGCAGCGCCCCGAGCGCTTCCAGGTCGGTCAGAAGGTGGACGCCCGCGTCATCGCCTTCGACAAGAAGACCCGCAAGCTCCAGGTCTCCATCAAGGCGCTGGAAATCGCCGAGGAGAAGGAAGCCGTGGCGCAGTACGGCTCGACGGACTCCGGCGCTTCGCTGGGCGACATCCTCGGTGCCGCGCTGAAGAACAAGGGCGGCGAATAAGCCTCCCGGCCACCAGGCCAGACAACACGAACCCCGCCCGGTCCGTCCGGGCGGGGTTTTTCATTGCGTCACAAAACGTGATGCTGCATTGCACGCACAACTGTGCGCTGCCTTGTTTTGTCCTTTTTTGACCCCTAGGCGAACAGCCGATTGCGATCCCGCGGACGGGCAGCGGCTCATCAGAATGCCGCACCGGCGGGCTGCGCCACCACATTCAAAGGGGTTTTCCATGTTGACCAAATCCGTCCGTGCGGCGCTTGCCGCTGCCATCCTTGCGCTTGCGCTGGTTCCCGCTGCCATCACGCCCGCCGCCGCGCAATGCGGCAAGGCCTCGTGGTATGCGCTGACATCGCGCACTGCTTCCGGCGAGCGCATGAACCCGGAAGCCATGACGGCTGCCCACCGCTCGCTGCCCTTCGGCACCCGCATCACGGTCGTCAACAAGCGCAACGGCAAGGCCGTGACGGTGCGCGTGAATGATCGAGGTCCCTTCGTGAAGGGCCGGGTGCTTGACGTGTCCAGGGCCGCTGCACGCCAGCTCGGCTTCATCAGCCGTGGCCACACGGATGTTTGCATCGCCCAGTCGTAAGCGCCGGACAAGCCATGAAAAAAGGCGCGCGGCCGGGCAGGCCGCGCGCCTTTTTCAGTTTCTGCCAGAGGCGTCAGATCACTTTCACATGCGCCGCGCCGCGATAGGTGTCGCGCAGGTAGCCGAGCGTCGCGTCGGCGTCGGCCGGCTTGCCGAAGAAATAGCCCTGACCGCCCGCGCAGCCGAAATCCACCAGCTTCTCGGCTTGCGCTTCGTCTTCGATGCCCTCGGCGACCACATCCATGCCAAGGCCCTCGCACATGGCAAGGATCGCCTTGACGATGTGTTCGGAAGGCCGGTCGCGCAGGATCTCGGAGATGAAGGCGCGGTCGATCTTCAGTTTGTCGAAGTGGAACTCGCGCAACCGGCCGAGTGACGACTGCCCGGTTCCGAAGTCGTCGAGCGAGACGCGGATGCCGACACGGCGCAGATCATTGACGATCTTCTCGGCCGAGGCCGGGTCGGTCATCACGCCGGTTTCCGTGATCTCGACCTCCAACCGGCGCGGCTCGAAGCCGCTACGATCCAGGATCGCAAGAATCTGCAGGCCGGTGTTGGGATCGACCAGCTGCGAGGGAGAAAGGTTGAAGGACATGAAAAGGTGCTTCGGCCAGTTGCGCGCCGCCTCGGTGGCCTTGCGCAGCAGCAACTGTGACAGCGGCCCGATGATGCCGCGTTCTTCCGCGATGGGAATGAAGACGGCAGGCGAAACGAAGCCGAGATCGCGGTCGGTCCAGCGCGCCAGACATTCGAAACCGATGGTGCGCCGGGTCTTCAGGTCGACAATCGGCTGGAAATGCGGTTCGACCTCGCCCGCCGAAACGGCCCGGCGCAGCGCCTGCTCGATGCGCGCCACGCGGCGCGCTGCCTCTTCCATTTCCTGGCTGTAGATGGTGGCCATCGCCCGGCCCCCGCGCTTGGCCTGATAGAGCGCGGTCTCGGCCTTGGCGAACAGCGCCTCGTTGTCCTCGTCACCGCTGAAATAGAGCGCCCCGCCGAGCGAGGCGGACAGGCGCGCCGTCCGCTCGCCGACATCATAGGGCGCCGAAAGCACCTCGATCAGCATCTGGCCGTGCTCGCGGGCCGTCTTCTCGGTAAACACCATGGGGTAGAGAACCCCGAATTCGTCGCCGCCGATCCGTGCAGCAAAGGCGCCATCGGTCATTGCACCGCGCAGGCGCAGGGCCACCTGCATCAGGATGTCGTCGCCAGCCTGGCGGCCGAACAGGTCGTTGATCGGCTTGAAGCCGTCCAGGTCGACGATACAGATCGCAAAGGGAACCGGGTCTTCCGCGCGTTCCGCAATCAGCTTCGTGATCTTGTCGAAGAACCGTTTGCGGTTGCCGAGCCCCGTCAATTGGTCGGTCAATGCGAGTTCGCTGTTTCGCGCCGAATAGATGTCGCGTGACTGGTCTATGGTCATGCCTGTTCGCCCTGGTTTTCCCTGTGCGGCGAATTATCGGCCAAAAACGTTGAAAAGTGGTGAGCGTGCCGGTTTCAACCGGGCCGCGCCACATCCTGCAGCAGGGCGACCAGCCTGTCGGGACTGACGGGCTTGGCCAGATAGGCGTCGGCGCCCGCATCAAGGCACTTCTGTTCATCGGCCTTCCCGGCCAGCGCCGTCACGGCCACGATGAAGGGATGGTAGCTGTTTTGCGTGCCGGACCGGCGGATCAGGCCGATCGCGTCGTAACCGTCGAGAACCGGCATGGTGATGTCCATCACGATCAGTTCCGGACGGTCTTCAAGCGCGGCTTCCACCGTTTTGCGGCCATCCCCGGTAATGCGCACCGCATAACCTGCATCTTCAAGGGTCGCGCGAAAGACAAGCTGGTTGACATCATTGTCGTCGGCCACGAGAACGCGTCTCGCACCCGGCGCGTCCCAATCCGCCGTCTTCATGTCGGGCCCCTTCCAGCAACTGCGAACCCGCACGATTCGCAAACGTGGCAGCACGCATGCTATCCGTGCCGGGCAACCGCTGGCAAGGCAAGCCCGTTTCAAAAAGCTGTGCGATCCCTGCGCATTGGCAAGGCGCGGCTGAACCGCTACATCACTCACCGGGAAATGCCGCCGGCCCGCCCGGTGCGACAAACGAGGAAGCAGCCCATGGCCCTGAAGATCGCGGTCCAGATGGATCATGTCGCCACCATCAACATCGCGGGCGACACCACCTTTGCGCTGAGCCTGGAGGCGCAGGCGCGCGGCCATGCCCTGTTCCACTACACGCCGGACCGGCTGACCCAGGAAGACGGCAAGGTTTTCGCCCGCCTTGAGCCGATGACCGTGCGGGACGTGAAGGGCAACCACGTCGCGCTGGGCGAGGCCGTGCGCACCGACCTGTCGCAGATGGACGTGGTGCTGCTGCGCCAGGACCCGCCATTTGACATGAATTACATCACCACGACCCATGTGCTGGAGCGGATCCACCCCGAAACACTCGTCGTCAACGATCCGGCCTGGGTGCGTAATTCGCCCGAAAAGATCTTTGTCACCGAGTTTCCCGATCTGATGCCCGCGACGCTCATCACGCGCGACCGCGCCGAGGTGGCCGCCTTCCGAAAGAAGCACGGCGACATCATCATCAAGCCGCTCTACGGCAATGGCGGGGCGGGCATCTTCCACATGCGCGAGGATGACCGGAACCTGTCCTCGCTGCTGGAAATGTTCGAGCAGATGTTCCGTGAACCCTTCATCGTGCAGCAATATCTGCCGGATGTGCGCAAGGGCGACAAGCGCATCATCCTGATCGAAGGTGAACCGGTCGGCGCGATCAACCGTGTTCCCGCCGAGCACGACAGCCGCTCCAACATGCATGTGGGCGGCCGGGCGGAACATTCCGAGCTGACAGAGCGCGAAAAGGAAATCTGCGCCCGCATCGGGCCGTTCCTGCGCGAGCGCGGCTTCACGCTCGTCGGTATCGACGTGATCGGCGATTACCTCACCGAGATCAACGTGACCTCGCCCACAGGTGTGCGGGAGGTCAAGAAGTTCGGCGGCGCTGACATTGCAGCGCTGTTCTGGGATGCGGTGGAGAAGCGCGTGGCCGCGCGCTGAGCGTCCCGCGGCGTCAGCGGATGCGCCAGGCGCTGATCGCGCCATTCTCCAGCACGGGTTCCAGCCAGTCCGGCACCTTGCCCGCTACCACCTGCCCCAGCATTCCCTCGCGCCTGCGGGCGGCGAAGAAGGCCGTCTCCGGATTGCCGGCGCAATGCACGAAGAGTGTGGCACCGGCCTCCCGCGCGATCCTGCGCGCTTCCTCCGGTGCGCCGGTGAAGGCCTTGATGGCGGCAAGGTTGCCCGCAATGTTGCGGTGATAGGGGCCGCTCAGCGTCCGGTGATTTGTGTGCAGCAGCAGCGCTGATCCGAGGTTGGAAACCGCGAGGATTGTCTGCGGCGATAGCCTGTTGAGGTCGTCGAGCGCCTGCGCATTGAGGCATTCGGAGAAGTTCGGGTCCACCTTGATTGCCGCAGACGGAGCCGCCCCGGCGGATGCCACTTGCGACCGCATCTGCGCGGCCTTGGCCGGCGGGAAGGCGAGCGAGGCCAGTGACCCCCAGACGAGATTGACCGAGACGAGCCAGCCGAGCGCCATCTTCAGCGTGTCGGCCGTCGCAGCCCTGTCCGCCGTCGCGCGCTGGCGAAGGCCCGCGACCAGTGTGGCCAGCGGCACCACGGCGATCGCCACGGCAAAGTTGGACCCGCGCACCTGCCAGACCGTGATGAGCGTGGCTGCCAGAAGGAACGCGCCCAGCACGAAATGCTTGTGGGCGAACCCGCCCTTGCGCGCCTGCCAGACGACGACGCCGAGCGCCACGAGCGGCGTTGCAAGACGGCTGGCAACCAGCGGGACATTTTCGCCAAGGAAGGAGAGGGCTGGCCGCGCCTCGATCACGTGATCGAGCCAGAAATCATGCAGCAGCGGATCAAGTCCGGCATAGGGGGCGGCAAGGCAATTCGGGTAGAGCGTGACCGCTGCCACGCCGAGGAGGATGGCGAGCGCTCCCGAAAGCATCATGCGTGCAGGCGGCGTGCGGTTGGCTCCGGCTCCGGCGATCACCGCAAGCCCGATCCCGGCGAGCGATCCCAGCACGAGATGGACGGAGGACAGCGCATCGCAGGCTACCGCACCCCATGCCGCCGGGCCGACCGTGATGAAGAAGGCCGAGGCCAGCCCACCGGCAAAGGCAAGGCCGAAGCCGCCCGCAAAGCGGCGTCCGCCTGCACCCTCCAGAACGAAGACAAGTACCGCACCGGCCCCGGCAGCGGCAACGAAATGGGTCGTTTCCATGCCGACCGCCAGCATGCCAGCGGCCATGAAACCGGCCAGCAGGCCGCGGCGCAGAGGCTTGCGGTCGTGCAGGAAGGCAAGCAGCAGGAACAGGGCCAGCGTGAGCTGTACGTTGTGATGGTCGAACTGGCCGATGGAGAAGATCGAGACCGAGTAGAAGGTGACCGTGCCGATGATGGCGGCGGGCAGCGTTGCGGCCTCCCCGCCATAGGCGCGCGCCGCGCGGATGACGGCGAACAGCGCCAGTGCCATCAGGGTTAGCGGCCAGACAATTGCGGCGGCGCCTTCGCCGTCGAGGCCGAGCGCGTTTCCGGCCAGGATGATCGCCGCTATCGGCGCATCGACCAGGCGTGACCAGTGCATGGGAAAGCCGCCCTCCAGGCCCATGCGGCTCAGTTGCGGATCGAACCATCCCTGACCGTTGAGAAGGTCGCGCACCATGACAAGGCGCAGCATGGAATCATTGTCGGCCGGCAGTTCCAGCCCGGTGAGCATGCGGCTCGCCGTCAGCAGCAGGCCGTAGAGTGCGATGCAGGCAAGCGCGGCTGCCATGTCTCCGATCAGGACGCGGGGCGTGCGGCGGTTGCCGGCCTCTGCGGGGATGGCCATGGTCATGCGCGTGTCTCCTCAGGAGGCCGGGGCAGCGAAAGCCCACAGCGAGGAAGCGAAATAGCTGAAGATGCTGGCGGCAATCGTGGTGCAGGCGGCCATGGCCACCGGATCAAATCCGAAGCGCACGACCAGCGCCTGCGCGACGAAGCCGGAAAACAGCGCCGCCACAAGCTGGATGATCAGGTAGCGCGGCAGCGCATGCCTGTGGCTGGCCCGGCCTGGAAAGGTCCAGCTTCGATGAATGCTGTAGACCGTCGCAAAAGACAGGACATAGGCGATGGCGCTGGCCGCGAAGGGTGCAACGCCCGCCTTGGAAAAGGCCAGCATCAGCGCGAAAAGCAGCATGGCACCGCCCGCGCCCGTCAGCAGGAAACGGGCGGCGGAATGGCCGGTCAGCCGTGTCAGTACCGTGCGCATGTCAGCCCTGCCGTACCTTGTTGCGTTCCACGGGGATTTTCAGCACACCGAGCAGGAATCCGGAGAAGAACAGCTGAAGGCCGAGCGTGATGAGGGTGAGGCCGAGCACCACGACGCGCGGAATGACCGGGGCGACCAGCGAGCCGAAACCGGCCGAGCTCCACTGGAACATCGCATAGCCGAAATAGCCGATGCCGGCTGCAAGACAGATCGCGGCATTGATGACCAGCCTGTCGGTGTGGACATTTTCCAGCAGCCAGGTCGAGTTCTTCGTCGAGGGCAGCAGGCCGGTAATCGCCGCGTAGTAGCGCGACAGGATGCCGAAGGTGAGAAGCTGCACGCCCGCCACCATCATGAAGCAGCCGGCCACGAAGGCATTGAGATCGAGCGTCAGGCCGCCGGCGATTTCCAGCGGTCCGAAGAACAGCGCGGCAGCCAGCAGGAAACCGGTGACACCGAGCGTCACGCCGGGAATGGCAAACAGCCAGCGCGGATTGTACATCAGCAGGAATTTCAGGTGGCGCCAGCCGTCGCGCCAGGTGCGCAGATGCGGCGGGCGTGACCGGCCGTCAGGTTTGAGCGTGGTCGGAACTTCTTCCACCTTCAGCCCTTCGAGCGCACTGCGCACCACCATTTCGGAGGCGAACTCCATGCCGGTGGTCTGGAGCTCCAGCTTGCGGATACTGTCGGCGCGGAAGCCGCGCAGCCCGCAATGGAAGTCGCCGGTGGAAATCTTGAAGAACAGGCGGCCGATGAAGCTGAGCACCGGGTTGCCGAGATAGCGGTGCAGGAACGGCATGGCGCCATCCGAAATGCCGCCGGCAAAGCGGTTGCCCATCACAAGGTCAGCCCCGCCGCGCAGGCGCTCCACGAAGGCGTCGAGCGCGGAGAAGTCGTAGCTGTCGTCGGCATCGCCCATGATGATGTAGGTGCCGTGCGCGGCCTTGATGCCGCCGATCAGCGCCGCGCCATAACCACGGTCGGCCACCGGCACGACACGCGCGCCAAGCGAACGGGCAATCTCCTGCGAGCCGTCGGTCGAGCCATTGTCTGCAATCAGCACCTCGCCCGTCACACCGGAACGCTCCAGATAGCCCTTCGCCTTGTTGATGCAGATGGCCAGCGTCTCGGCCTCGTTCAGGCAGGGCATCAGGATGGTGAGCTCGATGGCCTGGCTGTTGGCCTCATCGATCGCCGGGAACGCAGTCATTTTGGTCATGTCCTTATGGTCCGGTTTTGCGGGCAGCCTAGCGGCCTTTCGTTATGATGGGCTTAATGGCGCGCTGCCGCCTCAATCCGTTCCCCTTGCACAACCGGCCACAACCATTCTCGCGCGGGGCGTGATTAAAGTTCCGCAAATGTTCTTGCTTTGATCTGGCTGCTGTGCTTGGATGCCGCCGTGCTGAACAGGATGGTCATTCCGGCGGATGTGGGACGCCGGCAAGCGCGGAGTTGCGCCGATGGTTTCGCATGTTCACACGGTCGCCTTCGAGGGCATCGAGGCCAAGCCCGTCGATGTCCAGGTCATGGTCGCGCCCGGCAAGGTCGGGATGCACATTGTCGGCCTGCCGGACAAGGCGGTGGCCGAAAGCCGCGAACGCGTTCAGGCGGCACTCCATGCCTCCGGCCTGTCCATGCCCGCGCGCAAGGTCACCATCAATCTGGCACCGGCGGACCTGCCCAAGGAGGGCAGCCATTACGATCTGCCGATTGCGCTCGGCCTGATGGCGGCGCTGGGGGCCGTTCCCTCCGATGCGCTGTCGGGCTTTGTCGTGCTGGGTGAACTCGCGCTGGACGGCACGATTGCCGCCGTCAACGGAGCCCTTCCGGCGGCCATGGCGGCGAACGCGCTGGGGCGCGGGCTGATCTGCCCGAAGGACTCCGGTTCCGAGGCGGCCTGGGCGGGCGAGGAGATCGACATCCTTGCGCCGCGTTCGCTGATTGCCATCGCCAATCATTTCCGTGGCACGCAGGTCCTGTCGCGGCCCGAGCCGATGATCCGTCAGGGTGCGGCCAACCTTCCCGACATGGCCGACATCAAGGGGCAGGAAACCGCCAAGCGTGCGCTCGAAGTCGCCGCCGCCGGTGGCCATAATCTGCTGATGGTCGGCCCGCCCGGTTCCGGCAAGTCCATGCTGGCCCAGCGCCTGCCCTCCATCCTGCCGAGACTGACGCCGCGCGAATTGCTCGACGTGTCGATGATCGCGTCGATCGCGGGCGAACTGGCCGGTGGCAGGCTGTCGGATCGCAGGCCTTTCCGCGCCCCCCACCATTCCGCCTCCATGGCCGCCATGGTCGGCGGTGGCATCCGGGCGCGGCCGGGCGAGGTCTCGCTCGCCCATAATGGCGTGCTGTTCCTCGATGAGTTTCCCGAGTTTTCGCCGGTCGTGCTGGATTCGCTGCGCCAGCCGCTGGAAACCGGGGAATGCGCCATTGCCCGCGCCAACCACCGCATCACCTATCCCGGGCGGATCCAACTGATCGGAGCCATGAACCCCTGCCGCTGTGGCATGGCGGGCGAACCCGGCCACCAATGTGCGCGCGGCCCGAAATGCCGCAGCGAGTATCAGGCCCGCATTTCAGGCCCGCTGCTCGACCGGATCGACCTGCGCATTGAGGTGCCTGCCGTCACCGCCGCCGACCTGATCCGCCCCGCACCCTCGGAGACGTCAGCGACGATCGCAGCGCGCGTGGCACGTGCGCGGTCCATCCAGTCGGCGCGCTACGAGGCGCTGGGCCTGCCGCCCGCCACAGCCAACGCCCATTGCCCGACGGCCCTGGTCGAGACCGTCGCGGCGCCCGATCCGGCTGGTCTGCAACTGCTGCATGATGCGGCGGAAAAGGCGAATTTCTCTGCCCGCGCCTATCACCGCATCCTCAAGGTGGCGCGCACGCTGGCCGATCTCGACGCCGTGGACCAGGTCGGGCGCATCCATCTGGCCGAGGCCATTTCCTACCGGCTCGCCGCCGAGCGCATGACATCACCGGCCTTCGCGTGACGCAAAGCCCAAAAGGCAGAAGGCCCGGCGCTGCTGGCCGGGCCTTCCGTCAAAGAAAGAAAGTCATGCGAGGGTCAGGCGACCGAGCCGGAAATCCAGCTCGAAAGCGCCGTCTTCGGGGCGGCACCCACCTTCATGTCGGCCACTTCGCCGCCCTTGAAGATCATCAGCGTCGGGATCGAGCGCACGCCGAACTGGGCGGCAAGCTCCGGGTTCTCGTCGATGTTCAGCTTGGCGATCTTCGCCTTGCCGGCCATCTCGCCGGCGATCTCGTCCAGCGCCGGGGCAATCATCTTGCACGGGCCGCACCATTCTGCCCAGAAATCCACCACAACCGGCTCGGCTGCGTCGAGAACTTCCGACTGGAAGTTCGCCTTGTCCACCTTGACTGTCGCCATCTTGGCTCTCCTTGAAATCATGTCCCGCACAATGTGGGGCCGCCACGGCGGCACTTCAAGGCAACCTTTTGTCACGCCTGTCCGAGTCGGGCAAGGGCGGCAGCCATCACGTCTTCGCCAACGGCAACAAGCCGCGCGGCTTCCGTGTAGAGAAGGGCCGGTTCGATGCGCCTGCCGGGATAGAGCGGCGCAAGAAGGGCGGCATAGAGCGCCATCTGCACCACATAGGCCTGCGGCACATCCTCAGGCTTCACCGGGGGAGGCCGGTTGGTCTTGAAATCGAGGACGAGGACGCGGTCGTCCATCACCGCTAGCCTGTCGATAACGCCGCTCACCTGATGCGGCTGGCCGCGTACGGTCACGGTGCCGGAAATGTTGACCTCGGCGCGGGAACCCGGCGCAAAGGCGTCGCGGAAACGCGGGTCATCCAATACCGCAAGCGTGGTCCGGAGCGCCCGGTCCTGTTCGCCGTCCGGCCAGTCCGCACCGGTCTGTGCCAGCCAGGCCGCCGCCGCATCGCGCCGCCGCTCCGGTTCCATGTCCGGCAGCATCTGGAACAGCTTGTGGATGGCAATGCCGCGGCGGATGGCGAGCGGCGCGGCCTGCCCGCCATCCAGCACCGGCGACAGGGCAGGGCCGGCCGTTTCCGGCATATCCTCGATCAACAGCGCGGCTCCCGAGGGTGACAGCGGCCGTGGCAGGTCACGCGGTCTTTCCAGCGGCACCGAGGGGTCGAAGGTCAACGGCGGCACTGACGTTTCCGCACCGCCCTTCGCCTTTTCCTTAACCGTGACGGTGCCCGTCGAAACGCGGAACCGCAGCACCTCAAGGCCGGTCACGGGATCAGGGGTCACCGCCGTCGCCTGCGCATCGGCAAGCCCATCGCGCACGAGGCTGAGCCAGGTGCCATCGCCCGGCTTTCGCGTGCCGTGATAACCGCAGACGATCAGGCGGTCTTCCGCCCGCGTCATCCCCACGTAGAGCAGGCGGCGATATTCTTCCTCCGTCTTCTCCTTCAGCACCTCGTCAATGGCGCGGGATGCCGCATTGGCATGGGCGGCCGGGCCGCGCCACAGCCAGCGGCGCACCGGGTCGGCCACGCCCTTGCGCCGGTAGCTGACCAGCTGCGGCAGATGCGAAGCGTGGAACGGCGCCGACCCGCTGTCGGCCAGAAAGACAACCGGCGCTTCCAGTCCCTTGGACGCGTGCACCGTCATGATGCGCACCTCGCCGCGCCCCTGGTCCATCTCACGCTTGATGTCCGGCCCGCTCGCTTCCAGAGTGGCCAGAAACCCTTCCATGTCGCCCGCGCCGAGCTTTTCGCGTGCCAGCGCGAAGGCCAGGAACTCATCGAGAATTTCGCCGGCCTCCGGGCCGAGCCGGGCCATCATCTTGCGCCGCACGCCGTCGCGGCCGAGCAGCGCGGCATAAAAATCGGCCGCGCGCTTGTATCCGGCTTCCGCCCGCCAGCGGGTGAGAAGCGTTGCGGATTCCACGAGGCGGATGTCGGTCCTGGCGGCATCGAGCAGCCGCGACCAGAGCGTCTGCTTCGGCGTGCGCGCAAATGCCAGCTCCATCAGCATGCCGTCGTCGAGCCCGAACACCGGGCTCTTCAGGGCCGCAGCCAGCGACAAGTCATCATGGGGCTGCATCACGAAGCGGCCGATGGCCAGCAGGTCCTTCACGGCAATGTGGCTGGGCAGCGACAGCCTGTCCGCCCCGGCCACGGGGATCGACAGGTCCTTCAGCCGGCGCGACAGTGCATGGATGAAGCGGTCGCGCTTGCGCACCAGCACCAGAATGTCGCCCGCCCGGATGCGCCGGCCCTTGCCCTCGATCATCGCACCGGATTGCAGCCAGCCGTCAATGGTCCGCGCAATCGCATCAGCCAGCCGCGCGGCGGGTGCGGAGGCGTGATCCACCGGCTTCGTCCAGTCGTCTTCATCCTCCACCGCCTCGGCCCCGATGGAAGGCCAGACCTCCACCAGTCCGGGGTGATGCTCACGGATGGCCTCGTGCTTCAGCGGTTCGCCGCCCTGCGACAGGCCCTTTCGTGCTGTTTCCGGCCCGAAGACAAGATCGACGGCGTCGAGAACGTCGCGCGTGGAGCGGAAGGAATGGCTGAGCTTGACCGGTTCGAACTGACGTCCGGCGTCTCGCGCCTTGGCCTCGATCGCCCGCCGCGTGCCCTCGAAGGCTTCCGGTTCGGCACCCTGGAAGGAATAGATCGATTGCTTGTCGTCTCCGACCGCAAACACCGTGCGCAGGATGTTGGCGCGCGCACCCTCTCCGGTAAAGAACTCGGCCGTCAGCCGCGTCACCACGTCCCACTGCACCGGGCTGGTGTCCTGTGCTTCGTCCACCAGCACATGGTCGATCCCCTGGTCGAGCTTGTATTGCACCCACGGCCCGGCATCCGGGCGCTTCAGCAGCGCGGAGGTCCGCATGATCAGATCGTTGAAATCGAGATAGCCGCGCGCCCGCTTCAGGGATTCATAGCGGGCAATCATCCAGTCGGCGATGGTCAGCGCCGCGTGAGTGGCGTCCAGCATGCGCAGCAGCGCCAGACGGTCGAGCACCGCGATCAGGGCCTCGGCCCCGGCCAGATAGCGCTCGTCGGCATCCGGGCAATCCTTCTTGACCTTTGCGGCAAACAGGCCGCCGAGGCCGCGCAACGCGCCCTTGGAGGTCAGCAGGGCGGATGCTGCCATGGCGAGGCGCTGTTCCGGATCGGTCTCGCCACCGGCCGCATGAAGACCATAGGCCAGATCATGGGCCTTTGCGGCGCCGGCCCGTTCTGCGGAAGCCTTGAGCTGCGTCACATAGTCCGGCTCCAGACCCGGCAGCGGCCAGGCAGCCGAGGCAACGGTGGCGGCATCATCACCTGGCACAAAACCGTGTTCTTCGCGAAGCGAGGCAAGGCAGCCGTCTGCACCCTTGTGGAAATCGAGAAATTCCCGCAGCCCGTCGCGCGCCCGCACAATGCCGTCAAGCAGCCCGTCCAGCCCGTGCTCGCCTCCGAGCGACAGCACGGTGGCAAAGGCCTGCACAAGGGCGCCGCCATCGCCATGGCTGGCCCCGGTCAGCAGGTCGCGCCGCGCCTCGGCCACCAGCGCGGTTTCCATCTGGCTGTCCAGCATCTCGAAATGGCCGGCAATGTTGGCTTCCAGCGGAAACTGGTGCAGCACTGCCTCGCAAAAGGCATGGATGGTCTGGATTTTCAGCCCGCCGGGCGTTTCCAGCGCGCGCGCGAAAAGCTGACGCGCCCGCTTCAGCTTGTCCTTCCCGGGGGCTGTACCTTCCATGTCTTCGATGGCTGCGCCAAGCGCGGCTTCGTCCATCATGGCCCAGTCGCCCAGTGTCCGGAACACCCGGTTCGCCATGTTGGCGGCAGCGGCCTTGGTATAGGTCAGGCAGAGAATTTTCTGCGGGTCGGTGCCCGCCAGCAGCAGGCGGATCACCCGGCTCGCCAGCACATGGGTCTTTCCGGAACCGGCATTGGCCGAGACCCAGGCCGAGAGCGACGGGTCCGCGGCCAGCCTCTGGTTGGCGATGGTGGAAGCAGGAATGGGCAGGCGCACTGTCATGCCGCGCCGTCTCCCTCGTCGCTTTCCCCGGCGGCCGACCATTCCAGCACACGGGCCAGATGGTCATAGTCTCCCGAGACATCGCCTTCCTGGAACGGCAGGATGCGCGACATGTAGCCACTGGCCGGATTGTTGTAGAAGGTGAGCATCTCCTCCAGCCGCTGCCAGGCCCGTTCCGCCAGTTCGGGCGGTGACACCGGATCATCGCCTTTGCCGGTGCAGATCGCCTCGCCCTTTACCTCACCATTGGGCTTGAGGCGCACATAGGTGAGTTGGTTCACCGTTGTTGTGGCCTCGACGCCGGAGAAGGCACCGCGCGCCAGCAGCGCAGCCTCCAGCGCAAGCTGCGGCGAGACTAGCGCGCGGGCTTGCGTGACACTGGGGCCCGAGCCGGTCTTGTAGTCGAGGATGTCGGCCGTCCCGTCCGGGAACAGGTCGATGCGGTCGGCGCGTCCAGAAAGCGTCACCCCTGTCACGCCCACCATGGTTGCCCGCGCAGAAATCTCCGGCAGGCGGGTGAGGCGCGGGCGCTGCCGTTCGCGCTCGAAAGCGATGATGCGGGGAGCCATTTTTTCAAAGCGCGGCCACCAGATCGCGTCGATGTCGGCAGGCAGGGCGATCGCATCGAAACACTCGCGGCCGATCCGCAGCAGAACGGCTTCGGCTTCCGCCGCGTGGGCGTCTTTCACCTGAAGGGTGAAACGGTGCAGGATCTCATGGAACAGGTTGCCCCGCTCCGCCGCACCCGGGTCACGCAGCAGACCGTCCATTGGATGGAGGTTCAGCACCTTGCGGGCATGGATGGCATAGGGGTCGCGCCGCAGGGTTTCCACATCCGTCACCGACAGATTCTTCGGGCGCTTGTCCAGCGGCGGTTTCGGGGCAGGGCGCGGCGCAAAGGGCACCTTGCCGGCCTCGTCCATTCGCCGCGCATGGACAAGCCAGACCGTACCGCGCGCGGTCATCGCCTTGGTCGCCGCCTCACCGGCAAAGGTGGTGAGGCGCTGCAGCCAGCGTGATGCGGTGGAGGGCGCGTTTTCAGAGCGCAGCGCGCGCGTCAGCAGCACCCGGGTGCCCCCCATCGCCATCTCGAAATCATGGGCCGACTGGCCGATGCGCCGTTCCGGCGGCTCCAGCGCCATGGCCGATTTCATCACCCGCGACATGAACCGGTCGGCATCGGCCCGGCGCGGCCAGCTTCCTTCGTTCAGGCCTCCGAGCACGACGAGACCGAAATCGTGCAGCCGCGCTTCCAACTGCCCGAGGATCTGGATGCGTTGCTCGGCGCCGGGCCGAGGTTTCACGGCATGGGGGGCGAGCAGGGCGGCCAGCACGTCCGGCCACTCGACGGCGGAAAACGCGGCCTGGCTTTCGGCAGCCAGCAGCCCGCGCAGGGCAGACGCCAACTCCTCGCCATTCTCACCCGCATAGAGCGCCTTCACCCCGCCGCCGGCCTCCCGTCCGCAAGCTTCGAGCGCCTGCACGCTTGCCAGCACCGCCTCGCGCACGGTCAGGTCTGTGCGTCCGCGAAGGGCAGCGAGCGGAGCCGCAGCCGCGCCCAGCGCCTCGGCGAGGCTGATAACGGCCTCCTGCGCCGCACCGACCAGCCGGTCATGCCAGAACGGCTTCCTTGGGGCCTCATCAAGCGCCGCCAGACGGGCCTGCGCCAGGGCAGGAAGGTTCGCAATGTCCGGCCGGCCCGTTCCGCCGCGCAACACCGCAAGCTCGAAGAATTCCGCGGCCTCGCGCAGCCACGCGCGCTCGAAACCCAGATGCAAAAGCGGATGCTTGAGTACGCCGAGCAGCCGCACGGGATCGCCCGGACGCATCACGCATTCGGCCAGCATCAGCAGCAATTCCGCCGGTGGGGTTCCGGTCAGCGGACGTCCGGCAGAGTCGTCGGCCACCACGCCAAAGCGCAGCAATTCCCCCGCCACCCGGCGCGCCAGCACCCGGTCGCCGGTCACCAGCGCTGCGCGTGACGCATCGTCCGTAATGGCCGCGCGCAGGGCAATGGCGATGGCCAGCGCTTCCTCCGTCTCGTTGGCCGCTTCGGCAAGCTCCACCGTGTCGAGCGCACCGGCATCCAGCGCCTCCCGCACGGCAGCGGCCTGCGCCGCCCAGTGATCGGTGGTCTCGGCGGGACGCAAGGCCTGCGACAGGAGAAAGCGGCGCGCAGCAAGGGCGGGGCCGGGCGCACCGAGCCGCACCACGTCGTTGCGGTCAAGCCGCAGCCGGTCGAGCAGTTTCTTCAAACCGTATTGCGGATGGCCGAAGACCGAGGGTGCGGACTCACCTGTCCCGATCAGCGACCAGGCCGCCTCGTCGAGGGCAATGTCGAGGCCGGGCAGCACCAGCGCGCCCTTGTCCAGCCCGGCAATGGTTGCCAGCAGCCGCGCCGTGGCGGGGATTGACCCTGTGGACCCGGCCGCGATGACAGGACCATCCGGTGGATTGCGCTGCAGCCGGGCGGCTTCGGCATCGATCAGCCCGTTGCGATGAGCGGCTGGGTTGGAGCGGCCAATGGCCTCCAGATGGTCCGGCCAGTGTTTGGTGACGATGGCGAGAAACTCCAGCGTCACCTGCCACCATTGCGCCAGCGCGTCCGGAGCGACGCCGGACAGCGCGCTCCAGTCCGCGCCTTCCGTCTCCACCTCGTCCATCAGGGCGGAGAGGTCGCGGGCCAGCCAGATCGCATCGGTGAAACTCGCCGGCACGACGATGTCCTCGTCGCCGTAAAGATCTGTGACGGCCTGCGGCAGGCGCCCCTTCCAGGCGCGTACCAGCGGAGCCAGCGCCAGCACGCGTTCGACGGGATCGACCGGCAGGGCAAGTCCGGCAAGCGCCGGCGCGGATGCCTCGAAGAACGGCGCGTCCTCATCAAATTCACCGAGCGCGCGGATGGAGGGCAGGATCGCCGAGCCGGATCGGCTGCGCGCCGACAGCAGCGCACGCAGGGTCCGCACAGCGCGGCGCGTCGGAAGGTAGATGGTGGCGGAGGCGAGTTCCATCGGGTCGCCGCTTGTGCCGAAACCGGGCACGAGGCGTCCCTCGCAAAGGGCTGCCGCCAGTTCCGGGAGAAACGGCGTGCCGGGGTCGATGGTAAAGACCCGGCCGGTGCTCATCCCTTGGCCGCCGCGGCATGGGCGCGCACGGCGGCTTCGGCAGGCGCGATGGCATCGGGCGTGCCCACCGTGATCCAGTGCCCGTCCAGCACCGTGCCGCATAGCCGCCCGGCAGCGATCATGCGGTCGAAATAGAGGTTGAGCGAGTGCGCGCTGGCGGGCGCGCCCGCCAGGATACGCGGGTGCAGGATGGCGGCCCCGGCATAGATGAAGCCTTGCGCAGCTTTTCCGGCCCGCTCCAGCCGCCCGTCGCCATGGCGGATAAAATCAAGCCCGCCGGTGTGCCCGGTGGCGCGCGCAGGGTCTGCCAGCAACATCATCATGTCCATGCGCTGATCGTCCCATGCATCGCGCAGGGATTGCAAGGCGGAATGCGCGCCATCAATCCAGAACGTGTCGGCGTTGAGGATGAAGAAGGGTTCTTCGCCCAGCAGCGGCAGCGCCTTGACGATACCGCCCGCACTGTCGAGCAGGGCCTCACGCTCGTCGGAAATGGTGATCGCCATGTCGGTGCGGGTTGGCGCGTGGGCGATGATCTGTTCGCCCAGCCAATGCACGTTTATGACCGCCCGCCTAACCCCGGCGGTGGCAAGCTGGTCCAGCCCGCGGTCGAGCAGGCTGCGCCCGGCGACCTCGATCAGCGGCTTCGGCGTCACATCGGTCAGCGGACGCATGCGCTTTCCGAGTCCCGCCGCAAGAACCATCGCCATGTCCGGTTTCAGCCCGCTCATGCATCCTCCGGGGTGATGCCGATCGAAGCGTAGAAATCCTGCACGGGAGCAAGCGCCGGGTGGCCGATCACGCGGCCCACATAGGCGCGGATGCGCGGCAGGTGCTTGAGATAGGCGGGCTTGCCATCGCGCTCGTTGAGCCGCACGAAAATGCCGAGGATCTTGGAGTTGCGCTGTGCCGCCATGATCGCATAGCCGGCCATGAAGTCTGCGCGGTCAAATGAGCCTTCCGCAGCGCGCGCCGTGCAATAGGCGTCAAGGATGGCGGTTTCCCAGTCAGTGGGAATCGTCACGCGGGCATCCTGCGCCAGAGAGGCCACGTCATAGGCGGCCGGCCCGATCATCGCATCCTGGAAGTCGATCACACCGATCCGGTCCAGCCCGGCGCGGTCCTCGCGCCAGATGATGTTCGGCGAATGATAGTCGCGCAGCACCAGCGAGGTTTCGGCACCGTCGAGCCCGTCCAGCACCTTGTCCCAGGCCGCGACATACGCTGTTCGCATGGCCGCATCGGGCGCCGCGCCGGTGGCGTATCTGATATACCAGCTCGGCACCAGATCGAGTTCGATCTGCATGGCGCGCCGGTCATAGTCGGGGACATGGTGGGTCACGCCGTCCGCAACGGCGATTTCGCTCGGCCATGTCCGCGCATGCATCGCGGCGAGCAGGCGCGCGGCCTCGCAATATCGCTCCAGCACGGGCGCACCCTCGCCGTCCAGAAACACCGGCGGTCCCAGATGCTCCGTCAGAAGGAACCCGGCATCGAGCTCCTGCGCAAAAATCTCCGGTGCGGCAAAGCCCGCATCCCGCAACACCCTGGCGATGGCGACGAAGGGCACGACATCCTCGGCCAGATGGGCGAGCCGGCTATAGGGCAACCCGTCGCGGATCGGCGGGCCGTCCGGCATGCGCGGCGCATTCATCAGCACCCGGGTCTCACCGCCAAGCGTCAAGCTTTCATAGGCGCGCGCCGAAGCGTCGCCCGTCAGGAAGCGGCGGCTGGCGCCGCCCCATCCGGCCCCGTCGAGGAAGCGGCGGATATCGAGGCTGCGCGCAATCCGTGCGGCGGCCGGGCCCTGCGCCGTGATGCGCGCCCGGCGCCCGTTGCCCTCATGCTCCAAGCGGATGGCAATGGCATCGGGGGGCAGGCAGTCACCCGCCCGCTCCGGCCATTCGAGCAGCACCGCGCCGTCGCTTGCGGCTTCGGCAAAGCCCAGTTCCTCCAGTTCGGAGGAATCGCCAAGCCGGTAAAGGTCGAAATGGGCGATTGGTACACGCAGCGCGTAGGCCTGCACCAGCGTGAAGGTGGGGCTGGGAACGTCGAGGCCGTCCTCGTCCGCCATGGCGCGGATGGCCGCGCGCGCCAGCGTGCTCTTGCCGGCGCCGAGATCGCCATGCAGTGCCACCACGTCGCCGGGCTTCAGCGCGGCGGCAAGGTCCTCGCCAAGCCGGATGGTTGCGGCCTCATCCGCAAGCATCAGCGTGACGTCCAGTTCCGCCATGGGAAGGGTCACTCGGCCGCTTCGCGCCAGCCGTCGGGCGCCAGCGGGAAATGGCAGGTCACGGTCGTACCGCCGCCTTGGCCAGTCTCGATGCTGACGCTGCCGCCATGCAGTTCCATGAAACTCTTCACGATGGAGAGGCCCAGCCCGGCGCCGCGCCTGCCCTTGGCCCCGGCGCCCGACGAGAAGCGCTGGAACACGGTCTCAAGGATCTGAGGACTCATGCCGGCACCGTCGTCGTGAACGGCCAGCAACACGCCCGCGCCCTCGCGCCGCGCCGTGATGGAGACCGTGCTTCCTGATGGCGCGTGGTTGGCAGCGTTGGAGAGCAGGTTGAACAGGATCTGGCGCACCCGGCCCTGGTCCGCGTGCAGCGCGGCCGGCGCATCGCCGAGATCGATGGTCAGCACCAACTGCTCCTCGGCAAACCGGTCTGCCACAAGATCCGCGGCCGCCTGCACGGTATCGGCCAGCGGCATGTCGGTGATGTCGAGCTGCATGATCCCGGCATCGACGGTGGCAAGGTCGAGAATGTCGTTGACGATGGTCAGCAGCAGCGAGGACGAGGTGGCGATATGGTCCACGTAATCGCGCTGCTTGGGCGTCAGCGGGCCAGGCGCCCCCATGGCCAGCAATTCCGTGAAGCCGATGATATTGGTCAGCGGCGAGCGCAATTCATAGGAAACGTTCTGGACGAACTCGTCCTTCAGCTGGTCGGCCTTTTGCAGCGCATCGTTCTTGTCCTTCAGCGCGCGCTCGACATTGGCTGAATCCGTCACGTCCACGAAGGTGGTCATCACCTGTCCGTTGGGCAGCGGGATCGCCGCCCACGACAGGATCGTGCCGTCGGCAAGCGCCGTTCGCCCGCTGCGCTCGGCGCGCTCTTCGTCGAATCCGGTCACCATGGAAACGAAGCCGTTCCACGGGCTCTCCTTGGCGATTGGTTCGCAGGCGCCGCGAATGGCCGAGATGTGGACGTTCTCGCGCGCCAGTTCTTCCGGCAGGCCCCACAGTGTGGCAAAGGCCGGGTTGCACAGCCGCACCTTGCCATCCGGTCCGAACACGGCCACGCCTTCGGCCAGATTGTCCAGCGTCTCGCCCTGCACCCGCACCGCGGTGTTGTAGCGGCTTTCCAGGTCAATGCGTTCCGTCAGGTTCTCGAACACCCAGGTGACGCCGCCCTTGGGCTGCGGATTGGCCAGTACGCGGATCGTCCGGCCGTCCGGCAGGTGCCACCAGTGCTCCTGGCTGTCGACGGAATGGTAGGCGGAAAAGAGCTGGTCCTTCCAGCGCCGCCATTCCGGCTGCTCGGGCAGGATGCCATCGGAGCGCAACCGGTCGAGCAGCAGCGTGTGGTCGGGCGCCGAAGACAGGAAGCCGGTGTCCAGGTCCCAAAGCTTCTGGAAGGCGAGATTGTAGAAGCGCAGCTTCTTGTCGGCGTCAAAGATGGCGACGGCGGTGTTCAATTGGTCCAGCGTGTCGGAATGGCTGCGCTGGGCGTGCTCGTATTCCTCCCGCAGCAATTCCATGCCGGTGATGTCGAGCGCGATGCCGGCCGAGCCCTCCTCGGCCTTGCAATCGGTCATCAGGAACTGGTGGCGCTCCTTGCCGATGACGGTGGAGACACGCTTGGCATAGACCGGATCGTCGAGCTGTGCGCGCGAGACGGTCTCGCGCGTCTGGGTGGCCAAAAGCTCGCGCCCCTGCGCCACAGCCTCGTCCGGTGAGGCAGCTTCCACTGCCTGCGCATAGGCCGCATTCACCCAGGTCAACCGTCCGTCCGTGTCGCGCACCCACATGGGCGCGGCAACGCGCGAGGCCAGGCCGGACAGCAGCGAGAAGGCCCGCGACATGTTTTGCAGTTCGGCGCGGGTGCGCGCATGGTCGGAACGTGCTTCCGTCAGCGAGGAGAAGCGCACGACCGTGTGATGCGGCGCGATGCGGCCTTCGGCTTCCAGCAGGGCACCGGTGCGGCTTTCCAGCACCATGTCGAAGGCCCGGTCCTTGTCGCGCAGGTCTATGACGGCGCGCTCCAGCGAGGCCGCTGAAGCCGGGGTAAGCCACCGCCCGAAGGCCAGGAAGGCGCTGCGCTCGTCCGGCGCGCCGCACTCGGCCGGCAGCGAGCCGGTGAGTTCGGGCTTGGTCTGCTTTCCGGCCCACACCACAAGGCGCTGGTCCTTCAGGTTGAGCAGCCCTTCGTTGCGCTGCAGCGCGGCGTTGAGGTCGGAGATGCGCGAGCGCAACGCGGCATTCTCTTCCGAGATGCGCGCCCGCTCACGGATGACATAGATGGCCGAGATGATGGCCGCGCCCAGAACGCCTGCAAAGACCGAATAGGAGATGACGTCCGTCACGCCGAACAGGCTGCCCACCTCCACCGGAACGGCACTGGCCTGGGCACTGGCGAATTCTGGAAACGAAAGCAGGGCCGCGCCGCCGGCCGGCACCGTGGCCGCCCGCCGCGCGCGCAGGGGAGAAAACATGCTTCCGCCGGCCAGCACGCGCGCAAGCGCCTGCCGGATGTATCGTGTTCCGTTCACCGGACCCCTCTTGTCGCCCTCGCCGGACAGCCGCATTGCCGCCGCAACGCCGTCCGCTTCCACCCCTTTCGGGGAATAATCCGGCATGTCTTGTCTCCGCCGCTTGCGCTTTCAAGACCGCCCTGTCTGCCTGCCTCTCTGTCCGCGGCCAAGGGCCCCGCCGGAAGCATCGCGAATCACACCATACCCTGTGAGCGAATCGCCGTGAAGCTCGGCCCGGCGCAAAAATAATGCCGGGCAGAAAGTCAACTGCCCGGCATCAATATCTTGTGGGTGATCGAGAGGTGATCAGTACCTGTAGTGTTCCGGCTTGTAGGGGCCCTTCGGCGTGACGCCGATATAGGCGGCCTGCTCGTTGGAAAGCTCGGTCAGGCGCACACCCAGCTTGTCGAGATGCAGCTTGGCGACCTTCTCGTCCAGCGCCTTGGGCAGCACATAGACCTCGTGCTTGTAGTTTTCACCCTTGGTGAAGAGCTCGATCTGCGCCAGCACCTGGTTGGTGAAGGAGGCCGACATCACGAAGGAGGGGTGGCCGGTGGCGTTGCCGAGGTTCAGCAGGCGGCCTTCCGACAGCAGGATCATGCGGTTGCCGTCGGGGAACTGGATCATGTCCACCTGCGGCTTGATGTTGGTCCACTTGAGGTTCTTCAGCGCGGCAACCTGGATCTCGTTGTCGAAGTGGCCGATATTGCCGACGATCGCCATGTCCTTCATCGCGCGCATGTGGTCAATGCGGATGACATCCTTGTTGCCGGTGGTGGTGATGAAGATGTCGGCGGTCGGGGCCACGTCTTCGAGCTGGACAACCTCGAAGCCGTCCATGGCAGCCTGCAGCGCGCAGATGGGGTCGATCTCCGTCACCTTCACGCGGGCACCCGCGCCGCGCAGCGAGGCGGCCGAGCCCTTGCCGACATCGCCGTAACCGCAGACGACGGCGACCTTGCCGGCCATCATGGTGTCGGTGGCGCGGCGGATGCCGTCAACCAGCGATTCCTTGCAGCCATACTTGTTGTCGAACTTCGACTTGGTGACGGAATCGTTCACATTGATGGCCGGGAAGGGCAGAAGCTCCTTCTTCTGGAGCTGATAGAGGCGGTTCACGCCGGTCGTCGTTTCTTCGGTCACGCCCTTGATGGCGTGGCGCTGCTTGGTGAACCAGCCCGGCGTTGCCGCCATGCGCTTCCTGATCTGTGCGAACAGGATTTCCTCTTCTTCCGAACCCGGATTGGACAGCACGTCCTCGCCTTCCTCGGCACGCGCGCCGAGCAGGATGTACATGGTGGCATCGCCGCCATCGTCGAGGATCATGTTGGTCAGGTCGCCATCCGGCCACTGGAAGATGGCGTCGGTATAGACCCAGTAGTCTTCCAGGCTCTCGCCCTTGACCGCGTAGACGGGCGTGCCACCGGCAGCGATGGCCGCGGCAGCATGGTCCTGCGTGGAGAAGATGTTGCAGGAGGCCCAGCGCACATCGGCGCCCAGCGCCTTCAGCGTCTCGATGAGAACCGCGGTCTGGATGGTCATGTGCAGCGAGCCGGTGATGCGCGCACCCTTGAGCGGCTGGGAAGCGCCGAATTCCTCGCGGCAGGCCATCAGGCCGGGCATTTCGGTTTCGGCAATCTCGATTTCCTTGCGGCCGTATTCGGCAAGGCCGATATCGGCGACCACGTAGTCCTGTGCCATGCTTGTCTCCGTCTGGCTGGAAAGGGCTCCGGCAAGGCACGCACTGCACCGGTCCGGATTGGCGCCCGCATAGCAGAAACCCGCCGGAGTGGCAATCAAGATATAAAGAAATGTTTATCCCTGCATATCAATCAAGGTCGCGCAGCCTCAGCATTCCTCGCCGAAACGGTCCGCCACCAACGCCGCAATCGCCTCCATGGCGGCTTGTGCCTCGGGCCCCCTGGTGCGAACGGAAATGCGGCATCCGGGCGACGCGGCCAGCATCATCAGGTCGAGGATCGAGGTCCCGTCCACTTCCAGACCGTCCTTTTCCACCTGCACATCGGCATTGAACGTGGAGGCAAGCTGCACAAAACGCGCCGACGCCCGCGCATGCAGGCCGCGCTTGTTGACGATCTCCAGCGAGCGGACGACGTCACCACCGGTTTGCGGGGCAGTGCGTGTCATTTCGCGGTCAGGATCTGGCTGGCGACGTTGATATATTTGCGCCCGGCGTTCTGCGCCTCATTGAGCGAATCCGCCATGTCATTGCCGGTGCGCACGCTGGAAAGCTTGATCAGCATGGGAAGGTTCATGCCCGCCACGACCTCGATGCGCCCAGCATCCATCACCGAAATAGCAAGGTTGGACGGCGTTCCGCCGAACATGTCGGTGACGATGATGACGCCGTTTCCGGCATCGGCCCGCGTCACGGCATCGACAATGTCGCGGCGGCGCTGCTCCATGTCATCCTCTGCGCCGATCGAGACGGTCTCGAAAAGCTCCTGCGGTCCGACGACATGTTCAACGGCATGGCGGAATTCCTCCGCCAACTGTCCGTGCGTCACGAGCACGAGTCCGATCATGTATGCTTGGCTCCCGTCGTCGCCGCTTGTTCCGGCTTATCTGCCACATGCCCGAAGGGCGGGCGGCTATCTTGTCAGTGTGACGGCCAATGGCAAGCCCCTTTTTTGCCGCAATGCATCAAAACCGGCGGGCTGCACCAAAAGGCGTAACCGGGCCTTTCGGGTCATTGCCGGCTCTTGGAGGCCTACTTGTCGGCGGGCAGGGTGATGGTGAACCGCGCACCGCGTAGATCGCCGGGTTTGGCGCCGGGAATGTTCTCGGCGGTCAGTGTACCGCCATGGGCCTCGATGATCTGGCGCGAGATCGACAGGCCGAGGCCGGAATTCTGGCCGAAGGAGTCCGACCCGGGCCGGTCGGTGTAGAAGCGCTCGAAGATGCGCTCGATGTTTTCCGCCCGGATGCCGGGCCCGTTGTCCTCCACCGTCACGAACACGTGGCGCAGCGAGCGGAACAGCGTCACCGTGATGCGCCCGCCGTCCTCGGGCACGAAGGAGCGCGCATTGGAGATCAGGTTGGAGATCACCTGCCCCAGCCGCAGGTCGTGGCCCTGCACGCGGAACCCGCGCGACCCGGCCTGCGCCCGGTTGACCTGCAGGTCGACGGAAGCTCCGCGCGAGATCTTGGCCGTTTCCTTGTTCGCCGCCACAAGCTCGGAAAGCAGGCGCTCCAGATCGACCGAACCGGAATCCGCGCGCGCCAGTTCCGCATCAAGGCGCGAAGCATCCGAAATATCGGTGATGAGGCGGTCGAGGCGGCGCACATCGTGCTGGATGATCTCCAGCAGGCGCGCCCGCGACGTGTCGGTCTTGGCCAGCGGCAGGGTTTCCACTGCACTGCGCAGCGACGTGAGCGGGTTCTTCAGCTCGTGGCTCACATCGGCCGCAAAGCGCTCGATGGCATCGATGCGCCCGTAAAGCGCGTTGGTCATGTCGCGCAGCGCGGCCGACAGGTTGCCGATCTCGTCCTGCCGCTCGGAGAAATCGGGAATTTCCTCGCGTGTCTTCACCCCGCGCTTCACCCGGACAGCCGCCGCAGCCAGGCGGCGCAGCGGATTGGCGATGGTCGAGGCGAGCAGCAGCGACAGCAGCATGGTCACCGTCGCGGCGACCGCGAAGACGGCGAAGATCGCCTTGCGCTCCGAAGACATGATGGCGTCAATGTCGCCGCCCTGCGTGGAAAGTTGCAGCACGCCGAGCACCGCGCGGTATTTCTGGATCGGAACCGCGACAGAGACGATCATTTCGCCCTTTTCCGAGACGCGGACCTGGCGGTCGCCCGATCCGGTCAGCGCGCGGATGACTTCCGGATAGGCTGCGCCGTTGCCGCCGGGCTGTTCCTTGTCAACCGGCAGGTCGCCGCGGCGCATCAACCGGTTCATCCAGCTCCAGAACGTGTCGATCCATCCCGGCGCGTCGTCCTCTCCGCCGAGCGATGGCAGGCCGTAGCGGAGAATCTGGCCGCCGGAATAGAGATGGAGGGAATCGAGCAGCAGATTGGCATCGCGGTCATAGATGCGCGCGCGCGTCCGGGTCGGCGAGATCAGGCGGCGCAGCACCGGCGCAACACGGTCCGGATTGATCGGGAATTCGAGACTGTCCAGACCGTCGGGCGAGGGCTCGACGCTCTGGCCGGCCTGCAATTCCAGCAGCTTTTCAGGGTCGACGCGCAGGCTGTTCGTTTCCACCGAGGCGGAAGCGGCAATCGCGCTGGCAATGATCTCGCCCTGGGTGCGCAGGCTTTCCACCCGCGCGTCGATCAGCCCGTCGCGGTACTGGTTGAGGTAGAGGATGCCGGACACCAGGACGCCGAGACCGGCAAGGTTGAGCACGAGGATGCGCTGCGTCAGGCTGGAAAAGACATGGGTTGCCAGCTTGCGGCGCGCCGAGCGCAGGAAAAGCACAAGGCGGGAGGACCGCGCAGCCGTTGCGCGGGCGGCGGCTTCCCTCTTTTCACCCGTCTCGCTCATCGCCATCCTGTCGCGCCCATGCCGGGCCGCGGGGGCCGGTCTCAGGTCTCCCTGAACCGGTATCCGACGCCGTACAGCGTCTCGATCATGTCGAAGTCGTCATCGACCACCTTGAATTTCTTGCGAAGCCGCTTGATGTGGCTGTCGATGGTCCGGTCGTCCACATAGACCTGCTCGTCATAGGCCGCATCCATCAGCGCGTCGCGGCTTTTCACCACGCCCGGGCGCTGGGCCAGCGATTGCAGGATGAGAAACTCGGTCACCGTCAGCGTCACCGGCTCACCCTTCCAGGTGCAGGTATGGCGCTCCTGGTCCATCACCAGCTGGCCGCGCTGCAGCGAGGCGGCGGCCTCACCGGCGGGCTTGGCGCCGGCCTCGCGCACCCCGGCGCGCCGCAGCACCGCCTTCACACGCTCCACCAGCAGGCGCTGCGAGAAAGGTTTGCGGATGAAATCGTCGGCACCCATCTTCAGGCCGAACAGTTCGTCGATCTCGTCGTCCTTGGAAGTCAGGAAAATCACCGGCAGGTCGGATTTCTGGCGCAGGCGGCGCAGCAGTTCCATGCCGTCCATGCGGGGCATCTTGATGTCGAAGATCGCCAGGTTCGGCGGGCGCACCTGCAACCCGTCCAGCGCCGAGGCGCCGTCGGTATAGGTTTCCACCTTGTAGCCTTCCGATTCCAGCGCGATGGAAACGGAGGTCAGGATGTTGCGGTCGTCATCCACCAGCGCAATGGTCGCCATCGGCTCTTCTCCTTGTATGTCCGGTCCCTTCCGGTTCCGGGCTTGTGAAGGACAAATTGGGTACAAATTGTGGCACAGAAGCCCCGCCCTGTCGAAGGGGGAGCCGTCCGCGCCGTCAAGCTTGCGGCCCGGACGGTCAGATGGGGTCCCGGCCGGTCTGGTGCAAGCCTGTTGAAAAGACGGGGTTTTGTTAACCGATACAAACGATTTAAACGATTTTCAAATTTTTAAATCGATTAATGATTTGAATTCACATTCCTTTTCTGGTCATGACCGCGCCACGTTGCGTCACGAGGACGTTGCGGGGCTTTACCTTTGCCCGAAACAGGCCTTCATCCTCAGGAAATCACGGTGGCAGGAATGAAAGAGATCGGTTTGCGCAATCCCGGCAACGGGATCGAGACGTCCGGACTGAAGAACCTCGGTGCGGTCTATTACAACCTTGGCGAAGCCGACCTCTATGAGGAAGCGATCCGCCGTGGCGAAGGCCGCCTGACCGACAAGGGCGCCTTTGTTGCGCTGACCGGCCAGCACACGGGCCGCTCGCCCAAAGACAAGTTCGTCGTCCGCACCGCCGCGACCGAGGACAAGGTCTGGTGGGACAACAACAAGCCGATGGACCAGAAGAGCTTCGACACGCTCCATGCCGATTTCATCGAGCATGCGAAAGGCAAGGAGCTTTTCGTGCAGGATCTCGTCGGCGGCGCCGATCAGGCCAACTGCCTGCCGAGCCGTGTCATCACCGAGTTTGCCTGGCACAGCCTGTTCATCCGCAACCTGCTGATCCGTCCGGAACGTTCGGAACTGGCGTCTTTCCTGCCGAAGATGACCATTATCGACCTGCCGTCCTTCAAGGCCGACCCGGCCCGTCACGGCTGCCGCTCCGAAACCGTGATCGCTGTTGACCTGACCCGCATGATCGTCCTCATTGGCGGCACGTCCTATGCCGGCGAAATGAAGAAGTCGGTCTTCACGGCGCTGAACTACCTGCTGCCGGAAAGCAAGGTCATGCCGATGCACTGCTCGGCCAATGTTGGCCCGGCCGGCGACTCAGCCGTCTTCTTCGGCCTGTCGGGCACCGGCAAGACCACCCTGTCGGCTGATCCGTCGCGCACCCTCATCGGTGACGACGAGCACGGCTGGGGTGCCGACGGCATCTTCAACTTCGAGGGCGGTTGCTACGCCAAGACAATCCGTCTCTCCGCCGAGGCCGAGCCGGAAATCTTCGCCACCACGCAGCGTTTCGGCACCGTTCTGGAAAACGTCATCCTCGACGAGAATCGCGTCCCGGATTTTGACGACGGCTCGCTGACGGAAAACACCCGTTGCGCCTATCCGCTGCATTTCATCCCGAACGCATCGGCTACCGGCAAGGCCGGCCATCCGAAGAACATCATCATGCTGACGGCGGATGCCTTCGGCGTCATGCCGCCCATTGCCCGCATGACCCCGGCCCAGGCCATGTACCACTTCCTGTCGGGCTACACCGCCAAGGTGGCAGGCACCGAAAAGGGCGTGACCGAGCCGGAAGCGACCTTCTCCACCTGCTTCGGCGCGCCCTTCATGCCGCGTCATCCGTCCGAATACGGCAACCTGCTGCGTGAGCTGATTGCCGAACATGGTGTCACCTGCTGGCTGGTCAACACCGGCTGGACCGGCGGCGCCTATGGCACCGGCCGCCGCATGCCCATCAAGGCAACCCGTGCGCTTCTGGCTGCGGCTCTCGACGGTTCCCTGAACCAGGCCGAGTTCCGCGTCGATCCGGCCTTCGGCTTCGAGGTACCGGTCGCCGTGCCGGACGTCGAGACCGCGATCCTCGATCCGCGTTCGACCTGGGCCGACAAGGCTGGCTATGACGCACAGGCCGCCAAGCTGGTCGGCATGTTCATCGAGAACTTCGCCAAGTTCGAGCCCCATGTGGACGGCGCCGTGAAGGACGCTGCCCCCAAGGCTGCCTGATCCCTGCATCGGCTCTGTGATCTGAAAGGCCCGGCGGCTGCCCCGCCGGGCCTTTCCTTTTGTCCCGCCGCGTGATTGGGTCGCGCCATGGTGATTTCCGATGACATCCGGGTGGGCCGCCACGTCATCCGTGCAGATGAATTGTCCGAAACCTTCATCCGTGCGGCCGGGCCCGGCGGCCAGAACGTCAACAAGGTGGCGACCGCCGTACAATTGCGGTTTGACGCGGCGGCCTCGTCGCTGGAGGAGCGTGTGCGCACCCGCCTCATCGCGTTCGCCGGGTCACGCGCCACCAAGGATGGCGTGATCATCATCGAGGCGTCGCGCTTCCGGACCCAGGAGCGCAACCGCGCCGATGCCCGCGAACGCCTCGCGGCCCTGCTTGCCAGGGCGGCTGAACCGCCGCCGCCGCCGCGCCGCAAGACAAAGCCAACCAAGGGATCGGTGGAACGCAGGCTCAAGGCCAAGGCAGGACGCGCCGGTATCAAGAAGATGCGCGGCAAGCCGCCGGCTGATTGACGTAACTGTAACGTCAGCCGCGCGCCTGTTGAATATTGGCGCCAGGACTTCCATTTGAACCCGGCCGGTGCAAAAGTTGCACCGGATCATCCATTGGCCTTACAGGGAGTACGCGGCATGGGAATCTTCGATTTTGTCAAATCGGTCGGCAAGAAGCTCGGCATCGGTGATGACGAGGCCCCCAAGGCCGATGAACTGAAGAAGGAACTCGACTCCTACAAGCTCGGAACCGACAATGTTCACGTCGAGGTCCAGGGCGACAAGGCAATCCTCAAGGGTGCCGTACAGGACCAGTCGATCTTCGAGAAGGCCATCATCGCGGTCGGCAACACGCTGGGCATTTCCAAGGTCGAGGCCTCCGAACTGAAGGTCGTAGCCCCCGATTCCGGCCTGCGCCTCGACAAGTCCATCGACATGACCGAACTCGTCAAGGCTTCCACCGAAGCCAAGGCACCGGTGTTTCACGAGGTCAAGAAGGGCGAGAACCTCTGGAAGATTGCCGAAGCCCATTACGGCAAGTCCAAGGGCGCCAAGTACAACGTCATCTTCGAGGCCAACAAGCCGATGCTGACCCATCCCGACAAGATCTATCCGGGCCAGGTGCTGCGCATTCCGGACATCGAGACCGCCTGACGGCGAGGGTACTGGTCATTCACAACCGGCGAAACGGCGGCCCTGTGCCGCCGTTTCCTTTTGGCCTCAGCGCGCGCAGTTGACCTCGCGCGGTTCGTGCAGGATCCCGTGCGACAGGATGGAATAATAATCGGAATTGAATTTCACGTTCTTGAAGTAGTAGCCGTTGGGACCGGTTTCGTAGATCACCCGGAAATAGATCGTCTGACCCTTCGCCGGCGCGGCGGTGACGACCAGATATTCCTGCGCGAAGGGCGCCAGATCACCGATCGAATAGACCTTTCCGGCCACCATCTTGAAGGGACCGATCTCCGGCCGCATGATCGGGTCGAGCTTGGCGCGGTCACTCTCGTTCCACAGCCGCGCCATGCCCTGAAGTTGCGAGATGATCGCGTCTGTCCCTTCGCCAAGTTTCTCTGCGAACACGCAGACCTCGGCAGCCGGGTCACCGGCCTGCGCCGTCGCGACCGATATCGGCGCAGCGCCACCCGGCGTGGCGGCAAACCCGGCGGCGGCGGCGAACAGCGCGGCTGTTGCTGGTTTCATGGAAATCTCCTTTGCCCGTTCCGGCCCCGCGGCCATAATGCCACGATGAGGAAGGCGGACAATGCGCATGATCACACGGCCGGCCAATATTCCCGACGGGTTTCGCCATTGGCCGCGCCTGCTGGATGCGGCCATGCAGGCAGACCTTGCCGATGCCGTGCGCGCCATTGTTGCCGAGGCCCCGCTCTTCACCCCCGTCATGCCGCGTACGGGCAAACCCATGAGCGTGCGCATGACCAATTGCGGCCCGCTCGGCTGGGTCACCGACAAGGAACGCGGCTACCGCTACCAGCCGCTGCATCCGGTGACGGGCAAGCCTTGGCCGCCCATGCCGCCCCTTCTTCTCGACCTCTGGAACCAATGGGCGGATTGGCCACACCCGCCGGAAGCCTGTCTGGTCAATTTCTACGGCCCGGAAGCCCGCATGGGTCTGCATCAGGACCGCGACGAGGCCGACCTTTCCGCGCCAGTGCTCTCAGTCTCACTGGGCGATGACGCGCTGTTCCGCATCGGCGGCACGTCGAGGGGCGGCCCGGCCACGAGCATCCGCCTGTCCTCGGGCGACGTCGTACTGCTGGGCCGTGAAAGCCGCATGGCCTTTCATGGCGTGACCCGCATCTATCCCGGAACCTCGATGCTCCTGCGCACGCCCGGACGCATCAACCTGACACTCCGCCGCGTGACCCGTCCCTGATCGGGGTCAGGTACGGGGCAGGTCAGGCGAAAATCTCCGGTGACGCGTCCAACGCCGCGCGGCTGCCGGAAGCAAAGGGCGCCAGCCATCCGGCGATCTGCGGCATCTCGAAGTCGAAAAAGTATCTGCAGGCCGCGCGTTTGCCAGCCGCGAAGACGGCGCTGACCCGTCCCGATGCCTGCGCGCGCTCCGCCGCCAGTGCCTGATCCAGCCATTGCCAGCCAACGACCAGATGGCCGAAGGCAAAGAGCAGCGGCGTGGCATTGGCGAAGGCCGTCTCCGGTGTGCCGCCCTGCGCCGCAACCGCCGCGCCCACATCGCCGAGCGCCTTTTCCAGCGAGGCGGCCTCGGTCTCGAAACCGCCCGCATTCCGGGCCTTCCCGAGCGTCTCCCCGACGCGCGCGGCCAGCAGCTTCAGTCCTGCGCCCTTGTCGGCGAAGATCTTGCGGCCCAGCAGGTCCATCGCCTGGATGCCGGTGGTGCCCTCATGGATCGGGTTCAGCCGGTTGTCGCGGTAGAGCTGCTCCACGTCGAAATCGCGCGTGTAGCCGTAGCCGCCGTGGCACTGGATGGCGAGCGAGTTGGCGAGCGGCCCGTATTCGGATGGAAAGGTCTTGTTGACCGGCGTCAGCAGCGCCAGCAGCATCTCGGCCTCGTCCCGCTCCCCGCCATCCGTGCTGCTCGCGATCACATCAACGAGCCGCGCCGAATAGAGGCAGAGCGCCAGCGCGCCTTCCGCATAGGCCTTTTGGGCCAGCAGTATGCGGCGGATATCGGCGTGCTCGACCAGCGGCACCTGCTTCTCCGCGTTGCGGTCACCCGGCGCGCGGCCCTGAAGCCTTTCGGAGGCATATTGCGCCGACAGCAGGAAGCCACGCCAGGCCTGCGCGGCCGCGCCCAGGCCCACCCCGATGCGCGCCTCGTTCATCATCAGGAACATGATGGCCAGACCCTCACCGGCCTCGCCGATCAGATAGCCCACCGCGCCTGCCTTGCCGAAGGGCCGGAACGCCGTACCCTCGCCGAAATTCAGCAGGCAGTTCGTCGTGCCGCGATAGCCCATCTTGTGATTGAGCCCGGCCACCGCCACGTCGTTGCGCACCGGCCCGTCCGTGCCTTCGGCCTCCGCCGGGATGCGCTTGGGCACCGCGAAAATGGAAATGCCCCTGGTGCCGGCGGGCAGCTTGCCGTCGGGGCCGGGAATTTTAGCCAGCACGAGATGGCAGATGTCCGGCGTGATGTCGTGGTCACCGCCCGAAATCCACATCTTGCGCCCTGTGAGGCGATAACGCGTGCCGATGGCATCCTCGCACTCGAACTCGGCCCTTGTCGTGATATCGCCGAGCGAGGAACCGGCCTGCGGCTCCGACAGGCACATGGTGCCGAGCGCGCGGCCCTCCAGTTGCGGCTCCGCAAAATGGCGAATCAGGCTTTCGGAACCGCGCGTCAGCAGCACGCGGGTGTTGCCGGTCGACAGCATGGGATAGGCCCCGGCGGCCACGTTGCCTGCCTGGAAGAAGGCTTTTGCCGCGCTCGCCACCAGATGCGGCATCTGCATGCCGCCATGCGCCTCCGGGATCGTGGCGAGCTGGAACCCGGCATCAAGATAGGCGCGCACCGCCTTGGCGATGAGCGGATGCACGCTCACCGTGCCGTCCTGCTTCAGTTCCGGCTCGTCCCGGTCGCCCGGTTTGAAGGAGGGCAGGAACTCGTTCTCCGCCATGCGGCGGGCAAGGTCGAGCAACTGGTCGAAGGTCTCCCGGCTGTGGGCGGCATAGCGTGGCCTCGCGGTCAGCCCTTCGGCGTCCAGCCAGTCATGGACAAGGAAATCCAGCGTGTCGCGGTTGAGACCGGTCATGAAGCCCTCCCGGCGGTCCTGCCCGCCCATGCCGGGACTTCGCTGCCCCGTTTGGGCAAAATCTAGGCCGCGTGACGGTGGCCGGTCAAGACCAACATACCCGGTAGTATGCCGCAAATGACAACCGCGATGGATCTGGCTTTCGCGAGTGCGGGAACACACCTCTTCGCTACCACGCCCGCATTCGCGTCTGGCTTTTGAACATTCGGCCCGCAAGGCGGGAGGATATGACGGGCGGTCAGGCGATCGCTCGTTGGGTAGTGTTTGTGCGGTCACCTGACCGCCCGCTTCATGATTTTCGACCGCTGTTACTCCGCCATCCTTCCCGGAGCGCCGTTGTGCAAAAGGAAAACGGACACTCCCGTGAATGGTGGCCTCGCGCCCTTCTTGCCTTGTCCTTGCGGACGCGGCGGGCAACACGCAGACGGCGTTGACCAAAGGCTCTTCTCAGACCCACGCGGATGCCCAACCGAAGACACCCGCCGTCAACCATGGCCGCCCCACGGGATCACCGGCTCATGATCCGCATCCACCGAAGGCGACTGGGGGTCAGGATAGGGGACAGGGAGAAGGGGTGGATAGGTGGGGCGCGCCAGCCCACCCCAAGGTTGTGCTTTGCATGCGCTGCGGAATCTGGTCTGGTGGGGAAAGTTTTACACGACGCGACGTTGTCGAGGTGGGGAACCCGGAAGAGCCATGGCCGAAGCGAGTTTGCAGGGAATCATTTCCGAATTCGGTGCCGCTACCAAGTCCAAATTGTCCAATCCGGCGGTGACAGGCGCGCCGGAAGACCAGTTGCGCGCACCCTTGGAAACGCTGATTGCTGATGGCATTGCGGTACTTTGCAATGTGAAATCCGTTAGTCTCGTCGGCGAAAGCACGCTTTCGGAAATTCGCACCCGGCCTGATTATGCAGTATCTCGCGCCAATTCGCTGATCGGCTTCATCGAGGTCAAGGCGCCCGGAAAAGGTGCAGATCCGAGGAAATTCAGCGACGAGCACGACAAGAAGCAGTGGAAGAAACTGCAAACGCTGCCGAACCTGATCTACACGGACGGCAACTCTTTCAGCCTCTGGCGCGACGGCAAGCTGGCCGGCAAGATCGTGCATCTGGATGGCGATGTCGAAACATCAGGCGCGAAGCTTGCCGCGCCGCAAGACATCGTGATGCTGTTTGCCGATTTCTTCAACTGGGCGCCCATCCCTCCGAAATCGCCAAGGCAACTTGCCGAAACCAGCGCGCGCCTCTGCCGTCTGTTGCGCGAGGAAGTGACCGAACAGCTGGAGCGCGGCAATGCGGGTCTGACCGGTCTTGCCGAGGACTGGCGCAAATTGCTGTTCCCGGATGCGGACAACGAGAAATTCGCTGACGGGTATGCGCAGGCCGTGACCTTCGGCCTGCTGATCGCGCGGGCCATGGATATTTCCCTGAAAGACGGGATCGAAACTGCGGCGCAGAAGCTGAAAAAATCCAGTTCGCTGATCGGCACGGCGCTCGGACTGCTGACCGACAATGAGGAGAACGCGCAGGCGCTGGCCACCTCGCTCGACACGATGACACGCGTGCTGAACGAGGTGAACTGGGCCGATGTAAGCAAGGACGATCCGGAAGCCTGGCTCTATTTCTATGAGCACTTCCTTGAGGTCTATGACAACAAGCTGCGCAAGAAGACGGGTTCCTATTACACGCCGCCGGAAGTCGTGAACGCCATGGTGCGGATGACCGACGATGTGCTGCGCGGACCGCTGTTCAACCGCCCGCTCGGCCTTGCGTCTTCCGATGTCACCATCGCCGACCCTGCGGTCGGCACCGGCACCTTCCTGATCGGCGTGCTGCGCCGGATTGCACAGGCGGTCGAGGATGACGGGCGTCCGGGCGACGTGGCCGCGCAGGTGAAGGCGGCAGCCGAACGCCTGATTGGCTTCGAATTGCAATTCGGCCCCTTTGCCGTGGCGCAATTGCGCCTGCTGGCGGAATTCCAGGAATTGACCAAGGCGAATGCGCTGCCGGACCTGAAATTGTTCATCACCGATACGTTGGGCGATCCGTTTATTGACGAGGACTGGATACCGCAGACCATGCAGCCGGTGGCGAAATCACGCCGCGACGCCAACACGATCAAGAAAGGCCAGAAGATCACCGTGGTGATCGGCAACCCGCCCTACAAGGAAAAAGCCGAGGGCATGGGTGGCTGGATCGAGAAAGGCTCGGGCGGTGACACGAAGTCGCCGATGGATTATTGGCAGCCGCCCAAAGACTGGGGCGTCGGCGCGCATGCGAAAAAGCTGAAAAATCTCTATGTCTTCTTCTGGCGCTGGGCGGCGTGGAAGGTGTTCGGCGCCGGCCATTATGCCGCGACGGGATTGGCGGAAAAGGATGAGGAAGGCATTGTCTGCTTCATCAATGTCGCCAGTTTTCTCAACGGTCCCGGTTTCCAGAGGATGCGGGCCGATCTGCGCGCAACATGTTCCAAAATCTGGGTGATCGACTGCTCACCGGAGGGGTTTCAGCCGGATGTGAACACCCGCGTCTTCGAGGGTGTACAGCAGGAGGTTTGCATCGTCATCGCCGTGCGCAAGACGGGCAAGGACAAGGCCAAGCCTGCCGAGGTGCTGTTCCGGTCCTTGTCGAAAGGAAAGCGCGAGGAAAAATTCGAAGAACTCGCCGAATTGCAGCTTGGCGGCGGTGGTTGGTCGACATGCGGCGATGGCTGGCGCGACCCGTTCCTGCCCGGCATTTCCGGCGTCTGGGCGGAGTTTCCGGCGCTGTCCGATCTGTTCGACTATAACGGCTCCGGCGTCATGCCCGGCCGCACATGGGTGATTGCGCCGGACAGGCAATCGCTGGAGACGCGGTGGAAAGCGCTGATCGCCGAGAAGGATGCGGAGAAGAAGGAAACCCTGTTTCACCCGCATATGCCGAAGGGTGAACTGGGAGATCGTCATACGACGAAAATCCTTGGGGATGGTCTTCCCGGGCATGAAGAAAGGCTTGGGTCCGTGGCCAGCGACAAAGGCGACTTGGTCACGCCCACCCAATACGGCTTTCGATCCTTTGACCGTCAATGGATCATTCCGGACAAGCGCCTGATCAATCGCCCCAATCCAAGCCTTTGGGAAATGCATGGCGAAAGGCAAGTCTACCTGACGGCTTTGGATGCACATTCACCCAACGCTGGTCCGGCTTTTTCATTCACGGGCGATGTTCCTGACCTGCATCATTACAAAGGGTCTTATGGCGGTCGCACATTTCCGCTCTGGGCCAATGCGGCGGCAACCAAACCGAACCTGAACAAAGGCCTGCTCGACGCGCTGGCCGCCACGCTGGGTCGGGAAGTGGCGCCGGATGAGGTGATGGCCTATCTGGCGGCGCTGATGGCGCATCCGGCCTTCACCGCGCGCTTCCAGGACGACCTGATCCAGCCCGGCCTGCGCGTGCCGCTGACCGCCGACCCGGCGCTGTTTGCCGAGGCCGTGGCGATTGGCCGTGAAGTCATCTGGCTGCATTGCCATGGCGAGCGTTTCGCCGATGCCGATGCCGGCCGCCCCCATGGCCCGCCGCGCATGGCCAAGGGGCAAGGACCGATCATCCCGGCAGGCGGCGGCATTCCCGGTGCGCCGGAGCCGCTGCCCGACACCATGGGCTATGATCCCGCCACAAGGCGACTCACCATCGGCAAGGGCTTCATTGACAATGTTGCGCCGGAAGTCTGGGCCTATGAGGTGTCGGGCAAGAACGTGCTGCGGCAATGGTTCAGCTATCGCAAGCGCGACCGCACCAAGCCGCTGATTGGCGACAAACGCCCGCCTTCGCCGCTTGATTCGATCCAGCCGGACCATTGGCTGTCCGAATATACTACCGATCTCTTCAACCTTCTGCATGTGCTCGGCAGGCTTGTGCTTCTGGAAGAAAGCCAGGCCAATTTGCTCGACAAGGTTCTGGACAAACCGCTGATCACGGTTGCCGACCTCGCATCCTTCGCCGATACTGGCCCGGAATCAGATTGAGGTTTCCATGAGCCGCGCCCAGATGGACATGTTCGCCGAACAGGACGACCTGTTCCCGAATGAGCCAGTTGTCTATCGTCCGGATGCAGAGATGGTGCGACGCAAGCTGCGTGACATTCTGGAGCAGGCCCGGGCTGCCAGTTCGATGCCGTGGGACCATGCGCGTGTGCGCTATTATCAGCAGGTTTTTCCGCAAATGACCAACTGGCTGCCGGTTGAGGAAGCCTCGCAATTTGTTTTCCAGTTCGAGCAGGAAATGGAGCGGCTGAAGGCCGCGTGAGGCCAGTTCGGCCAATTGCAGCTCTAGCCCAAACAAAAAACCCCGGATGGTGCCATCCGGGGTTTTGCATTTCCGCCGTGGCGGAAGAAATCAGATGCCGAGGTTGGCGAACTTGTTCTTGAACTTCGACACGCGGCCGCCATCGAGAACCTTCTGCTGGCCGCCGGTCCAGGCCGGGTGCGTGGTCGGGTCGATGTCGAGGTTCATCGTGTCGCCTTCCTTGCCCCAGGTCGACTTGGTGAAGTACTCGGTGCCATCGGTCATGACGACCTTGATCGTGTGGTAGTCGGGATGGATGTCGGCTTTCATCGGTCTCGTCCTGTCTGTCCCGGGCTTTCCCGCCATGCCTGCATCAGGCCCTGTGCGGCGAAGTCACCCCTGTTCAAAACTTGAAGCCGCAGCTAAACCGGCCTCGCATTTCCGCAAGCGGTGGACCCTGTCCGGCCCGTCGCGGAAGTGCGTGATCGCGCCACGGCTTCCAAAATGGTTGGCGAGCCTATACATCAGCCGGACTGGCAGCACAAGACCGCCCGCACGGGATTCAAGAGGGACCGTGGCAGGGCGCAAACAGGGAAGAAGCGCATGGCATCCGACACCCCCGCCACCACGGAGAAGCGCCGCCGTTCGCTGAGGCCGCTTGCCCGCCTGATGCCCTATCTCGGCCGCTACAAGGGGCTGGTCGCGGGGGCGCTCGTCTCGCTGGTGCTGGCCGCCGTCACCACGCTGACGCTGCCCATGGCCGTACGCCGGATGATCGATCACGGCTTTTCGGATGGCGACAGCGATTTCATCTCGCAATATTTCTCCATGCTGATCGTGATTGCCGCGGTGATGGCGCTGGCGTCGGCCTGCCGCTATTTCTTCGTCATCACGCTGGGCGAACGGGTGGTGTCGGATGTACGCTGCGACGTGTTCGACCATGTGACGGCGTTGTCGCCCTCCTTCTTCGACACCGCGCAATCGGGCGAGATCGTGTCGCGGCTGACGGCCGATACCACGCAGATCAAGTCCGCCGTCGGGGCCACGGCTTCGCTGGCGCTGCGCAACACGCTCCTGGGCCTCGGTGCGCTGGCCATGATGGTGGTGACCTCGCCGAAGCTGTCCGGTCTCGTCATCGCAGCCATTCCGCTGATCGTCATTCCGCTGGTTGCCTTCGGGCGCTCGGTCAGGGCGAAATCGCGCGCTGCACAGGACACGCTGGCGGAAGCGACGGCCTATGCCTCGGAGCAGATCGGTGCGGTGCGCACCATGCAGGCCTTCACCAACGAGGGGCTGGTCAAGCAGGGTTTCGGTGCAGCGGTGGAAGCGGCCTTCGCGGCAGCGAAATCCTCGGTGAAGGCGCGGGCGGTGCTCACCTTCTTTGCCATCTTCACCATCTTCTCCTCGGTGGTGGCCGTGCTGTGGTTCGGCTCGCGCGATGTGCTGAGCGGCGCCATCTCGGCAGGAACACTCGGCCAGTTCCTGCTCTATTCGGTGTTCGCCGCCGGTGCGCTGGGTGCGCTGTCGGAGGTTTGGGGAGAATTGTCGCAGGCGGCCGGTGCCGCCGAGCGGCTGACAGAATTGTTGGAGGAAGTGCCGGCCATCGCCGCACCCGCAAACCCCACGGCATTGCCGGAACCGGCGGAAGGCGCTGTCACGTTTGATGCAGTCTCGTTTGCCTATCCGACCCGGCGCGACCAGCCCTCGCTGCACGGCCTCTCGCTCGATGTGAAACCGGGCGAGACAGTTGCCATTGTCGGCCCGTCCGGGGCGGGCAAATCCACCATCTTCTCGCTGCTGCTGCGCTACTATGATCCCGACGAGGGCGCGATCCGGCTTGACGGGGTGGACCTGCGCGAGGCCGATCCGCGCGTGGTGCGCGGGCGCATGGCCATCGTGCCGCAGGATGTCACCATCTTTGCCGATACGGTGGCCGGCAACATTGCCTTCGGGCGGCCGGGCGCCTCGCAGGAAGAGATCGTCGCGGCGGCCAAGGCGGCCCATGCCGACGAGTTCATCACCCAGATGGCGCAGGGCTACGACACGCAGGTGGGCGAGCGCGGCATCACGCTCTCGGGCGGGCAGCGGCAGCGCATTGCCATCGCGCGCGCCATCCTGCGTGATGCGCCAGTGCTGCTGCTGGACGAGGCCACCTCGGCGCTGGATGCGGGCAGCGAAACGCTGGTGCAGGAAGCGCTGGAGAAGCTGATGGAAGGGCGGACCACGCTCGTCATCGCGCACCGCCTTGCGACCATCCTCAAGGCCGACCGCATCCTCGTGCTCGATGGCGGGCGCGTGGTGGAGGAAGGCACCCATGAGAGCCTGGTGAAACAGGGCGGCGTCTATGCCGGCCTTGCCAAACTGCAATTCGAGGGCGGCGCGGAAGCGTTTTCCAGGGCGGCGGAGTAGGGCGGGCCGTTTCCTTTTCGCCTCGTTCGACCATTTTGCTTTTCATCCCGGCGAATTGCCCTAGTCTTCCCCCGAGGAAAGCGGGGAGGGGCGCATGGGAGGTCTTCTGCATTTCGTTGCCGTTGTTGCAGCAATTCTAGCGGGATGTGTTCCTTCGCTGTCTGCCGAAATCCGCGTGCTTGATCTGAAGGCACCTTTGCTTGGAGATGAGTCCGATGTGCGCAAGGAGCGTCAGTGCCACATCCGGCTTGAGGGGATTCTTGAGAAAGGCGACCTCGAAAAGCTGAAGCAGGCCTTGCCAGACGATTTTCGTGGCTACATCCTTTGTCTCGACAGTGCGGGCGGTTCGTTCGCAGAAGCGCTGCGATTCATCAAATATTTTCAGGAAAGACCGTTCGGGACCTGGGTGGGAGAAAGGCGGCGTTGCGAATCGGCCTGTGCGCTGATCTTCATGGCAGGCTCGGAATTCGCTTTCGAGGCGGGGGAATATCCTTGGCGGCGGATGCACCCGAAAGCAAGACTTGGGTTCCACAGCCCAGACCTTGTCGTCGGCGACGGACAGTATGACGCCGCAGCCGTGAACCACGCCTATAAAGTCGCGCTTCAAACCATCAGCGAGGCCGTGGGGCTTCTGCAGGCCAAACGCGACTTTGACGGCCTGCTCTGGTTCAAGCCTTCGCTTCTGCTGACCCTGCTTTCGACGCCGCCGGACAGCATGCATTACGTTGAAACAGTGGATGAAGCCGGTCTGTGGGGAATAGAAATCTATCCTGGCCCGAGAGCGACATCGGTATCGGAAGCAGCCCTGTCGGTCGGGTGCAGCAACGCGCTCGATTGGGTGGTGGATCGTCGGGTCGGCAAGAGGGAACAATCGCAATTCAGAGTGCAAGCGAGTGATACGCAATTTGGCAGAAAATGGGTGCTGGAGGCGGATGCAATGAACTCAAGCCAATGCACGTTCGATCTGAATCGTGAACTTTCAGCGCTGGAAACAGGGGTGCGCGTGGAGACGGTTGGCGGCGATGACGGTGGCGGAGGCATGTATCGACTGTCGCCTATTGCCTTCCTGAAAGCCGACACGCTTCTGGCCTCGCTGCAAATCGACGCAGAAGAGACGCCAGCCTTGCCGTCCGGCGCGACGTGCCTCGTGGTCAAGGACGGGACAATCACGGATCGGGAACCCTGTCGCAAGGAAGTCCGGCAGGACGCCAAGGCGGGCGAGGTCTTCGACTTCGTGTGGCCATCGGGCGGCAAGACGGTCGTTCGGGTCCGGCCAGCAAAGCTGGAAATCAACGGAGCTCCGGCTTCCTATGTGGATGCTCCGCAAGGTGAAAACGCGCAATGTGCCGTGAACCGCAAGACCAACAATGTCTTCTGTGTTTCACCGTCATTCTGAACTGCCGCATCACCCCGCCCTCTCGCCGGCGATCCTGCCGGAAAAGATGCAGCCGCCGAGAAAGGTGCCTTCCAGCGCATTGTAGCCGTGGTATCCGCCGCCCCCGAAGCCGGCCACTTCGCCTGCCGCGTAGAGGCCGGGGACGGGGTTGCCGGAAGCATCAAGGACGCGGGCTTCGAGATCGGTGTGCAGGCCGCCGAGCGACTTGCGGGTGAGGATGTTGAGCTTCACGCCGATCAGCGGGCCGTGGTCCGGGTCGAGGATGCGATGGGGCCTGGCGGTGCGCACCAGCTTGTCGCCCAGATAATTGCGTGCGCCGCGGATGGCGGTCACCTGGGCATCCTTGGAGAAGGGGTTTTCGATCTCCCGGTCGCGCGCCTCGACTTGCGTGCGGATGTGGGCGGGGTCCAGCATCGGGGTCCCGGTCAGGCGGTTCATTCCGGCGACCAGCGTCTCCAGATCATCGGCGACCACGAAGTCCGGCCCATGCTTCTTGAAGGCCTCGACCGGGCCGGTCGCCGCCTTGTTGAGCACACGGGAGCGGATCACTTCCATCCATTTGCCGGAGGTGAAATCCGGGTTCTGCTCGGAGCCCGAGAGGGCGAACTCCTTCTTGATGATCGACTGGGTGAGGATGAACCATGACCAGCCATGGCCGGTGGACAGGATGCGTTTGAGAGTCGCCAGCGTGTCGAAGCCGGGCAGGCAAGGTGCTTCCATGCGGTTGCCCAGCGCATCGAACCAGAGCGAGGAGGGGCCGGGCAGGATGCGAATGCCGTGGTTCGGCCAGATCGGGTCCCAGTTGCGCACGCCTTCGGTGTAGTGCCACATGCGATCATCGTTGATGGTCGTGGCCCCGGCCTCGCGGGCAATTTGCAACATGCGCCCGTCAACATGATGCGGCACACCGGAGACCATGAACTCGGGCGGCGGACCGAGGCGCCCGGCCGGCCAGACGGAGCGGACGAGTTCATGATTGCCGCCAATGCCGCCGGACGTGACAATCACGGCATCGGCGGAAAGCTCAAAATCGCCCGTGACCGTGCGCGAGGATTGCTGGCCGCGCGCGACCTGCGTTTCTTCAAGAATATCACCCGCAACGCCGGTGACCGCGCCACCCTGTGTCAGGAGGCGCGAGACGCGGTGGCGGAACCGCAGCGCGATCCGGCCAGTCCTTTCATGCTCCAGCACACGCGCCTCGAAGGGCTTCAGGACGCCCGGTCCGGTTCCCCACGTGATGTGAAAACGCGGCACGGAATTGCCGTGCCCGGTGGCGAGCGCTCCGCCGCGCTCGGCCCAGCCGACAACCGGGAACCAGCGCATGCCGAGGCCGTACAGCCATGGCCGCATCCCGCCTGCGGCGAAATCGAGATAGGCTTGCGCCCATTGGCGCGGCCAGTGGTCTTCCGGCCGGTCAAAGGCGGCCGAGCCCATCCAGTCCTGTGTCGCCAGGGAAAGGCTGTCACGGATCTTCATGCGGCGCTGTTCGAGTGTATCGACCATGAAGAGGCCGCCGAGCGACCAGAAGGCCTGACCGCCGAGATTCTGGCGGCCCTCCTGATCGAGCAGGATCACGCGCTTGCCGCGTTCTGCCAGTTCGTTGGCGGCCACCAGCCCGGCCAGACCGGCACCCACGATGATGACGTCAGCATCCATGATCCATCCTCCCGGGCCGAAGGGTAACGCTTACGTAAAAGGAATCAAGCGTGACGGCTTCGCCGGCTCCTCTTCGTTCCGCCCGGAACGAGGCAGCGGGCTCTGCGGCGGCGATCAGGATGCGCTGTGCGCCGTGCGGTCCGCCAATTCACCCAAATGGTGTAAGCGCGCGTTTCCTGCCTTGGCCAAGCTGTGACGAAGGGCACAGCGCGGGCCGCATCTCTTTGCGAGCCTGTGCTCCGATTCAACGGGCGCAGGCAGGCGCCGAAGCAAGCGAGGCGCGACATGGCCGACGAATTTACAGAAGTCACCCACCGCTCCTGGTTCTCGCGCATCGGCGGCGCGTTTTCAGGCATCCTTGTGGGCATCGTGCTGGTGCTGGCCTCCATTGCCGGCCTGTTCTGGAACGAGGGCCGGGCGGTTCACACGGCGCGCGCGCTGGAAGAGGGTTCGGGCCAGGTCATCACCATCGATCCGGCCAATCCCGGTGCAGATGCCAACGGCAAGCTGGTGCATTTTTCCGGCCCGCTGAAGGTGGATGGAACCCTGTCCGATCCGCAATTTGGCTTTGTCAGCGCTCCGGCCAATGCCAACCGGCTGGTGCGCAAGGTGGAGATGTTCCAGTGGAAGGAAAGCTCGCGCTCCGAAACGCGCAAGAAGCTTGGCGGTGGCGAGGAAACCGTCACGACCTATTCCTACAGCACAGAATGGGCTGAAGGGCCGGTCAATTCGCAAAACTTCAAGAAGCCCGCCGGTCATGAGAACCCGGCCATGCCGGTGCGCTCGGCCACGACCGACGCCAAATCGGGCAAGGTGGGGGCCATCTCGCTTCCCGGCGGGCGCATTGCGGGCCTTGGCGAACGCCGCGCCATTGCCGCGGACGCGGCGCGTGGCGAGGCGGTAAAGTCCGCCATCGGCCTTGCCAATCCGGTCACGGCCAGCGACACGACCTATTTCATCGGCCAGAACCCGTCCTCGCCGCAGGTGGGTGACCTGCGCATCAGCTTCGAGGCGGTGTCGGCCGACACGGCCAGCGCCTATGGCAGGCTGGATAATGGCTCGCTCGACTATTTCACCGCCAGCAACGGCGTGAAGATTGGCTCGGTGCGCGCCGGTATCGCATCGGCCAAGGACATGTTCGATGCCGACATCGCCGCCAACAGCACCATGACCTGGATCATCCGGGCGGTGGGCCTGATCGCCATGCTGATCGGCTTCCGCATGATCTTCGCGGTGATCGGCGTGATCGGCGACGTCATTCCCTTTGTCGGCGACGTGTTCCGCTTCGCCACGGGCATGGCAGCGCTGGCACTGACAGCCGTGATCGGAACGATCACCATCGGCACGGCCTGGATCTGGTACCGGCCGCTTCTCGGCTGGTCGATCATTGCCATTGGCGCGCTCATTGCCATTGCGGTTTTCAAGCTCGGCAAGGGCCGCGCCAAGGCCAACCGGGATGCGGAGGCGCAGCCCGCCTGACTTGCCGCATGCGCGGGGGCCGGTTCCCCGCGCCACCATTCACGGGGCCAAACCACACACTTGCAGGGAGCATGACATGATCGTCACGAACCGCCTGCGCAGCCTGGTCTGCGCCTCCGTCCTCACCGCCGGCGTGCTGGCCAGCGTTCCCGCTGAGGCCCTCGACATCAATGGCCTTGTCACCCGTTTCAAGGAGTTGGGGCTGAAGGTTTCCAATGAGGAGCCGACGCCCCAGAACCTCATCAAGATGAGCTACCTGTCCCTGCCGTGGGAGGTCCGCGTTTCTGATGCGGATATCGCGCTGATGGCGGGTCTGCCGAAGCTCTCCTCGCTGGACCTTGGCGGGCGGCGTGAGTTGACACCGGCCATCGTGGCGTCGCTGGCGGAATTTCCCTCCATGGAGCGGCTGACCCTGCGCGGCCTGCACATCACGGACGAGGGCGCGGCGGTGCTGGGCCAGATGGACGGCCTGGAGGAACTGAACCTCGGCTCGGTTCGGGGACTGACACCCAAGGGCATTGCGGCGATTGCGCAGTCACGCTCGATCCGCCGTCTCAACCTCTATGACGTTGTGGTGGGTGACGAGGGATTGGCCGCGCTTTCCGGGATGACGCAGCTGGAGGAACTTGACCTCCAACGCGCCCGCGGCATGACACCTGCCGGACTTGCAAGCCTCGCCAAGCTGAAGAAGCTGAAGAAGCTCGACCTTGGCGAGACGTGGGCCGATGACACTGTGCTCGAAGCGTTCCGGGGAAATTCGTCGCTGGAATCGCTCCGGCTCAACAAGGTCGACAGCGTGACCGACAAGGGCCTGGACGCGCTCGGCTCCATGGTGAGCCTGCAGGAGCTGTATCTCGACGATACGCTGATCGACGGTTCGGGCCTGGAGGCGCTGGCCAATGCGATCTCGCTGGAGCGCCTGTCTCTGCAACGCAGTCTGGTGAGCGATGCGACCGTGAAGGGTCTCGACAAGTTTCCTGTGCTGACGCAGCTCACCCTTTCCGAAACGAAGGCCGGAGACGGGGTTGCCGCGCAAATCGCCGGGTTGAAAACGCTGGAATCGCTTTACCTCAGCGAAACGCTGATCGGTGATGAAGGCATGAAGGCCATGTCCGCCATGCCCGAGATGAAATATCTGCAGCTCAACAAGACCGCGATCAGCGATGCCGGCATGGCAGGGCTTTCCATGCCGAAGCTCTATTCGGTGGACCTGTCGGGTACGAAGGCGACGGCGGCGACACTGGAGAAGCTCGCCGTTCTCGATGCCATGCGTTCCATCTCCATGCGGGAAACGGACCTGACGCAGGAGCAGGTGGATGCGGCACAAAAGGCGCGTGGGGAAAGCAAGGACAAGCTCAGCATTTACAAGTGAGTGCGGACCGGAACCGGCGGGGCGGTCAGGCCGCCCTGCTGGATTCGTCGAGGAAGGCCGAAAGGCTTGCGATCACCCGGCCCCAATGGGTGTACCAGAGCAACTGTCCGGCACCGGTCACGGTTTCCACAGCCATCAGCGGATGCAGGGCGGCGAGTTCGTGCACGTCGCGCAGCAGGGTCACCCGGTCGAGTGTGCCGTGCAGCAGGCGAACGGGCACTGGCATGCCTTTCAGGCTGTCTGCCGACCAATCCAGCGCGGTCAGCCGGGCATCGGTTTCGTAGGCCTTGGTGCCCTGCCGGAAGGTTGCCTCAAAGCCGTTCTGCAGCGCGGCGCGCACCTGCGGATCGGCGATGGCGGAACGGTCTGCAGGGACTTGGCCGAACAGGCTTTCCAGCAACTGGTCCAGCTTGCCGTTGTGTACCAGCTCCATGGCGCCGCGCGCCAGAACGGGCAGGGCCAGAGGAAAATAGCGCGCGGAATAGGCGAACATGCGCTGCAGCTTGGCGATGCCTTCCAGCTGGCGGGCAAAGCGCCAGGGCAGGTTGGAGGTGACGGACAGAATGCCGGTGACGCGGCCCGGCAGGTTCAGCGCGGCATGGCCCGCATAGAGCAGGCCGGAATCGCGCGCCAGCAGTGTCGCACCGGCAATCGAAAGATGGTCCAGCACGCAGGACAGATCGGCCGTCGCCTGCCGTCTCGCCTCACCGTGACTGCCTCCCGAAGCCGTGCTGCCGGAGAAGGAGGCACGCCATGGTGCCACGAGGCGAATGTTGTGCGCCTCAAGGCTTGCCAGCGCGCCGGGCGGGGGCTCGACACCGGTGGCCAGCCCATGGACAAGAACGACAGGCCGCCCGCCCGCAGGGCCCCAGCAGGTAACCTCGATGTGCCGTCCCCTGCCGGCCGGCACAAGGGAGCTTTCCGCGGTGGAGGGTGGCGGCAGCGTCCGGCCGAGCGCCAGGCTCATGGCAGAGAACATGCGCACCAGTTCCAACTGGGAGCTGGCCTCGGTCTTGCGCAGCAGCGATTTGGCCTGAGTCCGCACGGTGGCAATCGATCTGCCGCGCGCCATCGCGAAATCCTGCAGGGTGCGCCCGCGCACAATCGTTTCGAGGAGATCGATTTCGGCATTGGTCAGCGAGAAGGCGCGCGCAAGCTGTTCACCGACATCGGCCCGCCAGCCGATGGTGATGGCTTGCAATTGCCAGTGACCGGGTTCCGGCGCGCAGCTCATCATCAGGACGAGGCGGCTTTCGTCATCGTGGCTCCATGCGGGCAGGAAGGCAAAGGCATTGCAGGGAACCGTGCCGCGCCGGGCTGCCAGCATGTGGCGCGCGGTCGCAAAGGCATCGGCATCCAGCGGCAGGTCGTCCAGTGTCATGCCAGGGCTTGCGCCAAGATGGCGCGCTGCCGCTTCATTGGCTGTCAGGATGCGTCCTTCGGCCGACAGCCTGAGCACCGGGAAAGGCTGGCCGTCCGCTTGCCGGGGAGACTGGTTGACGCCGGCGAAATTGAAGCGCGCGAAGACGGTGGCCGCATTGCGAAAATGGCGTTCAATCTCGGCGAAAAAGGTCTCTCCGTCCGGATCGGCAGCCAGCATGGCGTCAAAGCCGCCCGCCAGCTCATCCACGAAACCGTCGTAAGCCTCAGGGTCCGACAGGACGCCGTACAAGGCATCGACAATCTTGCGCTTGTCGAACTCGTTCACCTGGCCCCACAGCCGCCGGCACCAGCCGGCCTTTTCACTCCAGTGCAAGGAATGTGGCGTGCTGGATGAACAAGTCAATCAACCGATTGCACGGGCGGTTAACGCCCTGCGCCCCAAAGTGGCAAGATTTGTCTCAGCCGATCTCCTGGCTGGCACGTTCGTCCAGCAGGTCGTTGACGTCGGAATGGGCGCGCTCTTCCTCCACCTTGCGCGCAATCGTGTCGTCGGCGGAGGTATCGGCGGCGCCGGCGGCTTCGCTGCTGGCAAGTGGCTCGGATTTCGGCTTGCCCTTGGATGCCATGGCTGGAACCCCGCTTTCAAGAATGACGCGGTAGCCCGGCTCCGGCAGGCCGAAGCCCGCCGTTTCCAGCGCGTGCTTGACCAGGCGGATCGCCTCGGATTTTGCCTGAACGAAGCTGGTGGAGGACTGGTCCACCCACGCGGTGAACTGGATGATGACGGCGCTGTCGGCCACCTCGCAAATCCAGGCGCTGGCCTCCGGGTCGTCGAGTGTGAAGGGAAGGCCCTTCATTGTGGCAATTGCCAGATCCATGGCTGCACGCTGGTTGGTGGCGGGATCGAGGCCAAGCGTGAAGGAGAAGCGGCGCTCCGGATTGCGGGTGAAATTGCGGATGACACCCTTGAACACGGTGGAATTGGGAATGCGGACGTGGTTGCCGCCAGCATCCATGAGGATCGTGGCACGCGATGTGAGCATGACAACCGAACCTTCCTCATCTCCGATCTCCACCCAGTCGTTGGGGCGGAAGGGCTGGCGGATGGATAGCAGGATGGAGGCAATGTAATTCTCTACCGTGTCGCGCACGGCAAAGCCGACGGCAAGACCGACGATACCGGCTGCGCCCAGCACGGTGCCGAGCACGGCGGTGGCGCCGAGCACGTCCAGTGCGACGACGAGGCCGAGACCGAGGAAGGCGAGCCGCACGATCTGGCGCAACAGGTCGGCGATGAAGGAGTTGGGCGCGATGCGCTGGTAGGGCCAGCGGCGCGCGGCGATCCAGAAGCCGATCAGCGCAATGACGCCGAACACCAGCGCGGACAGCCCGATCATCGGAAGCTGGTAGGTAATCTGGAGCGTGCGGTTGCGGATGCGCTCCCAGGCCGGAACGATGCGTTTGGCGACGGAAGTCTCCTCGGCGATCTCGTTGCGCACGGCAACGACACCCTCTACGCGGCCGGCGAGTTTTTCGGCTTCCTTGATAAGAGCGGGTTCGGCGACATGGCCATGCAGCGTCACGACGCCGGCCTTCACCGTGGCAAACACATCCTTCAGCCCGTCCAGCTCGTTGAGGATCTGCTCGATGCGTTTGTCGATGTCGCGGTCGGACGGCGCCTTGTCCGATGTGGCGATGGGGCCGTTCGGCTCGGTGGCGTCCTGCGCGATGGCGGGTAGCAGGGTGGCAGCGGGCAGCAAGAAAAGCAGAAGGGCTAGCAGGAGGGCGCGCATCGGATCAAATCACCTGTCATGCCCCATGGCCATTGAAACGGTGCAGCGGCGGAATGTCCAGAGGCCGGGACCAGTCACACGGGCGGAAATACTTAGCAAACAATCGAAGTATGACTTGCGCCGCTCTTCGGCCCATGATAGTTAGCGACATGGCTAAGCATGATCCTGACCTCTCCCGTCTGTTCCAGGCGCTCGCCGACCCGACACGGCGTTCCATGCTGGAACGGCTTGCGCTGGGACCCGCACAGGTGACGGAGCTTGCGGGCCCGACGGGCCTGAAACTGCCGACCGTGATGCGGCACCTTGCTGTGCTTGAAGGTGCAGGCCTGATTGCAACATCGAAAGACGGGCGCGTGCGCACCTGCGCCATTGTGCCGGCGGCGCTTGCTCCGGTGCGCAGCTGGCTCGACGCGCAGCGGGCGCTGTGGGAGGCCCGCCTCGACCGGCTGGATGCATTTGTGATGGACGGCATGAAGGACAAGGGCAATGAGTGACTCCATGCGAAATCCGGACGGGCAGGCCAACGGGCAAGATGGCCCGTTCGCGACGCTGCATTTTGAGCGTGTGGTGGATGCGCCATCAGGTACGTTGTGGGAACTGTGGACGGCACCGGCGGCGCGCGCGATCTGGGCATCGCCTGCACGGGACGTGCGTGTGGAATTCCTGGAAGCCCAGACGCGGGTTGGCGGCCGCCAAATCTCGTCATGCAGGGTTGACGGCAGCGCCGACATGCGTTGCGAGGCCGGCTGGCTGGATCTGGTGCATGGCTCGCGCACGGTGAACTACGAGGTGGTTTCGCAAGGTGGCGTCAACCGGTCCGCAGCGTTGGTAACTGCCACAATCTCGGGCTCCGGTGAGACCAGCCGCCTGCATGTGACCGTGCAGCTTTCCTCGCTGGAGGCAAATCTGGAAGCGGGCTACCGGGAAGGTTTCGGCGCGACGCTGGACAATCTGTCTGCCGCCGCCGAACGGACCATGGTGCTGGAGCGTGTCATCATGGCGCCGCGCGCTGCTGTCTGGAATGCGTGGATGAACCCGGAGACCCTGCCGCGATGGTGGGGGCCGGACGGCTTTTCCTGCAGGACAAGCCGCATGGATCTTCGTTCCGGGGGTGAATGGGTGTTCGACATGATCGCCCCGGACGGGACGGTGTTCCCCAATCACCATCTTTACCACGATGTCATCCCGCAGGAATGGTTCAGTTATAGCCTGCTATGGGGTGAGAACGGTCCGAAACATGCCGATGCCTGGGCTTCATTCGGCGATGTGGATGGCGGAACGCGCGTGCGGCTCTGCATGGTATTCAGTTCCGCTGCCGAGTTCATGGATGCCAGGGGCTTTGGCGCAATCGAGCTCGGCCACCAGACGCTCGGCAAGCTCGATCGTCTGGTCACCGGGGGCTGAGCCCGCCTCCAGGCAACAGCAATGAAAGCCGATGTCACATCCAGACTTGCCCGTTACCGTGCTGCCGCGAGCCGCACGACGATGCTCAGGCGTCCGCCATCATCCCGGCCGTGGTGACGACCTTGGCATAGCGTGCTGCGAGCGGGGCCATGATGGATGCATGAACGTGATTTGCCGGGACGGCCTGACCGGCAAAGGTGACGCTGGCGGCTGCACAGGCATCGGCCACCAATGTCACGCGGAAGCCGAGATCGACGGCGGCCCGCGTGGTGGCGTCGATGCACATCTGGCTCATGGCGCCGCAGATGACGAGATGTCCGATCGCCAGCCCGCGTAACTGGTCTTCAAGTCCGGTGCCGACAAAGCTGTTGGGGCGGCCTTTTTCGATGATCCGTTCTTCGGCAACAGGGGCAACGGACGGATGGATTTCGCTTCCCTTCGTGCCGGCACGGAAGAACGGCGCGTCCGCTGGCGCGATATGGCGGACATGGAACACGGCTTCACCGCGCGTGCGCGCCCGTTCCAGAAGCATCGCGGCATTTGCCGCTGCCGCTTCCATGCCGGGAAGCGCCATCAGGCCTCCGGCGAAATAATCATTCTGGATGTCTACGAGCAAAAGGGCGGTCTTGGTCATGGTTTGATCCTCCGATGCCCCCTGTTTACGCGGTCAAGAGATGTGGCTACGATTGGCGCAGATGACAAATAATATGCGAGATACGCCAAATCCGGTTCGCGTCGGCCTCGTTGCCTATGACGGGGTGCAGATGTCTGCGGTGCTGGGCATGGCCGACATGCTGGCAGTGGCGAACCGCTACGGGCAGGGAGCCACGCCCATGGAGTCCAGCGTCCTGCTCCCTGATGGACTGCCCGCGGACGAAGGGTTCGACGCGCTCGTCATTCCGCCGAACCTGACGGGCAGGCGCGGCGCGGATGACAGGCGTTTGCACGGCTTCATCAGGCAACAAATGGCGGGAGGCGCGATCATCTGCTCGGCCTGCGCGGGAGCCTTCTGGCTCGGCCATGCGGGTGTTCTGGACCACAGGCCCGTCACCACGCACTGGGCGCTGGAGGAGGAATTCCGGGATGCCTTCCCGCTTGCCCAACTTCATGCCGAGCACATTCTCGTCGATGATCATGACATCGTGACGGCCGGTGGCGTCATGGCCTGGATCGATCTTGGCCTCCACCTGGTGCGGCGCTGGCTCGGCCCCGCTGTCGTGTCGCAAGTCTGCCGCCACATGCTGATCGACCCGCAGGGGCGCGAGCAGCGCAACTATCGCAGCTTTCGCCCCCGGCTCGATCATGGCGACCAGGCGATCCGTGCCCTGCAGGGATGGATGGAGGCCCATGTTGCCGGGGATCTCGGCGTGGCGGCGCTTGCGCGCAAGGCCGGGCTGGCGGAGCGCACCCTGCAACGCCGTTTTTCTGCTGCGACCGGACTGGCCCTGAGCACCTATGTGCAGGAATTGCGCGTTGAAAAGGCGCGCGGGCTGCTGGAACGTAGCGCCATGCCGGTCAACGAGATCTGCTGGGCCGTCGGTTACGAGGATCCATCTGCCTTCAGCCGCCTGTTCAAGGCCATTTCCGGCGTCAGTGCCGGGGACTATCGCAAGCGTTTCGCGGTGCGCTGACGGGCTTGCGGCTTCCGCTGCCAAGCGAAACGCCGCTCCGGAAATTCCGGAACGGCGCCGCGTCTTGATGACCGGACGAGATCAGTTGGCCAGTCCGATCTGCTTGTAGAAGGCCTGATTGTCCCAGAAGAGGTATTCCTCGTCCATCACACCGTCCTTGGTCCAGTGGCCGACCGTCGCCATGGTCAGCTTGTAGGCCTTGTTGGTCGGCTCGATGACCTTGCCATTGCCGATCGGCATCGGCTTGGAGAAGGTGCCCTCGATCACGCCGACGACACCCGTCCACTCACCCTGTCCGATGCGGATCGGATGGGTCTCGATGCGTGTGTCAGGCGCGAACGTGAAGAAGGCCTTCAATTCCTCGATATGAACGTCGATGCCCTTGGTGGTGCGGCCGTCCGGCCAGTGCACGACGATATCCTTGGCATGGCTTTCATGCAGGCGGTCCCACTTCTGGCCGGTGAAGACCTCGAAATCGAGCGTGTCGAAAGTTGTCAGGTTCTTCTCGATACGCGCATCGTCGGCCTGGCGCGCGGCCAGCTCGGCAAGGGCAGCGGTGGCGGCAGCATTGTCCTGAGCGGGTGCCGCGGTGACGGAAGCGAGCGTGATGGCTGCGGCGGAGAGAAGGGCAAAGCGTTTCATGGATGTATCTCCTGTTGTCGTGGCGCATCGGGTGATGCGTTGAACAAGGGATACGGCCGGATTATTCGGTTGAAAATGTTGTATTTCGACAAATACAATCCATAAAATGTTCTTAATCAGAGGATGTCCGCCTTGCGGATGTCATCTACGGAAAAGTCGATGAGGGCCCGGACCTTGCGGGGAAGCGCGCGCCCTTCCAGATAGACGGCGCTGACGGGGCTGCTTTCTCCGGTATAGTCCGCCAGAATCGCTGCGAGCCTGCCTGCTTCGAGCCCTTCGCACAGGGCGAAGCGGGGTGCATAGGCGATGCCGAGGCCGGATGCTGCGAGTTCGGCGGCAGCGCGCGCCGAGTTGACCTGGAAGCGTCCCTGAACATTGGCCACATGTTCCATGCCATCCTTCGTGAACGTCCAGCGGCGCTGCATGCGGCGGTTCGTATCCAGAATGCAGGCGTGATCCTTCAAGTCGTCCGGTGCCAGCGGTGTGCCGTGCCGCGCGAGATAGGCCGGACTGGCCACAGCGAGCGAGCGGATTTCGCCCAGCTTGCGCGCCTTGAGCGACAGCATGTCGGACCGTCCAAGGCGGAAAGCAATGTCGATGCCTTCGCTGGCAAGGTCAGCGAAACTGTCGTCGAGGCGCAGGTCGATGACCAGTCCCGGATTTGCCTGCGCGAAACGGCCCAGCATTGCGCCCACATAGACCTCGCCGAAGGTGACGGGTGCCGAAACCCGCACCATGCCAGACAGGCTGCGTGATCCTTCGGCGACACCGGCGAGCACTTCGTCCAGATCATCCAGCAGGGCCGGCGCGCGGGCCAGAAGATCTTCGCCTGCCGGTGTCAGGCCGACCTTCCTGGTGGTGCGCTGGAACAGGCGCGTACCGAGCCGGGCCTCCAGTTCGGCAACATATTTCGAGGTCAGCCGGTTCGATATTCCCAGATGCCCAGCCGCGGCGGTGAAGGAACCTGTCTGGGCGGTGGCCACGAAGGCGCGCAATTCGTCAACGATGTCCATGCCAATTCCATTTGGAACAAAACATACTTAGTCTCTCAACAAGTTTGCCATTTTTGAAGATAATGACAAGGCCTAGATTGGTGCCAGTTCAAGAGCCCGCCAAACGAGCGGCAGAAAGGATTGCATCATGAAAATCACCATCATCGGAAACGGAAACATCGGTTCGGGTCTTGCCTCGGTCCTCGCCCAGGCCGGCCACGAAGTCTCCGCACTGGATCGCAACGACGACATCGCCAGCGCCGTGGCAGGCGCAGAAACGGTCATTCTCGCCACGCCCTACGGGGCGGCTGCGGAGCTGGCCGGACAGGCTGACTTCTCCGGCAAGGTGGTCATCGACGTCTCCAACCCGGTCAATGCAGATTTCTCCGGCCTTCAGGTCGGTCACACCAGCTCTGCGGCAGAGGAGATCGCCTCGCTCCTGCCGGGCTCCAAGGTGGTCAAGGCCTTCAACACGATCTTCGCGCAGCACTACGCTTCGGGCCTGAAAGTGGCTGGCCAGCCGTTGCAGACCTTCGTTGCATCGGATGACGAGGCTGCACGCGAAATCGTGAAGCAGCTTGCCACGGATATCGGCCTGGTTCCGGTTGATGCGGGGCCGCTGAAGAATGCCCGTTATCTAGAGCCGCTCGGCTTCATGAACATCCAGTTTGGCTACGTGCTGGGACGAGGTGTAAACATTGCCCCCCAGTGGCTGTCCGCCGAATGATCGCAACGGGAGGCCGCCGTTGGGCGGCCTCCGCCATTTTGAACCTGAGGTGACCTTCCATGTCCAACAGTCAGACACTCACTTCCCTGCGCGACCGTCTGAAGCCCAGCGCACGCATGCCGCTCGTCTTCCTTGGCCACGGCAGCCCGATGAACGCCATCGAGGACACCTCCTTCAGCCGCGCCTGGAGCGAGCTTGGCCGGACGCTGCCGCGCCCGCAGGCCATCCTGGTCGTTTCGGCGCACTGGATGTCGCAGGGCACAACACTGGTGGATGTCTCGGCCATGCCGCGCACCATCCACGACTTCTACGGCTTCCCGCAGGCGCTCTACAGCATGACCTATCCGGCCAAGGGCAATCCCGAACTGGCGCGGCAGGTGGTCAGCCTGCTTGCCAGCCATCATGGCGAGGCAGACGAGACCTGGGGACTGGACCACGGCGCCTGGACGGTGCTGAAATTTCTGTACCCGGAAGCCGATGTGCCGGTGTTCCAGGTGTCGATCGACATGTCACGCGGCCTCGACTACCAGCTCGAGATCGGCCGCACCCTGTCGCAATTGCGCGATCGCGGCGTCCTCATCCTCGGCTCCGGCAATGTGGTGCACAATCTCGGCGCGCTGCGTTTCGACGGCAAGGTCCATGACTTCGCCGTCGACTTCGACACGCTGTTTGCCCAGAAGCTGACGAGCCGTGATTTCAAGGCACTGGCAAACCGGGTTGCCCTCGGGCCGTTGCTGGAGGCTGCGCACCCCAGTGCCGATCATTACCTGCCGGCGCTGACCATTGCGGGTGCATCCGACGATGGTGACGACCTGACCTTCATGACCGATTCCATCGACCTTGGATCGGTCTCGATGCGGTCCTTCATCTTCCACGCCCGATAGGAGATCGCATCATGCTCGTCGATGGCAAGTGGCAGGAAAACTGGCAGCCGGTGCAGAAGGCCGACGAAAAGGGCCGTTTCGTGCGCCAGGTCTCCAGCTTTCGCAACTGGATCACGCGCGATGGCAGTGCCGGGCCGGCCGGCGAGGGCGGCTTTGAAGCGGAAGCCGGGCGCTACCGGCTCTATGTCGCGCTGATCTGCCCGTGGGCTTCGCGCACACTGATCGCGCGCAAGCTGAAAGGGCTGGAGGAGATCATCCCTGTCACGGTGCTGAACCCCGTTCTGAATGACCAGGGATGGGAGTTCGGCGGCGGCGCCGACGAGGATCCACTTTTCGGCTCGCGCTACCTGCACGAGATCTACACCCGTGCGGACCCGCACTTCACGGGCCGTGCGACCGTGCCGGTGCTGTGGGACATGAAGCGCGGTGTGATGGTGAACAATGAGAGTGCGGACATCGTGCGCATGTTCGACACGGCCTTCGAGCATCTGGTTCCCTCGGACATCCGCCTGTATCCCGCGGACATCGGAGGCGAGATCGATGCACTGAATGCCCAAGTCTATGACCAGTTGAACAATGGCGTCTACAAGGCGGGCTTTGCCGTTTCGCAGGAAGCCCACGACGAGGCCGTGGAGGGCGTATTCGCCACGCTGGACATGCTGGAAGCCCGGCTCACTGGCGACTACCTGTTCGGCGACCGGCTGACGGAAGCCGATATCCGCACCTTCGTGACGCTGATCCGCTTTGATGCCGCCTATCACGGGCTGTTCAAGACCAACCGCAGGCAGATCAAGGATTATCCGCGGCTTTCGGCCTACATGGAACGCTTCCTTGCGCTCCCCGGCGTTGCGGAAACCGTGAACATGGACCACATCACGCGGGGCTACTATTCCATCAAGGCGCTCAACCCCACGCGGATCAGGCCCACCGGCCCGGCACATGTGGCCGCCCTTCTGGAAGCGGCGGGCGTGCCCCTCAGCGCTCGGTGAGCTTCAGTTCGATGCGGCGGTTGCGGGCGCGGGCTTCGTCGGTGTCGCCCGCTTCCAGCGGCTGGAACTCGCCGAAGCCGGCAGCGACAAGGCGCTCTGCCGGGACACCCTGGCTAATCAGGTATTTCACCACCGAAATGGCGCGCTGGGAGGAAAGCTCCCAGTTGTCGGCAAAGCGCCCGGTGCCTGACAGCGGCACGTTGTCGGTGTGGCCATCGACGCGCAGCACCCAGTTGATCTCCGGCGGGATCTCGCGGGCGAGTTCGAGAATGGCGTCGGCAAGCTTCTTCATCTCCGTCTTGCCGGCCTCGTTGATCTGATCGCCGCCCGACGCAAACAACACCTCCGACTGGAACACAAAACGGTCACCGACAATGCGGATGTTCTCGCGGTCGGAGAGGATTTCGCGCAGGCGGCCAAAGAAATCGGAGCGGTAGCGGTTCAGCTCCTGCACGCGCTGGGCCAGGGCCACGTTGAGACGCTTGCCGAGATCGGCAATCTTGGCGTTGCTCTCGCGGTCGCGGGCTTCCGACACGTCGAGGGCATCTTCCAGCGCCGCAATCTGCTTGCGGAGCGCCGCGATCTGCTGGTTGAGGATTTCCACCTGGCTGAGCGCGCGCTGGCTGATCGCCTTCTCCGCGTCGAGTGCACCGGAAAGCTCGCCGATCTTGCGGTCTGAGGCACCGGTGGCCGTGTTGCCGGAAGCCAGCAACTGCTCCAGCCGGCTCTTCTCGCTGGTTGCCGCATCCAGCGAGGCTTGCAGGTTCGCCAGCTGGTCGGCGAGGTCCTGCCCGTTGGACTGTTCCAGCGAGAGCAGGCGCGTCAGTTCGTTGATCTGGGAATTGAGGCGGTTCAGCACCTGGTCCTTGCCGGAGATTTCCTGGGAGAGCAGGAACTGCGCCAGCACGAAGACCGACAGCAGGAACATGATGGCGAGCAGCAGGGTGGACAGGGCATCGACGAAGCCCGGCCAGTAGTCGATGCCGCGGTCGCGGCGGCGATTGCGCGCCAGCGCCATTTATTCGGCCCTGTCCTTTTCGAGCGCGCGGGCCACGCGCTCCATGGTGGCATGCATGGCTTTCTGCTCGGCGGCCTGCGCCTCCACCCAATCACGCATCATCTGCTGCTCGGCGCGCATGGATTTGACAAGTCCGGCGACGCCTTCCGCCAGGGTCGCCATGGCGGCGGTGACGCGCTGCGATGAGCCGCCGGATTCCTGAAGCGTACGCAGGCTTTCGGCCATGGCGCGGATTTCATCCGACGAGCCGGGGCGCGCGGCCGCCGGTGCAACATCCGATCCGACATCGGTGACGCTCGACAGCCAGTTTTCCAGCTCGATGTAGAAGCGGTTCTGGGCGCGGCCTGCCTGCAGGTCGAGGAAGCCCAGCACCAGAGAGCCGGCCAGGCCGAAGAGCGAGGAAGAGAAGGCCGTGCCCATGCCCTCCAGCGGGCGGGCGAGGCCGGATTTCAATGCGTTCAGCGTATCGTTGGCATCACCGGATCCCGGATCGAGCGACTGGATGGTGTCGCCGATGGAGCCGATGGTCTGGAGCAGGCCCCAGAAGGTGCCGAGCAGGCCGAGGAAGACCAGCAGGCCGATCAGGTAGCGCGAGATGTCGCGGCTCTCATCGAGGCGCGTGGCGATGGAATCGAGAATCGAGCGCATCGAGATGGTGGAGAGCGCAGTGGCCGAGGAGCGCGACAGCAGCGCCTGCATGGGCGCCAGCAGCACGGGCGGTTTGGCGTCTTCGCCGTCGCGGAAGGAATTGACCCAGCGCACCTCGCGGAACAGGCGGATCACCTGAAGGAAGGCCAGCAGGATGCCGACGGTCAGTACGCCGAGGATCAGGCCGTTCAGGCCGGGATTGGTGACGAAGGCCGCAGAAATCTGGCGGTAGAGGATGGCCGCGACGAAGCCCGAAATCGCCAGGAAGACCAGCATGGACAGCAGGAAGACCTGGGGCGAGGAGAGCCGCTCGGGATCATGGAGGTCCACCGTGCGGGTTTCGCCGCTGTCTGTTGCCGTCATGGTGTCCTGCCGCGATCGTGTTGCCGATTCACTGTTTCCCTGGCAGGGACTGTAAGCGGAAATGTGATGAAAAGAAAAGGCGGCGTCCGCCCGGACACCGCCTGCCGCTTCCGGACTGCCGCGCTGACGTCAGACCGGGCGGGCGAGTGTCGTGCGCAGATGGCGCAGGATGTCCTCGTTGCCGGCGAGGATTGAGCCGGTTTCGAGCATGGCCTGATCGCCTCCAGCGTCGCAGACAAAGCCGCCGGCCTCGCGGATCAGAAGAATGCCGGCCGCCATGTCCCACGGGCTGAGCTCATGCTCCCAGAAGCCGTCGAACCGGCCGGAGGCGACCCAGGCAAGGTCCATGGCCGCCGAGCCGGTGCGGCGGATGCCGGCGGCCTCGCCCATGACATTACGCAATTCGCGCAGTGCATTGCCGTGATGGCCGCGGCCCAGATGCGGGATGCCGGTGCAGATGACGCAGTCGGCGAGTTTGGAACGGGCCGCCACGCGAATGCGGCGGTCGTTGAAGAAGGCGCCACCACCCTTTTCAGCGGTGTACAGCTCATCCATGGCCGGATTGTAGATCACGGCGGCAACGATCTGGCCCTGACGCTCCAACGCGATGGAGGTGCAGAACATCGGGATGCCGTGCAGGAAGTTCGTCGTCCCGTCGAGCGGATCGACGATCCAGCGGTGCTGCGGGTCGGACCCTTCCACGCTGCCGCGCTCCTCCATCAGGAAGGAATAGGCCGGACGAGCCTTCGACAAATCCTGATAGACGATTTCCTCGGCCTTGCGGTCAGCCTGGCTCACATAGTCGGACGGTCCCTTGACGGAGACCTGAAGGTTCTGGACCTCGCCGAAATCGCGCGTCAGCGAGCGGCCGGCCTTGAGCGCGGCCTGTACCATGACATGAAGGATCGCTGAACGCGCCATCGGGGCTCACTCCGTCTTGCTGGCCGGTCCGCGCTCAGTCGGCGCGGCGCACATAGGTGATTTCGTCGGTGTCGACGATGATGCGTTCGCCTGCCTCGATGAAGGGTGGCACCATGACACGCACGCCGTTTTCCATGATGGCGGGCTTGTAGGAGGAGGCCGCCGTCTGGCCCTTGACGACCGGGTCCGCCTCGACGATGGCAAGCGTCACCTGGTTGGGCAGCGAGATACCGATCGGCTTTTCCTCGTAGAGTTCCACGGTGACGATCATGCCTTCCTGCAGGAAGGCCGCGCGGTCGCCGACGAAATCCTTCTGGAGTTCCAGCTGCTCGTAGGATTCCTGGTCCATGAAGACCAGCATGTCGCCTTCCTCGTACAGATAGGAGAAATCCTTCTGCTCAAGGCGAACCTTCTCCACCGTCTCGGAGGCGCGGAAGCGCTCGTTGAGCTTGGTGCCGTCGATCAGGTTCTTCAGTTCGACCTGGTTGAACGCGCCGCCCTTGCCGGGCTTCACCGCGTTGGTCTTGACCGCGACCCAGAGCCCGCCATTGTGCTCGATCACGTTGCCCGGACGGATTTCATTGCCGTTGATCTTCATGTTGCTTTCCGTTTGCAAGACAGTGCGGAGAGGGGAAACGGGCCGCCACAGCGGGGCCGGCCGCACAGGATGGAATTTGTCCGGCGCTCCAAGACCACAAATCGCGGATTTAGGCAAGTGTCCGGCGCGGGGCGGGCCGGTCAGCGCAGGCGGTTGGCACGTTCGATGGCAGTTTTCTGCTGTTCGGTCGTCAGCCCGTCCATGAAGACATTCATCTCGCGGTCGTCGAGGCCAGCGCGGCGCGCCAGAACATACCAGGCGGCCGCCTCGATGGAGTTGCCCTCCACGCCGATGCCCTGCCGGTAGAGCTTGGCGACGAGGTTCTGAGCGGCGACATTGCCGCCAAGCGCGGCGTTGTGCAGCCAGTTGAAGCCTTCTTCGTAGCGGCGTTCGCCGCCGCGCCCATCCACCAGCCAGACGCCAAGCTCAACCATGGCGGTGTCGTAGCCGCCGCGCGCCGACAGCTCCAGCCACTTGCGGGCCAGGACCTCATCCTTGGCGGCACCCGCGGCACCGACCGCATGGAACTGCGCCAGCGCATATTGCGCATCGGGCAGGCCCTGTCTTGCCGCCTTTTCAAACCATGGCAAGGCCTCGGTCAGACCCTTTTCGCCGGGTACGCGGTCCATCAGCATCTGGGCGTAGTTGAAGCGGGCGAGCCTGTTGCCTTCGGCGGCGGCCTCGCCCATCAGGCGGAAGGCCTTGTCCTTGTCCTTTTCGACCAGCTTGCCGTCCAGCAGCAGCAGCGCATACTGAAACTTCGCCTCGGGCACATTCTGCTCCGCCGCCTTCACGTACCAGCTGGCGGCCGTCTTCGGATCGCGCTTGACGCCGAGGCCGCGCGACAGCAATTCGGCCATCAGGAGCTGGGCTGCGGCATCACCCTTTTCGGCTAGCGGCTTGGCCAGATTGTGCGCGGTGATGTAGAGGCCGCGCTGGAAGGCACCAAAGGCCTTGTTGGCGGGATGGTCGCCGAAGCGGCCCGGATCGACGGCGGGTTCCTCCCTGGCAGCCTTGGCGACGCGGTCGGCGAGGTTGGGAAGGAGTTTCGTTGCCTCTCCCGCAGCAAGGGCCTGCCCTGTCACGGACAGGGTGAGGGCAAGGGCTGCGAGGGTGGGGAGGGAAGGTCTCATGCGTCGTCCAGTGCCGGAGCCTTTTCATCGAGCAGGCGGTTGGCTGCGGCGACGGCGTCGCCCGGCGGCAGCGTTCCGGTGAAGACGGCCGAGGACAGCGCCACGAAATCGGCCCGGGTCGCGGCGACGGCCTCGACGGATTCCAGTGCCGTGCCGCCCATGACCACGCAAGGCAGGGCCACCATCTCGGACCACCACTCACCGAGGCCGAGATTGCGCGGATGCGGGTCGGGCTTGTTGTCGTAGCCGATCTTGCCGAAGAAGACGTAGTCGGGCCGGGCTTCGCCCAGTTCCAGCGCGTCATGCCGGGTCTTTGCGCCGCCAGCACCAAACATCAACTTGCCATCGAAGCGCTCGATGGTTTCGGCGATGGTCGTGCGGGCGTCCTCCAGATGCACCCCGTCGGCCCCGACACGCCCGGCAATGCGGGTGTCGTCGACGATCATCACGGCCACGCCCTTCGCCTGCGCCAGTTTGGTCAGCCGCTCGGCGCGCTTCTGGAAGGCGGCTTCGTCGAGCCCGTAGGCGGGCAGGATCAGCGAGGCCACATCGCCGCCCGACAACGCAGCGGCAATCGCATCGGCCAGCGCGTCATCGCTTTCGCGGTCCGGCGCGATGAGAACGAGGCGGCAGCGGTTGTCCGGCGAGGTGTGGGGCATGGGCGAGATCCGGATTCGGGTTGGGCTGTGAATGAGGGGTGAACTTGGCCTCAATTGGGCAGGCGCGCAAGGTCGCGGTTCCAATGGAAAAAATCGGGGCATCGCCAGGCGACGAGGGACGCTCTATAGAAGGCTTTCTTCCGGCCTCTCCCATGCGGGCAAGGCCAGTCACCGGGTTCTCCATGGAAACGCTTCTCTCCGACCCCTGGTTCTATGCGGCGGCCATCCCGTCGGTCATCCTGATCGGCTTGTCCAAGGGCGGACTGGGCGGGGCCACCGCGCTGATCGGCGTGCCGCTGATGTCGCTCACCATGTCGCCGGTGCGCGCGGCTGCCGTGCTGCTGCCGATCCTGATCCTGATGGATCTGGTCTCGATGTGGACCTGGCGGGGCTACCGCGACACGCGCACGCTCATTCACCTTTTGCCCGGCGCGATTGCCGGTATCGGGATTGGCTGGTGGCTGGCCGCGGCGGTGACACCAGCGACCGTCAAGCTGATCGTCGGGGTGATTGCGGCACTGTTTGCCGCACGCTGGGTCTGGCAGAAATTCCGCAAGACGGAAGCCCATGCCAGGCCGAACGCGGCAAAGGGCGCATTCTGGGGCACGGTTGCGGGCTATACGAGCTTTGTTGCCCATGCCGGCGGCCCCCCCTTCCAGATGTATACGCTACCGCTCGGCCTGCATCCGCGTGTCTATACGGGCACCAGCGTATTGTTCTTCGCGGTGGTGAATGCGGTGAAGGTGGTGCCCTATTTCATGCTCGGCCAGTTCGACAGCGCCAATCTGATGGCGTCAGCCGTGCTGATGCCATTTGCTCCGCTGGCAACACTGGCCGGGGCGTGGGTGATCAAGCGCATGCGGGCGGAGGTCTTCTATCCCTTCACCTACACGATGGTGATCATTGTCGCGGCCAAGCTGATCCATGATGGATTGCAGGGACTGGGGTGAATTGCCCGTGCCACCGGACCGGTCCGGCGGGGAGGCGGGAAGTTGCTTCCAGCCTGTGCCTTGGCAGGGGCGGTCCGGGATGGCCAGACGGCTTTTTGCGGGAACTCCGCATATGGCATTAACCGCCCTTTAACCCTTACAAGTTATGACTCATTTCATTCGGTTTCGACCGAATTCTTACCGAGTGGCTTGGGTCATTCTGTTTGACGCCTCCCTGTAAAACTTTCCGAGCCGCGTTTTCGCGGCTCTTTTTTTGCGCAGCGTCCGCCGGAGCCGCGCCGTTAACCTTCTGTTAAACATGTCCTTGCCTTGGCGCATTCCAGCGCGCATTTTGGCCATGCCTGTCCTATAGCGGGGCGGGCGGACCGGCTCATGGCCGGAGGTGAGCAAGTGCAGGGTGTGGCGTCATGAGCAAGGAAGCGGGCAGGAAGGGCCAGACGATCCGTTTGGCCGAGCGGGTGGTTTTCTCCCAGCGTTTCAAGCCGCTTTATGCGCAAGGCATGCAGCTTGTCGAGGAGGCCGCAACCTATCTCGACGGTGACGGCCGCGCCGCCGCCAAGGGCCTGTCGCGGGTTGCCGCCGCGCTTTATGCCGCCGAATCCATGCGCCTGACGACCCGGCTGATGCAGGTGGCTTCCTGGCTGCTGTTGCAGCGCGCCGCCAATTCCGGCGAGATGACACGCGAGCAGGTGGCCTCCGAAAAGGCCAAGGTGAAGCTCGACACGGTTTCAGCCGACGTCGCGACCGCTGGCTGGGACGAGTTGCCCGAGCCATTCCATGACCTGGTGCGCCGCTCGCTCGACATGCAGCGGCTTGTGAAGCGCATGGACAGCGAAATCTATGGGCCGGCATTGCAGGCGCAAGCTGAAGGCCCGGCGACCGCCAATCCGGTCTCTGACCAGATCAACCTGCTGAAGACGGCCTTCGGCGGCCGCTGATTGCCGTCAGAGCAGCCCGTGCGGGCTGCCACGTGTGCATTTGTTTCCTGTTTGTTCACAAATCGCTGGCAAGCCTTGCCGCATTGGGACATGGTGGACGGCATGCGGCAGGCGATTCGGATCATCGGGGTGGACCCCGGTTTGCGCAACATGGGCTGGGGTGTCATCGAGACGCTCGGCAATTCCCTGCGTTTCGTGGCTTCCGGGACGGTGAAATCCGACGGCAAGGCCGATCTCGCCTCGCGGCTCTGCCAGCTTCACGATGGTCTGGCCGATGTGTTGCATCTCCACAGACCGGATGAGGCGGCAGTGGAAGTGACCTTCGTCAACAAGGATGCGACAGCGACGCTGAAGCTTGGCCAGGCGCGGGGCATCGCCATGCTGGTGCCGGCGCGCGCGGGGCTGCCGGTGGCCGAATATGCGCCCAACGCGGTGAAGAAAGCGGTGATCGGCGTCGGTCACGGTGACAAGAAACAGATCCAGATGATGCTCAAGGTGCTGATGCCGCGCGCCACGTTTGAAAGCGATGATGCGGCCGATGCGCTGGCGATTGCCATCTGCCACGCGCATAACCGAGTGGGCGAGGCGCAAAGGCGGGCGCTGCTGAAGGCGATGTGAGGTTTGTTCTTGACCTGTTCTTATGGTTGGAATATGTTGGAAAAATCTTACGAGGTGTTTCCATGCGTGTTTCGGCAAAGGGCCAGGTGACAATTCCCAAGGACCTGCGTGAGCTGGCCGGTATCCGGCCGAACGGCGAGGTGCTGATTTCCATCGAAGGGTCGCGGATCGTGGTTGAGGCGCGCGACAGCGCGGGCAAGGCGGCCGACCGGCGGCGGCTGGAAGGGCTGTTGTCCGCACTGAAGCGGCTTGAGGGCACGGGTGATCCGGATGTCAGCGCCGACGATGTCATGGCCGCGACGAGGGATCGTTGAGGCATGGCAACGATGGTCGATTCCAATGTGCTGATCGACATCGCCTATCGCGACCCGGCATGGATGGCTTGGTCCATGCGGCATTTGCGGGAGGCGGCGAATGACGGTCCCTTGCTCATCAATCCGGTGATCTACAGCGAATTTTCCTACCGCTTCGACCAGATGGACGACGCCGACGCCGCGCTCGACAGCGAAACCTTCCGCCGCGAAGCCCTGCCGTGGGAGGCTGCGTTCGCAGCCGCCCAAGCCTTCCGGATTTACCGGGTGTCGGGCGGACGGAAGGACCGCGTGCTCCCTGACTTCCTGATCGGCGCCCATGCCGCCATCCGCGGTTACCGCATGCTGACCCGTGATCCGTCGGGTTATCGCGCCTATTTTCCCGGCCTCGACATTGTCGCGCCCGACACCCATCCGTGAGGCATTGGCACCATGATCGGCAAACTCAAGGGAACGGTGGACGAGATCGGCGAGGACCATGTGATCCTCGACGTGCATGGCGTCGGCTATGTGGCGCATTGTTCGGCACGCACCCTGTCGTCGCTTCACGCCGGCGAGGCGGCGGTGCTGCACATCGAGACCTTCGTTCGCGAGGACATGATCCGTCTCTATGGTTTTGCTTCCCATCTGGAGCGGGAATGGTTCCGGCTGCTGCAACTGGTGCAGGGTGTCGGCGCCAAGGTGGCGCTGGCCGTGCTGTCCACGCTGACGCCACCGGAGCTTGCCAACGCCATCGCGCTGAAGGACATTGCCATGGTCAGCCGCGCGCCGGGCGTCGGCAAGAAGGTGGCCGAACGCATTGTGGTGGAACTGAAGGCCAAGGCGCCGGCCTTCGCGGGCGAAGCAGCGGCCTCTATCGGGCTGAAACAGGAACTCGGCGAGGGCGTGGCCGCTGCGCCGGTGGCTGATGCGGTCTCGGCGCTCACCAATCTCGGCTATTCGCGCGATCAGGCGGCCAATGCGGTTGCGGCCGCATTGAAGTTGGCGGGTGAAGACGCGGATTCGGCCAAGCTGATCCGCCTTGGCCTGAAGGAGCTGGCGCGGTGAATGCGACGCAGGACAACCCGCCGGAACCCGGCGCCTCATCCTGGCACGGACGGGGCGGGCGGCGCGTGATTGTCGCGCTTGTCTACATGCTGCTTGGCCCGCTTGCCGGTTCGCTGGGGGCAGGGCTGTGGGCCTATTTCATGGAGAGCGGGCGGCTGACCATCATCACGCTGGTCAATGTGCTGCTTGCGGGCTTTCCTGCCTATTTCATGGCGACCCTGCCCGCGTTGCTGACCGGTGCGGCGGTCGCCTGGGCGTCCCCTAATATAGGGGCCGGATTGCTCGCGGGCTGTGTGGTCTTCGCCGCCGCATTCACGCTCATCGACACGACCGGCATTTGCATTCTCGGTGCCTGCCTGCTGCCCGAGGTGATCTCGCTCAAATCCGTCCTCGGTTGTGCGCTGTTTGCCCATCTGGCTTGCTGGGCTGTGACGATCCCCCTACAGAGGCGTGCATGAACGACACCAACCGCCTCCTATCGGCAGACAAGCGCGGCGAGGACCTCGACACGAGCCTGCGCCCGCAGACGCTGGACGATTTCACCGGGCAGGCGGCGGCGCGCGCCAACCTGAAAGTGTTCATCGAGGCGGCCAAGGCGCGCAAGGAAGCGCTGGATCATGTGCTGTTCGTCGGGCCTCCGGGCCTGGGGAAGACGACGCTGGCGCAGATCATGGCCAAGGAGCTCGGCGTCAATTTCCGCTCCACATCCGGCCCTGTGATCGCCAAGGCGGGTGATCTGGCCGCGCTTCTCACCAATCTGGAGGATGGTGACGTCCTCTTCATCGACGAAATCCACCGGCTGAACCCGGCTGTGGAGGAAATCCTCTATCCGGCGATGGAGGATTTCCAGCTTGATCTCATCATCGGTGAGGGGCCGGCGGCGCGCTCGGTCAAGATCGATCTCGCCAGGTTCACGCTGGTGGCCGCCACGACGCGCCTGGGCCTGCTGACCAATCCGCTGCGCGACCGGTTCGGCATTCCGGTCCGGCTCAATTTCTATACGGTTGATGAACTGGAACTGATCGTTCGGCGCGGGGCGCGCATCATGGGTCTGCCCATGGAAGCCGACGGCGCGGTGGAGATTGCGCGGCGCTCCCGCGGGACGCCGCGCATTGCCGGGCGGCTTCTGCGCCGGGTGCGCGATTTCGCCGAGGTCGCCAAGGCTCAAAGCGTTGGCCGGGTGATCGCGGACGAGGCACTGACCCGGCTGGAAGTGGACAGCCGCGGGCTGGACCAGCTTGACCGGCGCTACCTGAACCTGATCGCGTGCAATTTTGGCGGCGGGCCGGTCGGGATCGAGACCATCGCGGCGGCGCTTTCGGAACCGCGCGACGCCATCGAGGACATCATTGAGCCCTATCTGATCCAGCAGGGCTTTATCCAGCGCACCCCGCGCGGGCGCATGCTGACAGCCAATGCGTGGGGCCATCTCGGGCTTGAAACGCCGAAGGATCTCGCCGCGATGCAGGCCAACCTGTTCGACGAGGACTAGGGTCTTGACACCCGTTCCTTTCAAGCTGCCCGGCCAATCCACATGCATGCTAAAAAGTGATATCTGAAATATACGGAATATTCATCTTGAATATGCGCGCCTAGCGTGTGCAAACTCCCACTCGATAGTCTTTCACGGGAGCAGAGGCCATGGTTTCAAGGCGTGAATTTCTGGGCGGGCTTGCGGGTCTGGGCGGTGTTTTCCTTGCTGCGGACGTGGTGGGCAAGGAGGTGATGAAGGACATCAAGGACCTCAAGCCCGGCGAGTTCACCTGGCACGCCGACCGGCAGCCCAAGGGACCGGTCGCCGTGGTGGTCTCGATCCCCGAGCAGCGTGTCCATGTCTATCGCAACGGCGTGCGCATTGCTGTTTCCACCTGCTCGACGGGCAAGGCCGGTCACGAGACGCCGACCGGCGTCTTCGTGGTGCTGCAGAAGGACAAGTACCACAAGTCCTCGACCTATAATGACGCGCCGATGCCCAACATGAACCGGCTCACCTGGTCCGGCATCGCGCTGCATGCCGGCAAGCTGCCGGGTTATCCGGCAAGCCACGGCTGCGTGCGCCTGCCGATCGATTTTTCAGAACTGCTGTTTGGCATCACGCATCTGGGAACACCGGTCATCATTGCCGGCTCGCATACGGATCCCTGGGAACTGACGCATCCGGGAATGGTGCTTGGCGACTACGCGGAATCGGAATTCGTGCATGCAGTCAACGGACTGGCGGGCAAGAAACACCCGTCCGACTGGAGCGAAAGTGAAAGCTATCCCATCCATTCGGTGATCGTGTCTTCGGCCAGTCATGAGATCGAACTGATCGAGAACAATGAAGTGATCGCGCGCTCCAAGCTGAAGCTTTCCGGAGGGCCGACGCTCGGTTCCAACGTCTTTGTGCTAGTAGGTGCGCATGACGGGGCCAAGGGGCTGCAATGGTCGGCCGTCAGCCATCACCACGAGGCGGGTGCGGCTCCGGGTGCGGCCAATATCCTGACGCGGATGAAGGCCGACAATTCCTTCGTCGCGGCCATGACCAAGCGGCTGCATCCGGGCATGATGCTGATCACCACCGATGCGCCGCTGGAGGCTGACCGCCGCTCGGGCAAGGATTTTGTGATCGTCACGAGCTGATTACTGTCAACACCCACAGATTGAGCGCCAGCCGTGTCGAGCCGGCAGGATTTTCGAAGGAGTCAATGCAATGATCCGTCTGTTCAGAATTGCCGCCTGTGCTGCTGCCCTCATGGCGGTGCCGCCTGCCATCGCGGCTGATGACGTGCGCACCGAGGTTGTGCATTTCACCAAGGGCGCCAACGGCACGACGGTGAAGGGGCAGATCAAGGGCTATGGCTCGGTGGTGTACAAGATCGGCGCCAGCGCCGGCCAGACCATCCGCCTCAAGCTCACCTCCAAACATGGAGCGACCTATTTCAACCTCTATGGCCCGGGCAAGGGACCGGGCGACGAGGCCCTTGCCAATTCGAGCATGACCGATCCGCTCAACGCCTATGAGGGCGCGTTGCCGGCAAATGGCGACTACTCGGTCTCGGTCTACATGATGCGCTCTGCCGCACGGCGCGACGAGGTGGCGAACTATACGATGGAGATCGCCATTGACGGCAAGGCAGCGGCCGCTGCCCCGTCGCAGGACGCCAAGGTGGCCGGGACCGATTTCAACGCAACGGGCCAGATACCCTGTGCGCGGGAGGCCGGGCAGCCGATGGGCCAGTGCAATTTCGGGGTCAATCGCGAAGGCAACGGAAATGGAATGATCACCGTGTTCTGGCCGGATGGCGGCAGCCGCGTGATCTTCTTCGAGATGAACACGCCCACCTCCTTCGACCAGAGCCAGGCTGACGGAGATGCAAAGATGACGGTGGACCAGAACAGCGATCTCTACATCGTGACCATTGGCGGCCAGCGTTTCGAGATACCCGAGGCGGTGATGGCAGGCGGCTGAGGCTGCCAGCACCCGCTCAATTCGAGGCGGCCCGCCCGATGACGTCGAGCACGTCCGGTTCGGCGGGCCTGCCCTCGAATTCCTCCACGACGCCGAAGGCCCCGCCATAGCCCCAGACCGACCAGGCAAAGCCGCGGGCCTTGGCCTGACGGATCATCGTTTCGACATAGGCGGCGCGCCATTGTGGCTTCATCACGAAGTCATGGCCGTATTCCTGCCGGATCATGCCGAATTCGCCGAGGATGATATCGCCACTGGCGATGCCATTCCGCTCCGCCCATCCGGCCACCGCCGCAAAGGGTTCCTCGATGGCGGCGGCGAGCTTTTCGGGCGTGTCGAGCTTCGCCAGTTCCTCCTCCACAAAGGCCTTGATGCCCGCCTTGCGCAGGAAGGGGGCATCGGCGTCAACGCGTTGCCGGATCGCCTCAAGGGCGGACGCCGTCTCAGCCGCATTGTCTGCGTTGGGCGGAAAGGGAATTCCGGTTGCATAGGGGCTGACGTCGCCGGTCCAGCCGGCGCCCTGATGGGTGAGGATGAAAGGCGCGTAGGAGTGAAACGACCACATCACATTGCCGTCCGGGATGACTTTCGGGTCGAGCGCGGAAAGACCCTCCGCGGTGCCCCAGCAGGCGCCGGAGAGGATCAGGGTCGTGTCGAGGGCAGAGGCGCGGGCGGCGGCGTAGAGCCGCCGCAGCTTTTCCTGCCAGTCCAGGCGCTCCTCCTGCGAGGCGCAACCGCTCACCGGCTCGTTCATCACCTCCAGTGCCACGGATTGCGGGTCGGTACGGGCCACGAGCCTGGCCGCGTCGCGAACGAACGCCAGATAGGCCTCGAACAGGGTTTCATCTTCGAGCACTTGGGCGGTGCCGATTGACCGGTTCGGCCCGGCCGGGATGGAATGGAGATCGAGGATCACGCGAAACCCGGCGCCGGCAAGGCCGCGCACGGTGTCGCCGACCGATAGCAGCAGCTCGTCCCGCAGAGGGGCGGCGTTTTCCGAGAGGAACGGCGAAGGATCGACCGGCAGACGGATCATGCCGATGCCGTGTTTCTTCAACCTGGCGAGCCGGTCGATGGTGACGCTGCGCCGCCATTCGGGAAAGGGCAGCATGGCCGCGCTCTCGCTCCAGCGGCTCTCGTCGGGCCATGTCACCCACAGGTCCATCGAGATGCCCGGAGCGGGCTTGAAGGATGCCGCGCTTGCCGGGATGGCGGCCGTGAGCGCGGCGGTGCCGAGCCCGACAGCCATGAAAGTCTTGATTGCGCGGTTCATCAATGTCATCCCGGAAAGGTCGCGCCCAATGTGGCACAGAAGCATCCGGCAACGGTTAAGGCAGGCGGGAATGAGCGATCATGGTAAAGAACCAGGCGGCAAACCGGTTCCGCTGGCAGGAGAGCTGACCGGTTCCGGCCACCGGCTGTTTGCGCGTGTCTACTATGCCGACACGGATTTTTCCGGCGTTGTCTACCACGCACGCTACCTGGAATTCCTGGAGCGCGGCCGGTCCGACTATTTGCGGCTGGCCGGTGTCCATCACACCGAGCTGGCGGAGGGCAGCCTCGGCGAAGCCATCGTCTGGGTGGTGCGGCGCATGGAGATCGATTTCAAGGCACCGGCACGCATCGACGACGTGCTGGAGATCGAGACCTGGACGGAGAGCATTTCCGGCGCGCGCATCGTGATGGGCCAGACCATCCGGCGCGGGGGCACGGTGCTGATTGGCGCACGCGTCGAGGCAGCGATCACCGGCGCTTCGGGCAAGCCGCGCCGCTTTCCCAAGGACTGGATCGCCGTGTTTGCACCCCGCAATTCCGGCATGGCGTGATCCCGGCAGGGGCCCGCGCGGCGGCGCGTCTCCTAACGCATCCTTAACCATGTTGATCCAAGCTTACCGCATTTGCGAAGACAGGGCGGCGACGCCTTTGTTTAACCAAATTTTGCCCGGAAAAGGCCGGGATTGGCTGACCTCATTGATACGTCGCCAGCCCACACCGGACACGCGCGGAAGACGAGACGGGGCAAAGCGGGCCGGACCGGACCTGCAACCCCAGACCAAAGGGATTCGAACCATTATGGAACAAGTGGCACTTGCAGCCCCGGGCGGCGATCTGTCCATCTGGGCTTTGTTCATGCAGGCCGGCTGGGTGGTCAAGCTGGTGATGATCGGGCTGCTGCTCGCCTCGGTGTGGACTTGGGCGATCATCGTGGACAAGGCGATCGCCTTTTCGCGCATGCGTCTGGCGCTGAACCGCTTCGAGAACACGTTCTGGTCCGGCCAGTCGCTGGAGGAACTTTACCGTACGCTCTCTGAACGCAAGACCAGCGGCATGGGATCGATCTTCGTGGCCGCCATGCGCGAGTGGAAGAAAAGTTTCGAGAAGGGCGCCCGCTCGCCGCTCGCGCTCCAGACCCGTATCGACAAGGCGATGGACCTGGCGCTGACGCGTGAGATGGAAGGGCTGGAAAGCCGCCTCGGTTTCCTTGCCACGGTGGGCTCGGCTGCCCCCTTCATCGGCCTGTTCGGAACGGTCGTCGGCATCATGACCTCCTTCCAGGCAATTGCCGGCTCCAAATCGACCAACCTCGCCGTCGTGGCACCCGGCATTGCCGAGGCGCTGCTGGCCACTGCCATTGGCCTGATGGCTGCCATCCCTGCCGTCATCGCCTACAACAAGCTGTCGTCCGACGCCTCCAAGCTCGGCGGCCGGATGGAGGGCTTTGCCGACGAGTTCTCCGCCATCCTGTCGCGCCAGATCGACGAGAGGTCCGCGCCGCGCCAGCAGGCGGCGGCCTGAGTACGATCCCGGAGGGTTTGAACCATGGGCATGTCGACGGGCAACAATGGAGCAGGCGGACGCGGCCATCGCAGGCGTGGCCAGCGCCGTGGTGTCATTTCGGAAATCAACGTCACGCCGCTGGTCGACGTGATGCTGGTGCTGCTGATCATCTTCATGGTGACGGCGCCGATGCTGACCGCCGGTGTGCCGGTGGACCTGCCGCAGACCGATGCCAAGCCGATGAATTCGGAAACCCAGCCGCTGGTGGTCTCGGTGGACGGGCAGGGCCGCATCTTCCTGCAGGAAGAGGAGATCGGCCTGGATGATGTCGTCGCCAAGCTTCAGGCGATCAAGTCGACCGGCTCGGACGCGCGCATCTTCGTACGTGGCGACAAGGCCATCGATTACGGTTCTGTCATGCGCGTGATGTCGCGCATCCAGGCTGGCGGGTTCGAGAATGTCGGCCTTGTCACGCTTCAGGACGAGAACGGCTGATGGACATGAAGGCCGGCCTTACCACCTCGGTCCTTCTGCACGGTGCGCTGCTGGCTGTCGGCCTGCTGACGCTCACCGCGCCGAAGCCGTTCGAGGTGGTGGAAAGCCTGCCTGTCTCCACGATCACCGAAACGGAGCTCGCCCAGCTTGTGAAGGGCGACAAGAAGGCGCCGGTGAAGGAAACGCCTGCGCCGAAGCCGACCAAGCGTCCCGATATCGTCAAGGACGCCATCAACGCCGGCGACAACACCATCGACCTGGACAATGCGCCGACGCCGACACCGGCTCCGCGCAAGGTCGAGGCGGCCGAGGCCCCGAAATCCGAACCGGACCCGGTGCCCGCACCCGTCCCCAAGCCTGAACCGAAACCGCAGCCCAAGGCCGAGCCCAAGCCGGTTCCTGCCACCGAGGTGAAGAGCGAGCCGGCACCGAAGCAAGAGGTCAAGCCCGACCCGGTGAAGGAGGCGATCGAGACGCCAAAGGAAAGCGAAACGGCCGTCAAGCTGCCCGATACGACGCCAGTTCCGCAGGCGCGCCCGACACCTCCGGCCCCCGCCCAGACCGCCAAGGCACCCGAACGCAAGGATTCCGACAAGCCACAGGAGGACAAGAAGGCCCCCAAGGCGGAGAAGTCGGATACGGCGGCGCTGGAAGACGACATCAAGGCGCTGATCAACAAGGAAAAGCCAGCCGGGACCGGGGCCAAGCGCGAGACCAGGGAAGCCGCAGCCGGCAACAGCCGCACCAATGCGCCGAAGCTCACGCGCGCGGAAATGGACGCGCTGCGTGAGCAGATCGGCGGTTGCTGGTCGATCGATGCGGGCATCACCGATCCCGACAAGCTTAAAGTGTCGGTGAAGTTCAATCTCGACCGGCAGGGCAAGCTGGAAGGCACACCGACCGTCACCAAATCCTCGGGCAATCCGAGTTTCGACCGCTCGGCCATCCGCGCGATCCAGAAATGCAACATGCGCGGCCTGACGGTGCCATCCGGCAAATACGAGACCTGGAGCGAAGTCATCGTGAATTTCGATCCGACGGACATGTTCTTCTGACCGCCCGGGACGAAACGGGGCGGGATCAGGAAAGGAAGCAGACAGACCATGAAGACATTCATCAAGGCAGCCTTCGTCGCCGCGGCATCGCTGGCGTCCCTGATTGCGGCACCGGTGCTTCCGGCGCGCGCGCTGGTGGAGATCGACGTGAACCGGGGCGTGGTGGAGCCGCTGCCCATCGCCATCACCGACTTCCTGTCCGGCACGGGTGTCGGCGCGCAAATTTCCGAGGTGGTTGCCGCGGATCTGAAGCGCTCGGGCCTGTTCAAACCGGTCGACAAGGCCGCCTTCGTGGAAAAGATCTCCAACCCGGATGTCGCACCGCGCTTCGAGGACTGGAAGGTCATCAATGCGCAAGCGCTGGTGACGGGCCGGGTGACCAAGGAAGCCGACGGCCGCCTGCGTGCCGAATTCCGGCTGTGGGATACGTTCGGCGGTCAGCAGATGCTGGGCGAGCAGTTCTTCACCACCGAAGCCAACTGGCGGCGGGTGGCGCATATCATTGCCGACGCAATTTACGAGAAGCTGACCGGCGAAAAGGGCTATTTCGACACACGCATCGTCTTCGTCGATGAATCGGGCGCCAAGAACCAGCGCCAGAAGCGCTTGGCGATCATGGACCAGGATGGCGCGAACCTGCGCTACCTGACCAAGGGCGGCGACCTGGTGCTGACGCCACGCTTCTCGCCCAACCGGCAGGAAGTGACCTACATGTCCTACGCGGGCGGACGTCCGCGCGTCTATCTGCTGCAGATCGAGACCGGCCAGCGCGAGATCGTCGGCGACCTGCCGGGCATGACCTTTGCGCCGCGCTTCTCGCCCGATGGCCAGAAGGTGATCATGTCGCTGGGGCGCGACGACGGCAATTCCAACATCTTCGCCATGGACCTGCGCTCGCGCTCGACCCAGCGCCTGACGGATTCGGCGGCCATCGACACCTCGCCGTCCTATTCGCCCGACGGCGGACGCATCGTCTTTACCTCCGACCGAGCCGGCCGCGCGCAGATCTACGTGATGGGTGCCGACGGCTCCGGTCCGCAGCGTATCTCGTTTGGCGACGGCGTCTATTCGACGCCGGTGTGGTCGCCGCGTGGCGACCTGATCGCCTTTACCAAGCAGTCGGGCGGGCAGTTTTCCATCGGCGTGATGAAGCCGGACGGTTCGGGCGAACGCCTGCTGACCTCCGGCTTTCTGGCCGAGGGCCCGACCTGGGCGCCGAACGGACGCTACATCATGTTCTTCCGCGAGCAGGCGGGTTCCGGCGGGCCGAAGCTGTTTTCGGTGGACCTGACGGGACGCAACGAACAGGCCATTCCGACACCCGGTTACGCGTCCGACCCGGCCTGGTCGCCACTGCTGGACTAATGGCTGATGCCGCGCTGCAACAGGATTTTGATGCGGCGCGGCAAAGTCTCTGAAAGTGCCGGAAATGCCGCGTTTTGGCCGTATTCGCACCGCATGTGCGAGGGTATGACCGGGTGTGGCCGGGGACACGGGGCTTGAGATAAAAGCTTTGTTAACCCTCTCCCTTGACCCGGCCTTAACCCAGACGTGGTTATTGAAGTGTCAATCCATTCCCCTTGTTTTGAAGGAAGCGCGACCATGCGCACATTCGTGACCCTCGCCCGCAACCCCGCCATGATCGCGCTCGTCTCGGCGCTCGCGCTTGCCGGTTGCGCCTCCAAGAAGGCCGTGCCGAACACGGCGGCCGACCTGGGCCTGAACGCCAACAATGCTGCGCCGGGCTCGACGCAGGACTTCACTGTCAATGTCGGCGACCGCATCTTCTTCGACACCGACTCGTCCGCCATCCGCGCCGACGCGCAGCAGACGTTGCAGCGTCAGGCGCAGTGGCTGAGCCGCTACGGCAACTACTCGATCACCATCGAAGGGCATGCCGACGAGCGCGGCACGCGCGAGTACAACATCGCGCTCGGCGCCCGCCGCGCCGCTGCCACGCGCGACTACCTCATCAGCCAGGGCGTTTCGGGCAGCCGCCTGAAGACGATCTCCTACGGCAAGGAACGTCCCGTCGCCGTGTGCGACGACATTTCCTGCTGGTCGCAGAACCGCCGCGCCGTCACCGTGCTTGGTGGCGCCGGCAGCTGACGCCTTTGCCCGATGGCCTGACGAACATGCAAGGCGGCCTTCCGGGCCGCCTTGATGCGTTTCGGGCCGGAGGGGGCGATGGGTCTGGCCGCAAACAAAATTTGGCCGAAGTCGCGCTGCCTGATATGAAGATCGGGCCGTGCAATACGGTCCGGGGGCAACCCCGCCACTTGAACCGAACCCAGCATGAGGAAGCCGATGCGTTCCCGTTACGCCTTCTTTCTTCTGGCGGCCCTGCCTTTTGCCGCGATGACGCCGGCCCATGCCCTTGACGGGGCCGGGCTCGTGCCGCTGCCGAAGGCCGAGCGCGCGGAGGGAAAGCCGATGCTGCTCGCGCAGTCCTTCGATCCAAGGGTCACCCAGCTCGAAGAGCAGGTGCGCAAGCTCAACGGCCAGATCGAGGAGCTGAATTTCCAGATCCTGCAAATGCAGGAAGCCTTGCGCAAGGCGCAGGAGGACAACGAGTTCCGCCTCCAGCAACTGGAGGAAAAGAAGTCGGATGCCGGGGACAAGGTTCCCGGCAAACCTGACGAGGACAACCAGACGGTAGCCGAGCAGGGCGCGCCGATGGATGATCATGCGCAAAGTCCGTCCATCGTGACGGCCGGTCAGGAACCGGCCGTGCCGGAGGTGGACTGGTCCAAGGCGGCCGACAGCGCAAAACTCGGAAAGCCGGCCGGCGACCTCGGCTCGCTGAAGGTGGACAAGGACGGCAATGTGATCGGCGCGGACGAAAGCGGCATCGACAATGCGTCTGGGGATGAACCGGCCGACAAGCCGGAGACGGCCCCGCCAGACGGAACGACGGTCGCGGCCCTGCCTTCGGGCGAAGATGCCGGGTCCGTCTATTCCAATTCCTATCAGTTCGTGCTTTCGGGCGACTACAAGACCGCCGAAGCGGGTTTCCGTGACTATATCGAACGCTTTCCCGATGGGGAGCAGGTGGCCGATGCGACGTTCTGGCTGGGCGAATCCCTGCTCGGCCAGGAGCGCTACCGCGATGCTGCGGAAGTTTTCCTGGAGGGTGGCAAGGCCCATCCGGCATCGGCCAAGGCGCCCGACATGATGCTGAAGCTTGGCATCTCGCTGGCGGCCATGAAGCAGGGCGACATGGCCTGTGCCACCTACGGGGCGATCCCGAAGAAGTTCCCCAAGCTTGGCGAGGCGATGCGTGAGCGCGTACGTCAGGAACAGAAGCTCGCCGGTTGCTGAGCGTGATGAGCGGGAGCCCGTTGTCCCGGGCGGAGCCCACACGGCCACCCTCCGATGGCATGCAGGCCCTCGCGCATCTGACCTTTCCCGATACCGGACAGATTGCCGTCGCGGTTTCGGGCGGCGGCGATTCCATGGCACTGCTTGCCATGCTTTCGGTACGGCCGGACCTGATCACGGCGCAGCGGCTTCTTGCTGTCACCGTCGATCACGGGTTGCGCCCGGAATCGGCGGGTGAGGCAGAGCGGGTGAAACGCTGGTGCGACGTGGCCGGGATCGCCCATGTCACACAGCGCTGGATGCATCCGGCTACCGGCCATGGTGTGCAGGCAGCGGCGCGTGCGGCCCGTTATGCGCTGTTGGGCGACGCTGCGGCGCAGGCTGGTGCCGTGGCCGTGCTGACCGCCCATACGCTTGACGACCAGCGCGAGACGGTGGCGATGCGCGCGCGGCGCGGTCCCGGCCGGGGGCTTGCGGGGATTGCACCTGCCACTCGTCACATGGCGAGCGGCCTGTGGTTCTGCCGTCCCTTCCTCGGTGTTTCGCGTGCGAGCCTGCGGGATTGGCTGCGCGGGACCGGTACGGGCTGGATCGACGATCCCTCCAATGACAACGCGTCCTTTGAGCGCATCCGCTTGCGCAGGGCCTTGCGCGCTGCCGATGGCAACCATCTGGCAAGACTGGATGCAGAGGTGGCGGCAGCATCGCGTGCGCGGGTTTGCGAAAGCGAAGCGGTGGCACAATGGCTCGCACAGCACGCACGACCAGCAGGACAGCGTAGGTTCACGCTCGACCGATCCGCATGTGGCCGGGACGGGGAGGTCGCGGTTGCAGCCTTGCGCCTGCTTTTGGCCCATGGCGGGCGGCGCGACCAGCTTCCGGCGCGGGAGGCCGTGCTGTCGCGCATGGAGATGCTTGGCGGAAACGGAGACGGCCGCTTCACCCTGTCGGGCTGTCTGGTTACGGCGCGGGGCGGGACGGCCAGCATTATGCCGGAGCCATCGAGGCGAGGGCAGGTCAGGCAGTCAGTGGGCGTCATGGTCCCGGGTCTGCATCCCTGGGCCAGCCTTTTGCCGTTGCATGATCTCGCCGCAGCCGCTTCCCTTGCACGGCTTGCAGGCCTGGAAGACCCCGCCGCACCGCGCCTTGGCGGGCTGTGACGCCTTGGAAGCGCCCCAATCGGGGCAGAGCGTTGGTTCCGTCCTAAACCATATGCGACAAATGGCCTGCCGGAACCGGGCTTTATCGCGCCGGTGCGCTTGGCAACCCCCCGAGGCGCACCTATGTTAGGACGCATCAGACGTATCATCGCGCGCGGGCATGCCGCGCAAGCAGGACGCTTTCATGAATCCGAACTACAGAAACCTGGTCCTATGGGGCATCATCGCGGTCCTGCTGATCGCGCTGTTCAACCTGTTCCAGACACCGCAGCAGCGTTCCGCCTCGCGCGAGATTGCCTATTCGCAGTTCATGCAGGACGTGAATGCGGGCCGCGTGAAATCGGTGACCATCACCGGCGAGCGGATCACGGGCAGCTACACCGACAGCGCGGCAGGTTTCCAGACCTATTCGCCCGGCGACACCACGCTGGTCGAGCGTCTCGAAAAGCAGAACGTGACGATCAATGCGCGTCCGGAAACCGACGGTTCCAATACGCTGTTCGGCTATCTGCTGTCCTGGCTGCCGGTGATCCTGATCCTCGGCGTGTGGATTTTCTTCATGCGCCAGATGCAGGGCGGTTCGCGCGGGGCCATGGGCTTCGGCAAGTCCAAGGCCAAGCTTCTGACCGAAGCGCACGGCCGCGTGACCTTCGCCGATGTGGCGGGTGTGGACGAAGCCAAGGCGGACCTGGAGGAAATCGTCGAATTCCTGCGTGATCCGCAGAAGTTCCAGCGCCTCGGCGGCCGCATTCCCAAGGGTGTGCTGCTGGTCGGCCCTCCCGGCACGGGCAAGACGCTGCTGGCGCGCTCGGTCGCCGGTGAAGCCAATGTGCCCTTCTTCACCATTTCCGGTTCGGACTTCGTGGAAATGTTCGTCGGCGTTGGCGCCAGCCGTGTGCGCGACATGTTTGAGCAGGCCAAGAAGAACTCGCCCTGCATCATCTTCATCGATGAAATCGATGCGGTGGGCCGCCATCGCGGCGCCGGCCTTGGCGGCGGCAATGACGAACGCGAGCAGACGCTGAACCAGTTGCTGGTCGAAATGGACGGCTTTGAGGCCAATGAATCGATCATCCTGATCGCGGCGACAAACCGTCCCGATGTGCTCGATCCCGCGCTGCTGCGTCCGGGCCGCTTCGACCGTCAGGTTGTGGTGCCGAACCCGGATCTCGTCGGCCGCGAGAAGATCCTGAAAGTTCATGTGCGCAACGTGCCGCTGGCCCCAAATGTGGACCTGAAGACGCTGGCGCGCGGCACGCCGGGCTTTTCGGGTGCCGACCTGATGAACCTCGTCAACGAGGCGGCGCTGATGGCGGCGCGGCGCAACAAGCGTCTCGTCACGATGCTGGAATTCGAGGATGCCAAGGACAAGGTGATGATGGGCGCGGAGCGCCGTTCTTCCGCCATGACCCAGGCGGAAAAGGAACTGACAGCCTATCACGAGGCCGGTCATGCCATCACCGCGATCATGGTGCCGACGGCCGATCCGGTCCACAAGGCGACGATCATCCCGCGTGGGCGCGCGCTCGGCATGGTGATGCAGCTGCCCGAGGGTGACCGCTATTCGATGAGCTTCAGGTACATGAAGTCGCGTCTCATCATCATGATGGGCGGGCGCGTGGCCGAGGAGCTGAAATTCGGCAAGGAGAACATCACCTCCGGGGCCTCGTCCGACATCGAGCAGGCGACCAAGCTGGCGCGCGCGATGGTGACGCAGTGGGGCTTCTCCGACAAGCTCGGCCGTGTGGCCTATGGCGAAAACCAGCAGGAGGTGTTCCTCGGCCATTCGGTTGCCCAGTCCAAGAACGTTTCGGAATCCACCGCGCAGATCATCGATTCGGAAGTGCGCGGGCTGGTGGACGAGGCCTACGATGATGCGCGCAAGATCCTGACCAAGCACAAGAAGGAATGGATCGCGATTGCCGAGGGACTGCTCGAATACGAGACGCTGTCCGGCGACGAAATCCGCCAGATCATCGCGGGTGAAAAGCCGTCGCGTGACCTTGGCGACGACACGCCGCCGACCCGCGGATCGGCTGTTCCCAAGGCTGGTGCTTCACGCAAGAAGAAGGGTGACGGCGAGGCCGATCCGGGCATGGAGCCGCAACCTCAGGGTTGACCGCAGCCCGCAGAACATGACAGGCCCCGCGCTCCTTGGCGCGGGGTTTTTCCGTTTACCGGGGCTTAACCAAGGCCATACCGGGACCGGCAGCCTGAAGGCTTCGGTAACAGATGCAAACATAATGTGATGCGTCGCAATGGGGAAACTGTGGCAAAACCGCAGGCATTGACGGGGAATGGGACCGCACATGACACGCAAGTATTTCGGCACCGACGGCATTCGCGGGCGCGCCAATTCGCAGCCCATGACCGCCGAGATCGCCATGAAGGTCGGCATGGCCGCGGGCGTCTCGTTCCAGCGCGGCAGCCATCGCCACCGGGTGGTGATCGGCAAGGACACGCGCATCTCCGGCTACATGCTGGAAAACGCCATGGTGGCCGGGTTCTGCGCGGCCGGCATGGATGTCTTCCTGCTCGGTCCCATCCCGACGCCGGCTGTCGCCATGCTGGTGCGCTCGCTGCGCGCCGATATCGGCGTCATGCTGTCTGCCTCGCACAATCCCTATCATGACAACGGCATCAAGCTGTTCGGCCCGGACGGTTACAAGCTGTCCGACGAGATCGAGATGCAGATCGAGGGCATGCTCGACCAGGACCTGTCGCGCCAGCTCGCCGACGCCGACGGCGTGGGCAAGGCCAAGCGTATTGATGGCGTGCATGACCGCTACATCGAATTTGCCAAGCGCACCCTGCCGCGCTCGCTGTCGCTTTCGGGCCTGCGCGTGGTGGTCGATTGCGCCAATGGCGCGGCCTACAAGGTGGCGCCCGCGGCCTTGTGGGAACTGGGCGCGGAAGTCATCACCATCAACAACGAGCCAAACGGCGTCAACATCAACCACGAATGCGGCTCCACCCACCCGCAGGCGCTGAGCCGCAAGGTGCATGAAGTGCGCGCCGACATCGGCATCGCGCTTGATGGCGACGCAGACCGTGTGCTGCTGGTGGACGAGCGCGGCGAGGAAATCGACGGCGACCAGATCATGGCCATGATTGCCGACAGCTGGCGCGAAAGCGGCCGCTTGCGCGGCGGTGGCGTTGTGGCAACCGTCATGTCCAATCTCGGCATGGAGCGCTTCCTGTCGGGCAAGGGCCTGCAACTGCACCGCACGCAGGTGGGTGATCGCTACGTCGTCGAACACATGCGCACGCACGGTTTCAACGTTGGCGGCGAACAGTCCGGCCATATCATCATGTCGGATTATTCGACGACCGGTGACGGGCTTGTCTCGGCGCTTCAGGTGCTTGCCTGCATCAAGCGGGCGGGCAAGCCGGCGAGCGAAGTCTGCAAGGTTTTCGAGCCCGTTCCGCAGATCCTCAAGAATGTCCGCTATGCCGGCATGAAGCCCCTGGACAATGCCGGTGTGCAGGAAGCCATCAAGGACGGCCAGTCGCGGCTCGGCCAGTCAGGGCGCCTTGTCATCCGTCCGTCGGGCACGGAGCCGCTCATCCGCGTGATGGCGGAAGGCGACGACCGCATGCTGGTGGAAGACGTGGTGGACGACATCGTCGCGGTGATCGCGGGTCTGCGCAACGCCGCCTGACCGGCTGCGCATTTTCCGGTCTTGACAGCCCGCCGGGTTTCGCCCGGCGGGTTTTTTGCTGTCTGCCGACCTCGATTTCATGACGATTTCAAAGACCTGATGGTTAAGGAACAGGCTTAAGCCCGCCTTAACCATTGCCGGTCATTATCCTTAACAGAACCAATCCATGACCCGGACAATCCGAATGATCCGGCCAAAACGGAGTTTGACGATGAAAAAGCTTCGCACCGGCGCCTTTGCCGCCGCAATGTTCGCGGGAGCCGTGCCGGCGATGGCAGCGGACCTCTACCAGCCGGAAGTGGTGCAGGCTCCGCCGGCGATCGTCGAACAGCCGACCGTCATTGCCGAGACTTCCAGCGACTGGGGTGATGGCTGGTACATCCGTGGCGACATCGACTATCACCGCATGGCCCTGCGAGGCACGAACTACATCACCTACGGCACGCCGGGGGGCACCAACCAGTTTGCCAGCACCAACCTGAAGGACTCCTTCTCGATCGGCGCCGGTCTGGGCTACAACATCGGCAAGTACATTCGCGCGGACATCACGGCGGACTATTGGTTCAAGTCGGACTTCCGCGGCACCACGCGCGGCACCTGCGGCTCCCCGCCGGCACCGTGCGTTTCCAATGACAAGGGCGGCCTGTCGGCGCTCGTCGTGCTCGCCAATGCCTATGTGGACCTTGGCACCTATCACGGTATCACCCCCTATGTGGGCGCCGGTATCGGTGCGGCCCGCGTGAAGTGGGACAAGCTGCGCAACACGGTTGGCGGTGTGACGACCACGCATGCCGGCGACAGCTCCGGCCGCATGGCCTGGGCGCTCATGGCCGGTGCCTCCTACTGCCTGACCAGCCAGGCCGAACTCGATCTCGGCTACCGCTACACCCGCATCTCCGGCGGCCGCATGTTCCAGTATGCGCCTGCTGCCGGCCCCGGCTTCGACGATGGCATGCATGTGCATGAAGTGCGCGCCGGCCTGCGCTACTCCTTCGGTGCGAAGGGCGCTGCCACCCGCTGCGCTCCGGCTCCGCAGGTGGTCAGCTACCAGCCCGAGCCGCAGCCGATGCCGGTTTACAAGTAAGCTGCAGCCCGCGCCGCAACAGACAGGGGCCGCCCGCGAGGGCGGCCTTTTCGCTTTTTCCGATCAAGTCATTGAAAGAATTTGCCAAAAAATCCCATGGTAAACGCCGTCTTCGCAAACGTACTTAACTGCGCCTTAACCATCATGGTTAACAATCGGCCTCGACATGGGAATGGCCATCCCCAGCGGTGGCGCGTGAAGCCGGAGTATTTCGATGAAACGTATGATGCGTCTGACACCTGCCGCCATGGCTCTGGCGCTTGTGCCGTGCGTGGCCGGCGCTGCCGACTATGAGCCGAGCCTGTCACCCGCCGACATGCCGGTGGTGGAAGAGTACAAGCCCGTCGAGATCGGCACCGGCTGGTACATCCGCGGTGATATCGGCTACTCGATGACGCCGGGCTTCTCCGACAGGTCCAACCCCTATAACCCGACGCTGGGAACGACAGGCGGCCGGATCAACCGGTCCAGCAACGTGGTCAATGCCTCGGCGGGTATCGGTTACCGCATCAACGATTACCTTCGCGTCGATTCCGAACTTGGCTTTGCCCATGCCGACCAGTTCAGCGCGCGCTATACCGGCCAATGCGCGGGCAACCAGGTTGTCACCAACGATGTTTATGACCCGGTGACCGGAATCACGACGACGGTCCTGGTGAGCAATGGGGCGAGTTCGCGCGCCTGCCAGGCGAAGGACAACGGCTCCAGCAGCGCCTGGACGGGCCTTGCCAATGCCTATGTCGATCTGGGAACCGTGGCTGGCTTCACGCCCTATATCGGCGGCGGCCTCGGCCTTGCCTTCTCGAAGATCAATGCGGAAATGGCTTCGCGCCGCTGCCGCGACGAAACCGTCGTCGCCGGTTCGCAGACCACGACCTTCACCTGCTACGGTACGGACGGAACCGGTGCCAACTATGCCGGTACGGTGAAGAAGGACCAGCTGTTCAGCGTGGCCTGGGCCGTCAGCGCCGGTATCGCCTACGATCTGTCGAAGAACGCCAAGCTGGATTTCGGATACCGCTACCTGTCGATGCCCGGTGCCAAGACGGTGCGCCACAACGGCAATGCCGCCGTGGTCGGCACCAGCATTGCGTCGCACCAGTTCAAGGTGGGTCTGCGCTACGAGATCTGGTAAGCGCCAGCCTGTCCATCAACGTTGTCAGGGGCGGTCCGAAGACGGGCCGCCCTTTTTCCTTTCAGTGCGAGGTGTCGGCCGCGGGACAGGAAATGGCGCGTTGCAACAATTCCGCTTGACTTGCGGGGGCCGCGAAGAGTATCGCCATCAGCGGGCCACCCCTCCCCAACGAGGGGCGTGCTATCTGTAAGGATAGGATACATCATGACACAGATCTCCAAGCCGGCAGTGCGCCCGGCCAATCCCAATTTCTCCTCAGGTCCCTGCGCAAAGCGTCCCGGCTGGTCTCTCCAGGCGCTCGCTGATGCTGCACTCGGCCGTTCGCACCGCGCCAAGATCGGCAAGGCGAAGCTCGCCGATGCCATCGAATTGACGCGCGACGTACTCGGCGTTCCCGCAGACTACCGCATCGGCATCGTTCCGGCCTCCGACACGGGAGCCGTCGAGATGGCGCTGTGGTCGCTGCTCGGCGAACGCGGCGTCGACATGGTGGCCTGGGAAAGCTTCGGTTCGGGCTGGGTGACGGATGTCGTCAAGCAGCTCAAGCTGGAGGACGTGCGCAAGTTCGAGGCCGGCTACGGCGAACTTCCCGACCTGTCCGCGCTCGATTTCGACCGTGACGTGGTCTTCACCTGGAACGGCACGACTTCCGGTGTGCGCGTGCCGAACGGCGATTTCATCCCCGCTGACCGCAAGGGCCTGACGATCTGTGACGCCACCTCGGCGGCCTTCGCGCAGGATTTGGCCTTCGACAAGCTCGATGTCGTCACCTTCTCCTGGCAGAAGGTGCTAGGCGGTGAAGCGGCGCACGGCATGCTGATCCTTTCCCCGCGCGCGGTCGCCCGGCTGGAAAGCTATTCGCCCAAGTGGCCGATGCCGAAGATCTTCCGCATGACAAAGGGCGGCAAACTGATCGAGGGTATCTTCAAGGGCGAGACGATCAACACGCCCTCCATGCTGGCGGTTGAGGATTATCTCGATGCGCTCAACTGGGCGAAGTCGATCGGTGGCCTGCCGGCGCTGATTGCGCGGGCTGACGCCAATGCCAGGGTCATCAACGATTTTGCCGCCAAGTCCGGCTGGCTGGCCAATCTGGCGAAGGTGGAAGCCACGCAATCCAACACCTCGGTCTGCCTGACGATCACCGACCCGGATGTGGCCGCGCTGGATGCCGATGCGCAGGCCGCCTTTGCCAAGGCAATGGTTTCCGCGCTCGACAAGGAAGGTGTGGCCTATGACATCGGCGCTTATCGCGACGCGCCGTCGGGCCTTCGCATCTGGGCCGGTGCCACGGTGGAAGCCTCCGACCTTGAAGCGCTGATGCCCTGGCTTGACTGGGCCTTCCAGACGCAGAAGGCGGCGCTGAAGGCTGCTGCCCGAGTTTAGCTTACCCCTCATCCGACCTCGCTCCGCCCGGCCACCTTCTCCCACAAGGGGAGAAGGACAGGCGCCCTCCCTTCTCCCCTTACGGGAGAAGGTGTCGCCGAAGGCGACGGATGAGGGGTCACAAGACAGACAGGACCAGACCCATGACCAAACCCCGCGTTCTCGTTTCCGACGCCCTTTCCGAAACCGCCGTGCAGATTTTCCGCGACCGTGGCGTCGATGTGGACTTCATGCCGAAGCTCGGCAAGGACAAGGAAAAGCTCCAGGAAATCATCGGCCAGTATGACGGTCTCGCAATCCGTTCGGCCACCAAGGCGACGGAAAAGCTGATCGAGGCGGCAACCAACCTCAAGGTGATCGGCCGCGCCGGCATCGGCGTCGACAATGTCGACATCCCGGCCGCCTCGCGCAAGGGCATCATCGTGATGAACACGCCCTTCGGCAATTCCATCACCACGGCCGAGCATGCCATTGCGCTGATGTTCGCCGTCGCCCGCCAGATCCCCGAGGCCAATGCCTCGACCCATGCCGGCAAGTGGGAGAAGAACCGCTTCATGGGCGTGGAAGTCACCGGCAAGGTGCTGGGCGTCATCGGCTGCGGCAATATCGGCTCCATCGTCGCCTCGCGCGGCATCGGCCTGAGGATGCATGTCATCGCCTTCGACCCGTTCCTCTCCGAAGAGCGCGCCGTTGAAATGGGCGTGGAGAAGGTGGAGCTGGACGAGTTGTTTGCCCGCGCCGACTTCATCACGCTGCACACGCCGCTGACCGACAAGACCCGCAACATCATCAATGCCGACGCCTTCGCCAAGATGAAGGACGGCGTGCGCATCATCAATTGCGCGCGCGGTGGCCTGATCGTGGAAGCCGACCTGGTGGTAGCGCTGAAGAGCGGCAAGGTGGCGGGCGCCGGCATCGACGTGTTCGAGGAAGAGCCGGCGACGGAAAATGCGCTCTTCAACATGGAAAACGTGGTCTGCACGCCGCATCTGGGCGCCTCCACCACGGAAGCGCAGGAAAATGTGGCGCTTCAGGTGGCCGAGCAGATGGCCGACTATCTCGTCAACGGCGCGGTGACCAATGCGATCAACATGCCGTCGATTTCTGCCGAGGAAGCGCCGCGCCTGAAGCCCTTCGTCAAGCTCGCCGAAGTGCTGGGGGCCTTTGTCGGCCAGGTCACCGACGAGCCGATCAAGGCCGTGGACATCCTGTTTGACGGCTCCACCGCCGGCATGAACACCAAGGCGCTGACCTCGGCTGCGTTGGCCGGTCTCATTCGCCCGCAGGTGTCGGACGTCAACATGGTGTCGGCGCCGATCATGGTGAAGGAGCGCGGCATCCAGCTTTCGGAGACCAAGCGCGACAAGTCGGGCGTGTTCGACGGCTACATCAAGCTGACGGTGAAGACCGAGAGCAAGACGCGCGAAGTGGCGGGCACCTGCTTCTCGGACGGCAAGCCGCGCTTCATCCAGATCAAGGGCATCAATCTCGACGCCGAGATCGGCCGTTACATGGTCTACACCACCAACAACGACGTGCCGGGCATCATCGGCCTGATCGGCCAGACCATGGGCGAGGCGGGCGCCAACATCGCCAACTTCTCGCTGGGCCGCAACCGGCCGGGCGGCGACGCCATCGCGCTGCTCTATGTGGACGAGCCGGTCTCGCAGGACGTGCTGAACAAGCTCACCGCATCCGGCAAGATCATCCAGGCCAAGGCGCTGGAATTCGACGTGGAGTAAGGCTTACTGCCTGAAGACAATGGAAAGCGGCCCCGAAAGGGGCCGTTTTTTTTGGGGTGATTGGCAGTGAAATGCCTGAGGTTGGATGTGCGGACCTTTCAGACATTCGGTCGATGTCGGCTTTCAAGCATGGTGGCAAAATTGATCGTTTTTGCCGGTGACACAAACCCTTGGCGAAATCTCGTTCGCCTCGTCAATTCTGGACAAAAACGCATGGTTTTGTCGCAAACACAAGCCTCGGCCCTACTGCGTCATCAAAACGGTAGTAGGTCAGGTGAGATCGCACGCACTGTTTCGAGGGCAGCGAATAGAACCGAAAATACGACGGTCACCTTCATGAGCATAGTCGTCGAGCGGTAAGTGCTGGGCTGGTTCGCCAGATCATCTTCCGACCTGCGTCGTTCCCATCCCAACCCATCGTCTGCGAAGCGTTCTTCGAGCGCACGAACGTAAAGTGCCAGGCGGCGGATCGCTACGATGTTCTCGTTCCGATGCCAATGAAAGAAAAGGGACATCGCTGCTGGCAGCCAAGACGCAGCTATTCGAACTATCGTGTCTGCATTTTGACCGGTTGTAAGTACCCAAGCAAGGATGCCCGCGACTGCTACGATCATCAGACGCCAAGATTGATCGATGAACCTGGATTTATCCAAGATTTCATCGCGCAATGCTGCGTATTCCGCCAAGTGAAACTCGCTTCCAGCCATGAAGGTATATTCGCGAGGTCCGCGCCTCGCCGCAAGGGCATTATTCGAGAAAGGCTTGGTGGCGATGTTGTCAAAAACGGTCGTTTTTGTCACGTTTTTGGCCGCAGATGAAAACGGCCATTCGGCAAGTCGCGCCGAATTGGCAATTTGGGTTCCAACCTTCCATTGAAACACACCCTGTTCCAAGCGATATTTCTCTACCCCCACCCCGCCGCTTTGCGGCGACCCTCCCCACAAGGGTGGGTGCCACTCACCCCGCAGCCCGTTTCCGGCCGGCCCACTCGGCGGCGGCGATGCCGCCCATGACAAGGGCGAAGGCGACCATCTGGTAGCCATGGAAGGCTTCGCCCAGAAAGGCGATGGCGAGCAGCGTTCCGAAGACCGGTACCATGTTGATGAAGAGGCCGGCGCGGTTGGCGCCGATGATCTCGTTGCCCTTCAGGTAGAGTGTCTGGCTCAGCAGCGAGGGGAAGAAGCCGGTATAGAGCACGGCGAGCCAGCCCTGCGTGTCGGGCAGGACCAGGCGGCCGTCGGCGGCTTCCCAGGCGATGAAGGGCAGGGATGTCAGGAAGGCGGCAAGGCCCAGTGTCATCATCCAGCTTTTCCAGTGCAGCGGCGGGCGGAAGCGCAGGGTCACCGTGTAACCGGCATAGAAGAGGCAGGCGAGCAGGTTCAGCGCGTCGCCTGCGTTCAGGTCCAGCGTGGCGAGGCGCGACAGGTCGCCGCCCGTTGCGACAAGGGCGATGCCGAGGAGCGAGGCCAGCACGCCCGCCACCTGCAACCACGCCACGCCGATGCGGAAGACGATGAAATTGATCAGGAAGATCAGGATCGGCATTGCCGCCTGCTCGATGGACATGTTGACGATGCTTGTCAGCCCGGCAGCGGTGTAGATGGCGATGTTGAAGCCCGCAAAGCCGACCGCGCCCCACAGGAAGAGCTTCCACCAGTGGGCACGGATGGCGGACCAGTCGGCGCGCACCTCGCGGTGGCTGATCAGCGCCAGCAGGGCGAGCGCCACCGCCCAGCGCAGGCCGGTCAGCATGGCAGGCGAGACGTGGCCGGCGGCAAACTTGCCCGCGACATTGTTGCCGCCCCAGAAGAGGGCTGCGGCAAGCAGGAAGATGTAGGCGCGGGTGATCATGCGGGCGGGACATTCCTGTTAGGCTGGCCTGATTGGCTGGCCTGGTTGACTAGCTTGGTTGGCTGGCCATCCTGCTTAAAGGCGGCGGCGAGGGCGGGCAAGACGAGGTTTTTTGCTGCTCGCCACAGGATTTCAACGAATTGGGGGTCGCGTTCGCGCCTGCCGGTGGCTATAACGCGCGGGTTTTGACAAATGGGCGGGCGAAGGCCGCAGGCGCGGCGCCGCGAAAGGATCATCCATGGCCAATGTGGTTGTCGTCGGGTCGCAATGGGGTGACGAGGGCAAGGGCAAGATTGTCGACTGGCTCTCGGAGCGCGCCGATGTGGTCGTGCGCTTCCAGGGCGGCCACAATGCCGGTCACACGCTGGTGGTCGATGGCGTGTCCTACAAGCTCTCGCTGCTGCCCTCGGGCGTGGTGCGCGGCAAGCTCTCGGTCATCGGCAACGGCGTGGTCTTTGATCCGCATGCCTTCGTGAAGGAAGTGGAGCGGCTTGAGGCGCAGGGCGTCACGATCAACCCGGATGTGCTCAAGATCGCGGAAAACACGCCGCTGATCCTGTCGCTACATGGCGAACTCGACCGCCTGCGCGAGGAGAAGGCCTCCAAGGGCACCAAGATCGGCACGACGGGGCGCGGCATCGGTCCGGCCTATGAAGACAAGGTGGGCCGCCGCTCCATCAAGGTGCTCGACCTGATGGACCCGCAGATGCTGCCGGCCAAGATCGACCGTGTGCTTGCCCATCACAATCCGCTGCGGCGTGGCCTTGGCGTGCCGGAAATCGCGCCGGAAACGCTGCTGGAAGAGCTGATGGAAGTGGCGCCGAAGATCCGCCCCTATGTTGACCGGGTGTGGAGCGTGCTGGACCAGCGCCGCCGCAAGGGCGAGCGCATCCTGTTCGAGGGCGCGCAGGGCACGCTGCTCGATGTCGATCATGGCACCTATCCCTTCGTCACCTCGTCAAATGTGGTGGCAGGGCAGGCGGCAGCCGGTTCCGGCCTCGGACCCAATGCCATCGGCTATGTGCTCGGCATCACCAAGGCCTATACGACCCGTGTGGGCGAGGGGCCGTTCCCGACCGAGCAGGACAATGATGTCGGCCAGTTCCTTGGCACGCGCGGCCATGAATTTGGCACGGTGACGGGGCGCAAGCGCCGCTGCGGCTGGTTCGATGCCGTGCTGGTGCGCCAGGCGATTGCCATCAACGGCATCACCGGCATCGCGCTGACCAAGCTCGACGTGCTGGACGGGCTGGACGAGATCAAGGTGTGCACCGGTTACCTGCTCGACGGCGAACTCATCGATTACCTGCCCGCCAGCCAGGGCGCGCAGGCGCGCGTCGAACCGGTCTACGAGACGCTGGAAGGCTGGAAGGAGACGACCGCGGGTGCGCGCTCCTGGGCCGACCTGCCGGCGCAGGCGGTCAAGTATGTGAGGCATATCGAGGAACTGATCGGTGCCCCGGTGGCGCTGCTTTCCACCAGCCCGGAGCGCGACGACACCATTCTGGTGACCGATCCGTTCCAGGATTGACCACATATTCAACAACTTGCTCGCGCAACTTTGCCCGTCGCGCTTCATTTTGAACACAAAAGCCGTTAACGTGCCGGTGAAATGGCGGAGTGTGCGCTCCGCCGGTGGTTTCTTTGTGCGTAAAACGGACGGATAGCCGGGCATGGCGGATATTGCGAGTGTTCTGAGGAAGACGATTGACGGCCTGCCGGCCAACACGCCGGCGATCCGCCAGAAGGTCTATGAAAAGGCCCGTGCCACCATCCTTGGCAAGCTTGAGGCGCGCGATCCGCGACCCGGCCAGGACATCATCGACCGGCAGCTTGCCGCCATCGACAAGATCATCGGCGCAGTGGAGGACGACTACTCCTTCCGCGAGCAGGTGGCGGACGTCTTTGCCGACGCCGGGGCCAAACCTGCTCCCGCGCCAGTGGCGCCGGCTGTGCCTGCCGCATCCGCACCGCCGATTGCGCCCGCCGCTCCGGCCGTGGCGCCCGTGGTGGCGAGTACCCCTGTTGCACCGGTGGTGCCGCCGCCGGTCCCGCAGGAGGCGAACCCGCTTGACGACGTGTTCCGCGAGACCGCGCGCGACGTCCAGCCCGAAGTGACAGTGGAGCCGGTGGTCAAGACTCCCGAGCCCGCGGCGCCGCCCTTCTCCGCCAAGCCTGCATCCCCGATGCCGCCCGCCATCGATCCGGCCTTTGATCCGGAGCCGGATGCGTTTGACGAGCCGATTGCCGTTCCTTCCGAGGACCGTACAGGACAGGAAGCCGTTGATGCCCCGGCGGATACGGCCCGTCCCGGCAGCCCGGTGCTGCCGCGCAAGATCCAGCCGAAGCCGTCCAGGAACCGGGCGAGCCTCGTCTGGGGTCTCGGTCTGCTGGTGCTCGCGGCCGGCGGGGCCTTTGCCGCCTGGATCAACCGGGATGCCATATCCGAACAGATCGCCTCGCTGACTTCTGCCGATACGGCGCCCGAAAAATCGGTGCCTGCCAGCAAGGCAGGTGAGACACCGGCGGCCAAGCCCGCCGCGCCGGATGCCACGACCAAGTTCACCCAGCGGCTGAACCAGGATGGATCGGAGACGGAGACCGGTGCTCCCACGCAAGTCGCCTCCGACCTGACGGAGGGCAAGTCCGTTTCTCCGGCCACGCAGGCGCCCGCTGCGCCAGCCCCCGCGCCCGTTACCCCGCCTGCCGCAGCCACGCCTGCCGCACCGGCAAAACCCGCCGCTGAGCAGGGTCAGCAGGCCATCGCTGTCGGCCAGCGCGCGATCTTCTACGAGGAACGCACTGCTGCCGAACAGGGCACGGCCGACCAGGGCAATGTGGTGTGGAGCGAGGTTGAGGAATCGCCTGGCGGCGACAAGCCCGCCGAACCTGCCATCCGCGCGGAAATTACCTATCCGGGCCGCGATCTCAGCCTGCGCATGACGATCCGCCGCAACGGCGACGAGACGCTGCCGGCCAGCCACATCATCGAGATGGTGTTCGTGACACCGGACAATTTCCCCTCCGGCGGGATCGATGACGTTCTGCGCATCACCTTCAAGGCGTCCGAGCAGGCGCCCGGAACGCCGCTGCTCGGCATTCCTGCCAAGATTGCCGACAATTTCTTCCTGGTCGCCCTGACCGACGGCAAGGCCGAGATCGACAAGAATGAGCAGTTGATGGCACGCGAGCAGTGGGTCGACATCCCGGTCATCTACAAGACCGGCCGCCGTGCGCTGCTGACCATGGAAAAGGGCATTCCGGGCGAGAAGGTCTTCAAGGACGTCATCGCCGCCTGGCAGGCCAATCCGCTGAAGCCGTGACCGGCCACCGGCACCCCGCCTGAATCAAGAACCCCCGCGGCGGAAACGGCGCGGGGGTTTTCGTTTTCCTGGATGGCGCGTTCAAAGAGGCGCGCGGATCACCCGGCCAGGGCGTCGGCCTGGGCACGGGCAGCAGCCTTGACGGCTTCCTGCACCTTCTCGAAGGCGCGCACCTCGATCTGGCGCACACGCTCACGGGAAATGTTGAACTCGCCCGACAGGTCTTCCAGCGTGACCGGGTCCTCGGCCAGGCGGCGGGCCTCGAAGATGCGGCGTTCGCGCTCGTTCAGCACGTCGAGTGCACCCGCCAGCATGGCGCGGCGGTTCTCAAGCTCGTCCTGTTCGATCAGCATGGTTTCCTGGTCGTCATGGTCGTCGACCAGCCAGTCCTGCCATTCGCCGCTTTCGCCCTCGGTCGCGCGGATCGGCGCGTTCAGCGAGGCGTCGCCGGACAGGCGGCGGTTCATCGAGATGACCTCCTCCTCGGACACACTGAGGCGGGTGGCAATTTCCCTGACCTGCTCGGGGTTGAGGTCCCCGTCCTCCAGCGCCTGGATCTTGCCCTTCACCTTGCGCAGGTTGAAGAACAGGCGCTTCTGGTTGGCCGTGGTGCCCATTTTCACAAGCGACCATGACCGCAGCACATATTCCTGGATGGCCGCCTTGATCCACCACATGGCATAGGTGGCGAGGCGGAAGCCGCGCTCCGGCTCGAACTTGCGCACGGCCTGCATGAGGCCGACGTTGCCTTCCGAGATCACCTCGCCGATCGGCAGGCCGTAGCCGCGATAACCCATGGCGATCTTGGCCACCAGGCGCAGGTGACTCGTCACCAGCTTGTGGGCAGCCTGCGTGTCGCCATATTCGTGGTAGCGCTTCGCCAGCATGTATTCTTCCTGCGGCTGAAGCATGGGAAAGCGGCGTATTTCTTCCATGTAGCGCGTCAGGCCACCTTCGCCCGACACGATACTCGGCAAATTCTGGGCCATTGCAGCACCCCTCCGGTCTCTGTTCTCATGCCCCCTGTTGCTCAGGCGGGCTTGTTCCGGCCGCCGCCAGGGCGCGCGGCCAGCGTTCTTATATAGGGATCATTTTGACAAAATCACGGTTTCTTTCAGCCCGAAACCGGATGTCACGCGACCGTGATTGCGCGGCATGGATATTTCCCGCCCCCGGCAAAGAAAAAGCGGGGCGCAACGGCCCCGCTTTCCAGTCTCAAAGGCCCGGCTTGCTGCCGGGTTGCGCCACTCAGGCAGCGCGCAGCTGATCGGCGGAAGACTTGCCCGAACGCTTGTCCTGGACAATCTCGTAGCTGATCTTCTGGCCGTCATTCAGCGTGTCCATGCCGGCGCGCTGGACAGCGGAGATGTGGACGAACACATCCGTGCCGCCGTTGTCGGGCTGGATGAAGCCGTAGCCCTTGGTGGAGTTGAACCATTTCACGGTACCAGTAGCCATTGCGATATCTCGTTTTTGCAAGTGCTGACGTTTGCCCGCCTTCCGCAAGGATTACGGGCGCGAATACGAAACTTTGGAAGAAGAGACGGTACGTCAGAGCAGTAACTGGTAACGCAGGCCATGTCGTCCGGCCGAAAGATCGATGGGCCTTCATACAGGCAAACTGTGTCCAAAGCGAGTCCTGCCGCGAAGATTGGCGCTCAGAGCGCGGAAAGCGCGCGGGCAAGGGCCGTCATGTCGGCTGGCGGGTCCGCCTCGAAGCGCATCAGGTCGCCGGTTTCCGGGTGGCGGAAGGCGAGCAGCCTTGCATGCAGCGCCTGGCGCGGAAAGGCGCGCACCGCACTTGCCGCCGGTTCCGGCAGGGCATTGGCCTTGGAGAAGAAGGATTGTCCGTAGTCGCGGTCACCGATCAGCGGATGGCCGATATGGGCCATGTGCACGCGGATCTGGTGGGTGCGGCCGGTCTCCAGCCGGCATTCGACCAGCGCGGCGACGGCGGTGGAATCCGGCCGCATGCCATAGCGCTCCAGCGTGGTGAAATGGGTGACGGCATGGCGGGCATCGGCGTGTCCTTCACGGACGACGGCGCGCCGGGTGCGGTCCTTGCCCGAACGGCCAAGCGGTGCGTCGATGGTGCCGGTCATGCGCGGCGGCGTGCCCCAGACCAGCGCCCAGTAGGCCCGCTCCAGATCGCCGGTGCGGCCGTGGTCGGCGAAGGCTTCCGACAGAATGCGGTGGGCCAGATCGGTTTTCGCGGCCACCATCACCCCGGTCGTGTCCTTGTCGAGCCGGTGGACGATGCCCGGGCGCCGGACACCCCCGATGCCGGACAGGCTGTCGCCGCAATGGTGGATCAGCGCATTGACCAGCGTGCCCGACGCATTGCCTGCTCCTGGATGGACGACGAGACCGGCGGGCTTGTTGATGACGATGAGCTGGCCGTCCTCGTACAGGACGTCGAGCGCGATGGCCTCGCCCCTGGGTTCTGGATCCTCAGGCTCAGGCATGGAGACGGCGATGACCTCGCCGCCGGAAAGTTTCATCTTCGGTTTGGCCGGCAGGCCGTCCACCAGCACTGAACCGGCCTCCATCAGGCCCTGAATGCGCGCGCGTGACAGGTCCGGCGCCAGTTCGCCTGCCAGCCACTGGTCTATGCGGCGGCCCGCCGCGCCGTCGCCTGCGGTCAACTCTTTCCATATGGCGGCAGGTTGGCTATCAGGTGGCATCCTTGACGATCCTGGAGACATGACATGGCGGGACTAGCGCCCCTCGACGATCAGGCCGACGAGCAGCCGCTCGATCCCGCAGTGGAGAATGTGCGGCGCAAGATGATGCGCTTCTTCGCCATCAACATCGGCATCCTGATCTTCGCCCTTATGGCGGTGCTGGCGGCAATTGTCTACAAAAGCACGCGGACGAAGGAGGCCGATCCGGCAAGCGTGAACGCGTCCGTGCCGACCGAGCCCAATGCGCCCGCCGATCTGGTGCTGGATGCCGGGGAAAGCGTGGTCTCCCAATCGCTGTCGGGGAACCGCCTGTCGGTGGCCATCGCGCGCGACGGTGCGGTCCGCCGCATCGCCGTCATCGATCTTGGCAGCGGGCAGGTGGTGTCCAGCGTCGCGGTTTCGCTGCGCCAGTAGTGTCTTGCGCGCCCGTGCAATACGGGCGTTGCAATCAAACAAAAAGGCGCCTATATCCGCGCTTCTTCCGCGCCCATCGTCTAGCGGTCAGGACGGCGCCCTCTCACGGCGCAAACAGGGGTTCGATTCCCCTTGGGCGTACCATTCTTCAGACAATACTTGTGTGTTTCCTAGTCCCGCCAACGGTATTGAGCGGGTTCCCTCAGGTCACCGGCCGGACCGTTAACGTTAATACCACGTCAATTCTTAGCCGCTAAATTTACCTATCCTTATGTTAGACGGACGGGTGCGGGCCCATGGGCGGGGAAGACATGGTACAGGCGCAAGCCGGCACGGGTGCCGGCTACAACCGGGACCAGCTGGCGGCACTTCTGGATGCCAGCGCCGACTGGACCTTCGAAATGGACGCGGAGGGCCGGTTCACACGCGTGTCCGACGCGATCCGGGAGCGCGCGGGCATCCATCCCAAGATGCTGGTGGGACGCACGCGCGAGGAGGTCTTCGGTACCATCGCCTTGTCGCCCGAAAACCTTGCCAGCCTCATGGCGCTTCTCGAACAGCGCAAACCCTTCCGGGATTTTCGTGGCGGTTTCGGTGCGCGAACCGACAAGTTCCGTTATTTCAGCACGTCCGGCTTTCCGGTTTTCGATGAGGATGGAACGTTTCGCGGCTATCACGGGGTAGGGCGCGACATTTCCAACCTCGTGGCGGGCGACAAGGCGCTGGGAGAAATCCAGGCCCGGCTGGATGAATCGCGCCAGTTGATGGCGTCGGTCTTCTCCTCGCTCGGCGCAGCCATTGTCGTCTATGATGCTGATGACCGCCTGCACATGGCCAACGACGCGATGCGGCAGTTCTATCCGGGGCTAGAAGGCCAGTGCATGACGGTTGGCGCAAGCCTCACCGATTTCCTCGACGCCATCTATGATTTGCAGGCCACGCCGGACGCAGCGGGCGCGATGCCTGACCGGGCGGACTGGATTGCCGAACGGGTGGAGCGGTATCACGAGCCGCATTGCGAATATGAGGTGGAGCTTTCCGACGGCCGCTGGGTGCGCTTCGTGAACCAGCGCCTCGACAGCGGCCTTTTTGTCGGCCTGCGCAGCGACATCACGGCCATGAAAGCGCGCGAAGGCGAATTGCGCACCCTGGTGGCCGAAGCAAACCTGGCTTCCGAAATCCTGAACGGCGCCGACCAGGCAATCTTCGTCAAGGATGCGCAGCTGCGTTTCGTGGCAGCCAATTCCAGCTTCGAGGAAGCGCTCGGCCAGACGCTCGAGGCAATCCGCGGCAAAACGGCCCACGCGATCCTTCCTGAAGCAGAAGCCAGCCGCTACGTGGAGAGCGAGCTGGCGGTGATGGCCACCGGCGAACCCTATGAGGTGATCGAGGCCTATGAGCGCCCCGACGGCACGCCCGGCTGGCGCACAGTGCGCAAGAACCGGATATCGACGGCAGCCGGAGAGCCCTATCTGGCCTGTTTCATCACCGATGTCAGCGAGATCAAGGCCCGCGAGGAAGAAGCGGGCCGCATGCGCGACCGTCTGGAGGGCGTGCTCGATTCCATGCCGGCCGGCATCATCATCTATGATGCCGATGACCGCTTCGTGCTCGGCAACGCGCAAATCCGCAACGCCTTTCCGGCCATGGCGGAGGAGATGCAGCCGGGGCGGACGCTGCGCGACGCCATCGTGGCAGGACGCGATGCGGGTTACTTCCGCAACACGGGCGTGGAGGAGCTCGACAGGCTTTACGACAGCGATCCGGAACAGTGGCTGGACGAGTACATGGGCCGCTACTACCGGCACCACTATGTGTCCGAGCGCGTGCTGGACGATGGCCGCTGCTTCCAGACCATCGATACGCGCACCGGCGAAGGAACCTATATCGGTATCCGGGTGGACATCACACGGCAGAAGAACGCGCAGGCCGAGGTGCAGGCTGCCAACCAGCTGCTGCAGGATGCGCTCGATGCGATGGACCAGTCCTTCACGATCTTCGATGCCGATGACCGCATGAAAGTGTCCAACAGGGCCTTCCGGCAGTCGCATGAGGGCGCGCTTGTCGAGCCCGGCATCAGCTTTGCCGGCATGATCGAGACGCTGGCAGCCCACCACATCGAGGATGAGGACATCCGTGCGCGCTGGATCGAACGCCAGTTCCACCTCAGGGCACAGGCGCTGGAACATGACGGCCCGATGGAGGTGGAGCGCTCTGACGGGCGCTGGCACCTGCTCGATGTGCGCAAGACGCACAGTGGTGCGACGCTGGACATCCGCTCCGAGATCACGGCTTCGAAGTTGCAGGCGCTGGAGCTGGAGCGCCAGAAACAGGTGAGCGAAAGCGTGCTTCAGGATCTGCGGCACACGGTCGACCACATGCTGATGGGCACCGTGCTGCTCGACGCGGACCTGCGCTGCGAGATGATCAACCAGGCTTTCTGGGACATCTGGCACCTCAATGCGGATGACTTTCCGCCCGGAACGCCCTTCATCGAACTCATCCTCGCCAATCGCGACACCGGCATCTACCCCGCCGCGCCCGAAGCGTTCGATGCCTATGCACAGTCGCGGGTGGAGGAAGTGCGTGCCGGGGCGGTGGAGCCGCGGGAGTTCACGCGGGGTGACGGCGTCACGCTCATCTATTCGGTGTCAGCGCTTGCCAGTGGCAAGCGGCTTGTCACCTATTTTGACATCACCGACCAGAAACGCCGCGAGGCGGAGCTGGAAGCCGCCCAGACACAGGCCATCCTCGCCGACCGCGCCAAGTCCGAATTCCTGGCCAACATGAGCCACGAAATCCGCACGCCGATGAACGGCGTTCTCGGCATGGCGGAGCTGCTGGCCAAGACCGCGCTTGATTCCAAGCAGAAGACCTTCACCGACATCATCGTGAAATCGGGCAATGCGCTGCTGACAATCATCAACGACATTCTCGACTTCTCCAAGATCGATGCCGGGCAGCTTGTGCTCGATCCCGTGGAGTTCAACCTGGCCGAAGCCATCGAGGATGTGGCGACGCTCATCTCGGTCAGGGCGAAGGAAAAGGACATCGAGCTGATTGTCCGCGTCGATCCGGATATTCCGGTCGTCTATACCGGGGACGTGGGGCGCATACGCCAGATTGTCACCAACCTGATGGGCAATGCGGTGAAGTTCACCGAGCGCGGCCACGTGCTGGTGGATGTGTCGGCGATCAGCCTCGGACCTGTCACACGGCTACGGCTGGCGGTCACGGATACGGGCATCGGCATCCAGCAAGACAAAATTAAGAGTGTATTTGAGAAATTCAGTCAGATTGACGGCTCGTCAACGCGGCGGCACGAGGGCACAGGGCTTGGTCTGGCCATTGCATCGCGGCTGGTGGAGCTGATGAACGGGTCGATCGGTGCGGAAAGCACGGTGGGTGAAGGATCCACCTTCTGGGTCGAAATCGAATTGCCTGCCCATGAGCGGGCCAGAAGGAAGACGAAGATGCCGGTTGATGTCACGGGCGCGCGTATCGTCATCATCGATGACAACGAGGTGAACCGCTCCATCCTTCTGGAGCAGATGAAATCCTGGTCGCTGGATGCCTGCGCGGCGGCAAGCGGCAAGGAGGGGCTTGCCATCCTGAAGGCCGCGGCCGGATACGGCATCTCGGTCGATTGCGTGGTTCTGGATTACCAGATGCCGGAACTCAACGGAGAGGAAGTGGCCCGCGCCATGCAGGCGGATCCGCAGCTGGCCGGACTGCCCATCGTTCTGTTGTCCTCGGTCGATCATGCGCTGAACGGCAAGGTCAACAACGATCTGGGCATCGACACCTGTCTGGTCAAGCCGGCCCGGTCGTCCGCCCTGCTGGAAGCCATTGTGGCTGCCGTGCAGCGGCGCAGGGAACCGGAGGCCCGCGATGTGGTGTTCGTACCCCACGAACCCGCGCCGGTTGCCGAAACCGCGCCGGTGCCGGTGATCGCGCCACGCCCGGCCGTGCCGCAGTTGCCGGAGGAGGACTTTTCCTTCGATGCACCGAAAAGGGATGCGGCGGCGGCCCACCGCATCGACATCCTGGCTGCCGAGGACAATGAGGTGAACCAGCTTGTGCTCACCCAGATCCTCGCGGATACGAATTACAGCTTCAAGCTGGTGGGCAATGGCGAACTGGCCGTGGAAGCCTGGCAGGAGATGAACCCGCGCATCGTGCTGATGGATGTGTCCATGCCGCAGATGAACGGGCTGGAAGCCACGACCCACATCCGCCGTGCCGAGCAGCGCGAGGGGTTGACGCGCACGCCGATCGTCGGCGTGACGGCCCATGCGCTCAAGGGCGACCGGGAACGGTGCATGGAATGCGGGATGGACGACTACCTGTCCAAGCCGATCAGCCCGGACGCACTGACCGCCAAGCTGGACGAATGGCTGGGTGAAAAGACCAGGCACAGGATGGCTGCCAGCTAGCGCGTTTCCGTCCGTACAAGAAAACCTGCGCCAATGACGCGCCCGTCCTGTCCGCAGGGCGGGCTTTCTTGCCTGATGCGGCCGCTGTCGTGCGCAGGCGAGCAGGGCCGGCTATCACATCCAAACCCCCCGAAAACTGGTGTGATCGCACCATGGCGGGAAATGGTGCCATGGCTAGATTTTGCCGTGCTCCGGGCATCTGTCAGGCCCGAGCAGCGGGCGGGACACCGTGTGAGCGTTTGCCCCACATTCAGCTCAAGGGAACACGGACCAGGTTATCAGCACGCCTGGTTTCCCGCCCGCTCCCCCGATTTTCTTCTTGAATCAATGTCCTATGGCGTGCATCTCTTCGCAGGTGCACAAAGCTTGTCATATCTGACATCAAACTGTCACAGAACTGTTACATGGCTCGGCTAGTGGCATTGCGGCGCCCGGAAATGAGGCGCAACGAGATTTCAAACGGAGCATGCAAGCCATGAAGAAGTTCCTCCTCTCGACCGCTTCCGCGGCCATCCTGACCGCCGGTTTTGCCGGTGCCGCCGTTGCCCGCGACCAGATCCAGATCGCCGGTTCCTCCACCGTGCTTCCCTACGCCTCCATCGTTGCCGAGGCCTTCGGCGAAAACACCAATTTCCCGACCCCGGTCGTGGAATCGGGCGGTTCGGGCGCCGGCCGCAAGAAGCTGTGCGAAGGCGTGGGTGAAAACACCATCGACATCGCCAATTCGTCGTCGCGCATCAAGCAGTCCGACATCGACCTGTGCGCCCAGAACGGCGTGAAGGACATCCAGGAAGTGCGTATCGGCTATGACGGCATCGTGTTTGCCTCCGACATCGGCGGCGCCGAATTCGCCTTCACCCCGGCCGACTGGCACAAGGCGCTGGCCGCCAAGGTTGCCGTGGACGGCAAGCTGGTCGACAACCCTTACAAGAAGTGGAACGAGATCCGCGCCGACCTGCCGGCCCAGGACATCCTCGCTTTCATCCCGGGCACCAAGCACGGCACCCGCGAAGTCTTCGACGAGAAGGTGATCGCAGCCGGCTGTGAAGAAGACGGTGCCTTCGAACTGCAGAAGGCCGCCAACGGCGACGACAAGAAGAAGGCCGAGAAGGCCTGCATGGCGCTGCGCACCGACGGTGTTTCCATCGACATCGATGGCGACTACACCGAGACGCTCGCCCGCGTGGATGCCAACAAGAACGGTATCGGTGTGTTCGGCCTGTCCTTCTACCAGAACAACACCGACAAGCTGCGTGTTGCCACGATGAATGGCGTTACCCCTTCGGTCGAGACCATTTCCAAGGGCGAATATCCGGTTTCGCGTCCGCTGTTCTTCTACGTGAAGAATGCCCATCTTGACGTGATCCCGGGTCTGCAGGAATACATCGAGTTCTTCGTCTCCGACGAGATCGCCGGTCCGGACGGCCCGCTTGCCGCCTATGGACTGGTCTCTGACCCGGAACTCAAGAAGACCCAGGAAGCCGTCAAGGCGCGCACCCCGATGGGCGCGCTGAACTGACCCTGACCGGGTGAGACCATGGGAGCGGCGCAGCCTGTGCCGCTCCCTTCCCTGCAGACCGGGGCGGATCTGACATGACTCCTGGCATTCTCGTTCTCATCGTGCTTGCGCTGGCCATCGCAGGGTTCATCGCCGGCCGCCAGCGCGCCGTCGCGCTCGCACGGCGCGACAATGTCAAGCTTCATTCATTGCCTGGCTACTACGGACAGGCCGTTGCCCTGTTCACCGCCGTTCCAGCGCTTCTGCTGATGGCGGCATGGCTGTTGCTCCAGCCCATGGCGATCGAAAGCCAGGTCAGCGGGCAAATTCCCGACAGCGCCATTGCCGAGGGCGGTGCGCGCAGCCTCGTGATGGCCGATGTGCGCCGCATTGCGTCAGGTCTCGACCTCGCTGTTGACGGCGGTGCCATGAGCGAAGCCGATGTGAACGCCATGCGCGCCGATTCGACCGATATCCGCGCGCGCCTGGCCGCAGTGGGCGTCGCGCTTGGTTCCGATGTACAGACCCCGGTGTTCGAGGCGGCAAAAACCTATCGCAGCATGAGCAGGACAGGTTCGTTCCTGCGCAATGCCGTTGTGCTGCTGGTGGCCGCCGGGTTCGGTCTTTGGGCATTGTCCCGGATTGTGCCGGCCATGCGCGCCCGCAATGTCAGTGAGGCCTTTGTGCGGTCGCTGCTGCTCGGCTCTTCGCTGGTGGCCATCCTGACCACATTCGGCATTATCGCCTCGCTGCTGTTCGAGTCGATCCATTTCTTCCAGATCTACCCGGCCAGCGAGTTTTTCTTCTCGACCACATGGAACCCGCAATTCCGTGGCGGCTCGACGCTCGGCATCCTGCCGCTGCTGTGGGGCACGTTCTACGTCTCGCTTGTCGCCCTGGCGCTTGCGGTGCCGATCGGCATGATGATCGCTGTCTACCTTTCGGAATATGCCGGCCGCGCCATGCGCGGCTTCGCCAAGCCGGCGATTGAAATCCTCGCCGGCATTCCGACCATCGTCTACGGCCTGTTCGCGCTGGTGACGGTCGGCCCGTTCCTGCGCGACTGGTTTGCACAGCCTCTCGGGCTTGGTTCCTCCTCCTCGTCTGTCATGACGGCGGGACTTGTCATGGGCATCATGCTGATCCCATTCGTGTCATCCCTGTCGGACGACATCATCAACGCCGTGCCGCAGGCCCTGCGCGACGGCTCCTATGCGTTGGGCGCCACGCAATCGGAGACGATCAGGCAGGTGATCCTTCCGGCCGCCTTGCCCGGCATCGTCGGCGCCATCCTGCTGGCGGCCAGCCGTGCCATCGGAGAGACGATGATCGTGGTCATGGGCGCAGGCGCGGCCGCCCGCCTCGGGCTCAATCCCTTTGATGCGATGACGACCGTGACCGTCAAGATTGTCAGCCAGCTCACCGGCGACACGGAATTTGCCAGTCCGGAAACACTGGTGGCGTTTGCTCTGGGTCTGACGCTCTTCGTCTTCACGCTCGGCCTCAACATCCTGGCGCTCTACATCGTGCGCACCTACCGGGAGCAGTACGAATGACCGGCACGCCCGTTCCCACCTCTGCGGCCCCAGGCGGCCGTTCGCTGTTCAAGCCGGAGGCACGCAGCCTTGCGCGTCAGGCTTCCGAGCGCCGCTTCCGCATGCTGGGCCTTGCCGCCGTGCTGTTCGGCATCCTGGCGCTGGCCGGGCTGCTGACCTCGATCCTCGCCAATGGCGCATCGTCCTTCCGGCAGACCTTCATAACGTTGGATGTCTTCCTCGATCCGGCCAAGCTGGACAAGGCCGGCAAGCGCGATCCGCTCGACATCCAGAAAATCACGACTTTCACGATCCAGCCGCTGATCAAGGCGTCGATGAAAAATATGCTGGCCGAGAAGGGAATTGCGCTGGAGGGCGTGAACGAGAAACAGGCGCTCGGGCTGATCTCGGACGAAGCGCCGGCCGAGTTGCGCCGCTACGTTCTTGCCCATCCCGGCAGGATTGGCGAGACGGTCCGGTTTGATCTGCTCGCGTCCGGCCGCATCGACGGCTACTACAAGGGCCGGGTGACGATGGAGTCCGCGGCGCTCGACCGCAATGTTTCGCCCGGCCAGTTGGTGCTTGCCGACAAGCTCAAGGACGCCGGGATTCTGGCAATGGGCTTCAACCGGGGCATGTTCTGGGCTCCCGATGCGTCGGATACGCGCCCGGAAGCGGCCGGCCTTGGGGTCGCCATCCTCGGCTCGCTCTACATGATGCTCATCGTGCTGGGCCTCTCCCTGCCGATCGGCGTGGCCGCGGCGATCTACCTTGAAGAGTATGCCGTCAAGAACCGGCTGACGGATCTGATCGAGGTCAACATTGCCAATCTGGCTGCTGTACCGTCCATCGTGTTCGGCATTCTTGGCCTTGCCATCTTCATCAACATGGCCGGACTGCCGCAATCGGCACCCATTGTCGGCGGTCTGGTGCTGACGCTGATGACGCTGCCCCGGATCATCATTCCGGCGCGCGCCGCGCTGACAGCCGTGCCGCCCTCCATTCGCGAGGCTGCCCTTGGCGTCGGCGCATCGAAAACGCAAACGGTCTTTCATCACGTACTGCCGCTTGCCATGCCGGGCATCCTGACCGGCGTCATCATCGGCCTGGCGCAGGCGCTGGGCGAAACGGCGCCGTTGCTGCTGATCGGCATGGTCGCCTTCGTGCGGGAATTTCCCGGACTTCCGCCGGAGGGGTTCCTCGATCCGGCTTCCGCGCTTCCGGTGCAGGTCTACAACTGGACGCAGCGCGGAGACCCGGCCTTTGTCGAGCGCGCGTCCGGTGCCATCATCGTTCTTCTGGTTTTCCTCATCGTCATGAATGGTCTCGCCATCGTGTTGCGGCGCCGTTTCGAGCGCCGCTGGTAGGAGTTTCGCCCGTGAATGTTTATTCAAGTAGAGATACCGAGACTCAATTGGGGATGGCGGCCATGTCAGACAGGATTCCGGACGCGAAGATGCTGGGCGAGAAAGTCTGCGTTTTCTACGGCGAGAAGCAGGCGCTGTTCGATGTTGATCTCAATGTGCGGCAAAACCAGGTCACGGCGCTGATCGGTCCGTCGGGCTGCGGCAAGTCCACGTTCCTGCGCTGCCTCAACCGGATGAACGACACGATTCCCATCTGCCGGGTGACCGGCAAGATCACGCTTGACGGCGAGGACATCTACGACAAGGCCGTGGATGTGGTGGAGTTGCGCGCCCGCGTCGGCATGGTGTTCCAGAAGCCGAACCCGTTTCCCAAGTCGATCCGCGAGAACGTGGCCTACGGCCCGAAGATCCACGGCATTGCCAAGTCCAGGGCCGATCTCGACGAGATCGTCGTCACCAGCCTGCAGAAGGCGGGCCTCTTCAATGAGGTCAAGGACCGTCTCGACGAGCCGGGCACCGGGCTTTCGGGCGGCCAGCAGCAGCGCCTGTGCATCGCGCGCGCCATTGCCGTTTCGCCGGAAGTGATCCTGATGGACGAGCCCTGCTCGGCGCTCGATCCGATCGCCACCGCCAAGGTGGAAGAGCTGATCGACGAGTTGAAGGAAAACTACACCATCGTCATCGTCACCCATTCCATGCAGCAGGCCGCGCGCGTCTCGCAGCGCACCGCCATGTTCCATCTGGGCAATCTGGTGGAAGAGGGGCCGACGGAAAAGATGTTCACCAATCCGGATGACAAGCGCACCCAGGATTACATCACAGGCCGCTTCGGCTGAGGTTTCGGGAGTTTCCGCAATGGGTGAGCATACGGTCACGACATTCGATACGGAATTGGACGCCATCGGCGCGCTGGTCCGTGACATGGGAACGCGGGCAAGCGAGATGGTGGAGCAGGCTGCCAGCGCGCTGTTGAGCGGTGACGAGGCACTGGCCCAGCATGTCATCTCCGAGGACCGCCTGATGGATGCGCTCCAGCGCGAGGTGGACGAAAAGTCGGTGCTGCTGATCGGCAAGCGCCAGCCGATGGCGCAGGACCTGCGCTTTGCGGTTGGCGTGATGCGCATGGCCGGTGACCTTGAGCGCATCGGCGATCTTGCCAAGAACATCGGCAAACGTGTCGGCGCGGTGGGTGACATGGCGACGCCCAAGGCGCTTTCCTTCGGCATTGGCAAGATGGCGGAGCTGGCGCGCGCGCAGGTCAATGATGTCGTGCAGCTTTACTTGTCGCGCGACGCCGGGGAACTCGACACGATCCGCGCCCGCGACGAGATGATCGACGCGGCCTACACCGCGGTGTTCCGTGAGTTGCTGACTTACATGATGGAAGACCCACGCAAGATCACCGGCTGCACGCATCTGCTTTTTTGCGCCAAGAACCTGGAGCGGATCGGAGATCATGTGACCAACATTGCCGAGAACGCCTATTACATGATCACCGGCGAGCAATTGCCGATGGACCGTCCCAAGGTGGACAACGTGACCGGTGGCATCGGCTGACGGCTGGCCCGGGCCCCGCGTCCGAACCCGGCGAGAATGGCCCGGTACCAAGGGATGACAGGATGAATGCTCCCCGCGTGATGGTGGTCGAGGATGAGGAGCCGCTGGGTGTCCTCCTCCAGTACAATCTGGAAGCCGAAGGCTATCAGGTGGAGGTGGTCTCGCGCGGTGACGAGGCGGAATTGCGCCTCCAGGAAAGTCCGCCGGACCTGCTGGTTCTCGACTGGATGCTGCCGGCGGTCTCCGGCATCGAGCTGTGCCGCCGCCTGCGCATGCGGCCGGAAACCGAGCGCCTGCCGGTCATCATGCTGACGGCGCGTGGCGAGGAGAGCGACCGGGTGCGCGGCTTGTCGACCGGGGCAGACGATTATCTGGTCAAGCCGTTTTCGACGCCGGAGTTCCTTGCCCGGGTGCGCGCGCTGCTGCGGCGGGCCAAGCCTGAAATGCTGTCAGGCACGCTCACGGTCGGCGATATCGTGCTTGACCGCGAGACGCATCGGGTGCACCGGGCGCGCCGTGAGGTGAAGCTGGGGCCGACCGAGTTCCGCCTGCTGGAATTCCTGATGCAGAATCCGGGCCGCGTCTTTTCGCGCGGACAGCTTCTGGACAATGTCTGGGGCGAGACGATCTATATCGACGAGCGCACGGTGGATGTGCATATCGGCCGCTTGCGCAAGGCGATCAATCAGGGCCGCGCGGCGGACGTGATCCGCACCATCCGGGGTGCCGGTTACGCCATCCGGATCGACTAGCGCGTTTCCGCGCGGCCTTGAATCACGCGAATGCCGGGACCTCAGTCGCGGCGCATGGCATCACCCAATTCGTTGAGCAGGTCGAGCAGTGTCTCGACCCGTTCCGCGCCAAAGCGCCGTTCAATCGTGTCATAGATTTCGCGGCTGCGGGGCGCGACCTCAGCGATCAGCCCGTGACCTGAACGTGTGAGCGCCAGCCAGCTGCGGCGGCCGTCGCTGGCGTCGCGCTCGCGCTGCACCCAGGCTCGATCCTCCAGCGTCTTGAGAATGCGGGTCAGGCTCGGCGCCAGGATGCTGGCGCGCGCGGCCAGGTCGGAGGCATCAAGGCGCCCGGCTTCCGACAGCACGCGCATGACACGCCATTGCTGCTCGGTGACATCGAAATCGGCGAGCATCGGGCGGAAATTTCCCATCACGGCCTCGCGGGCCCGCAGCAGGGCAATGGGCAGAGAGCGCGAGGTTGCCGGCGGGCCACCGTTGCCGCGAGGGGCGGTATCGTCATGCGCCATGCAAGGGTCCCGTGATCGTTTGCCTGTCTGCGCTTGTATCGCATCAAGTCGGCGGGTCAAGGGAAGCGGCGCGGGCGCCTTGACGCAGCCGGATGGCGCGCACAACCGGTCAATCCATCATGCGGGAGAACCATGCCGCATTTCAGGATTCAATAATCCGCCAATCTGGAGACGCGCACCGGCATTGCCGCGCTGTGCCGGTTGATTCATGCGGCAGCGCTGGAAACCGGCATTTTTCGAGCTGGGCGCCGTCCGGCTGCGCGCTTGCCAGGCCGATCACGTGGCCGTTGCCGACCTGCTGCCGGAGAATGCCTTTTTCGATTGCATGGCGCGCATGGGCGAGGGGCGCAGCGAGGCGGAACGCGAGCGGGCCGGGCAGCGATCTTTGCGGCGATGGAAGCGCATCTGGCCGCGCCTTGCCGCCGTGCTTCCCAGGTTCAGGCGGCGTCCTGCCAGTCGAAGGCAAGGGTCTCGCGGAAGGCAAAGCGCACGATGTGCTTTTCGATCACATCCTTGATACGGTCGAGTTCGGCAGGATCGGTGACGGTGGCCGTCACGGTCAGAATCTCAGGCCCGGCGTCCATCTCACAGATGGCGGCCGGCAAGTCGATTCGGCCGTGTTCCGGCGTGAAATCGACGGGAAACTTGTGGGACCAATGCTTGCACAATTGCTGGAGATAGCGCGAGGCTGATTGCGTGGGCACGCGAGCAACCGATGAAACGGGGTTTGCGGTCATGCTTTTCATCCTTTGTTGCCCCGTGACATGGCGCTTGCTTGGCCCTGCGTCAAATGCCGGACCGTTGACAGTGCGTCGTACAGTACGGCCAGATTGCAATCCCCGCGATCCGCGATAGAACCCGGACATGATCCCGAAGACCAAGCTGACTGTCCTGATGCGCTTTGCCGCAGCCCTCGCCGTGGGCGGGGCCGGGGCCGGATTGGCTTATCTTTCGGGGCTGCCCGCGCCCTTCATCACGGGTCCGGCCATCCTGGTCACGCTTGCCGGGCTTGGCGGGGCGGCCATGGCGATCCCGGTCGCGGCGCGCGATCTGGCCTTCGTTTTCATCGGGCTCACCATGGGCACGGGCGTCACGCCCGAGGTGCTGGAGGCCGCCGGGCGCTGGCCGGTCAGCCTCGTGCTGCTCAGCCTTTCCGTGACGGCCATCATCCTCGTCTGCCGCTTCCTGCTGATGCGCCATTTCGGGCAAGACGGGCGCACGGCGGTGCTTTCCAGCGCGCCGGGGCATCTGTCCTATCTGCTTGGCATGGCCGATGCAGGCGGGCAGAACGTGCGGATGATCGCGGTGGTGCAGTCGATCCGTATCCTGATCCTCACGCTTTCCGTGCCGCCGCTGGTGATCCTGCTCGACAGGGCCGATACGGCGGGCGTGGCTGCGCGCGTGCCGATGACCGTGCTGGCGCTCGGCGTTTCTGCGGGCCTCGCGGTGCTGACGGGCCTTGCCTTCAAGGCGGTGCGCCTGCCCGCCGCCTTCCTGATAGCCGGGATGGCGGTTTCGACGGCGACGCATCTCACCGGCTTGGTGGCCGGGCACGTGCCACAATGGGCAGCGATCCCGGCCTATGTGATGCTCGGCACGCTGATCGGGACGCGGTTTTCCGGCGTGGCGCTGGCTGAACTTCGCCAGGCCTTTTCGGCGGGGCTGCTCGTCACCGGCGTTGCGATCGTGATTGCGGTGGCGGCGGCGGCTCTGGCCTCGCGCCTCACCGGCCTGCCGCTTGACATGATGCTGATCGCGCTGGCGCCGGGCGGGGTGGAAACCATGTCGGCGATGGCGCAGCTCATGCATGTGGATGCCACCTTCGTGGCCGCCCACCATGTGGTGCGGCTGTTCCTGCTGACCTTCCTCGTGCCTTTCATTGTGATGCGGCAGGGAGACAGCGGAGCCAAACCGCCGCTTGACCGGCAGGACACCGCTCTTTAAGCGAATGAACACGACAAGCGGGCCGACAGACGCCCGGAAGCCTCAGGGAAGACCCATGCAGCTCGACACGATCGAAACCGCCATCGACGCCATTGCCCGCGGCGAACTCGTGGTGGTGGTGGATGACACCGACCGCGAGAACGAGGGCGACCTCATCATGGCGGCCTCCAAGGCCTCGCCCGAAAAGATCGCCTTCATGATCCGCAACACCTCCGGCATCCTGTGTGTGCCGATGACGGCGGAGCGGGCCGACCAGTTGAACCTCGCGCCGATGGTCGCCAACAACATCGATCCACTGCGCACGGCGTTCACGGTTTCTGTCGACTACAAGGTGGGCATGACAACCGGTATCTCGGCCACCGAGCGTACGGCGACGATCACGGCGCTGGCCAACGGCAACGTGGCGGGGAGCGATTTCATCCGTCCGGGCCATATCTTCCCTCTGATCGCGCGCAAAGGCGGCGTGCTGACCCGTTCTGGCCACACCGAAGCCGGTGTGGACCTCGCGGCCATGGCCGGTCTGGAGCCTGCCGGTGTGCTGGCCGAGGTGGTCAATGACGATGGCACGGTGAAGCGACTGCCGGAACTCATCGAGTTTGCCAAGGAACACGGGCTGAAGATCATCTCGATCGAGGACCTGATCGCCTACCGCATCCGCACCGAGCGCTTTGTGACGCGGGTCGAGGAGCAGGCGGCCCATGTGCAGGGCGCGCCGGCGAAACTCTATTCCTATTCGACGGAGTTCGATCCGCTGCACCATATCGTCATGGTGTTCGGCGATGTGCGCGCCGGAGAGGACATTCCCTGCCGCATCTACCGCGAGCAGCCCATGGAGGACATGGTGGCCCGCTTCAACGGTGACCGCAACTGGATGGATGCGACCGTCAAGGCCATCGATGCGGAAGGCGGACGCGGGGTGGTGATGATCCTGCGCAACCCGATGGGCCACGATGCTTCCATCGACGAGCATGGCGATGGTGAGGGCGACGGCAAGGACGGCGAAAAGCACGGCAGTGCGCTGAAGCGCCAGCAGCGCTGGCGCGAAGTGGGTGTGGGCGCGCAGATCCTGCGTGATCTTGGCATCCAGTCCATCGCGCTCATCTCTACCTCCGACCGGCAATATGTCGGGCTGGGCGGTTTCGGGATCAATATTTCGCGCACCATCCGGATTTGAATTCAGAGGAACTATCGCGTCGTCTTGTTGGGCCGCCTGCCGGATTCAAAGTTTTCCCAAACATGCATCCGGCCTTTCTGGCGCGCATCCGCCAGCCACATCTTTTTCCGTGCGTCCGGAACTTCCAAGGGTCTGTAGAGGCCTCCGGAAAATTTGGCCCAATCAATGGCCATTCCAAGTTTCACCATTTCAGCAGAGAGATCCCGGCCGTCATCCAGATAACAACGGGCAACAGTTCTGCCATAGTCGTCACTGCATAATATCTCAGCCCTGATTTCATGCCCTTTGCACAGAGATACCAAAGCCCACTTCGACTTCACCCCGAGAGGGTGGTCGAGCTCTGGCGCGTCGATGCCAAATAACCGTATTTCTCTATTTTTTGATTTATTTGTATCCCCATCTATGATGTAGGCAAATCCATATATATTTTCTTCCCTATTTTGGTCATTTAAATTGTTCTCATCATCTTCATTTTTTATTTCTCTATCGAATTTTTCAGTTCTGACCAACGCTACAGTGGCAAAAATGAAGACAGCGCATAAAAATATGTAAAACAGATCTATCAATTAATTTCCCGATTTCACGCTTGGAACTCTGTGGCGATCACTATGCATCGATCTGATCGTGCGATCCAGTGGTGTTCAAGTTTGACATTCAATTGTGGATGGCGGTCTAAACGCCTGATTCAACGGCCTGCTCCGCCTCTTGAAAATCCCCCATATATGAATACATTTGCGATAGTAAATGTATCAGGAGGGTTCCATGAGCGGACCGACCCATTTCGTCTGTGCCGAATGCGGCCAACGCAACCGTGCCCCGGAAGGCAAGCCGCTGGAGGCCGCGCGTTGCGGGGCCTGCAAGGCCGTGCTCTTTGATGGCCATCCCGCCGATGTTGACCAGGCACGTTTCAAGCGCATTGCCGGTGGCGATGACCTGCCGGTGCTGGTCGATGTCTGGGCGCCCTGGTGCGGCCCGTGCCGCTCGATGGCCCCGGCCTTCGCGCAGGCGGCGGACCAGTTGAAGGGCGATGTGCGCCTGATCAAGGTGAATGCCGACGAGGCACCGGAGGTGATGCAGGCCTTCGGCATCCAGGGCATCCCGACCATGCTGCTTTTGAAGAACGGCAAGCTGGTCAACCGCGTTTCCGGCGCCATGCAGGCCAGCCAGATCGTCAACTGGACGCGCCAGAGTCTGGGGTGAATGCGTTGGCCGGAGAAGCTGCCCGGCGCTGACCGGCTGGTGATCCCGACAGGATTCGAACCTGTGACCCTCAGATTAGGAATCTGATGCTCTATCCTGCTGAGCTACGGGACCACGCGCCTGCTTGATAGCAAAAGCGGCGCGGAATTCAAATGCAAAGGACGGGGGTCACCGGCCGTGCGAAGGCGCGCCCTCACGAGGCCGAGGCCAGCAGGCGCTCCGTCAGCTTCACCCAGTAGGTGATGCCCCAGGGAATGGCACCGTCGTTGAAATCGTACTGCGGATGGTGCAGGCCCGCCGTATCGCCGTTGCCGATGAAAGTGAAATTGCCGGGCCGGGCTTCCAGCATGTAGGAAAAATCCTCGCCGCCGAGCGTCGGCGGCATGGCGGCCTCCACATTGCCGCTCCCGGCAATGGATTGTGCCACTTCGGCTGCGATTTGCGTCTCGCGCGGATGGTTCACGGTGACGGGATAGTTCGCATCATAATGGATGGAGGCGGTTGCGCCGTGGGCGGCGGCGACCGCCGTTGCAATGGCCTTCAACCGTTCCTCGCCGAGTTTTGCCAGTTCGGGCTTCAGGGCGCGGACCGTGCCGGAAATCTTCGCCTCCTGCGGGATGACATTGTAGGCGTCGCCCGCATGGAAGCGGGTGACCGAGACGACGATGGATTCCACCGGATCGGCATTGCGCGAGGCGATGGATTGCAGGGCCGAGACGATCTGGCAGCCTGCCACCACAGGGTCGACCGTCTCGTGGGGATGGGCGGCGTGGCCGCCAAGCCCGGTGACGGTGATGTCGAACTCCGCCGTGGAGGCCATGATCGGGCCGGGCCGCGTGGCGAAATGGCCCAGCGGAATGCCGGGCGCATTGTGCAGGCCGAAGACGCGCGTGATGCCGAAGCGCTCCATCATGCCTTCCCGCACCATCACATTGCCGCCGCCGCCATCCTCTTCGGCCGGCTGGAAGATGAGCGCGACCGTGCCTGCAAAATTGCGCGTCTCGGCGAGATACTGAGCCGCGCCAAGCAGCATGGCCGAATGCCCGTCATGGCCGCAGGCATGCATGCGGCCGGGGTTTTGCGACGCATGATCAGCGCCGGTCGCCTCCAGGATCGGCAAGGCATCCATGTCGGCGCGAAGCCCGATGGTGGGGCCGTTGCCGCGCGCGCCACGGATCAGCGCGACGATGCCCGTTCCGGCCCAGCCGGTGTGGATCTCGTCGCATCCGATTTCCTTCAGCCGCGATTCGATGAAGCCCGATGTCTCGAACAGGTCGAAGCCGAGTTCGGGGATCGTGTGCAGATGCCTGCGCCATCCGGTCACGAGATCGGCCAGTTCGGCGGCGCGGTTGAGGACGGGCATGGCGTTGATCCTGCTACAGGGGTTCCCCGGATTGATCACGAGCGGCACCGTGGCGTCAATGGATCGTGAGCGGGCGGCGCTTTGAATTTGCGGCGCGAAATGCCATACAGGGGTTCACCCGGCCCGAAGCGAACCGGAACGTCCAAAGCCCGCCATGACCCGCCCGATTGCCATCTCCGTCTTTGCCCTGATGCTTCTTGCCGGAGCGCCTGCGCGCAGTGAACCCACCATCGTGGTGGATGTGCAGACCGGCGCGGTGCTGTCGCATGCCGATGCCTTCCAGCGCTGGTATCCGGCCTCGGTGACCAAGCTGATGACCGCCTACCTGACCTTCAAGGCGGTGCGCGAGGGCAAGCTCTCCATGAAGTCGCCGGTGGTCGTTACCAAGGCTGCCGCCGCCCAGCCGCCTTCCAAGATGGGCTACAAGGTGGGGACCGTCATCAGCCTCGACAATGCGCTGAAGATGCTGATGGTGAAATCGGCCAATGACATTGCCGTGGCGATTGCCGGTGCGGTCGCGGGGTCCGAGATGGAGTTCGTGGACCGGATGAACGATGCGGCGCGCGACCTCGGCATGACGGACACGCGCTTTGCCAATCCGAACGGGCTGCCGGCCGACGGGCAGTACACGACGGCGCGTGACCTTGCCGTGCTGGCGGTCACGCTGCGCCGTTCCTATCCGGAATATGCCAATGTCTTCAACATCGAGGCGCTGAAGGCCGGCAAGGGCATCATCCGCAACTACAACATCCTGATCGGCCGCTTTGCCGGTGCGGACGGCATGAAGACCGGCTTCATCTGCGCCTCGGGCTTCAACCTGGCTGCCTCGGCGACCCGCAACGGGCGCACACTGGTCGCCATCGTGCTGGGCGCGACATCGCAGGAGGAACGCGCCGAGACGGCGGCGAACCTGCTGGAAGACGGGTTTGCCCGCGATCCGTCCAATTTCCCGCGGCTGGAGACGCTTGCGCCCTATGGCCCGAACCGCGACAAGGTGGCCAATATCCGCTCGCAGATCTGCACCAAGGAAGCCGCCGACAACCGTTATGACGGGCGCGACGTGGATGGTCATCTGGTCTTCCGCTCGCCGTACCTTTCCGCCATGGCACGTCAGCCTGTGGCGGTGCCTGTCGGTCCCGGCGGTGCAACCGGCCCGGCGGCGGCGAACACGGTGGTGGCCGATGTGCCGCTGCCAACCTTCCGGCCGGATGATGCGCCTGCCTTCACGGCCCCGGCCGGGCCGGCGGCCAAGACGAATGATGCTGGCATTGCCAGCCAGTTGCGCGGAACGCCCGCGCCGGACGTGCCGCTGCCAACCTTCCGGCCCACCATCTGAGAGGCGTGCCATGGAGCCGATCCCCGTCACCATCGTCACCGGCTTTCTGGGCTCGGGCAAGACGACGCTGCTCAATCGCCTGCTGAAGGACCCGGCGCTGAAGGACACGGCGGTGATCGTCAACGAGTTCGGCGAGGTCGGGCTGGACCATTTGCTGATGGAGCAATCGGGCGACGGCATCATCGAGCTGTCTGACGGATGCCTGTGCTGTACGGTGCGCTCCGACCTGATGATGACGCTGGCGGGCCTGCTGGAGAAGGTGCAGACGGGCGCGATCAAGGCACTGTCGCGCATCGTGATCGAGACGACAGGGCTGGCCGATCCGGTGCCGGTGATGCTGTCGGTGATGGGCCATCCGGCGCTGCAGTACATGCTGCGGCTCGATGGCATCGTGACCACGGTGGACGCGGTGAACGGCATGGCGACGCTGGACAACCACCCGGAAGCCGTGCGCCAGGCGGCGGTGGCCGAGCGCATCCTGCTCACCAAGACCGACCTTGCCGGCCGCGCGCGCGTGGCGGGGCTGGTGGAGCGTCTGGAACGGCTCAACCCGTCCGCGCCGATCCTCGACAGTCAGCAGGTGCCGTCTGCCGCCGCGCTGGTTTCGGCCGGGGCCTTTGATCCCGCGACCAAGAGTGCCGATGTGCGGCAATGGCTCGCGGCGGAAGACCATCGTCATCACCATGCGGACGGCTCATGCGATGACCCGGAGCATTGCCACCATCCGGACCATCACCATGCCGGAGCTCATCATCATGGGCATGATCATCATCACGACGTGACCCGTCACGATGCGCGCATCCGCTCCTTTTCCATCGTGCATGACAAGCCGGTGGACAAGCTGGCGGTGGCGATGTTCATGGACCTGATCGCCTCGGCTCATGGCGAGAAGCTGTTGCGCATGAAGGGCATCGTGGAACTGGCCGATGATCCGCAGCGCCCGCTGGTGATCCATGCCGTGCAGCAGGTGATCCATCCGCCGCAGCGGCTGGAACAATGGCCGCAAGGACCGCGCGGAACGCGCATCGTGCTGATCGTGCAGGATCTGGGTGAGGAGTTCGTGCGGCGCATGTTCGCTGCCTTCACCGGTACGCCGTCCGCCGACACACCGGACGCCCAGGCGCTGACGGACAACCCGCTGGCAATCCCGGGGATGCGGTAGGGGCGGGTCCAATCCGCTTGATGGCGCACGCGACGTCTTTCCCTCCCACATTTTTGGGGGGAGGGTTCCGGCTGAAGGTTGGCGGGTGGAGCCGGCTGCTTCTTGCCCCGCCGCCGCCATCAGATGTGAGGTTTCCGGGAGCGGTCCGTTAACGGCCGCAGCGGCCTTCGGTGATCATGTGGTCGAATTCCGGAAGATGGACCGCATGTCAAACTTCGATGCGGGACAGGTCATCGAACGAAGTGAAGGACGACATCCTCGGTTTCCTTCTTCAAACCTTCGAGTATTTCATCGAATGCATCAGCAACCGAGGTGCCGAAATCGCCCTTGTAATATCGGCCTTTGCTGGCGCAGGCCATAAGCGGCGCTTCCATTTTGCCTTCCATGTGCTTGGAGGCCAGGACGGAAGGTCCGTTTTCGTGCTTCAACAACGAGAATTTAGGATACTCAATATTGAACACGAACAGGCTGATATCCTTGTTTTTCACCTTGTCGCAAACCGCCGAATTCAAGGGCTCATAAGCAGCTGTAGCCGGGTTTTGTGTCATGCCGTCGGTCACCAGGACGACAACGACCTTGGGATCGGACTGCGTTTCGCCGGCGCCCGAATCGGGGAGGTTTGAAGCCAGCTGATTCAGGGCAAACTCGATGCTCGTACCCCCGGACGAGAATTCGAGATTGGCGATTTCATTCTGAACCTGGCCATTCTGGTGCTTGGGGTCGAATAGTTTGACGTCGCTCCACTGGAATGTGCGGATCCCGATGCGCGCGTTCATGGACGGCGTTGTCAGGATGGTCTTGGCCAAGTCCGACATTTCGTCACGGATGCGATTTTCGCGCAAATAGACGCCGTTCGCCTTGGCGATCTCAAAACCGGTCTTTCCGTTATAGGTTCCATCAGCAGAGCTATGACAAGCAAAGGCGCATCCATCAGGGTTGTCATATGGCTTGTAGATCGATTGCAGTTTCTTGATCTGCGCCTCGCCATCTGCGATGTTCATCGAGCCGGAAATGTCTATCATAAAGTAAACATCGATGTATTTGTCTGTGGTCTTTTTCAGATTGACCTCAGAGATTGCCTTGACCGGAAAAGCTGATACTCCCAAATCCTTGAGGATTGGCATCGGCGTGTCCGCCACGATTTCCATGCGGACCTTGTCAGCGGTGATTTCAACCTTGGAATTCGTGATGAGATTGCAGACGGTGGCTTCGCAATTGCCCTTGAAATAGGTCTGCAATGCTTCCTGCTGTGCTTTTTCATTTGCTCCTTGCAGTGCCAACGCTGCAGCAGCCATGACGGCGCTGTCAGATGCGCCCTGCAATTGGGTTTTGGAATCCGTCGCAAGTGTGAAATCCACGGCAAGACCTATTCCCAGCAGCATTGGAATCGCAGCGGAAGCCAAAATCATGGCGAAGTTGCCATTTCGATTTTTGGCGAATCTTTTGAGAAGGACGGTCATAGGCGTGGGTCGAATTCTGTCGAACTAACCCATTGTCACAGCCAGATGTTCCACTTCAATTAATCGAACGCTTAAATATGGAGCGGTTCCCAACAAGGTTAGCGCCCCGTAAACAGTGCGAAATTTTTGTTGACCGGCAATCGGGGCCACTTCTCCCCGGGTGGGAAGGAAAGCGTTTGCGCCCGTAGGGCGGGGTCCGCTTCCTGCCACTGGCATTCGCTTGCGCTACCGCGGACGGACTCTCACCCCCGCCTGATCAAAAACCGGTGGCCGCCGTCGACCTTGAGCGTGTCTTCCAGCGCGTGGCCGTATTGGGTGCAGAAAAGGGGCAGGTCGATGACGGCCAGCGGGTCGGTCGTTTCCACCCAGAGAAGCGTGCCGGGCGCCAAGCCTTCCAGCCGCTTGCGGGCCTTCAGCACCGGCAGCGGGCAGTTCAGGCCTCGCAGATCGTAGATCCCGGCCTCGTCACTGCCATCCGGCGTTCCGGTCGTTTCAACTGCCAAGGGCCTGCCACCACTTCTTCTTTGCCTCCGGCGCGGGGGCTTGTGGCTCTGCGGCGGGAGCGGCGGTGGGTGCAGGCGGTGCCGCCTCGGCGGCAGGCTTTTGCGCCGTTGCCGCCGGTTTTTCGGCAGGTGCTGGCGTTGCGGCGGCGGGTGCGGCAGCGGGAGCAGCCGGTTGCACCGGTGCCGGGGTCAGCGCGGCCTGCGGTGTGACGGCAGCGTCCTGGGTGGTTGCGGCGGCGGGTCTCGGAGCGCGGATGTAGCGCACTTCCGGCTTGTTGGGCGAGGCGGCGCCGATGAAGGGCGGTTCGACGGGCACGCGCTCGCCGCGTGCACGCTTCTTGCTCCACGCAGCCACAAGGGCTGCTTCCTTCACGCCCTGGATGGACGGGAAGGGGGCTCTGCCGGAGGCGGGCTGCGACATGGCGGCGGAAAAGGCCTCGTCATGGCTCTTCTTCATGCCGTCATAGGCCATGCTCAGACCTTCGGGCTGGCTCATCGGCGGGCAGGCAGCTCCGGCGCCATTGAATTGCGCGCCTTCGGCAGGTTGCTGGTTGAAGACATAGCGGCGGCCGCAGACATCGACCTTCGGCGGCAATTTCGTCAGCTCGAAGTGGTCGTAACCTTCCTTCAGCATCTTCCAGAACTCGATGTTCGGGTCATCCTTGTAGCGGGCCATGTTGGCCGCCGTCATGCGGAAGGGCAGCGCCTGGACCTGAAACTCGGTCTGGCCGCCGCGGAAGGCATCGCGGGCGAAGGCGAAAATCTCGGACACCTGGGCATCGGTCATCGAATAGCAGCCTGACGAGGAGCAGGCGCCGTGCACCATCAGGTTCGCGCCCGAGCGGCCGTGCACGCGGTCATAGGCGTTGGGGAAGCCGATGTTGAAGGACAGGTAGTAATTGGATTTCGGGTTCATCTGCCAGGGGCGGATGTCATAGAAGCCTTCCGGCGCCTGGCGGTCGCCTTCCATGTATTTTGGGCCGAGCTTGCCGGACCATTTGCAGATGTCATAGCTGGTCACGAGGTCGAAGCGGCCGGTGTCCTTCTTCTTCCAGACCTCCAGCTTGCCCTCTTCCTTGAAGATGCGCAGCATGATGGGCGAAGACTTGGACATGCCCTTGGCCTTCATGACGCGCACAAGCTTTTCGGGCAGCGGGCGCTCGGCCTTGGCCGCGCTTTCCAGCGCATCGTTGCACCCGGCAAGCGCCAGCATGCCGGCCATCAGAAGCCCTGTGAGAAAGCGGTATTTCATCGTTCAGCAAACCAATCCGGGGCGCTCTCGCGTGATTGCGGGTGCCAGCCGTTCCTGCCACGGTAAACCGTTAACCATTGACAATGGCTTACCGCAAGCGCGAAAGGGCCCGATCACACAAGCGTCATTGCGTCACGGGCTTGGCGATTTTGTGGCAGGCGGCGGCTCAGAGGCTGCGGCCGATGGCGAGGAATTTTTCGCGGCGCTGGGTGCGCAGGTCGGCGTTCGTGCCGTCGAGACCGGCGAGCGCCGAGGCGATCTGGTCGCCCGCCGCCGCGATCACGGCTTCGGCGTGGCGGTGTGCGCCGCCGGCAGGCTCGGCAATGATGCCATCGATGATCTTGAGCGCCAGCAGGTCCTGCGCGGTGATCCTCATGCCGGTCGCGGCGTCCTTGGCGCGGGTGGAATCGTGCCACAGGATCGAGGCTGCACCTTCCGGCGAAATCACCGAATAGATGGAATGTTCCAGCATGAAGACGCGGTTGGCAGTGGCAACGGCAATGGCGCCGCCGGAGCCTCCTTCGCCGATGACCAGCGAGATCAGCGGCACGGAGAGCGACAGGCATTTTTCGGTGGAGCGGGCGATGGCCTCGGCCTGGCCGCGTTCTTCCGCGCCAATACCGGGATAGGCACCGGCGGTATCAACCAGCGTGATGACCGGCAGCGAGAAGCGCTCGGCCATGTCCATCAGGCGCACGGCCTTGCGGTAGCCCTCCGGCCGGGCCATGCCGAAATTGTGCTTCAGGCGCGATTGGGTGTCGGAACCCTTTTCCTGGCCGATCACGCAGACGGCACGGCCGTTGAAGCGGGCAAGGCCGCCAATCACGGCATGGTCCTCGGCGAAATTGCGGTCGCCGGCAAGCGGCGTGAATTCGGTGAAGAGCTGGCCGATGTAGTCCTTGCAATGGGGGCGGTCGGGATGGCGGGCGACTTGAGCCTTCTGCCAGGGGGTCAGCGCCTTGTAGGCTTCCTTCAGCGCATCGCGGGAGCGGATCTCGAGGCGCTTGATCTCTTCGCCCACATCCACCGCCTCGCCGCTTTCCATCATGGCCTTGAGTTCGAGGATCTTGCCTTCGAGGTCGGCGACGGGCTTTTCGAAATCCAGATAGTTGTACATGTGCTCTTTCCCGGCGCCACACCAAGCCACCCGGTCGGGGAGGCGCAGGCTGCCGTCACGATCCCAAAATGCGCCCCTCACATAGCGGTGATGGCGTCAGTCGGCAAGCGGATGGTGCTCGGACACAAATGACATCAGCCTTTCCTGCAGCACATGGGTATAAATCTGTGTCGTGGAAATGTCGGCATGGCCCAGCAATTGCTGCACCGAGCGCAGGTCGGCGCCGTTTTGCAGCAGGTGGCTGGCAAAGGCGTGCCGCAACACATGCGGCGAGATGGCACCCGCGCGCAATCCCGCGCGCGCGGCGAGCGCCTTGAGGTCGCGCGCAAAGACCTGCCGGGGGAGATAACCCGTGCCTGAAGCGGGTGACGGAAAGAGCCACGGCGTGGAGGCGAGCTTCGGATCGGCATCGCGGCTTTTCAGCCAGATGCCCATGGCTTCGCGCGCCTTGGGCGACAGCGGCACCATGCGGTCCTTGCCGCCCTTGCCGCGCACCATGAAGAACCGGTCGTCGCGCCTTGCGACCGAAACCGGAAGCGCGACCAGTTCCGAAACGCGCAGGCCCGTGGCATAGAGCGTCTCGATCAGCGCATGCATGCGGAGCGTACCTGCTGGCGCGCCCGGTTCACGGGCCTCGGAAGCGGCAAGATCGAGCAGGCGGCCGACATCGGCGACCGACAGGATTTTTGGCAGCGAGCGGTCCTTCTTCGGGCTGTCGAGTGTGGAGGCCGGGTCGTCCGGTCGCCGCCCCTCGGCGTAGAGAAAGCGGAAGAACTGTCGCAATGAGGACAGGCGGCGCGCCTGCGAAGAGGGTGCAAAGCCGCGCGCGGCAAGGCCTTCGAGCACGGCGCGGACGTCATCGGGCGTTGCGCCGGCCAACCGTCCGGCCAGTTCGGCATCGGCGTCTTCCAGGTCGCGGCGGTAGGCATCCAGCGTGTTGGTGGCGGCACCGCGTTCGGCAGCCATCATCTCAAGGAAGGATTCAATCTCGATGCCGGAGCTGCGCGCCATGGCGGGCCATCAGTCGCGCTGCGGATTGAGGCGTTCGGGCGGGATGCGCACCGTCATCTCCCCCTTGTTGGGCTTGACGAAGGTGGCGAGCGCAAACATCGATCCATAGGCGATGCCCGCGAGAATGCCCAGGGTCACTACGAAGCGGAAAAGTGTCGGCATTGTCCCGGCTTGCTATCGGTTCGGTTCGGCCCCTTACCCCCTTATGGGACGCCGCGCCCGGCTTTGCAAGCTGCGCCACGGCGGCTTGCCGCGGCGCTGGTGCTTGACCTTGCGGCTGTTTTCATGTCGATACGCGCCAGATTGCCGGGTTTGCAGACCCGTGCCGGGGACAGAGGGTGATGAGCGACAGCGTGACACAGGCGGCAGCCTCTCTGGGCAGGCTTCTGGGCGACCGGTCGATCGTCTTTGTCGGGCTGATGGGCGCGGGCAAGACAGCCGTTGGCCGCAAGGTGGCGCAAATGGCGGGCCTGCCCTTCATCGACAGCGACCACGAGATCGAAAACGTGTCACGCATGACGATCCCGGAGCTGTTCGAGGCCTATGGCGAGCCCGAGTTCCGCTCGCTGGAATGCCGTGTCGTGCAGCGCCTGCTGGAAGAGGGGCCTCAGGTGGTTTCCACCGGTGGCGGCGCCTTCATGAACCCGCTCACCCGCGAAGCCGTGGCGGCGCGCGGCGTTTCGGTCTGGCTGAAGGCCGATCTCGACCTGCTGATGGCGCGCGTGTCGCGCAAGCAGGACCGGCCCCTGCTCAAGACGGCCGATCCACGCGCGGTGATGGAAAAGCTGATCGAGGTGCGCTACCCGATCTATGCCAAGGCGGATGTGACGGTCGTCTCGCGTGATGTCAGCAAGGATGACATGGCGCGCGCGGTGGTGAAGGCGATCGCCGCCCACCTCGCAATGTCCAGCGACGGAGTGGAAACCCAATGAGCGGCATGACAGTGGACACACAAAGCCATGAAACGGTGACGGTGGGGCTCGGCGAGCGGGCCTATGATATCCTGATCGGCGAAGGGCTGGTGGCCGGGGCGGGGGCGGAGATCGCGGCACGCCTGCCGAAGAGCCGCGTTGCCATCGTGACGGACGAGAATGTTGCCGCCTGTCATCTTGCCGCGCTGGAGGCCTCGCTCGATGCAGCGGGCATCGGCCATTGCGCGCTGGTGCTGCCGGCCGGTGAAAAGACCAAGAATTTCGAGCGGTTTCACGAGGTGGTGGAGTTTGCGCTTGCCAACCGGCTGGAGCGCGGTGACGCGCTGATCGCGCTCGGCGGCGGTGTGATCGGCGACCTGACCGGATTTGCGGCCGGCGTGGTCCGCCGCGGCATGCAGTTCATCCAGATGCCGACCTCACTGCTGGCGCAGGTGGACAGTTCGGTCGGCGGCAAGACCGGCATCAATTCCGTCCATGGCAAGAACCTCGTCGGCGTCTTCCACCAGCCGCGACTGGTGCTGGCCGATACCGGGGCTCTGGACACGCTTTCCGAACGCGAATTCCGAGCGGGCTATGCGGAGGTGGCGAAATACGGACTGATCGACCGGCCGGATTTCTTTGAATGGCTGGAGAAGAACTGGCGGGCGGTCTTTGCCTCGGGCGGGCCCGAGCGCACCCGCGCCATCGCCGTCTCCTGTCAGTCGAAGGCCGATGTGGTGGCGCGTGACGAGCGCGAGACAGGTGACCGGGCGCTTCTCAACCTGGGCCACACATTCGGCCACGCGCTTGAAGCGGCGACGCAGTATGACGGTGCGCGGCTGGTGCATGGCGAGGGTGTCGCCATCGGCATGGCGCTGGCCCACCGTTTCTCCGCGCGGATGAACCAGTGCAGCCCTGATGATGCGGAGCGGGTGGAAGCGCATCTGAGAGCCGTCGGCCTGCCGTGGCGTCTTGACCATGTTCCAGGTGGCCTGCCTGACGCGGAGCAACTTCTGACCTATATTGCGCAGGACAAGAAGGTCAGCCGGGGAAGCCTGACCTTCATCCTGACGCGCGGCATCGGCCAATCCTACATTGCCAAGGATGTGCCGCCGTCGGAGGTTCTCGCCTTCCTGAAGGAGCAATTGCCTGCATGACCACCGATCTCTGGCTTTCTGCCATCGGCATCGTCATCTGCGTCTTTTTCTCGTTCCTGTTTTCAGGAACCGAAACCGGGATGACCGGTTCGTCCCGTGCCCGCCTGCACACGCTGGAAGCCAATGGCGACCCGCGCGCGGGCATCGTGGACCGCCTGCTTGAGCGCAAGGACCGGCTGATCGGCGCGCTGCTGATCGGCAACAACCTCGTCAACATCCTGGCTTCCGCGCTCGCGACCAGCGTGCTGCTCGACCTGTTCGGAGATGCCGGCGTGGTCTATGCCACGATAGCCATGACGGTCACGCTGGTGATCTTCTCGGAAATTCTTCCGAAGTCCTGGGCGCTGTCGCAGCCGGAGCGTTTCGCGCTGGCCGTGCTGCCCTTCACGCGCGCCGTCACCTTCCTGTTCGGCGGGCTTTCCGGCATTGCCAACGGCGTCGTGCGCCTAATGATGGGGCTGTTCGGCATCCGGTTCGACCGCAACCAGTCGATGCTGTCCGGCCATGAGGAGCTGCGCGGAACCGTGGAGGTGCTGCACAAGGAAGGCGCTTTCGTGAAGGCCGACCGCGACCGTCTCGGCGGGCTGCTCGACCTGGCCGAACTGGAAGTCTCCGACATCATGGTCCACCGCACCAACATGCGCATGGTCAACGGCGGCGAGCCGGCCGAGGCCGTGGTGCGCGAGATCCTGCAATCACCCTATACGCGCATGCCGGTGTGGAAGGGCGAGAGCGACAACATCGTGGGCGTGGTCCATGCCAAGGACCTGCTGCGCGCGCTGCACGACGTGGACAATGATCCCGCGAAGATCGACATCATGAAGATCGCCGCCAAGCCCTGGTTCGTGCCCGATACGACGACGCTTCAGGACCAGCTCAATGCGTTCCTGCGCCGCAAGTCGCATTTCGCCATCGTGGTGGACGAGTATGGCGAGCTGGAAGGCCTCGTCACGCTCGAAGACATCCTGGAAGAGATCGTGGGTGAGATTGCCGACGAGCACGATGTGGAGATGCAGGGCGTCAAGCAGGAAGCCGACGGTTCTGTGGTGGTGGACGGCTCGGTGCCTATCCGCGACCTCAACCGTGCGCTCGACTGGGACCTGCCGGATGACGAGGCCACGACGATTGCGGGGCTTGTCATCCACGAGACCCAGATCATCCCGGAGGAGAAGCAGGCCTTCACTTTCCACGGCAAGCGCTTTGTCGTTATCAAACGGCAGAAGAACCGCATCACCAAGCTGCGCATCCGTCCGCTGGATATTCCAAAGGCATGACGGGCTGGACTGCGGGGACGGTGCTTCTGCCGCATTGAGGCCGGATTTTGCTGAATGATGCGGCTCACGATCCAACGGGGGCATGCCATGACCATTTCAAGACGCGGATTTGTCGCGGGCGCTGCGCTGGCGGCAGGCGGCCTCGGCTTGCTCGGGTTCGAGGGCACTCCGGCGCAGGCGGCAGCAAGGCCGGTCACTGTGAAATACGGCCCGTCGGAACTCGACATCTATGTTCCGGGCCGCTCCGCCGGGCGTCCTGTGCTCGTCTATGTGCATGGCGGCGGCTGGATCGTTGGCAACCGGGGCGACGTCTATTCCATTCCCGATTTCGCGGCCCGGCTCGGCCTGATCCTGGTATCGGTCGATTACCGCAAGCTGCCGTCGACCTCAGTGCCGTGGCAGGCGAAGGACGTGGCCGCCGCGATCAACTGGGTACGCTCCAACATAGCGCGCTATGGAGGGGATCCTGCCAAGATGATCGTGCTCGGCTACTCGGCCGGTGCGCATCTGGCCGCGCTGACCGTGCTCGACGGCCGGGCAGGGCCCGTCGCCGGGCTGATCTGCCATGACGTCGGCACCTATGACATTGCCGCGCTCAACCGCTTTTATGACGGGAGCATGCCGCTGCTGTTCCGCAACGCGTTTCCGAAGGCGAAGCAGTGGGACCGGCTGTCGCCGGCCAATGCCATCGGGAAGGCAGCCATCCCGCCGGTGCTCGTGACCTGGTCGGATGTCAAGCATCACCCGGCGATGTCCGCCGTCTTCATCGAAAAGCTGCGCTCAGCCGGGGCCTCCGTGGAGACCTATGACGGGTCGCGCCAGTACAGCCACCGGGACATCATCCGCGCCATTGCGCCGGGAGCGGGCGGTGTGTCGAAAGCCATCGAGGGCTTCATCGCCGCCCATGTGTGACGGCGGGCGTCTGCCTTCAGCGGCGCGCGGCTTCACCCGGAGCGCGTGCCTCGACGGCCAGCGCATGGACCGGGCCTGCCAGTTCGGCGGCCAGCACCGTATTGACGGCGCGATGGCGCTCCACGCGGCTCATCGGCGCGAAGGCATCGGCCTCGATCCGCACCCGGAAATGGGTCTCGCCATGGCGGTTGAAGCGCTCATTGTGCGGGTCGCCCGGATGCAGGTGGCCGGAATGCAGGTGGCTCTCGTTGATGACGGCGAGGCTCTCCGGTGCAAATGCCGCCTCCAGCTTCTGGCGGATCGTTTCCTCAACGCTGGTCATGCGGGTCTCCTCGACGGGCGCCGGAGCGAAGCAGGCCCCGCGGTCCTCAAACGGACCAGTGACGGGGAAAAACATCGAATGTCAATTCTTGTATCGCGTTGCGAACACCCCATAATCAGGCGTTCACACGACCACACACGGATCCTTCCGGCCTCATGAAGCCCTATTCCAAATATTTCGAGCGGATTCGCATCCGGCCCGACCCGCAGGCAGCGGCGAAGGCGCAGGCACCGCTGTGCCAATGGGATGGCTGCGCGGAAAAGGGCACGCATCGCGCACCGGTCGGCCGCCACGCGGAGGGCGAGTACTTCCATTTCTGCGTCGATCACGTGCGGCAATACAACAAGGGCTACAACTATTTCTCCGGCCTGTCGGACAGCGATGTCGCGCGCTACCAGAAGGAGGCGCTGACCGGCCACCGTCCGACCTGGAAGCTGGGCACCAACGGCAAGGTGTGGGAATCGTCTGACATGCGCTCCGGCTCGGCTGCGTCACGGGCGCGCATGCGTGACGCGCACGGCCTGTTCGGGCACGGAGCCAACCGCAATGAGGCGTCAGTGCGCGAGCGCCGCCTCAAGCCGTTGGAAAGCAAGGCACTGGAGACGCTGGGGCTGGACCAGCGCGCGACCGCCAAGGACATCAAGGCGCGCTACAAGGAACTGGTGAAGCTGCATCATCCGGATGCCAATGGCGGGGACCGCGGATCGGAAGAGCGCTTCCGGAACGTGATCCAGGCTTACCGATTGCTCAAGCAAGCGGGTTTCTGCTAAGCCGCTGGAATAACATTTCACGACCGGCGGTTATCCGGGGTCCCAAGCCTGGACCGGCTGCCGATGGAGGCATGATGAACATGGTCGACCGCGACATCGCCAATCTTCCCGACACGACCGTTCCCGTGAAGGAGACGTTCGGGTTCTCATCGGACATGGTGGTGCCCGCCTTCTCGGCACGGGCCGACAATGTGCCCGATCTCGATCCGGACTACCTGTTCGACAAGGCGACGACGCTCGCCATCCTTGCCGGGTTTGCCTACAACCGCCGCGTCATGGTGTCGGGCTATCACGGAACGGGCAAGTCGACCCATATCGAGCAGGTCGCCGCGCGGCTCAACTGGCCCTGCGTGCGCGTCAACCTTGACAGCCATGTCAGCCGTATCGACCTTGTCGGCAAGGACGCCATCGTCATCAAGGAAGGCAAGCAGGTCACCGAGTTCCGCGACGGCATTTTGCCCTGGGCCTACCAGCACAATGTGGCGCTTGTCTTCGACGAATATGATGCGGGCCGCCCGGACGTGATGTTCGTGATCCAGCGCGTGCTGGAATCGGCCGGCCGCCTGACGCTGCTCGACCAGAGCCGCGTGATCCGCCCGCACCCGGCCTTCCGCCTGTTTGCCACCGCCAACACGATCGGCCTTGGCGACACGACCGGCCTCTACCATGGCACGCAGCAGATCAACCAGGCGCAGATGGACCGCTGGTCCATCGTCACCACGCTCAACTACCTGCCGCATGACAAGGAAGTGGAAATCGTGCTGGCCAAGGCGCACCACTACCGCAACGACCAGGGCCGCGACATCGTGGACCGCATGGTCCGCCTTGCCGGGTTGACGCGTGCGGCCTTCGTCAATGGCGACCTGTCGACCGTTATGAGCCCGCGCACGGTCATCACGTGGGCGGAAAACGCCGACATCTTCAAGGATGTGGGCATGGCGCTGCGTCTCACCTTCCTCAACAAGTGTGACGAGCTGGAGCGGCCCATCGTGGCGGAGTTCTACCAGCGCTCCTTCGGCGAAGACCTTCCGGAATCAGCCGCCAACATCGCGCTGAGCTGAGGCCCGCGCCATGGCCGGACCGGGCGACAACCAGCGCACGCGCAAACAGCAGCAGGCCGAGAGCGAGGCGTTCAAGCGCTCGATCACGGCCACGGTGCGTGCGCTCGCCGGTGACGGGGACATGGAGGTTGCCTTTTCCAAGGACCGGCCGTCGCTGGCCGGCAATGCCGCGCGGCTTCCCGAACTGCCCAAGAAGCCGACGGTGGCCGATGTTGCGGTGACGCGCGGTACGGGCGATTCCATGGCGCTGCGCAAGGCCTGCCATGACGGGCGTGTACACATGCGCATGGCGCCGGACGGCCGGCAGGCGCGCGCCATCTATGACGCCGTGGAGCAGGCGCGCTGCGAGGCCATCGGCTCCAACCGCATGACCGGTGTGGCTTCCAACATTTCCGCCATGCTGGAAGACAAATATGCGCGCGCCAATTTCGGCGCGGTGGCGAGCCGCGAGGAAGCGCCGCTCGAAGAAGCTGTCGCCATGGTGGTGCGCGAGAAGCTCACCGGCCAGCCGGTGCCGCCGTCGGCCCGCAACATGGTGAATCTCTGGCGCGGCTGGATCGAGGACAAGGCCGGTGGCGATCTTGCCGCGCTCGGCGAAAAGCTTGAAAACCAGGACGCCTTTGCCCGCGCCATCCGCCAGATGCTCGTCAACATGGACATGTCGGACGAGTACCGCGACGAGCCGGAAGAGGAAGAGGACGAGGAGAGCGACCAGCAGGACCAGCCTGACTCCCAGGAAGAGGCGGAGGACGGCGCGGACCAGCAGGAAGGTGCTGACCCCTCCAAGGCGGAGGATCAGGAAAGCTCTCCCGACGAGCAGGATGCCGGCGAGATGGAGGCGGAGGACGCCTCGGCCGACGATTTCTCCGAAGATGAGGAAGACGCCGAAACGCCGGGCGAGGCGCGGCGCAAGGAGGACCCGTTCACCGAGTTGACGGGCGAACTGGACTACAAGGTCTTCTCCACCGAATTCGACGAGACGGTGGGCGCGGAGGAACTCTGCGACGCGGAGGAACTGGAGCGCCTGCGCGCCTTCCTCGACAAGCAGCTCGCCAACCTTCAGGGCGTGGTGGGGCGGCTTGCCAACCGGCTCCAGCGCCGCCTGATGGCGCAGCAGAACCGCTCCTGGGATTTTGATCTGGAGGAAGGCTATCTCGACCCGGCGCGGCTGCCGCGCGTGGTGATTGACGAGATGAAGGGCACGTTCGCCTCGCTCTCGTTCAAGCGCGAGCGCGACACGAATTTCCGGGACACGGTGGTGACGCTGGTGCTCGACAATTCCGGTTCGATGCGCGGGCGGCCGATCACGGTTGCCGCCATCTGCGCCGACATCCTGGCGCGCACGCTGGAGCGCTGCGGCGTGTCGGTGGAGATCCTCGGCTTCACCACGCGGGCGTGGAAGGGCGGGCAGGCGCGCGAGAAGTGGCTGAAGGACGGCAAGCCGGCCAATCCTGGCCGCCTCAATGACCTGCGCCATATCATCTACAAGTCGGCCGATTCGCCCTGGCGGCGGGCGCGCAACAATCTTGGCTTGATGATGCGCGAGGGGCTGCTGAAGGAAAACATCGACGGCGAAGCGCTGATCTGGGCGCACAAGCGCCTGTTGGGGCGGCCCGAGCAACGCAAGATCCTGATGATGATCTCTGACGGTGCGCCGGTTGACGATTCCACGCTGTCGGTCAATCCCGGAAACTATCTCGAACGCCACCTGCGTGGCGTGATCGACCTGATCGAGACGCGCTCGCCGGTGGAACTGCTGGCCATCGGCATCGGTCACGACGTGACGCGCTACTATCGCCGCGCGGTCACCATCGTGGATGCCGAGGAACTGGCGGGCGCGATGACCGACCAGCTTGCAAGCCTGTTCGAGGAAGAGGGCAAGCGCGCGCCGTCGCTGCGCCGGGGAAGGCGGGGCTGATGCGCCGGACGCTGCGCCGCGCCGCCATCGTGGCACTGGGTGCCGCGCTCGGCCTTTGGGCGGTGCCCTCGCATGGCGAGGACCTTTCCGTTTCCATGCAGGCCGGTGCGATCAGCCATTTCCTGATCGGGTCCGACCAGACGGATTTCGGTGCGCTGCGCTTTGCAGGCGGGCTGGAGCTGGCAGCCGACACGCGCCATTTCGGGGCTGTCTCGGCCATCCGCTTCCGCGATGCGGGACGGCGCTTCATCGCTGTCACGGATACCGGCTTCTGGCTGACCGGTGAGGTGGAGCGCGATGCTTCGGGGCATCCGACCGGCTGGACCCACGTGCGCATGCGCGAGATCGAGGGCGCAGACGGGCTGCCACTGACCGACAAATATGAGGCCGATGCCGAGGGACTGGCGCTGGGCGACGGGCGCGTGACCGTCGGGTTCGAGCGCTATCACCGGCTGACCGACTATGCGCTTGGCGAGGACGGTATGCCCGGCAAGCCGCTGCGCAATGTGGATTTCATCGTCCCGGCCAATGAACTGCGGGCCAACCGCGGGTTCGAGTGCCTGACCGCTTCGCCTGCCGAGGGTCCGCTCGGTGGTGCGCGCGTCGCCATTTCGGAAAAGAGCCTCGACAAGAAGGGCAACATTTTCGGTGCGGTGCTGGAGGGCAACAGGCGCGGCATCTTCACGGTCGTCAAGTCGGGTGTTTTCGACATCACCGATTGCGCCTTCCTGCCGGGCGGCGACCTCATCCTGCTGGAACGGCGCTATTCCATCGGCACGGGTGTGGGCATGCAGCTTCGCCGCATTCCTGGAGGCACGATCACCAAGGGAGCGGTAGTGGATGGCGCGGTGCTGTTTTCGGGCGGCATGACCTACCAGATCGACAACATGGAAGGCGCCGACATCTGGCGCGCCGATGACGGCTCGCTGCGCCTGTCCCTCGTTTCAGACGACAACCACTCGCTGCTCCAGCGCAATGTCTATCTGGAGTTTGTGATCAAGGAGTGAGGGCGCGCGCCTCATTGTCCGGCAGATCAAGTCTTGTGTTCCGGGTCCCCGGGACAAGCCCGAGGATGACGATCTGCACTGTGGATTCCTGGCAAACCAAACAAACGTTGGCGATTGGCGCCGACCGTCCGGCCTTCGTCATCCTCGCCCTTGTGGCGAGGACCCGGAATCCAAAAAGAACTCTTTGCTCAGACCGCCCCGGCCGGTTCCACCGGCTTCAGCGACGATAGCAGGGCGCCGTAGGGCACCAGCATGGCAAGGCCGATCACGATCTTGACCGCAAAATCGCCGAAGGCCAGTGACACCCAGAGCGGAACATCCGAGCCTAACAGCGTTGCCGGGAAGGCCAACGAGCCGTCTTCCATGCCGAACAGCCCGTCGATGAAGGCGAACTTCGCGGCAAAGGCCAGCGAGAAGAAGATCACGGTGTCGATGGCCGATCCGATCAGCGTGGAGATGAAGGGCGCGCGCCACCAGGCAGCGCGGCGCAGGCTGTTGAACACCGTCGCATCGAGCATCTGGGCGACGAGGAAGGCCGAGCCGGAGGCGATGGCGATGCGTGGCGTGGCAAGCCAAATCGACAGGATGACGGCCAGAACGAAACCGGCCACCACAACCTTGCGGGCAGCGGCAACGCCGAGGCGGCGGTTCGTCAGATCGTTGACAAGGAAGGCCACCGGATAGGTGAAGGCGCCCCAGGTGAGGATTTCACCAAGGCCGAAATAACCGAAGGGATGCTGGACGAGGACGTTGGAGATGGCCACGATGAAGGCCATCAGGGCGACAAAGGGCAAAAGGGCGCGTATCTGCGTCATTTTTTTATCCTGGGTGATGGAACCAGAAGGGCGGACCCGAAAGCCCGCCCGGCGATTTTTCAGTCTCGAAGCGAGGTGCTTCGGGCCGGTCAGGCAGCCTGCTCGGCGATCTTCTTGGCGATCTGCTTCTTCAGCACGCGGGCGCGCTGCGACAGGTCGTTGGACGAGGCCTTCAAAAGGAAGGCATCGAGGCCACCGCGATGCTCGACCGAACGCAGGGCGTTGGCGGAAATGCGCAGGCGGTAGCTCTGGCCCATGGCTTCCGACATCAGCGTCACCTGGACGAGATTGGGCAGGAAGCGGCGGCGGGTCTTGTTGTTGGCGTGGCTGACATTGTTGCCGGTCATGACGGCCTTGCCGGTCAGTTCGCAAGCTCGGGACATGGTATCACCTTTTCGTTCGTGTCTTTCGATTGCAGACCATCGGTTTCCGGCGCGGTTCGCGAGAGCCGCGACTTCTCCTCAGAGCTGCCTCGTGGGGAAATTTCCGGGGTTCCTTAATGGCAAAGGCCGGGCAGGTCAAGGCTTGGCGCGGCGTTCGCGTGCGGCGGCCTCGTTGCACTTCACAACTTTGCCGGATTTTCAGTGCATTGCCGCAATCCTGTCACATGGGGTCCGGCGCAGCCGGAGCCACGATCCAGAGGACCTGCCGCCAATGCTGAAAAGCGCCCTTCCGCTTGCTGCCTGCCTGCTTGCCGCCGGAACCGTTTCCGGCCAGACGCTGGAAGCGCCGAAGACCTTCCTGAGCGACTATTCCATCTCGATGATGGGCCTGCCGCTCGGCCAGTCCTCCTTCAGGACAGTGATCGACGGTGACAGCTATCGGGTCGACGGGCATTTGCGCAGTGCCGGGATCGCCCGCATCTTTGACAAGACGGTTGCCCAGAGCCGTGTGGAAGGCACGTTCACCGATCATGGGGCGCAGTCGAAGACCTATTCGCTGTCCTATGTTTCGGGCGAGAAAAGATCGAAGGCGTTGCTCGTCTTTGCCAATGGCAATGTGGTGACGGCCAATGTCACGCCCAAGCCGAAGATGCGCAAAAGCTATGTGCCGGTGGAGGCCGCCCACATGCGCGCCGTTGCCGATCCTCTGACGGCGGCCATCGTCAAGGCGGGGTCCATCGGCAAGGTGTGTGACCGCACGCTCCACGTCTTCGACGGCAAGATGCGGCTTGACCTGCACCTGTCCAACCCGCGTGTGGCCAGCGCAGCGGTGCCTGGTTTCAAGGGCGAAGCGGTGACGTGTTCGGCCCGCTTCGTGCCGATTGCGGGCTACCGCAAGGGCCAGAAGTCGATCGAGTTCCTGAAGGCCAATTCGGGCATTTCCATCACCTTTGCCGAGAACGGCTCGACAGGCGTTTACGGCCCGCTTAAAGCTTCGATACCGACCTATATCGGCCAGCTGGACATTACCGCGACGAAGTTCTCCCTGGCCAAATGAGGCACTGCCCGGTTCCCGGCGCATGCCGCGACCGGGGGACTGATGGGACGCGCGACGCTAGCCGGTTTTGCTGCCGTGGTCATGTGGGCCTTGCTGGCCCTGCTGACAGATGCATCCGGCAAGGTTCCGCCCTTTCAGCTTTCCGCCATGGCCTTTTTCATCGGCACACTGGTGGGCATCGGCACGCTGGTTGCGCGCCGCAGGCCCGTCACCGATCTCCTCGTGCCATGGAAGGCGGCTCTGCTCGGCATTGGCGGGCTGTTCGGCTATCATTTCTTCTATTTCACGGCGCTTAGAAATGCACCCGCCGTCGAAGCGAGCCTGATCGCCTATCTCTGGCCGCTGTTCATCGTCGCGGGCTCGGCCCTGTTGCCGGGCGAGAGGCTCGGTGCGCACCACATTGCGGGAACGCTGATGGGGCTGGCCGGCACGGCGCTGATCGTCACGCGCGGCGACGGCTTCCACTTCGATCCGCGCTACGGTTTCGGCTACGCGATGGCACTGACCTGCGCCTTCCTGTGGGCGGGCTATTCGCTGATGTCGCGGCGCTTCGCCTCGGTGGCGACCGATGCGGTGACCGGCTTTTGCGCAGCAACCGCCGTGCTCTCGCTCGGATGCCACCTGTGGCTGGAGGAGACCGTGTGGCCGCAAGGAACAGGGCAATGGCTTGCCGTGCTCGGCCTCGGCCTGATGCCGGTGGGCGCGGCCTTTTACCTGTGGGACCACGGCGTGAAGCGCGGCAACATCCAGGTGCTCGGCGCATCCTCCTATGCCGCGCCGCTGATCTCGACGCTGATCCTGATTGCTGCGGGTTTTGCCGAGCCACGCTGGTTCATCCTCGTGGCCTGCCTGCTGATCACCGGCGGGGCGGCGCTCGCCGCCGGCCCCATGCTCTTGAAGCGGCGCCACGGCGTTGAAACGGGAGGAAGGGCGTGATGCTTCCCTTCCCCGGACCTGTCACCGCGACTGAAAATGGTCTGCTGCTGATCTCGGGCATCGCGGCGCTTGTCTATCTTTTCCTGCTCGAAGCGCCGGTGTCCTGGCGGCGAACGGTTGCCAAGACGCTGTCGACGGCGCTTCTGGCACTGGTTGCCTTTCATGCAGGGGGTCCCTGGCTTCTGGTTGCTGCGCTGGGGCTTTCGGCGCTTGGCGATTTCTGCCTTGCCCATGACGGGCCAAAAGCTTTCCTGGGCGGGCTGGCCGCGTTTCTGCTGGCGCATCTGACCTATGTCGCGCTGTTCCTCACCCATGATACGCAGGCGGCCAGTGCGCTGCCGGTTGCCTTGCTCACCGGGCCGATGGCGGCGGCCGTCGCGGCGCTGGCCGGGCTTTTTGCCGTCTTCATGGCCATCCGCCTGATGCCGGTGCTACCCCCGGACATGAAGCTGCCCGTCGCCCTCTACATGGCGGCGATTTTTGCCATGGCGGCAACGGCGGCCTTTTTCCAGCCGGTGCTGGCCGTGCTGGGGGCCATTGCCTTCATGGCATCGGATTCGGTGCTGGCGGCGGGGCGCTTCCTGATGGAAGCCGATGATCCGCGCCATCGCCCGGCTGCCATCTTCGTGTGGGTCAGCTATTTTGCGGCGCAGGTGATGCTTCTGCTGGCGCTGGTCTAACTTTCTTCCGGCTCCCAGCCGGGCGGAGCCATCTCGAAGGTCTCGAACAGGAAACCGGGCGCGACCGTGCAGCCAACCAGCGTCCAGTTGCCCAGGCTGCAAGCTGCCTGCCAGTGACCGGCGGGCACCACGATCTGCGGGCGCTCGCCCGTTGCAAGGCTCGTGCCGAGCACATGGCGCGTGACCGATCTGCCATCGGCGGACAGCGAGAGTTCAAGCGGATCACCCGCATAGTGATGCCAGATCTCCGCAGCGTCGAGCACGCGGTGCCAGTGGGAGCGTTCGCCCCGTTCCAGCAGGTAGTAGATGGCGGTGGAGTGGCCGCGCGCGCCGCCTGCTGCATCCCGGAACGTCTCGACGTACCAGCCACCCTCGGGATGGCGCTGCATGGCGAGCGCTTCGCGGATGATCTGCGGCGTCAGCGTGGCATGCATGGTCAAAAATTGTCCTTGCGCTTGCGGATTTCAGCCAGCACGGCCGTGTCGCTCGCGGTCTCCATTCCCAGATGGCGGCGGATGGACGGGTCGGCCCAGCGCAGGAAGGGATTGGTTTCCAGTTCCAGTGCCAGTGTCGTCGGCAAGGTCGGCTTGCCTTCTGCGCGCAGTGCCTCGACCGCTTTGAGACGCGCGGCCAGCCTGGCGTTGTCCGGGTCTACGGTCACGGCGAAGCGGGCATTGGCAAGCGTGTATTCGTGGCCGCAATGGATCACGGTTTCGGGCGGCAGGGCGGCGAGCTTCCTGAGCGATTCGATCATGACCTCGGGGCCGCGCTCGAACAGGCGGCCACAGCCCATGGCAAACAGCGTGTCGGCGGTGAAGGCGAGGTTTTCGCCGGGCAGGTAATAGGAGACGTGGCCTGCCGTATGGCCTGGCGTACCGATGACGGTGACGGTCTGGCCGCCGAATTGGAAACTGTCGCCGTCGCCGACCGCGCGATCGATGCCGGGGATGCGCTGTGCCTCGTCCTTCGGCCCGATGATGGTGCAACCGAAGGCCTGTTTCAGGGCAAGGTTGGCCTCGACATGGTCGCCATGGTGATGGGTTGTCAGGATGTGGGTCAGCCGCCAGCCGCGCCGCTTCAGCGCGTCGAGGATCGGGCCTTCCTCCGGGGCGTCGATGCTGGCCGTTTCGCCGGTTTCGGGATCATGCACCAGCACGCCGAAATTGTCGGAGCGGCACATGAATTGTTCGACCTCAAAGCTCATCTTCGTCTCCTGCTGTTCTCTTGCGCAGGATAGGCAGGCGGCGGCGCAATGTCATCCATGCCGGGTGCCATGTTGCTTGATGTTAAGGGGTGGCGTGCTACCGTCGCCGCCATGCATGCCGATATTGTCGATCTCCGCGCCTTTTATTCCTCCACGCTCGGGCGGCTGGCGGAGCGTTCCATCGCGCGCGCGCTCACCGCGCTGTGGGCGCCGCTCGCCGATGAGCGGCTGGTGGGTCTTGGCTATGCACTGCCCTGGCTGGACCGGTTCTCGCGCGATACGGAACGCAGCTTTGCCTTCATGCCGGCCGGGCAGGGCGCGGTGAACTGGCCCCCGGAAGGCCCGTCGGCCACGGCGCTGGTCTTTGATGAGGAACTGCCGCTGCCCGACAGCGCCATTGACCGGCTGCTGATGGTGCATCTGCTGGAGCATTCGGAAAATCCGCGCGAGACCCTCAATGAAGCCTGGCGGGTTTTGGCGCCGGGCGGACGGCTGGTGCTCGTGGTGCCCAACCGGCGCGGCGTCTGGGCGCGGTTCGAGCACACGCCTTTCGGAACGGGCCGTCCGTTCTCGCGTACGCAGCTGACAACGCTGCTGCGCGAGTCCAACTTCACGCCGGGCGATTACGCCGATGCGCTGTTCTTTCCGCCGGTGCGCAAGCGCTTTGCGTTGCGCCTTGCCACGGCGCTGGAGCGGGCCGGACGGAGATTCTGGCCGATCTTTTCAGGGGTGATCGTGGTGGAGGCGCAGAAGCGGCTCTATCAGGGCCGTCCCGTTGCCCAGCGCGCCTCGCGCCGAGTCTTTGTGCCGGTGCTGGCGCCGCAGGGTGTTTCGCGCACGCTGGAGCGTGTGGGCGCGCCGCCCTCCCTCGACAAGCCGGGCGGCTGCTAGTATGTCCGCAGCCGGACACTCCCGTTCCGGATGGACAGGCCATGAGCACGATAAAGACAGACGCCGCAC